>JAVIYP010000019.1:0-45641 GCA_031323845.1 Bacteroidales bacterium | reverse complement strand
TCCCGGCCCTCTGATTAATCCCGTAGGTACGGGACTCTAACCGACTGAGCTAAGGAGGAATATTTTTTCATTTTGTCTCCCGGCCCTCTGATTAATCCCGCAGTTGCGGGACTCTAACCGACTGAGCCAGGGAGTGGTCTGTAACTCTAATACCCTCTCGGTTTGGAAATGCAAAAGTAAGCATTTTTTTTATCCCCAAAAGAATTTTTTTAAAATTTGCATCGCCATGTGCGGTAGTGCCCTGCCGGTAAGTACAGCCTTAAGAGAACCAGGAAAGCCTCCGCATAACAGCGCTGCAGCCCGAAAACCGGATGTGCCGGCAGGATATCCCGGGTCTTGAATGCATGATGCGTGTGATGTTTTCTTTTTGTATTTTTGCATCTTTGATTTTGAAAAGATGTCATGAGGGCCGTCAATACAAAAAAACATACTGAGCCGGGAACAAACCTCATTTACCGTATTGCAGCGCATAAGGGCAATGTGCTCTTTATGATGCTTGCCTTTGCCCTGCTCTTGCTTGCCGGCCTGGCAGCACGCGAGGACATCTCCGACACCCCTGCTCCTGAAATAGTAAAAGAAACGCTCTTGACAACCTTTACCGATGATGAACTCTTCTTTTTTGAAGACAGCATCACTCGCTACCTGCTGGCTCAGCGCTTTAACGGCAGTGTGCTGGTCGCCCGGCATGGCACGGTGCTTGTTAACCGAAGCTTCGGCTTCAGCGACTTCAGGAACCATACCCCCCTGCGACAGGAAACACCATTTCAGCTGGCAAGCATCACTAAAACATTTACCGCCACCGCCGTTCTCATGCTGCACCATGAGGGATTGCTTTCGATCGACGACACCCTGACCAAACACATTCCCGAATTTCCCTGGCCAAACATCACCGTCCGCCACCTGCTCACACACACCAGTGGCCTGCAAAATTATATGTGGATGGTCGAAAGGTACTGGCAGCACCGCCACCGCCCAAACAACGAAGATATGCTGCAACTCTTCCTGAAGTACCCACGGCCTGTCGACTTTAGGGCAGGATCACGCTTCGCCTATTCAAATACCGGATATGCTTTTCTCGGGCTCCTCATAGAAAGAGTCTCAGGACAAAGCTATGCCGATTTCATCCATCAGCACATCTTTGAGCCCCTCGAAATGCACCACAGCTTCGTGTATAACCCCCATAGCGAAGCACCAATGACTTCCGACAGGGCATACGGGTTCAGACTATGGCGCAACCGCTATATCGTGATCCCTGATGTCCACCACGATGGTGTAATGGGCGATAAAGGCATCTATTCGAACACCCTTGACCTGTATAAGTGGGACAGGGCCATCAGCAACAACAGGCTGTTGCCCGACTCTCTATGGCAGCAAGCATTTGAATACACGCTCCTGGCCAATGGACGGCCGGTGCGTTATGGCATGGGCTGGCGCCTGCAAAGCTATCTCGACAACCATGTGGTACACCACCCCGGACGATGGAACGGCTTCCGCACCGCCTTCAAGCGTTTCGTAGACGACGACGCCACACTCATACTGCTTGGAAATACCAGCCGCGACCTGACCCGGCTGATCAACGACCTCCAGAGTATCATCTTTTACCGTGAAATTGCCGAAAGATCAGCACCTCCCGAAGAAGAAGATCCTCTGGAATATGAGGTGATAGGAGGCGGGCAATAAAAAACCGCCGGAGTGTACCTCCGACGGCCGGTAAAAAGCTTCACTGGTCGTTGACAAAAATATTCACCGTGTTGATCAGGTCGATAACATCAATTACGCCGTCTTCATTTTGGTCTGCATTCTCAAAGCAGAAGTTATCGGGAGCTACGCCGGTAAAATAATTGACGATGGAAACCACGTCGAGGATATTCACAACACCGTCGCCATTGGCATCTCCGGGGATGTGGTACATGACTTGCTCCACCTGTGTGTCGCTGCTGACCGGCAGCTGATCCTGGATGGTTGCAAAGCAGGAGCGCACAATGGTGAACGTCCTGGTGCCGCTTTCGCTGACGACAAAGACATAATCGCCCGGCGGATTGGTAACGTTATCCAGGGTAATTACGGCGTCGTTGATCTCGGCACCGTCTTCATCTTCAACAATAAAAGTAACGGTATACATTTCCGGAGCATCATCAATGGTGAACGAACGTGCACCCGGGGCTCCGATCAGCGGCCATGTTTCCCTGCGGCCGGAAGCATCGGATGCTGAAAGGTAATAGGTGATCAGGGTGTCGCCGGGAGCTACAGGGATTTGCCCGGTATAGGTGTTTCCTGATGCATGCACCATCGGAATGGTGTCGAAGGCGTTTTCGTTGCTCTTATAGATCACAAAAAGGGAATCCGTGTAAAGGGCCGCCCCGCTGTATGCCGTAATGCCGGCCTCTACTTCAAAAACCGACTGGTATTCATGATGTCCGTGCAGGGGCACATGCTCAATGTGCAGCATCCCCAGATCGGAGATGTCTTTTACCCGGCAATGCAGGGCATCTGTCGACTGCCAGCTGCCGGTAAAGCCCAGCACCTCATACCCCGGCATGGCTTCTTCATAAGCCTGTATAGCGGCCGCATCCCACGATGACCCGGTAATGGGCATATAAACCCTTTCGTTCAGGATCAGGGCGTTCGTATAGGGCTGCCCGTTGGGAGCATACACGCGGAACACCTGGTATGGCGTACCATAAGAGCTGATCTGTGAAGCAAAATAATTGGCAACCTGTTCGTAGGCCCAATACCTGGGGTGCGTTGACGGCACTTCGGCAATCATGATCTTGTCCACATCCAGAAACTTTGCCCACGTATCAATATGCTTGATGTAATCGCCCTGGGCGTCTATAGTCACATGGTAGGTGTCAATGCCTGCAAAATCCGACATTTGTCCCAGGACAAAGTTCTGGTTATTGCTGTTTTCTTCCCACACCAGGTCGGTAGAAGCTCCGACACCCATGCCGTCGCTCATATAGTTGCCGCCGGTATGCACCACGCTCATTCCATAACGTTCAACACCGAAATAGTCAGCCATTACCTGTGGGATGGCATCGTCGCTGGGCCTGGGCCTGTTGTAGGGGAAGTCCAGAATAGCCACTTCGCCGTTTCCGTCGGCAATGAACCATGGGCCATAGTCGCGCGTCCATACACTGTTGGTAGGGGCAATGATAAATTCGCAGTTGTCGAGGTTAACGCCTGCACCGCTGTATGCACTTACTGCCTGATTCTGCTGCCAGCTGCTGCCTACTACGGTGTACACGGTGGCGTGTTCCGACATGGCTGCTACCAGGCTCAGCGGAATACCCAGGGGATAGCGTATCAGCACCCCCTGCAGCCTGTTGAACTCGGCAAACCCTTTCACCGGGCCTTCCGGCGGTGCAGTAGGTACGAACTGGAGGCCGATCTCGTGCCTCCGCAACTCCTCCTCGGGCGTCATTCCTTTGGGTAACCCGTCGCGCTCCATCCACTCAGGGTGCTGACCATAAGCGGGAATGTTCATCAAAACAAATAACAACAAAAAGAACCAAGTAACAACAGCAGTACGCATGATATTAAATAAAAACCAGTTAAATAAAGATTGAATAAGTGTTGCAAAGATAACATAAATCCCTGAGCGGAGGATTGTAGTGCAAGACGGAAGCCGCCTGGTCTGTTTTCTTCTTTCAGCCGAAAAGCATTTGGAACACCTGGTCGATGCGGGTCACGGGGACGATCTTGATCTTGAATGCTTTTTTTTCGATGCCTTTCATGTTGTATTTGGAAACGAACACTTCGCTAAAGCCCAGTTTGGCTGCTTCCGCTATTCTGTCTTCTATGCGCATCACCGGTCTGATTTCGCCGGTCAGTCCCACTTCTGCTGCGAAGCACGTTTTTTCGCTTACGGCAATATCTTCTCCGGAGGAGAGCACGGCACAGATTACGCCGAGGTCTATGGCAGGGTCGTTCACTTTGATGCCCCCGGTGACGTTAAGAAAAACGTCTTTGGCGGCAATGCGGAAGCCGCACCTTTTTTCCAGGACGGCCAGCAGCATGTTCAGGCGTCGCAGGTCGAAGCCGGTGGCTGAGCGTTGTGGTGTGCCGTAGGCTGCCGAGCTTACCAGCGCCTGTGTTTCTATGAGCAGCGGGCGCATGCCTTCGATGGCCGCCGACACCGTGACGCCGCTGACCGGCTCGTCGTGTTGCGACAGCAGCAGTTCAGAAGGGTTGGCCACTTCCCGCAGCCCGTTGTCGCGCATCTCGTAAATGCCCAGCTCACTGGTGCTGCCAAAACGGTTTTTTGCCGAACGCAGTATGCGGTACATGTGGTTGCGGTCACCCTCGAAATGCAGTACCGTATCTACCATATGTTCCAGAAGCTTTGGCCCGGCCAGGGAACCATCCCTCGTGATGTGGCCAATAAGAAACACGGGCGTGCTGCTTTGGCGCGCGTAGCGCTGAAATTCTGCAGCACATTCGCGGATCTGGCTAATACTGCCTGCAGACGAATCGATATGCGGGGTGCTGAGCGTCTGTATGGAATCAACCACGATCAGCCCTGGTTTCAGAATGTCAACATGGTTTAAGATACGTTCGGTGTCGGTTTCGGTAAGGATATAGCAGCCGGGATGTTCAAACCCCAGCCTCCGGGCCCGCATGCCGAGCTGCAGTTCGCTTTCTTCGCCGGAAATGTACAAAACCCTGAAATCCTTCATTTGCATGGCCACTTGCAGCATCAGGGTTGACTTGCCAATGCCGGGCTCACCACCCACAAGCATCAGGGCTCCCGGCACCAGGCCGCCACCCAGTACCCGGTCGAGCTCCATATTCTGTGTGGAAATACGACGCTGGTTGCTGCCGTCAATCTCGTTGATCAACCGGGGCCTGGCCGCCGCCATTCCCGCCTCAGCACCCTGCCGCCTCCCGGATAAGGCCTCCTTTCTGACAACCTCCTCAACATAAGTGTTCCATTCGCCGCAGGCATTGCAACGCCCCATCCACTTGGGTGAACTGGCACCGCAACTGCTGCAGAAAAAAACCGACTTAGACTTTCCCATAGCCCGGGTCTTTAAATTCACACATAAACCTCATGCCGGCAGGTCTTCTCATCAGGCTTTTCAGCCCGGAAGACCGTACCAGTGCCTCATACTTCCTGTAAATAAAGAAAGGGAAAACCACAACAAAAACTGTATGACGGTTTTCCCTCTGCAACCATGAAAACAAGGGTATAAAGATACAAAAAATAATTAACACAAAAGTTATTTCGAAATAAGTTGGTTCGGTTTTCGAAACATAACCCCTCCAACCGGCGCTTAAGTCCTGCGCCTGCTCAACCCCTTAAGAGATCTTTCAACGCATCTCCTGCGTCCGGAAAATCAAAGGAAAACCCGTGCTCCAGCAACGTTCCGGGCAGCACATGTTGTCCGCCGGTAAGCACCACCGCACCCTCTCCGAAAATCAACCGCAACGCAAACCCGGGAACCGGGAAAACAGCAGGTCGTTTTAAGGTCCTGGCCAGGACCCTGGTGAATTCCCTGTTGCTGACAGGAGCCGGTGCGGTGATGTTGACAGGTCCCTGCAGTTCGTGCCTGCTGATGGCGAAGTGAAAAGCCCGGATGACATCGTCCACATGCACCCAAGACATCATTTGCCTGCCAGATGCGATACGGCCACCCAGGCCAAAGCGAAACGGCATGGCCATTTTTTGCAGCGCACCGCCTTCCTTCCCGAGAACAACGCCGAACCGGAAGCACAACGTGCGGCATAAAGCCTGTGCCTGAAGAGCTTCCGCCTCCCAGTCACGGCATAACCTCCCCAAAAAGCTGTCTGAATAAAGGGTGCTCTTCTCATCGTGCGCTCCTTCATCCGGGTAAATGCCCACAGCAGAGGCACAGATAAAAGCTGAAGGAGGTGTTTTAAGCCCCTTCATGGCTTCAAGAAGTTTCCTGGTGGTGAGGATGCGACTGTTATATAACTCCTGCCGGTATGCTTTGGTCCACCTTTTGGCCACGGGTGCACCCGCCAGATGGATCACCACATCCGACCCATCCAGCAACGCCCCAAGCTCAGCCGCATCCCCTGAAAAGTCCCTGCGGGTAAGGGCCTGTACATAATATCCGTGTTCCCGGAAGGATGCGACAAGCGCTCTTCCAAGAAAACCACTGCTGCCGCTGACCGAAATCTTTACCTGCTTTTTTTTCATGAATCAAAGTTAACTTGTTTCCCGAATTCAACGTGTAACGTATCCTGTCATTCCGGTTTCTGTTGTCAGCCAGCCGTTCACGCATCATAAAAATACTCAAAATTCGGCGTGTTTGAACAATTATCCGTCATAGTTTTATACTTTTGTGTGATCAATTCAGAACACACATTCCATAACAACAATCATGAAAACGAATTCTCTTATTTTTCTGTTTTTATTGCTGCTTTATTTTTCCGGGAAGGTGCAGGCACAGGAGGTGCGTATTTGGTCGCTGGAAGACTGCATCCATCATGCCATCGAAAACAACCTCCGGATTAAGCAGCAGCGCCTGGGTGTGGACCTGGCCCGTGAAAACCTGAGCCAGGCGCAGGCCACACGATTTCCCAGCCTTAATGCGAACGCATCTCACAATTACAATTACGGCCGCACTCTTGACCCGCTCACCAACGAATTTGCCACGGAGCGGATACAGTCGAACAATTTCAGTGTCAGCAGCGGTGTGACGCTGTTCAGCGGCTTTCAAATCCGCAAAAGCATCGAACGCGAACGCTATGAGCTTGATGCCAGCCGGTTTGATGTAGAAAGCATGGAGAATGACATTGCCCTTTCGGTAGCGTCCATGTATCTGCAGATTCTTTTTGCGAAGGAGCTGGTTGAGGTATCGGCGAGGCAGCTTGAGATCACCAGGCAGCAGGTTGAACGCACTTCCAAACTGGTGGATGCGGGCACACTGGCACGCGGCAGCCTGCTGACCATTCAGGCCCAGGAGGCCTCGGAGGAGCTGCAGCTTATTAATGCAGAAAACCAGCTTAACATTGCCTATCTTGACCTTATGCAACTTCTGGATCTGCCCCTTGACGTTGGCTTTGCCATAGAAGTTCCCTTCATTGAGATTTTTGAAAGCGAGACCCTCGGCTATTCTCCCATGCAGATCTATGATGCCGCCGTTGGCATACAGCCCGATGTGCTGTCGGCAGATATTAGGGTGGCCAGCGCTGCCAAAAGCCATGAGATCGCCCGTGCCGGTCGCAGTCCCTCTCTTGCTCTTAGCGGTAGCATGGGCACCGGCTACTCGGAAGCACGCCTGCGGCTCGTGGAAAATACGGACAAGGCCTTGCAGGGCAAGATGGCTTCTGCTTACGACGTGTTTGACTCACCTATGAATTTTACAACAGAGGTGATTCCGTTCCGGGAGCAGCTGGAAGATAACTTCAACCGCAGCATCGGCCTTTTTCTGCGTATCCCGGTTTTCAATAATTACCAGGTGAGAGCAAACATTGGCCGTTCACGGATCGCTTTGGAGAATTCGAGGCTGCAGCGGCAGCTTGTTCGCGACCAGCTCTATAAAATCATTGAACAGGCCCATCAGGACGCCCACGCAGCGCTTAAACGCTACCTGGCCACAGAAAAAAACGTTACTGCCCTCGAAGAAGCTTTCCGGTATACTGAACAACGCTTTAACGTGGGAATGGTGAACACGCTGGAATATAATGATGCCAAAAACAGGCTCACCACAGCCGAGTCGGAGCTGCTGCAGTCAAAATATGAATATGTGTTCCGGGTTAAGGTGCTGGATTTTTACCTGGGACTTCCGCTCAGTCTGAACTAAGCCTTAAGCCGGCTGTTCATAGCACAGGAATTAGCAAAAAAATGATCTGCAATTCATAGAAAACAACAACCAACCGAATAAACAAAAACAGATGAAACGTAATAAATTACTGAAAATAGCATTGATCCTGCTTGGCGTGCTGTTTCTTTTTATCATCATCGGTCGCCGTGCCGGCTGGATTGGCGGGCACGAAGGATTAAGGGTGACCGTGGAAGAGGCTGAGCTGAGGGACATTGTTGAGATCGTGACGGCCAGCGGAAGGGTCAGGCCGGTTACAGAGGTCAAAATGAGTCCTGATGTGTCAGGTGAGATCATTGAACTCCTGATTGTCGAAGGAGACTATGTAGAGCGTGGTCAGTTGCTGGCACGCATCAACCCCGACATTTATGAGTCGGCTCTCGACAGGATGGAGGCGGCGCTGAACACTTCCCGTGCCAACCTGGCGAACAGCCGCGCACGTCTGCTTCAGGCCGAGGCACAATTTATCAACGCACAAGCCAGCTATAACCGTCACAAAAGGCTGTTTGAACAAAATGCCATCTCGGAGTCTGAATACGATACGGCGCGGGCTCAGTATCTGGTGGCTGAGGCTGATGTTGAAGGTGCCAGGCAAGGTGTAGTGGCCAGCGAGTTCCAGGTTAAGAGTGCCGAGGCCGGCGTTACCGAGGCCCGCGACAACCTGACCAAAACAAACCTTTTCGCTCCGATGAACGGAACCATCTCACGCCTGGATGCCGAAACAGGGGAGAGGGTGGTTGGCACTTCGCAATTCGCAGGTACCGAAATCCTCCGCATCGCCAACCTGAACGAAATGGAGGTAAAGGTTGACGTCAATGAAAACGACATTGTTCGCGTTAACGAAGGCGACACCGCCGTGATTCAGATCGATGCCTTCCTCGGCGAGCAGTTTCTCGGAAAGGTAACTTCCATTGCCAATTCAGCCAGCGGCCAGGGACTTGGTACCGACCAGGTCATCAATTTTGAAGTACGCATAAGGATGCTTCCCGAATCATACGAACACCTGCTGCGGGAGGACCGGCCGCACCTCTCGCCTTTCAGGCCCGGAATGTCGGCCACGGTTGACATTCAGACGCAAAAAGCCTGGAATACCCTTTCGGTGCCTATTCAGGCCGTGACCACCCGTGAGGGAACGGCACGCAAAACAGACCAGAATGATGAAAAGTCAGAAAAAGAGGCCGCTACACCAGCGGCATCATCGCGCCCCGGCGAATATGTGTTCCTGTTCAAAGACGGCAAAGCGGTGCAGACCAAGGTCAAGTCAGGCATTCAGGACAACCAGTACATCCAGATCCTCGAAGGGCTTGAAGAAGGGCAGGAAGTTATCACCGGTCCTTTCAGGCTGGTATCCAGGGAACTCAAAGATGGCGATGTGGTGATTAAAGTCGCCCGGCAAGATCTTTTCAGGTAAATGCCGCTTATCCTTCACATAGAAACCTCCACCAGGGCGTGCTCCGTGGGTCTTTCGCATGACGGCCGGCTGCTGGCGCTCCGTGAAAGCCTCGACAGCGGCTATTCGCATTCATCGACACTCACCGTTTTTATGCAGGAAGTGCTGGAGCAAACCGGTCATGCTCCCGGTGATGTCAGTGCAGTGGCCATCAGCAGCGGCCCGGGATCCTACACCGGATTGCGGATCGGGGTGTCTGCGGCCAAAGGCTTTTGCTATGCGCTTGACATACCGCTCATTCCGGTACATACCATGCTGGCCATGACACGCGTGGCAAACGAACACCTTTCAGCAGAAAAACCCGAAGTCCTCTCAAGAAGCAGGAACATACTGTATTGTCCTATGATTGATGCCCGCAGGATGGAAGTGTATTACGCCCTCTTTCGCGAGGATATGTCGCTGCTGCGCGATACGGAAGCGGCAATCATTGAGCATGCATCCTTTGAGGCGCTGTTGCGGGAACACGACCTGTTGTTCTTTGGCGATGGTGCAGAAAAATGCAAGGCCGTTATCAGGAGCCCGCGGGCGCATTTTCTGCCGGACATATGGCCGTCTGCTAAAGGCATGGTGGCAGAGGCGGAACAAAAGTACCGGCGCGGCGACTTTGCCGATCTGGCCTATTACGAACCCTTTTACCTGAAGGATTTTGTAGCAGGAACACCACGGGTCAAGGGATTGAAGTGATGGATAAAGAGCGGTAAATACCGGCATGCTTTCATAATTCGCCATCACATCTCTGAACGATTATTTATATCTTTGCAAAAAGGGCACCCGATGCGACACAGGATTCCTTCCATATTACGGAACCGTTACTTTTTAGCCTTCCTCCTGGTGTTGGTGTGGCTGGTGTTTTTCGACACGCACAACTTCATAAATCAGTGGCGTATGCGCCGTCAGATGAAAGAGCTTCAGCATGAGCGCGACTTTTACAGGGATGAGATCTACCGCGACAGCCTGGCCATAGAGGAGCTGAAGAACAACCCTGATGCCCTTGAACGCTATGCCCGCGAAAAGTATCTTATGAAACGCGACAATGAGGATGTATTCATCATTGTGGAAGAATAACCGCTGCTAAACAGGGTCCGCATTATAGATGATGCGAACCGGCTTCCATTCCCTCAGCGTCTGAAACCCCTGTACTGCCATCCTTAGCTTCTCTTTTTCTTCTTTTAACTTCGGACTGCGGGGCAATTTAATCAGGATGTTTTTTATGTATTGATTGCGAATCCTTGACACTACAGGATATTCGGGGCCAAACACTTTTTTGGGAAAGCTGCGGCGAAGGATGCCGGCCAGTTCCTCTGCTGCCCTGTTGAGCAAAGCCTCATCGGGGTGCAGTATGGAAAGAAGCACCAGGCGCGTAAAGGGAGGATAGTGGAATTCGCGGCGTTCAGCGATTTGTTGCCGGTACATGCCTTCGTAATCGTTTTCAGTAACCTGCTTTATAATGGGATGAGACGGATTGTAGGTCTGAATGATCACCTTGCCCCGCTTTTTCAGCCTTCCTGCACGGCCGCCGACCTGGGCCATTAGCTGAAAAGCCCGCTCGTGCGACCGGAAATCCGGGAAGCTCAGCATGTTGTCGGCATTCAATATGCCGACTACACCTACATTGCTGAAGTCGAGCCCCTTGCTGACCATTTGTGTGCCAACCAGGATGTCGATCCTGCCCTGTTCAAAGTCATCGATGATCTTGCCATAGGCATTCTTTGAACGCGTAGTGTCCAGGTCCATCCGTGCCACTTTTGCTTCAGGAAAAAAGAGCGGCAGCTCTTCTTCAATTTTTTCCGTGCCGAACCCTTTCATCCTGACCGCTGCGGACCCGCATTCAGGGCATTCGCCCGGCGGGCCTGCCGTGTAGCCGCAGTAGTGGCACTTCAGCTTGTTGATTTTTTTATGATACACCAGCGTCACATCGCACTGATGGCAGCCCGGCAGCCAATGGCAGACATCGCACTCCAGGCGCAGGGAGAAACCCCTTCGGTTCTGGAACAGGATGACCTGCTCGCCGGCGTCAAGGGCTTCACGCACAGAGGCATATAACAGGGCCGAAAAGTGCGACTTCATCGCTTTGCTGCGAATGTCGCGACGGATGTCGGCCACCAGGATCTCCGGCATCATCACCCCGCCGTGCCGCTTATCAATGCGTGCATAACCGAACTTGCCGCCATGCACCTGCGCCATGACTTCCAGTGAAGGCGTGGCTGAGCCCAGCAACACTTTTGCACCATGCAGTGAGGCCAGGTAGATGGCCGCGTCGCGGGCATGGTAACGGGGGGCCGGGTCGTGCTGCTTAAAGCTGGGTTCGTGCTCCTCATCAATGATGATGAGCCCGGGCTTCCTGAACGGCAGGAACATGGCTGAGCGCGGACCCAACACCAGGTCGTAGGTGATGCGGGAGCTGCCCGACAACACACCGCCACGCAACAGGTTGTTCCAGACCTCAGTGCGCTCCATGGGATTAAAGCGGGAGTGGTAAATGCCTGCCCGGTTACCAAAATGCTGCTGCAGCCGGCTGATGATCTGAGCCGTCAGGGCAATCTCGGGCAACAGGTAAAGCACCTGCTCTCCCCTCTCAATGGTTTCACGGATCAGCCTGATGTACAACTCCGTTTTTCCGCTGGAGGTAACTCCATGAAGAAGCACCACGTCATGCGTTTCGAAGCCGTTCCGGACATCCTGCAGCGCCCGTTCCTGATCTTCATTCAGGCGGACATCATTGTTCACGGCCGGCAAATGGTCAAAGTAGCTGATCACCTTGTCGTACAGCTCAAAAACGCCACGCCTGTCAAGGGCGTTGAGGGCGGCATTGCTTCCTTTGAGCCCTGCGGTGAGTTCCTGAACCCTCACCTCCCTGGTTTTTGCATTAAACAATCCCGACAGGCGAATGTATTGCATCAGCAGGGCAAGTTGTCGCGGTGCCCTGCGTTCACAATAATCAAACACTTCCTTTAAAGCTTCGTCGGAACGGTAAGCCTTGTGCAGGCGCACATGCTTTTCGCGGCGGGGGCGCCAGGGGTTGTCAAGCTCTTCCTTAAGGAGCAGCAAGCCCTTGTCCATCATGGTTTTGATGAGGGGTAGCACCCTGGGCAGCGAGGTTATTGAAGAAGCCTGGCTAAGGCTCAGCTGTTTGTTGTGCTGAAGCGCATCGAGGAGCGCCTGTTCTTTCTCATTCAGCTCAGCACCCCCGGGCGAAGTATCAGGATTCAGAGCAATGCGGGTTTCGCCGCTCAGCTTCATGGCCGGCGGCAACGCTGCATTCATCACCTCGCCTTCGGTACACAGGTAATAGTCGGCAATCCACTCCCAAAAGTCAAACTGTTTTGATGTGACCACAGGCTCGTCGTCGAGCAGGGAGTGTATGTACCTGGCCTGAAACTGCCTGGGCGCTTTTTCATGAAGGCGCTTCACCAGTCCGGCATACACTTTATTGCGGCCGAAAGGCACCACGGCCCGCTGACCCACCCTGATGACATCGTTGAGCTCTAAAGGCACACGATAGGTAAAGCAGCCCTTCAGCGGAAGAGGCAGCAGGATGTCGGCAAACAGGGTTTGACGGGCCATCGGCGGATGGTGTTTTTTTCGTTAATCACCCATGCAGATACCAATGCCTCTGGCAGCCTTCACAAGGTCTGACTCAGGGTTCACAAAGTTGTAATGGCTGATGGCATCTTCGAAAGGTACCGCAACAATGTTGGGATGCCTGTAAGCCACCATCTTGCCAAAATCCTGACGCAGGATCATCTCAAAGGCTTCCACGCCGAACTGGGTGGCCAGTATTCTGTCGTATGCGATGGGGGTGCCTCCGCGCTGCAGGTGGCCAAGAATGGTTTCGCGCATGTCGGTCTCCACGCCGGCTTGCTTTAACTCATGAATAAGCTTGCCGGCGACGCCGCCCAGGCGTACGTTTTTGTAACCCACCTCGTTGCTCTCTTCATAGTAAACATCGCCGCCAATGGGTTTGGCACCCTCGGAAATGACCACAATGGCGTATCCTCTGCCACGATGGAAGCGTGAGTGGATCTTTTCGGTTACTTTATTGATGTCGTAAGGAATTTCAGGTATGAGGCAGACGTCGGCACCGCCGGCAACGGCACTGTGCAGACCTATCCACCCTGCATAGCGCCCCATCACCTCAAGCACAAACACCCTGTTGTGGCTTGCGGCAGTGGTCACCAGCTTGTCAACGGCTGTGGTGGCTTCCTGGACGGCCGTCTGGAAACCGAAAGTGAAGTCAGTGGCCGATAAGTCGTTGTCAATGGTCTTGGGCACTCCTATGATGTTGCATCCTTTTTCAAAAAGCTGTTTGGAGATCCGCTGCGAACCATCACCGCCGATGTTGATCACGGCATCGACGCCGAGATATTGCAGGCGCCGCAGCATTTCATCGGAGCGGTCGGCGCTTCCCCAGCTGCCGTCAGGATTTTTGATCGGCCAGGCAAAAGGCCCGCCCTTGTTGGTGGTGCCAATGATGGTGCCTCCACGGATATGTATGCCGGCAACTTCTTTTTCGCCCAGCACAACAACCTCGTTCGGCTCGTGCAACACCCCGTCAAAAGCGTTGATGCTGCCGACCACCTCCCAGTCTCTCTCTCGCCGGGCGCGCAAAACAATGGCCCGGATAACGGCATTTAAACCGGGGCAATCACCCCCTCCTGTTGCTACTAATACTCTTTTTCTCATAACGTTAAAAATATGTTTATTGCTTATTAATGGCCTTGTGTTAAGGTTTGTGTTCTCTGTTGTCCGGCTTCCGGTACTTTGCTCCGCCCGGCGCCTTTTTTCTCCTGTCTCCCCGGTTTTCCGAACTCTTTTTGCTCCAGCCTCCGGCCTCTTTTCGAGCTCCTTTTGACCGATCCCACCTCGGCCCGGTCCCATCACCGCTGCGGCCTCTCTGTGCTTCGTGCCTGTGTCCTTTGCCGGCCTCATCCTTTTCCCTGAGTTTTCCCCGGAAAAGGTCATAAACGTTGAAGACACACTGGAGCGGGCCGTTGTACACCTGGATTTTCCTGTCCGGCCGGAGTCCGACGGCTTTCATGGCTTCTGTTTCGGAACTGATAATGCCTGCCCTGAAACCGGTGTAACGGTGCTTCAGCGCCTCGCCTATGTCGCGGTGCAATTGTAAAATGTCACGATGTGCCATCCTCTTGCCATAGGGAGGGTTGAGCAGCACCCATCCTTTTTCAAAGGGCGGCCGGAACCTGAAAAAGTCGTTTTTCTGAACCCTGATGCTGCCCATAAAGCCCGCATGCATTATGTTCTGGCGTGCATGATCGAGCATGAAGCCCATATTGTCGCTGGCCATGATGTCGGCCTGCACCTTGCGCTCCCTGCTTCGTGCATCGGCTCGCTCGTTCTCCAGCAGCTCTGCGTCAAAGTCGGGCCACTGCATGAACCCGAACATTTTACGACCGGCCGCGGGTGCCGTGTTGGAGCTCATCAGCGCTGCTTCAATCGAAAAGGTGCCGCTTCCGCACATAGGGTCAACGAATGGACTGGTCAGGTCCCATTCACTGAGCATGATCAGTCCTGCCGCCAGGATCTCGTTGATGGGTGCTGGTCCTGATGCCCTGCGGTAGCCGCGCTTAAACAGTGCCTCCCCGCTGCTGTCAAGCGAAACGGTGCACTGATTACCAAGCACGTGCACGTTGATGCGAATGTCAGCACCCGACGTGTCAACATTCGGACGGCTGTTGTATTTTCCCATAAAAGCATCAGCGATGGCGTCTTTGCTGAGCTGCGCCAGGTACATCGTATTGATGAAAAGATCGGAGCCGTGTGCTACGGGAACCACAAGAATGGTTTTGTCCTTATCAAACAGGGAAGGCCAGTCAACCTTCCGCATCTGCTCATAAAAATCCTCTTTGTTCTCAAAAGAAAACTTGTGGAGCTGGCGCAAAATGCTCAGAGCCGTTCTGCACCAGATGTTGGCGCGGTAAAGGGTCTGCAGGTCGCCGCTAAAAGAAACCGCCCTTCGCAACATAGTGACCTCCCGGGCCCCCAGGTCGCTGAGTTCTTTAGCCAGCAGAGGCTCAAGGCCTGCAAAGGTTTTGGCAACATATAGCTGATGGTTGTCTTTCACGGTAGTTTGTTTTTTTGCAGATGGGACCAGGGTTGTGTTCTTTCGTTTTGCCGGTTTAGTTAAGGCGCTTTCTTCAGAAGCTTGGCTGCTTTGGGAAATATGAGCGTTACAGGTCAGAGCCTGCCTTGAATGATCACCCGTTCCACCTTGTTGCTTCCATAGGCATAAGGCAGGAAGGCATAGGTCGAAATGGGTTGTGTGATGATGAGGTTGGCTTTTTTCCCGGGTGCTATACTGCCCAGTTCCTCTTCCACGCCCATGGCATAGGCGCCGTTTAAGGTCACCGCATGAATGACCTCTTCGGGCAGCATCTTCATTTTGATGCATCCCAGCGACATGACCAGTTGCATGTTTCCCGACGGTGATGATCCCGGATTATAGTCGCTGGCCATAGCCACCGGAAGCCCGCTGTCTATCATTTTGCGGGCAGGCGGGTATTCCATTCCCAAAAAGAAAGCCGCCCCGGGCAAAAGGGTGGGCATGGTGTTGCTCTCCTTCAGTACGGCAATTTCCTCATCGCCGGTAAATTCCAGGTGGTCAACGGACAGTGCATGGTATTTTACACCTACCTGTATACCTCCGCTGTAGTCGAGTTCGTTGGCGTGTATTTTTGGCTGCAAGCCGTGCTTCATGCCGGCCATCAGGATGCGGTCTGTTTCTTCTTCGGTGAAGAAGCCGCGGTCGCAAAAAACATCAATATAGTCGGCCAGACCCTCACCGGCAACCTGCGGGATCATCTCCTGGATGACCAGGTCGACGTAGGCCCCCTGGCGCTGTTTATATTCGGCGGGCACGGCATGTGCTCCAAGGAATGTGGCCTTGATGGTCAGAGGGGTGAGCTCTTTCAGTGTTCTGATAACACGAAGCATCTTCAGCTCACTGTCGGTGGTTAAACCGTAACCGCTTTTTATCTCCACGGCGCCGGTACCCAGCATCCTGATCTCTTCCAGGCGCAGCATCGCCTGTTCAACCAGCTCCTCCTCGCTTGCCTCCTGCAAACGACGTGCTGAATTCAGTATGCCGCCGCCCCGCTTTGCAATCTCTTCGTAGCTCAGCCCGCGTATCTTGTCGATGTATTCAATTTCACGACTGCCGGCATACAACAGGTGCGTGTGCGAATCACAAAACGCAGGCATCACCATGCGGCCTTCAGCATCAATTTCCTGTACATCCGACCGCCCGGCAAGCGAGGCAAACGGACTGCCTGAAAAATCTTCCATGCGCCCAAAAGCCTTGATGCGCCCGTCTTCGATCACTAAATAGGCGTTACTTACCGCAGGCAAAACAGCCATGCCGGCACCACACACCCTGGACTTCGGCACCTCCTCCGTCTGGAGCAACTCTTTGATGTTTGTGATGAGAATTTTCATTGCAGGCATCATTTTATTGTGTCATCTGTTTGTGCTGCACCTCCTGCTGTTTTTGAGGAAAGCAGATGTGGCCACCGCATCCGGAGTCAATGGATAGGGGATGTCCGGCACTACAAAGCGCTGAGCCTCCCCGCACTGTTTTCGCACAACCCCCGAAAAGTATATCCGGCCCTTATTGCTTTCTGATCAGCAACCAGAGGTCATGATATTCAGGATAGTTGCTGCGCAGCTGCTGAATGCGCGTCCTCGCAGGAACCTCCTGATCGTAAGAGTAAACAGAAACCCTGTGGAAACCGGTTTCAGAAAGCAGGACTACCGGCGAAAAACCCTGTTTTTTTAAGGTCTCAACAAAACGTTCGGCATTGTCCTTATAGCTGAAACTGCCCAGGATGATGAAATAGGTGTTGTCATCATGCGTAAGCTTGTCTTCAGAACGGTCGAAGGTAAAACGCTCTTCCACCACAAGGACCTCTACAGGTTCAGGCCTGATATCCGCCACGGGCTCAGCAACAGTTTCTTCAACCGGCGGCTCTTCAACAACCGCCATCTCTTTCGACTTGCAGGCAAACATCAGCATGCTGACGAGTGCCAAAAGAATGATCAGGTTTTTCATAAGGTTCAATAATTGATTAATTTTAGATGGTTTTGAGTGAATTCATCCAAACAGATAAAGCACAAAAGTACGGCTTTTTGATCACTTTTTTCTTTTGGAAGAAGAAGCAATCAGCAAGATTCATGCCGCGATAGTTATATTTTTGTAAAAACCCTTAACTAATTTAGTCCAGTTTAATGGGCGTTAGACCAGGCAGATTTTCTTGCGAAAAGCCAAAAGCAGATAAAGTGAAAAGTGAAAAATGAAAAGTGACACACTTAATTAAACACTCCCAAACACTCCTATTTAACAATTCAACGAATCAACAATTAAACGAAAAACGAATAAACAAATCAACGATTAAACGAATAAACAAATCAACGATTAAACAATTAAACAATTAAACAATAGCCTTGCATCTTCACATCTTCACATCTGCACATCTGCACATCTGCACATCTGACATCCATTCAGCATCTTAGTCACAAACACAAGACACAGACAACCAAACACATACAAAATACAAAGACATGAAAGACACCAACGACATCTTGTCCCGTATTATTGTGCGCGATTATCGCCCGGATGATTATGTTCCCATGATGGCATTGTGGGATCTCACGGGTTTGGGCGGAGCGCATCGCGGCGACACTTCCGCTGTTATTGAAACAAGCATTGCCATGGGCGGCAGGCTGCTTGTTGCTGAAGATGCTGAAAGCACCTTGCTGGCTACCAGCTGGATGACTTTTGACGGTCGGCGCCTTCACCTGCATCATCTTGGCGTCTTGCCTGCGTATCAGCGAAAAGGCATTGGCCGCCTGTTGAGCAGGCATTGCATCGAATATGCCATAGAGCGCAACGTCCAGATCAAGCTTGAAGTGCATCGCACCAACAAAGCCGCCATAGCCTTGTATCAACAGCTGGGCTTTAACTACCTGGGCGATTACGATGTGTATATTATCCGGAAATTTTCATGATGAGTGCCAGAGGGTAAAAGGCTGGATTCGGGATGCAAGAGTCCTGCAACGGGCGCAACACGGCACAAACACCCGCAGACATACCCCATGAGCAGTGTTTCACTCCCCGGTGGCGGTTTCCTGCGTTCCAATTAAAATATTATTTTTGACGCTGCAATGAGAGATGCCCCATGATCTGATTACTAATTCTTAAAGACTGCATATGATGACAAATGAATTGATGAAAAAGGTTAAGGAGTTCGTTTTGAAAGGAATCGATCTTTCCGCACCGTTACACGCCGGTGACCATTCTTTCTGGGCGGCCCTCCGGCAGGCCGGCACAGAGGTGTGGCTCGACACCGGTGATCTTGATGAGGCCGCATCCTTGTGGTGCAACAGCATGACGGCGCTTACCACCAACAACACCCTTCTCAACAAGGAAATACAGAAAGGCATTTATGATGACCTGATCCCGGAGGCAAACAAGCTGCTTGCCGGCCTCGACCTTCATGAAAGGATCGTTGAGATTGCCTTTATCCTCAATGCGCGGCATGGCCTCAAGCTGGCGGAAAAGTTCGGCGGCAAGATAAGCGTGGAGCTCCATACCGATATGGCTCACGACATTGACCGTTCGGTGTGGTATGCAGAGCGATTTTTTGATATATGTCCTGAGCATTTCATCATTAAGATACCCCTTACACCTTCGGGTTACATTGCAACGCGGCGCATTCGCGAGAAGCAGATCCCGGTGAATTTCACCCTGAATTTCAGTGTGCGGCAAAACCTGATTGCGGCATATTTTTCCAAACCAAGCTATGTGAACATCTTCCTGGGCCGTTTGAATGCTTTTGTTGAAGACAATAAACTTGGTGACGGCCGTATGGTTGGCGAGAAGGTGACTCTTGCCAGTCAGCGTGTGGTGGCTGCCTGTTCGCGGCAGAATCCCGAGCCGACCCGCCAGATAGCTGCCAGTCTTCGTGATGCATCACAGCTTGCCAGCCTGGCCGGGGTGGATGTCTATACCGTGCCCGTTGCGGTAGCCAGGGCGGGTGTGACGGAGCTCAGGCCGCTTTTCCGCAACAATACCGATCAGGACTACGCCGTACAGATGGCCGATGAAGCAGACCTAGGGCTTTTGCAGATTGAAAAACTCTGGAATTACACTGAGGTGGAGCATGCTTTTGCGCGCGGCCTTGACAAAAATCCTCCTGCCACGGCCGAAGAGTTTATGGCCAGGGCACATGCTGCAGGATTGCAGGATCTTTTTCCGCAGTTTGATGGCGGTCAGCATGCCAGGATTGCCACGGACGGCAAAATCCCTGTATATGCACACTGGCAGGAAGAGCTAAAGGCCGGCAAAGCCTCTGTGGATGCGTTGTTGAACGCTGCAGGTCTGGCTAGTTTCACGGCTGATCAGAAAGCGCTCGACGACAGGATCAGGAGCCTGATCGCCTGAGGCTGTGTCCATGTGGTGTCAGCCGTCGCGGCGGGCGTCCAGAAGGATCTTCAGCATCTTGATGGCTGCTTCGGCGATGACGGTTCCGGGCCCGAAAATACCTACCACTCCCGCATCATAGAGGAACTGATAGTCTTGCGGAGGTATCACGCCCCCCACGATGACCATGATGTCGTCGCGTCCAAGTTTTTTGAGCTCTTCTATGATCTGTGGCGCCAGCACTTTATGGCCGGCGGCGAGGCTTGACACTCCCACGATGTGCACATCGTTTTCGACGGCCTGGCGGGCAGCCTCCCGTGGTGTCTGGAACAGCGGTCCCATATCTACGTCGAAGCCCATGTCGGCGTATGCAGTAGCCACTACTTTTGCGCCGCGGTCGTGGCCGTCCTGACCCATCTTGGCGATCATGATCCGTGGCCTGCGGCCTTCAATGCCGGCAAACTCGTCAGCCATCGCCCTGGCCTTTACAAAGCTGTCGTTGTTTTCGATTTCCATTGAATACACTCCTGATATTGAACGTATAACGGCCTGATATCGGCCAAAAACCTTTTCACACGCCTGGGAGATCTCTCCGAGGGAAGCCCGTTTCCGGGCGGCTTCAACCGACAATGCCAGCAAGTTCCCTTCTCCCGTTTCGCAGGCTTTTGTCAATGCTGCCAGCGCCTGATGCACCTCCGTCTCATTACGTTCCGCACGAAGCTTCTCCAGCCGTCGGATCTGGGCGGCACGTACTGCGGTATTATCTACATCCAGGATGTCAATCGGGTCCTCCTTCTCCAGGCGGTACCTGTTAACGCCTACAATGATGTCGCGCCCGCTGTCGATGCGCGCCTGTTTGCGTGCAGCAGCCTCCTCAATGCGCATTTTCGGAACGCCGGTCTCAATGGCCTTGGCCATGCCGCCAAGACTTTCGATCTCCTGTATGTGCGCCCAGGCGCGGTGGGCAATCTCATGGGTGAGGGCCTCCACATAATAAGAGCCGGCCCAGGGGTCAATGGCGCGTGTTACATCCGTTTCTTCCATGATGTAAAGCTGTGTGTTACGAGCAATGCGGGCCGAAAAATCGGTGGGCAGGGCAATGGCCTCATCCAGCGCGTTGGTGTGCAACGACTGTGTGTGGCCAAGAACGGCACCCATAGCCTCAATGCAGGTGCGTGCCACATTGTTGTAAGGGTCCTGCTCGGTAAGACTCCATCCGGATGTTTGTGAATGCGTGCGCAAGGCAAGCGACTTTGGGTTCCGGGGGTTGAACTGCTGCACGAGCTTCGCCCACAGCATCCGCGCAGCCCTCATCTTGGCAATCTCCATAAAATGATTCATGCCGATGGCCCAGAAAAAGGACAAACGGGGTGCAAAACGGTCAATGTCCATACCCGCATTAACACCGGTCCGCAGGTATTCAAGGCCGTCGGCCAGGGTATATGCCAGCTCAATATCGCAGGTCGCACCCGCCTCCTGCATATGGTATCCGCTGATGGATATGGAGTTAAAACGCGGCATGTTTTTCGACGTGAACTCAAAAATGTCAGCAATGATGCGCATGGAAGGCAGTGGAGGGTAGATGTAAGTATTTCTTACCATAAACTCCTTCAGGATGTCGTTCTGAATGGTACCGCTGAGCTGTTCCATAGATACGCCCTGTTCTTCGGCCGCCACAATATAAAAAGCCATCACCGGCAATACAGCGCCGTTCATCGTCATCGAAACAGACATTTTGTCCAGCGGAATCTCATCAAACAAAATCTTCATATCCAGGATGGAGTCAATGGCCACCCCGGCTTTGCCCACGTCACCGATCACACGCTCGTGGTCTGAGTCATAGCCGCGGTGCGTCGCCAGGTCGAAGGCAACGGAAAGCCCTTTCTGGCCGGCAGCCAGGTTACGCCTGTAAAACGCGTTAGACTCCTCAGCCGTTGAAAACCCGGCATACTGCCTGATGGTCCAGGGCCGCATTACGTACATGGTGGAGTAGGGCCCGCGCAAAAAGGGCGGAAGGCCCGCAGCATACTCCAGGTGCTCCATGTCAAGAAGGTCTTGCGCACCGTATACCGGCTTCACGTCAATCTTCTCGGCGGTTTGCCAGCACTTGTGGATCTTATGCTTCTCCTCCCACTGGCGTTGATCAACGGATTGCTTTCTGTTTGATTGGAATGAGGTGTTTTTATAATCGGGTCGCATAGGTTGTGATGTTTTTTTGATGCTGTTGTAGTTCTGTATGAGCGATTGATGCCGGTGCCGGCGTTGTTTAAAGGACACCCAGCTGCTCGTTAAAACGGGTTAAGGCTTCCAGGGTGTTGGTTCGCAGGTGGATGTAGTGGTCTACCCCGGCTTCGTTCAGCCGGTCAATGATCTCTTTCGGATTGCCTGCCACCACAACCCGTGTGGCGGGAGCACTGTCTTTGATCATGCTTGCCGCAGAAGCCATTTCCAGGTATTCTTCGTCGCTGCTGCACAACACCACGATGTGCGCCTTTGAAGCCAGTGCAGCCTTTACCCCGTCATCAACAGTGGTGAAACCGTTGTTGTCGATGATTTCGTAACCGGCCACTCCGAAAAAGTTGGCGGAAAAGCTTGCCCTGGCCTTACGCATGGTAAGGTTGCCGTAGGTGAACAGAAACACCTTGGGTGTTTCAAAGCCTTTGCGGGTGTGGTTCTCAACGGCCATGCGCAGGGCTTCAAATGCCTGCGGCCCGCGATACTGGCGCAGAACCGACATATCGGTAAGTTTCGCCCTGGGCTCTATCTTGTCCAGCATGCGCTCGGAGGTGTCGGCATACTGATTCGTGCCAACAAAGACACGCTTCCGCTGGGCAATGTCCGTATCGCGTTTACGACAGCTCTCTTCTATGCTTTCGCGGATGACACCCGATTCAGCAGCGCGAATGAAACCACCCTCGTCTTCGGTCCTGACAAAGAGTTCCCACGCAGCCTCAGCAAGGTCGCCGGTAAGCTTTTCAATATAATAAGAACCGGCAGCAGGATCAGCCACCTTGTTGAAATGGGCTTCATGCTTTAAAATGATCTGCTGGTTGCGTGCCATGCGGCGCGCCAATGCACCGGGTTTCCTGAAACAGTCGTCAAACGCTGACACGCACAGGCTGTCGGCGCCGCCAATAGCAGCCGACATAGCTTCTGTAGCAGTCCTGAGCATATTCACATAAGGATCGTAAATGCTTTTGTTCCAATCAGAGGTAACACAGTGAATGAACATGCCGGCAGCAATACTTTCTGCAGTCCTCACTTTGTCCTTAGCGTCAGCTGAAGTCATAAACGCATCCAGGATCCTTGCCCACAGCATTCGGGCAGCACGCAGCTTGGCGATCTCCATAAAATAACTGGAACCCACGGCAAAACTGAAGTGCATGCGCGGTGCGATGCCGGAAACGGCGATGCCTTTATCAGAAAGAGCAGCCAGATATTCAGCAGCCTGTGACATGCTGTATGCAAGCTCCTGTACCATGCTGGCACCCGCGTTGTGGTAGTGTTGTCCGCTGATGCTGATCACATGAAGGTGTTTCTGATGATCCATGGCCTTTTTAATCAACTCTCCGGCCCTTTCAAACGCAAGGTCGCGGCTTTGATGAAACTTCCCGTAAAGAAGCAGGTATGCCAGGGGGTCGAATCCAAGCGAGCCTTTCAGTTGCTTCTGTCCTGCAACAGTGATGAGGTGGTCGAACAAGCCGGGGTAATTTGTGCCATGCAGCAGGTGTATGGCCGTCTTTTCCGGGTCTATGCCCTCCAGCAGCGCTTCCAAAGCCGACGCTGAATCAATGCGTTCTGCGTTAAAGCCCACGGCTTCAACGCCCTTGATGATGGCCTCCCGTGCCAGTGCGTTGGCTTTGGCCGGGTCGGCTTCTTCAAAATCCTGACGGATGATCCAGTCGTTGTCTTTTATCCTGTTCCCGCGGGCAAAAGGAGGTTCGCCGGGCAGCGTGCCGGATTGTGGCAGCGCTTCTAAGTCCTCAGAACGATAGTAAGGGCGGACGTCAATGCCCTCCGGTGTCTTCCAGACCAACCGCTTCTCGTAATCGGCACCCTTAAGGTCCTCGTGGATTTTTGCCTCCCACTCGCTTGTGGAAAGCGGTGGAAAGTCCTCAAACAAAAGGGGTTTCTTTTTTTCGTCCATACGCAACGTGTTTTTTCTGCAGGAGCAGCATCATTATGAGGCCTCAAAGATACAGACATTTTTCGATTGAAACAGACGGCCAAATCCGTTGCTTTTAACTTGATTGTATTGATTAACTTTGCAGGCACGAATCAGAAACATTCAATACCTATGGAATACAATTTCAGGGAAGTCGAGAAGAAGTGGCAGGCCCGGTGGCAGGATAAGAACACCTATCGCGTTTTTATTGACCATGACAAACCCAAGTTTTATGTGCTGGACATGTTTCCTTATCCTTCGGGGGCGGGCTTGCACGTCGGGCACCCTCTTGGGTACATTGGCTCTGACATTTATGCCCGCTACAAGCGTCAGCGAGGGTTTAACGTGCTGCACCCGATGGGTTACGATGCCTATGGACTTCCTGCCGAACAATATGCCATACAAACAGGCCAGCACCCTGCCATCACTACGGAAAACAACATAAAAAGGTACAGGGAGCAGCTCGACAAGCTGGGTTTCAGCTTTGACTGGAGCAGGGAAGTGCGCACCTGCGACCCTTCATATTATAAGTGGACGCAATGGACCTTCATACAGTTATTTCATCATTATTACAACAACAAAACCGGCAGGGCTGAACCCATCAGCGAGCTGGAAGAAACCTTTGCGCGCAGCGGCAATGTGGATGTAGATGCAGCGTGCAGCACGACCGGCAGCTTCACGGCTGTTGAGTGGCTTAAGATGGATGAAAGGACACGCAGGCAGGTGCTGATGAATTACCGGCTGGCGTATCTGTCCGACACCTATGTGAACTGGTGTCCAGCCCTGGGAACGGTGCTTGCAAATGATGAAGTGAAAGAAGGCTTGTCGGTTCGCGGCGGTCACCCCGTAGAACGGAAAAAGATGCAGCAATGGTTTCTGCGCATCACCGCTTATGCCGAACGGCTGTTGCAGGGGCTCGAAGAGATAGACTGGAGCGATTCACTCAAAGAGATACAGCGGAACTGGATCGGCCGTTCAACGGGAGCGACCATTCTCTTTCCCGTGCAGGACAGCACCGCCGCCATAGAAGTGTTTACCACCCGCCCCGACACTGTTTTTGGTGCTACGTTCATGGTGCTGGCTCCCGAGCATGAACTGGTGTCGCAGATCACCACCGAGGCATACCGGCCCGCCGTTGAACAATATGTCAGGGCGGCCGCACAAAAGTCGGAGCGTGAGCGTATGGCAGAGGTTAAAACGGTTTCCGGTCAGTTTACCGGCGCCTATGCCGTTAATCCTCTCGCAGAAACACTGATTCCGATCTATGTGGCCGACTATGTGCTTGCCGGATACGGCACCGGTGCCATAATGGCTGTGCCGGGGCACGACAGTCGCGACCATGCCTTTGCCAGGCACTTTGACCTTCCCGTCATTGAAGTGGTTACCGGAGGGGATGTGTCAGAAGAGGCATACGACGCCAAAGAAGGCATCCTGGTCAACTCCGGCTTTATCGACGGTATGGAGGTGCCTGCCGCCATAAGCGCAGTGTGCCGCAAGCTGGAGACCAATGGTATAGGAAAGGAGAGGGTGAATTACCGCCTGCGTGATGCCATTTTCAGCCGCCAGCGTTACTGGGGAGAGCCTTTCCCTGTCTATTACAAAGACGGCATCCCCTATGTCATGGATGAATCGGAGCTGCCCCTGGAACTGCCCCCCGTCGATAAATACCTGCCCACCGAAACCGGTGAGCCGCCTCTGGCGAGGGCCAGGAACTGGCACACCAGGGAGGGTTATCCGCTGGAATGCAACACCATGCCGGGCTTTGCCGGCTCCAGCGCCTATTATATCAGGTATATGGACCCGAACAACAACCGGCGGCTGGTGTCGGAAGAAGCCATCAGCTACTGGGAAAACGTTGACCTCTATGTGGGCGGCGCCGAACATGCCACCGGCCACCTGATCTATGCACGCTTCTGGAACAAATTTCTGTTCGATATTGGGGTCGTAACGCACGAAGAGCCCTTTAAGAAACTCATTAACCAGGGCATGATACAGGGCCGGTCAAACTTTGTGTACCGCGTCAAAGGCACCAACACCTTCGTGTCCTGCAACCTTAAGGACGGCTACGACACCACGCCTTTGCACGTGGACGTCAACATGGTTGAAAACGACATCCTTGACCTGGAGGCCTTCAGAACATGGAATCCAGAATATAAAGATGCCGAATTTATTCTTGAAGACGGAATATATCATTGCGGATGGGAGATCGAAAAAATGTCGAAATCGCTCCACAATGTTGTCAACCCCGACGACCTCGTTGAAAAATATGGCGCCGACACCCTGCGTCTTTACGAGATGTTTCTCGGCCCCATAGAACAGGCCAAGCCCTGGGACACTAAGGGCATTGAGGGCGTGTTTCGCTTTATTAAGAAGCTGTGGCGCCTGTATCACGACAAAAATAATAAGGTGGTCGTTTCAGATGCTCCCGCTTCCTACGAAGAGAAAAAAATACTGCACAAAACCATAATGAAAGTCAGTGGTGATATTGAGCGCTTCTCTTTCAACACGGCAGTAAGTGCTTTTATGGTTTGTGTGAACAAGCTCACGGAGATGCAGTGCAACAAGCGTGAAGTGCTGGAGCCCCTGGCAGTTATGATATCTGCCTTTGCCCCCCATATCGGGGAAGAGCTTTGGCACCAGCTGGGACATGAAGACAGCGTTGCCGCTGCATCCTTCCCAGACTGGGATGAAACACTGGTGGTGGACGATATGGTTTCTTACCCCGTTTCTTTCAACGGGAAAACACGTTTCAAAATGGAAATGGCTGCGGACACCCCGCGAGAGGAGGTGGAAACCATGGTGCTGAAAGCCCCCGAAGCACAAAAGTGGCTGGCCGGCAACCCCCCCAGGAAAGTGATTGTTGTTCCGGGAAAAATTGTAAACATTGTCATTTAAACCGACAGCTTTTTGCTGTGTACATGCTTAAAACCTGCATTCTTTGGCTTAGCTTCTTCTTCCTCTTCACTAACGCCGTCGCCGGTCATCCGGACAGCTCCGGCCGTGAAGTGGAGAACACCGCTTTTCAAAGAGGTGAACGCCTGATCTTCAATGCTGCCTACCACAGCCTGCTGACAGGCAACATTACGGCCGGCGATGCAAGCCTCGAAATCAAACCTGATGTCTTGAGCAAGGACGGGCAGGACGTTATGATCATCGAATGCATCATCAAAACACGCGGAGTTTTCAACCTGTTCTATAAAGTGGAAAATCATTACCGGTCATTTGTTGACGAAAAGAGCCTGGCCCCGCTGAGGTTTACGCGAAATATCCGCGAAGGACGCTACCGGCGTGAAGATGATGTAACTTTTGACCGGGAAAAGCTGCTGGCCTATAGCGATCGCGACACCATCCCCACCCCGCCATTCGTGCAGGACATGCTGTCGGCCTTGTATTTTGCGCGCACGTTCAGCAGAGATGCGGTGATCCCGGGAGAATCAATTTACCTGGATTTCCATATGAGCGACTCCGTTTATGTTTCACGCATCCTGTTCGAGGGGCGCGAACAGATCAGGACGGGCCTTGGAACGTTCAACGCTTTGAGGTTCAGACCCCAGGTTCAGGTGGGTGCCATTTTTGACCAGCCCTACCCGATGACACTCTGGATCTCGGATGACGAAAATAAAATACCCTTGCTCATAGAGTCCGGACTCAAAGTAGGATCGGTCCGGCTTGAGCTGAGGCAATTCGGCGGACTAAAAAATCCCATAGACTCCTTTGTGCCGCGCAGATCACCCCGTTAAGCCCGGCAAAGGGAACCACTACGGAGCATTGCTTGTTGAATACTTTTCGCCGTATGAGCAACAATTTACAGGATTTGAGTATTTTTGTTCAAAGATGTCCTGCCATCTTTATTAATCAGGCAATCATGAAAACTCGGAGGTGTTTATTTGCTCTCGTCCTGCTCACAGCCATGGCGTTTAGCGCCTGCGACGACGATTCGGACGGACGCAGCAGGTTTATCGGTCGTTACGAAGTGACGGAGTACAGTCTCGAAACGTTCAGTCCGCGCGATGATTACGAAGTGCGGATACGCAAGGACATAGCCACGGAGGATTATGTCGTGATCTCCAACTTCTACAACCTCAACATTGATGTTCTGGCGCAGGTGGACGGTAACGACCTTCTTGTGGCAGAGCAGACGCACGGGCTTTTGGTTTTTGAAGGCAGCGGCCGGTTAAGCGGGAATATCATTGTGATGGACTACACCGTTACTTCTTCACAGGAGGGCAGTGAATATTTTGACCGCTTGAGGGCTGAAATGACATTTTTGGAATAAAGGATTCATAAACAATTTTAATGCGATGTTAAAGGCTGAGATCAGGACAGAAAAAGGTGCAATGCTGGTACATTTTTATGAAGAAGATGCACCTGCAACGGTAAAGAATTTTGTGGAGTTATCCCGCAAGGGTTTTTACGATGGGTTGACGTTTCACCGGGTAATCCCTGACTTTGTGATTCAGGGTGGTTGCCCTCACGGCACCGGCATGGGTGGACCGGGGTATGCCATTGACTGTGAGCTGGACGGCAACAATCAGTATCACGACAGGGGTGTGTTGTCGATGGCTCATGCGGGCCGTAACACCGGTGGCTCGCAGTTCTTTATTTGCCACAGCCGTGCAAACACTGCACATCTCGACCGCCAGCACACCTGTTTTGGCAAGGTTGTCGAGGGCATGGATGTGATAGACGACATCCGGCAGGGCGACAGGATTGAAAAAATTGTCATCCTGGAAGAATAAAGCAGTAACAGTTAAGGAAAAAAAAGAGCGGTCAGGTATTTTTCCTGACCGCTCCGGCTTATATATATAGGGGGTTGATTACATCATTCCGCCCATACCGCCCATGCCCGGGTTCATTGGAGGCATGTCGGGTTTTTCCTCTTTGATATCGGCCAGTACACACTCTGTAGTGAGCAGCATGCCGGCAATGGAAGAGGCGTTTTCAAGTGCTACGCGGGTAACCTTGGTGGGGTCGATAACACCTGAAGCGTAAAGGTTTTCAAAGGTGCCCGAGTAAGCGTTGTATCCGAAGTCTTCTTTGCCTTCTTTCACTTTCTGCACGATGATGGAACCTTCCACTCCTGCGTTTTCAACGATCAGCCTCAGAGGCTCTTCAAGTGCCCTGCGTACAATGGCTGCACCTGTGGTTTCATCAGCATTTTCGCCTTTGAAGCCTTCGAGTGATGCCAATGCGCGGATGTAGGCAACACCACCTCCCGGCACGATGCCTTCCTCAACGGCAGCACGAGTGGCGTGCAGTGCATCGTCGCAACGGTCTTTCTTTTCCTTCATTTCCACTTCGCTGGCAGCGCCAACATAAAGAACAGCCACACCACCGGCAAGCTTGGCAAGGCGCTCCTGGAGCTTCTCCTTGTCATAGTCGCTGGTCGTGTTCTCCATCTGTGTTCTGATCTGGTTAACGCGCGCCTTGATGTTGTTCGTGTCACCCTTGCCGCTGACAATGGTAGTGTTGTCCTTGTCGATGGAGACTTTCTCGCAACTGCCCAAATGGCTCAGGTCTGCATTTTCGAGTTTGTAGCCCTGCTCCTCGCTGATCACGGTTCCGCCGGTCAGGATGGCAATGTCTTCAAGCATGGCTTTTCTGCGATCGCCAAATCCCGGCGCCTTAACGGCGGCAATTTTCAGCGAGCCGCGCAGCTTGTTTACAACAAGCGTGGCAAGCGCTTCACCGTCAACATCCTCGGCAATAATAACCAAAGGCTTTCCGGTTTGAACCACCTTCTCCAGTATCGGCAGGAAATCTTTCATGGTGCTGATCTTCTTATCGTAGATCAGGATGTAGGGATCTTCGAACACCGCTTCCATCTTGTCGGTGTCGGTTACGAAATAAGGTGAAATATAGCCGCGGTCGAACTGCATACCTTCAACAACTTTTACGCTGGTTTCAGTGCCTTTGGCTTCCTCGATGGTGATTACACCTTCTTTTTTCACCTTCGACATGGCTTCTGCTATGAGCCTGCCAATGCTTTTGTCGTTGTTTGCTGAAATGGTGGCCACCTGCTCAATCTTTTCAATGCTGTCGCCAACTTCCTGTGATTGTGACTTAAGGTGCCCGATCACTTTCTCAACGGCTTTGTCGATACCGCGTTTCAGATCCATCGGGTTGGCACCGGCTGCAACGTTTTTGAGTCCGCTGGTGATGATGGCCTGGGCCAAAACGGTTGCTGTGGTGGTACCGTCGCCGGCCACATCGGCCGTCTTGCTGGCAACCTCTTTAACCAACTGTGCACCCATGTTTTCTACGGCGTCTTCGAGTTCAATTTCTTTGGCCACGGTAACACCGTCCTTGGAAATTGCCGGTGCGCCGAATTTTTTGTCCATGATCACGTTGCGGCCTTTAGGCCCCAGGGTTACCTTTACGGCATTTGATAGCTTGTCTACTCCGCGTTTTAATGCGTTGCGCGCTTCAAGATTGAAAATTATGTCTTTTGCCATGATTGTTATCTTTTTTTATTGGTTTGAAAATGATTTTTTTGTTCCAGATAGTTGCTTTGATTATATGATTGCATAAATATCCGATTCACGCATGATCAGATAATCCTGCCCATCAAAACTCAGCTCGGTACCGGCATACTTGCCGTAAAGTACCTTGTCTCCTGCTTTCAGTGTCATGGGGTTGTCTTTGGTTCCTGCGCCAACGGCAATTACGGTGCCTCTTTGCGGCTTTTCCTTGGCTGTGTCAGGAATGATGATTCCTCCGGTGGTCTTTTCTTCTGCAGCAGCCGGCTGAACCAATACACGGTCAGCTAAGGGTTTGATGTTTACTTTTGTCATTGTTATTCGTTTTACGGGTTAGACAATTATGTTTATTTTGCAAGTGTCAGCTCACAATTCCAACCCCGCACGCTTCACATATTGTGCCAAAGGGGTGTGGACAGTGCTGCAAGGTCAAATTTTCAGCATATCGTCAGGAAAAGCAAAAAAAAATGTCAGAATGGCATCCATTCTGACATTTTTTTTGGATTCGTTAAGGCGTTACTCCACGGGTTCGATGGCAATTGGAGCCTCGAGAATGTCATCCATGTCGTCCGGTATGGCTTGCCCGGGGGGTGGTACCTGGCGGCTTGCGGGCCTGGCGTCGCCGGCCGGCACAAGGTCCAGGATCTCACTCTGAGCCGCCTGACGAACGTCGCTGCGCGGAATGACAAAGGTGGATGAAAGCGTGAGTACAAGAAGGATAATAGCCAGAGTCCATGTGGCCTTCTCCAGAAAGTCTGTGGTTTTCCTAACGCCCATAACCTGGTTGCTGGCAGAAAAGTTTGAGGCCAGACCGCCACCCTTGGCATTCTGAACAAGCACAATCATCACCAGCAACACGCAGGTAATCAGTATCAATACAGATATCAAAACATAAGTACCCATTATTCTTTCTTTTTTAAAAATTCCCTTTTTCTATGTTTTTCAATTTTTTTGCAAAGTAACGGCTTTTTTCCGGAAACATCAAACTTAATTTATTATAAATCATAATGGCGCGATCCTTTTGCCCCTGTTTAAGCAGGACCTCTGCCAGCGTTTCGCTGACGATGTCGCTCTTTTCTTCAATGCTTTCGCGCGAAAGCTCGCCTGTAGGTGCAGGCGCACCGGCGCGCTGAATGCGTGGCTGGTTGGTCAGAAAACGTTCAATGATGGCCTGTTGCCGCTGTTGCCTTACCTGCGCTTCCGGCATTTCCGGTGTTTCCGGCGTGTTGCCGGCCGGTGTATGCCGTTCCTCCTCCGCCATAAAGGCACGAAACAGCCTCTGGTCAGGGACGCAGGCTTCAGCACGCTTAAGAACCTCCTCGTAGCCGGGATGCCCGCGGTGCATCAGCACTTTTGCATACAGGATGAGGGCCGGCTGACAATAGGGGAATTTCTTCACCACATCACCCAGGAACGACGGCAACTCATCATCGGAAAACCGCCGGTGTTTGACCGCATGTAAAAACGTTTCCTGCATCATTTAAGCAAAGTTACCAGTTGACCACGGCCTGGTTGAAAATGTCTTCAGCCAGCTCCTTGGTGATCAGGTCAATGGCGTCATTTTCTATCTCTGAAAGACTTAAGCTGCTGTCGTAATCAAAAAACCTTGAAAAAGACCGCTCGAAATCGGAAGAGGGGTCAAATTCATTGATGAAAGACACCCTGACGGTGATGGTCAGCCTGTTCATGGCTGCCCTGTCGTCCCCGCCAATAGCCACCGGCTCTGTCCTGTAACCGGTAATGCTGCCTTCGAAATGCAAATGCCCTATGCCTTCCACCATCCGCAAATTGGTTTGCCGCAGGAATTTGTCCTGCAACTCTTCAGTAAAGCGCTGGCTGAGGGTGGGCTGAACAAGCGGGGCATCATTCGGGAAGTAGCTGACGGATATGGTCTCCGCCTCCGGAGGGATGCTCGCGCCTGTAAAAGAATACACTCCGCATGCCGGCAGAACCACCGCCAACACCAGTGAAAACATCGCAGCGTATAATCGAAACCTTCTCATTCTATAAAACTTAAACGTTAGCAATCGGTGAATCTTATAGGTTGTATAGCTAACATGTTACCCGGTAACCGCTAAATGTCGTATTCCTTTATTTTCCGGTACAGCGTCCTTTCGGAGATGCCAAGCTCCCTGGCGGCTTTTTTTCTGCGGCCCTTGTGCTTCGTCAACGCTTTTTCAATCAAATCCTTTTCCTTTTGCTGGATGGAAAGATTCTCCTCAACAAACTCATGAGGCGTTTCTTCATAGCTTTCCACTACCTCGTCCCTTACGGCCTCATCATCATTTTGAAATGCCTCGTGTTCCTTATAGATTTGAGGCACCTCACTGCCTTCATAAAGCTTTTCGAGGAGGTGTGCGTGTTCTTCCCTGAACGAACCCGAAACCTTGCCGTCCTGCATCAGCTGTGTGATGATCTTTTTCATGTCGGTGATGTCGCGCTTCATGTCGAACAGCAGCTTATAGAGGATTTCCCTTTCGGAGAGGTTTCCCGGGTCGTTGCGGACATCATTGAACAGCACCGGCAACATGCTCTCCTGACCGGGTGGCAGGTATTTTTTGACGGTTTCCGCATCCAGGTGTCTGTCTTTTTCGATGACGGAGATTTGCTCGGCGAGGTTTTTCAGCTGACGCACGTTACCCGACCATCGCTGGTTGATCAGTACCTGGGCAGCATCCTCCCTGAGCTGCAGGGGCGGAATGCGGTATTTTTCGGCAAAATCAGACGCAAACTTCTTAAACAGCATGATAATGTCGTCTTTGCGCTCCCTCAGCGGAGGCACATGAATGGGCACGGTGCTGAGCCTGTAGTACAGGTCCTCGCGGAATTTCCCGGCGGAAACCGCATCCTGGAGGTTTACGTTGGTGGCAGCCACCACCCTTACGTCCGTTTTCAGTACCTTGGACGATCCCACTTTGATAAACTCCCCGGTTTCGAGGATACGCAGCAGCCTTACCTGTGTTAGGGTGGGCAGCTCGGCAACCTCATCCAGGAAAATGGTGCCGCCGTTGACAACCTCAAAGTAACCTTTCCGTGCATCGTGGGCACCCGTAAACGCACCCTTTTCATGGCCGAAAAGTTCCGAGTCAATGGTTCCTTCCGGGATAGCACCGCAGTTCACTGCAATGTAGGGCCCATGCTTGCGGGCACTCAGGTGATGGATGATCTTGGGAAATGCCTCCTTGCCCGTTCCGCTTTCTCCGGAGATCAGCACGGTAATGTCAGTGGGCGCCACCTGGCAGGCAACATCAATGGCACGGTCAAGCCTCGGTGAGTGCCCTATGATCCCAAATCGTTGTTTGATGGATTGAATGTCCATAACTATGCCATTTCGTCAGTTTATTGATGCAAAGTTAATGTTTTCTTTTGAGCTCATGAACATTTACTACCTTTGCACATCAGTAAAATCCCTGGACAATGACACCTGACAACAAAGGACCATACAAGCGCACCACCATAACGGCAGCCCTTCCCTATGCCAACGGTCCGGTTCACATCGGACATCTTGCCGGTGTTTACATTCCGGCCGACATCTATGCCCGTTACCTTCGCCTCAGGGGCGAGGATGTGATCTATATCTGCGGCAGCGATGAACATGGGGTGCCGATCACCATCAAGGCACGACAGGAAAAACGCAGCCCGCAGGAGGTGGTCGATCAATACCATACGCTGATCAAAGAGTCTTTTGAAAGCTTCGGCATCTCCTTCGACCATTACAGCAGAACCAGCGCCGGCATTCATCACGAAACCGCATCAGACTTCTTTAAAACACTTTATCAGAAAGGTGTTCTTCTTGAAAAAGACTCAGAACAATATTATGATGAGGAGAGCAGGCAGTTTCTGGCCGACCGATACATAACCGGCACATGTCCGCATTGCGGCTACGAGGCGGCCTATGGCGATCAATGTGAAAACTGCGGGACCTCACTGAGCCCTGCAGAGCTCATCAACCCTAAATCAGTGCTTAGCGGCAACAAGCCGGTCATGAAGGCTACTCGGCACTGGTATTTGCCGCTCGATACTTATGAGGATATGCTTCGCCAATGGATACTGGAAGCCCATAAGAACGACTGGAAGCCTAACGTTTACGGGCAGTGTAAGTCGTGGATAGAGCAGGGCCTCAAGCCCCGGGCCGTCACACGCGACCTCGACTGGGGTGTAAAACTGCCTCTTGACGGTTATGAAGAAAAAGTGCTTTATGTTTGGTTTGATGCGCCCATTGGCTATATCTCGTCAACGCGGGAGTGGGGCGAAGCGACGGGGCGTGACTGGGAGCAATACTGGAAAAGTCCTGACACCCGGCTGGTGCACTTTATCGGCAAAGACAACATTGTGTTTCACTGCATCATCTTCCCGGTGATGCTGCATGCCGAAGGCTCTTACATATTGCCTGAAAACGTACCGGCCAATGAGTTTCTGAACCTGGAAGGCGACAAGATCTCCACGTCGCGCAACTGGGCGGTATGGCTTCACGAATACCTTGAAGATTTTCCGGGAAAACAGGATGTGTTGCGTTACGTGCTTTGTGCGGCCGCCCCGGAGACCAAAGACAACGACTTTACCTGGAAGGACTTTCAGTCGCGGAACAACAATGAACTGCTGGCCATCTTTGGCAACTTTGTCAACCGCACGCTGGTGCTTACCCACAAGTACTTTGACGGCAAGGTGCCTGCAAGCGGAGAACTCTCTCCGTCCGACAGGGAAACCCTGGACAAACTGTCAGCATTTCCTGACAGCATCGGCGAAAGCCTGGAGCATTACAGGTTCCGGGAAGGCTTGTCGGGCATGATGAACCTGGCAAGGCTCGGGAACCGTTATCTTACCGAAGAAGAACCCTGGAAGCTCTTCAAGACCGATCCTGAAAGAGTAAAAACCATACTGAATATAAGCCTTCAGCTTTGTGCCTCCCTTGCACTTCTTTCCGAACCCTTTCTCCCGTTTACCGCACAAAAACTTCGTAACATGCTTAACCTGGAAGCCGGAACCTGGGCCGATGCCGGACAGGAGGAATGGCTGAAACCGGGCCATCAGCTTAACCGCCCGGAGTTGTTGTTTGAGAAAATTGAGGACGATACCATACAGGCACAGGTGGCGAAGCTGCTGGAGACCCGCAAGAACAACAGCCAAGTGCAAGTGAAACCTGTTAAGGAGGCTGTGCGCTTTGAAGATTTTGCGAAACTGGATCTCAGAATTGCAACCATCGTAACGGCTGAAAAAATGGCCAAGACTAAAAAACTGCTGAAACTGACCGTTGACACTGGCGTTGATATACGCACGGTGGTCTCAGGCATTGCCGGTCAGTTTGAGCCCGGAGACCTTATCGGGAAAAAAGTGGTGATGCTGATCAACCTCGAAAGCAGGGAAATAAAAGGGGTGGAGTCGCAGGGCATGCTGCTGCTGGCCGAAAATAACGAAGGAAACCTGAGTTTTATCTGTCCTGAGGAGCCCTTCGACAACGGAAGCGTCATCTCATAAAAATAGATTTGTTTTAAGCCAAAAACATGCAGGAATAAACATTCTTTTTGGCAGATCATGTGTAAAAATCAAAAATTTCTGACTATATTTGCCGTTCAAAAGGCCCCGTAGTTCAACGGATAGAATGGAAGTTTCCTAAACTTTAGATACAGGTTCGATTCCTGTCGGGGCTACTAAGTGTTTTTATTAACAACCTGCACAGGATTATTTTTGCCGAAAACACGAACAGGCGCATCCCACAGGTCAGAAAATGTTTCATCATGAACAGAAAAGAAGACAGGCCAAGCAAGATTGCTTATGAGCGTCATTTGAATCAAATGGGAATTCCTGAAGGACAGAAAAAGTCGAATGGTGGAATAATTCCCGATTATGTGAAGTACGGTACATGGCTGAGGGTAAACAACCCTGATTTTTTCAAGCAAACCTACGAGGCCTGGAAGGAAAAAGTGCGTGCACAAGAGTCAAGATATTAGTGCGCTTTTGTGCTAAAGCATTCAGGTCGTGAATCCTCTGAAGCAACTTGCAGGACAAACAGTTATTTACGGGCTAAGCAGCATCGTTGGCAGGCTGATTAACTTCCTGCTTGTCTTCCTTTATACCCGCGTCTTTCTGCCCCAGGAGTATGGTGTGGTCACCGAAATGTACACGTATATGTACCTTTTGCTGATTGTGCTGACTTACGGGATGGAAACCGCCCTGTTCCGCTTCTCTGAAAAAACCCCGGCCATCAGAAATACCGTGTTCAGCACCACCCTGTTGTCGGTGCTGTCCACCTCTTCTCTTTTTGTGTTGCTGGTAGTCCTCTTCCGTCAGCCCCTGGCGGAGGTTATGCGTTATCCCGACAATGTCGAATACATTGTTTTGATGGGAGGCATTATCGGCGCCGACGCCCTGGCCGCCATCCCTTTTGCCCGACTGCGGTCAGAGAATAAAGCCATGCGCTTTGCCTTGCTCAAGCTGACAGGCATTGCCGTGAACATCGTGCTGGTGTTGTTTTTCCTGGTGCTGTGTCCCTGGCTGCTGGAACATGGTACACCCGGCATGCAGCAAACCGTCAGCACACTGTATAAACCCGGTATTGGCGTGGGCTATGTGTTTATTGCCAACCTGATCGCCAGCCTGACTGTGCTGTTGTTGCTGCTGCCGGTGATGGCCTCTGCAAAAGCCGTCTTTGACCGGATGCTGCTCAGAAAAATGCTCCTGTATGCCTTGCCGCTGCTGGTGGCCGGCCTGGCGGGATGGGCCAACGAAGCACTCGATAAACTGCTGCTGAAATACATTCTTCCCGAAGACATCGCACTGTCGCAGGTGGGTATCTACGGCGCCGCCTATAAGCTCTCCGTAATGATGACCATCTTCATCCAGGCATTCCGCTTTGCTGCCGAACCTTTCTTCTTTGCCCAGTCAGCCGAAAAAAATGCCAGGGAAACCTATGCAAGGGTCATGAAGTATTTCGTGCTTGCCTGTCTCATTATCTTTCTCGGAATAACCCTGTTTATCGACATCGTAAAAAACCTCCTCGGCTCAGAGTTCCATGAAGGCATCGGCGTGGTTCCCATACTGCTGCTGGCAAACATGTTCCTCGGCATCTACTTTAACCTTTCCATATGGTATAAACTTACCGATAAAACCATGTATGGCGCCTGGTTTTCTGTAGTTGGTGCCATCATCACCATTGTCCTGAATATCTGGTGGATTCCAATGTTCGGCTATCACGGTTCAGCCTGGGCCACCCTCATCTGCTATGTTGCCCTGGCCTCCCTGTCCTATGCCTTCGGACAAAAACATTATAAAATACCCTATGAACTGCCCCGTTTGTTTTTTATGATCATCCTGGCCCTCGCCGTCTATTTCGCCAGCTATCTGACAACAACGCTTCCGGCAGTATGGATGTACGCCACCCATTTGATCCTGATTGGCTTCTTTCTGGCCGCCATCATCCTTGCCGACAGATCACTTATCGGCGACCTAAAAACGATCAGGTAGCCCCAAAATTTCGTGCCGGTCGTTGCCTTTCGCCGCTTCTTAAAATATTTTATAATATGCTATCAATGAGCGTGTTAAGCCCGCGCCGGAATCACGGACTTTCCTTTCTGGCCAAAAATGCGTATCTTTGCCATGTGATTGTGAGTTTGGAAAGGGATTATGGATGCGGGTCAAACCATGATTTGGGGACAGAGGCTGGATGTAAGATAGCTCGAAGCTCGAAGCTGGAAGGAAGAAAGAGAAGACAGAGGTCGGAAGACAGAGGTCGGAAGACAGAAGACAGAGGTCAGAAGACAGAGGTCGGAAGACAGAAGACAGAGGTCAGAAGCTTGTTTCGAACGCAGTGAGAAATCTGGCAGGAGGTCTGAAGCCGAAGGCCGGAAATTTTTGAAAGCTCGAAATAAGAAAGTGAAAAGTGAAAAACAGCTATTGGCTGTTAGCTCTTGGCTGTTGGCAGTTTTCTTGCTAAAAGCCAAAAGCCAAAAGCAGATAATGAGATAAATCAACGATTTAACGAATAAACGAATAAACGAATAAACGATTAAACGATTAAACGATTAAACGATTAAACGATTAAACGATTAAACGATTAAACGATTAAACGATTAAACGATTAAACAAATAAACAATAACCTTACATCTGCACATTTTCACATTTGCACATCTGCACATCTGCACATCGAATCAGCATCTTAGACACAAACAAAAAGCACAGAAAACCAGCCACATACGCAAAAATAAACATCTGAAACAATAATGTCTGTTATCAACAAAAACATAAAAGAACGTTCGAAATCAACACTAATAAAAACAGCGGGCATTGTGTCGGGAGGCTCTTCGCCTGACGCTGCCTTTTTGCTTGAGCAGTTATTGAAAGAAAATCCTGTTCTCGCCGCCCAGGCCCGAAACGCCGGGACTCCTTCCGGGTTTTCTGGTGAAGTACGCAGGCTGGCCATGGAATATATGGAGGCACATCCACATGCCTTCAGCTTTTACCGGTTTGAGGCTGTTGGACGGGAGGCCATGGAACAGCTGACATGGCAGGACTACGCAGCCATCCGCATCCTTGACTACCTCGACCATGCCGGTCAGCGCTATAACGACCTCAACCTTCGTGGTGAACAAGTGCTCAACGATCCTTTTGCTTTGCTCTGGAAGCTCGTCCATGGCAAGGAAACCATTGAAGGCACGGCTTTTTTGCGCGACATGATACACCTGTTCCGCCAGTTTTATGGCAAGGCCGAACGCAAGCTGCCATCCCGCGAACGCGTGCTTGACTGGATGAAAAAACACCCCTCCGGACTTGATCCGGAAATCATCAGGATCAGGGAAAAGAACAAGGAGCGCATCATACGTGTGCTGATAGAGAAAATTGACCGGAAGGTATTGCAGAGCAAACGCTTCTTTTTTCCTGAAGGCATATCCTATGATGAAAAGCTCAGTTTAATGCATGAGTGGTGGGACAACTACCTCTTCCATCTTAAATTTGCCATACGCAAGCCTGATTTACTGAACGAAATGCTTGGCAATACGCTGGATGAGGAAACCATGGCGGTTCTTTACACGGCCAGGGATCGTGGCATACCTTTTTTCATCAACCCGTATTATCTTTCTTTGCTGAATGTGGATGCGCCTGAGTTTGCAGCCGACAAGGATCTGGCCATTCGTTATTATGTCATTTATTCGAAACAGCTGGTAGATGAGTTTGGTCATATTGTGGCCTGGGAAAAAGAGGATATTGTAGAGCCCGGCAAACCCAATGCCGCCGGCTGGATTCTTCCCACACGGCACAATGTGCACCGCCGATATCCTGAGGTGGCCATTATGATCCCCGATACCATGGGCCGCGCCTGTGCCGGTTTATGTGCCTCCTGTCAGCGCATGTATGATTTTCAGCGGGGCAACCTGAATTTCAATCTTGACGAGCTGCTTCCAAAACAGTCGTGGAATGCCAAGCTGGAGATGATCATGAAGTACTGGGAGGAGGACTCACAGCTGCGCGATATTCTCATCACCGGTGGCGACGCCCTGATGAGCTCCGACAAATCGATGGAGAAAATCCTGGGTGCTGTTTATGAGATGGCGCTTCGCAAGAAGGAAAAGAATGCCGGGAGACCGGAAGGGGAGAAGTATGCGGAAATTGTCCGCGTGCGTCTGGGCACCCGTTTGCCGGCCTACCTGCCACAGCGCGTCACGGAAAACCTTACCCGCATCCTGGCTGAGTTCAAAGAGAAAGCATCACGCATCGGCATAAAGCAGTTTGTGATCCAGACACACCTTCAGTCGCCCATGGAGGTTACGCCCGAAACCCGGCTGTGTATCTCCAGGCTGAAGTCGGCGGGATGGACGGTTACCAACCAGCTGGTGTTCACTGCCCCTGCCGCGCGCCGCGGACACACGGCAAAGCTAAGGCAGGTGCTTAACGACATCGGGGTGCTTCCGTATTATACCTTTTCTGTGAAAGGGTACAAGGAAAACAGCGAAAAGTTCGCTACCAATGCCCGCGCCGCACAGGAACAGACAGAAGAAAAGGTGATTGGCCATATTCCTGCGGCCTACAGGAAGCGCATACGCCGGTTCCCGCTAGAGGCCGAGCACATGGTCGAAAACATCAATGCCCTTCGCGAGGAAGCGGGGATTCCCTTTCTGGCTACCGACCGCAACGTACTGAATCTGCCCGGGGTGGGTAAAAGCATGACCTACAGAGTTATAGGCATTACCAGCAAAGGCCGGCGCATTCTCGAATTCGACCATGACCACACCAGGAGCCATAGTCCTATCATTGACAAGCTCGGCAAGTTTACCATTATTGAGTCCAAATCGCTCGAAGACTATCTGGAACAGATGAATGAGATGGGTGAGGACCCTGCCGATTACAGCAGCATATGGGGGTATTCCATTGGTGAGACCGAGCCGCGGATGTCGATATACGAATACCCCGACTTCGACTTCGGGCTAACCGGCACGATCACCAATTACGGAGGGTGACCCGTACCGCAAAACTTCCTGTTTCTTTCTCTAAGACAATGCCGGAAGTCCTGCTCACGCCTGCCTGATGCGCTGCGCGATTTCCACGCTTTTTCTTGCTGTTTCTACCCTGAAGCCCCTGCCTGCCAGGATCTCGCGGTACAGTTCGGTGTGCAGGTCGGTAAAGCCTTCGCTGAATTCCAGCTCTTTGCCCTCGATGGTGATGCTGCGGAACGTTCGTTTTCCTGATGCGACAGCCGCAGCCGGAAGGTCAGCGCTGTCGATGCTGAGAAACCACCTGACCCGGGCTTGTGCATACTCCAGGTAGCCTGACACCCGGTGCGCTGTTTTCTCTTCCACCTTCAGGAATTTCATGTCGCCAAACACCCAGCCCAGCATGTCGAAGAAATGAATGCCGATGTTTGTGGCCACACCACCCGATTTTTGCAGGTCTCCCTTCCAAGAAAAATGATACCAGCGGCCGCGACTGGTGATGTAGTTCAGCGCCACATCATACACCTTGTCTTTCGGACCTTCCTCAATGTTTTTTTTCAGTTTTTTTATGCTCGGATGAAGACGCAGCTGCAGTATCGTATAGATGTTTTTTCCCGTCTCCTCCTCAAGGCGGCACAACGCGTCAAGGTTCCAGGGGTTCAGCACAATAGGCTTTTCGCAGATGGCATGTGCGTCGTTGCGCACGGCCATCCTGATGTGTGCGTCGTGCAGGAAGTTGGGCGAACAGATGCTGACGTAATCCACTTTGTTGGTATGTTCCCTGCGCAGTTTGTCGAGATGCCGGTCAAAACGCTCCGGTTCAATAAAAAAGTCTGCGTTCGGGAAATAGCTGTCGATAACACCCACGCCATCATAGGGGTCAAGGGCGCAAATAAGCTGATTGCCAGTGTCTTTTATAGCTTTCATATGTCGAGGTGCAATATATCCTGCGGCACCGATAAGGGCAAAGTTGATTGCTTTTTTCTCTTTCATAATGATGAAGGCTGGTTTGAATGGTTGATGATTATTCTTTTTGGCCGGATGGCTGTTGTTGTTTCAGCCATCGTCTGTAAAACGCCCACATACCGGTGCAGTAAACCGCACTGGCGATGATCATGGCTGCTGCAGCACCTTCCGGACCGTAAACGGGTATCAGCATCAGGTTGCTCACGAGCAGCACCAGGCCCATGGCTATATGTGTGTTTCGTACGGATTTACCCTGACCTTTGGCCTCCAGGAAACGGTTGTAATAGCTTCCGATGCCGTAGAGCAGCATCCCTATGCCTGACAAATGCACCAGGAAAATGACGGGCAGAAAGTCATCGCTGTAGAAAAATCGGATAAAAGGTCCGGCAAGCAGCCACAGGCCTGCCAGGGATATCACGCTGAGCAGCATGGTGTTGAGGAACAGTTTCCGGCCCATGCGCTCCTGCGAGGCAAAGTCTTTAAACCAGGTGGTTGCAATAACTCCCGGAATGAGGGCCATGGGCCGCGCGATGGCAACGGCCAGGGTGAAAAAGCCCACGCCGGTGTTGTCATCGCTGAAGTAGCTGAGCAAAATGCCTGTCAGGCTGATGGCTCCGGCCGAAAACAATATTCCGGTATAAAGATGTATTCCATAGGTGCGATGGTGTTTCCTGATGGTACCCATACGCTCCTTCAGGTTTCTGAACGACACCCTGATGCGTACCAGCACCAGGACATACACCGATAAAAAGGCGAACATATATACCGGCCAGATAATGGCAAGCCGGTTTCCCGTGAAGTCAGATGCCAGGAAATAGATGATGAGGGCGGAGGTAAACGTGATGATCTTAGGCATGATCCTGGTGGCGGCGAGCTCACTGATGCGGTTGTCGGCATGCAGCATATTGTCGAAGAACGGCTGCATCAGGAAAATCCAGCTGAAGGGCAGCAGGTATAAGAAGAAACGGCTCAGGCCCTTGTCTGAAAGGTTGGGGTCTATCAGTCCGTAGACAAATAAGGCAACAGCCATCAATACAAACAGGAGGCCGAGGTACACCAGTCCCGCCCCGTAATACTCGCGTGCTTTTACCTTGTCGTGATTAAGCACCAGGGCGCGGTTTCCCGCATAAAAAAAGCCCATTGGGAAAATGATCACGGCAAAGTCGAACAAGCTGCCCAGAAACGAAAAGTCGCCATAGCCCTGGGGTCCCAGAAAGCGTGTAAACACAATGCTGGTGACAATGGACAACGGAATGCCTGCGAAGCTGGCCGCATACAGCGTCATGGCCTGGCGGATGCGCAGGTTGTTCCAGATCTCTGTGATGGAAAGACGGTAAGGCATTGGCGGCAAGACTTATTAATACGAAGGGAAACGGTCTCTTTTGGGAACGGGCATCATTCGGCTGCAAAGTGTTCGACGATGATCTCAGCGATACGCCGGGCTGCTTTACCGTCCCACAGCTCGGGGATGCGCCCCGGTTTGGTCACTCCACCGAGGATGTCCAGGGCTGTTTTCTCGACCTTTTCCATGATGGTGCCCACCAGGTGGTTGGTGCCTACGTCAATGGTAACGGGGCGTTCCGTATTTTTCCGCACGGTGATGCACTGCACCCCCATATAGGTGGTTTCTTCCTGTATGCCGCCTGAATCGGTGATGACGAGCTCGGCATAACGCATCAGCGACAGAAATTCGATATAACCCAGAGGCTCTGTTATCAGCAGTTCTTTAGGCATCTTTTTGTCAAGCCCGTATTTTTCGATGTTTTTCCGGGTGCGTGGGTGTATGGGGAACACCAATTTCCGCTCCCTGGCAATGTTACCCAGGGTTTGCATCAGCTCTGTCAGCTCACTCTCTTCGTCAACATTGCTGGGCCGGTGAAACGTAGCCAGGACATACTTGCCCGGCGTTAACCCCATATCTTGTGCCACAGTGCAGGCCTCTATGGCCTCGTAGTGGGTGTCCAGGGTGTCAATCATAGTGTTGCCGACAAAGTGAATCTTCGACTCATCCATGCCCTCATCCCGGAGGTTATGCATACCGCTGTGTTCAGTGACAAAGAGAAAATCAGACACCACATCCGTTACAATACGGTTGATCTCCTCCGGCATGCTCTTGTCAAAGCTGCGAAGCCCGGCCTCAACATGCGCAATGGGAATGCCCATCTTGGAAGCCACAAGCGAAGCCGCCAGGGTTGAATTGACATCACCGGGAACAATAACCAGGTCAGGCCGCTCCTCTGCGAGGACTTTCTCAAACTCCAGCATGATGCGGGCCGTTTGCTCAGCATGGCTGCCGCCGCCGACACCGAGATAGAAGTCCGGACGAGGCATCTCGAGCTGGTCAAAAAAGATCTCCGACATGCGCTGATCAAAATGTTGCCCGGTATGACACAATAAATGCTTAACCTCTTTGCGATACTTTCTGAAAGCTTTGGCCACAGGGGCAATCTTGATAAAGTTTGGCCTGGCTCCCACTACAGAGATGATCTTTTTCATCTGTTTATGTTTTATAAGTGTTTGTATATATGTGTTTTGTGTTATGTCTAAGATGCTGATTGGATGTGCAGATGTGCAGATGTGCAAATGTGAAAATGTGCAGATGTGCAGATGTAAGGTTATTGTTTAATTGTTTAATTGTTGATTCGTTTAATTGTTTAATCGTTTAATCGTTGATATTGCAACAAAAAACCGGACAATTATATTAAGCCACTAGTTTTTGTTTTTGGGTTTGGTTTTTAAATTCTTTTATAGGCATTTTGATAGTGGTATGTATTCTGTTTTGGTTGTACCAGGTCTCAATGTATTCAAAGATAGAAATTTTAGCTTCTTCTCTGGTTTTATAGCTTCTGTGATATATCCACTCTGTTTTAATATTGTTAAAAAAGCTTTCAGCTACAGCATTGTCCCAGCAGTCGCCTTTGCGACTCATACTCCTGAGAACCAACGGTTGTTTCTCTAACAATTCCCTGAACTCATTGCAAGCGTATTGGATGCCTCTGTCAGAGTGAAAGATGAGTTCTTTGGTAATTGGTCTTCGTTTAACAGCCATTTTCCATGCGGCAATACTGGTATCATATGCCTTTAAGCTGCTGCTCATAGACCATCCGACTACTTTGCGATCTGCCAAATCCAATATAACTGTCAGGTACAGCCAACCCTTCCGGGTTCTGACATACGTAATATCTGACACCCATACCTGGCCTGTTTCTTTCACGGAAAAGTCCCGGTTAAGTTTATTATCAACTACCGGATAGCTATGTTTGGAATCAGTGGTACTCCTAAACTTTCTACGTCTGATGCTGACCAGATTCTGCTTCTTCATTATTCGTGCCACACGAGGCCTGGATATCATGATTTGTTGGCGAGCGAGCTCCATGGTGATCCTGGGGCTGCCATAGGTTTTTTTGCTTTTTAAATATATGTTCCTGATCTGTACCACTAGCCTTTGATTTTCAATATCCCGCTTTGTTGGTTGTCTGTTTTTCCATGCATAATATGCACTCCTGGAGATGCCAAGTACCTGGCACATCTTCCCAATGGGAAACTCGGAGCTGTACCGGTTTATAAACCAGTATGCTTTCCATCGCTCTTGGAGAAGATGCTGACCGCCTTTTTTAAGATATCGCGCTCTAATTGTGCATCACGAAGTTCCTTTTTTAACCGGGCGAGCTCTTTTTCATGTTCTGTTTGGGCAACTTTACCCTGTCCCGAGAAACAAGTGTCCGGATGTTTATCGGCCTCCCGACGCCAGCGATATATCAGCTCCGGACGTATGTCCAGCTCCTTGGCCAGCTCTTGGAAGTTGTCATGGTTCTTACTTAGCTCAACGGCCATTTTTTTAAATTCTTTGTCGTACTGTCTTCTTTTTTTCATAATCACTAAGTTAAATATTTTGGCTTAACTTAGTGTCCGGACAAATGTAGCAACTCCA
>JAVIYP010000018.1:0-45810 GCA_031323845.1 Bacteroidales bacterium | reverse complement strand
ATCCTGAACCAGAAGATTCCCGGACACAACATACAAGCCGGCGACCACCTGTTGTTTGCTTCGGTAGGCGCCGGTATGAGTATCAATGCTGTTATTTATAAACAATAATTTTTATCCCATGAAAAATAAACTGATTACATTCATTTCCACGGCAATGATGGTCTTCTTTTCCCTGGCTACCTTTGGAATTGAGGATGCCCGCTTGTTAAGGTTCCCTGACATTAGCGGTGATCAGATCGTTTTTGTCTATGCAGGCAACATCTGGACCGTAGATGCAGGAGGCGGTGATGCACGTCAGCTCACCTCGCACAAAGGCCTGGAGCTTTTTCCCAAGCTCTCTCCGGATGGCAAGTGGATTGCCTTTTCGGCGGAATACAGCGGAAGCCGGCAGATCTATGTGATGCCCTCACAGGGTGGCACACCAAAACAGCTTACCTGGTATAACGATGTAGGTTACATGCCTCCACGGGGCGGTTTCGACAACGTGGTGCTGGGCTGGACACCCGACAGCCGCAGTATCTTGTTCAGGAGCAACAGAACACCTTTCGGAGACCGTATGGGGAAATATTACCTGGTTGATATTGAAGGCGGACTTGAACGGCCGCTGTCCATTCCTTACGGTGGATTCGGGGTGCTTTCGCCCGATGGTGACAAGATGGTTTTCGCCTATGTTGACCGCGAGTTCCGGACATGGAAACGCTATAAGGGCGGTCGCGCTTCAAACCTCTGGATCTATGACCTTACCGAAAACACCTCCGAGGAAATTACCGACTTCAAAGGCACAGATCACATACCACACTGGTACGGCGACAACATCTATTTTGCATCCGACCGTGATTTGTGGCTTAACATTTATGTGTACAATACCATAACCCGCGATATCCGGCAACTTACCTTTCATGACGATTTTGATGTGATGTGGCCGAGCGGCACAGGCAACCAGCTCGTGTATGAAAGCGGTGGTTACCTTTACAGGATGGACCTCGACACGGAGGAGACAGAAAGAGTGGTCGTGAACATCCGTTACGACTTCAACAATACCCTGCCCTATCACAAAAATGTGAAAGACAACATCCACAGCATGGCCATTTCACCCTCGGCGAACAGAGTGCTTTTTGATGCCCGTGGCGATATCTTTTCGATCCCTGCGGGTGAAGGCACCACCTTCAACCTGACGCAAAGTCCCGGTGTCAGGGCGGTATATCCGCAATGGTCTCCCAACGGCAAGTGGATCGCCTATTATGACGACAGCACCGGTGAGTATGAAGTGTATTTACTGGAAAACAAAGAACATGCTGTGGCAAGGCAACTGACCAGCAACAGCCAGGGGTGGAAGTACCAGCCCAAATGGTCGCCCGACAGCCGCTACCTTGTGTTCTTTGACCGCAGCATGATGTTGAAGCTGCTCGATACCGAGACCGGAGCCGTCACTTTGGTGGACCGGCCTACTGCTGAAGAGATCAGGCAATACGATTTTTCTCCTGACTCGCGCTGGATCACCTATGCCAAGAGCAGCCGGAACGGACTTGGGGCTGTATGGGTGTATAATATTGAAAGCAGGGAAGCCGTTCAGCTTACCAGCGATGAATACGGCGAAAGCAATCCTGTGTTCAGCAAATGCGGCGAGTATATCTTTTTCACCTCCAACCGTGATTTCAACCTTACCTTTTCTGACTTCGAATTCAACTATCTTTATAACAGGGCTACACGCATCTATGGGTTGCATCTGACCAGCGACAGCCCAAGGCTTTTCGAACCCCGGGAAACGCTTGAAACAACCGGACAGAAAACCGATGATCAGAAGAATGAGGGCGAACCTGTGGTGCGTATTGACTTTGCCGGGGCGAACCACCGCATTGTCGCCTTTCCGCTGCAGGCAGGAAGCTATTGGGGCCTCCAGGCCGTAAAGGGCGGACTGGTATATTTCACAAACAGCGGCATGCGCCGTTATATGATCAGTGAACAGAACGACCAGTCCATCATGGACGGCATCAGCACGGGTATCGTCAGTGCCGATGAAAGCAAGTTCCTGTACGCACACCGGGGCGATTACGGTGTGGCAAACCTTGCACCCGGACAAAGTCCCGGCGATGGCAAGCTGGACCTCGGGAACATGAACATGCGCATCGATCCCCTCAAAGAATGGGAACAGATCTTTCTTGACGGATGGCGGATCTATCGTGACTTTTTCTATGTAGAGAACCTTCATGAGATTGACTGGGAGGGTTTCTATAAACGATACTCGGCCCTTCTGCCCTACCTGAATCATCGTTTTGACCTCGACTACATGTTTGGAGAGATCATTGCAGAAACAAATACCGGCCATGCTTATGTCGATTACGGTGATTTTGAAAGAGTGGACCGCGTTGACACAGGATTGCTGGGCGCCAAGCTGGCAGCTGACGAGCGCAGCGGCCGGTATGTCATCACTAAAATATATGCCGGTGAGAACTGGAACAATGACCTGCGTTCACCGCTGACCGTCCAGGGGGTTGATGTCAGGGAAGGTGATTACCTGATACGCATTGAAGGGCATGACATAACTACGGCTGTGAATCCATATATGTTTCTTGAAGACAGGGTTGACAAAGCTACACGCATCATGGTGAACAACAGGCCCGACGACATTGGCGCTCGTACTTACACCATACATCCTGTCAGCAGTGAGCTGGACCTGATCCATCTCGACTGGGTCAACACCCGCAGGGCCATCGTAGATGAGCTCTCAAACGGGCGCATAGGATATATTTACGTCCCAAATACTTCCTTCGATGGCAACCGTGAACTGTTCAGGGGGATGTATGCATACCACGACAGGGAGGCACTTATTATTGATGAACGTTTTAATGGAGGCGGATTTATTCCTGACCGCATGATTGAGTTGCTGAGCCGTGAAACCCACGCCAAGTGGTATCGTGCGGGACTGGATTACCCTATGCGCACGCCGGGTGTGGCCCATGACGGGCCAAAAGTCATGCTCATAAACCAGTTCAGCTCTTCAGGCGGCGATGCACTCCCCTATTTTTTCAGACAAAAGAACCTCGGCACCATCATTGGCACACGGACCTGGGGCGGGCTTGTCGGGATGACAGCCAACGCACGCCTGAAAGATGGCGGATACATCGGAGTGCCACGATTCGGTATTTATAATGAAGAAGGCGACTGGATCATTGAGGGCATTGGTGTTTACCCTGACATTGAGGTTGTTGATGCACCTCACAGGCTGGCCCGGGGTGAAGATCCATCCCTGGAGGCCGCCATTGAGCTGCTGCTGCAAAAACTGGAAGAACATCCGGTGAGGCCCTGGCCTGTGCCAACACCCCCGGACCGTTCAGGATGGATAGAATTTGAAATTGAATAGTCGTCAGAAGGGATAACCGATAGCCAGGTTAAACACCAGGTTATCGCGCCGCCACTGGCGATCCAGCAGCCTAACCGGGTCAAAATAACCGCTGTTTCCGGTACCCGGGTTTGCCAGCGGAAAGGCAAAATCAAAACGAAGCAGGAAAAAACCTGCGTCAATACGAAGACCGGTACCTGTACCAAGGGCAATTTGCTCAGTAAAGGTGCCGGTCTTAAATGTTCCGCCCGGCACATCATCATCTTCGTGCAAACGCCATATATTGCCTGCATCCAGAAAAACGGCCCCCTTGAACATGCCTGAAAGCGTAAAACGGTATTCGACGTTGGCTTCCAGTTTCAACTCCCCTGTCTGGTAAATGTTGTATCCCGTCACTACATCAGGGGGCGGCGTATAACTTCCCGGTCCCAGCGACCTGGGATGAAAAGCACGAACGCTGCTTGCTCCTCCTGCAACAAATTGCTTTACGTAAGGCAGCCTGTCCGAGTTGCCATATGGGATTCCGGCTCCAACATAAAAACGTGTAACCAAAGTGCTTCCCTGCCCCGTTCTCCAGTAATGCCTGACATCGGCATCGGCCCTGGAGTACTGAGCAAAGCTTTGGTTAAACACACCATAACCTCCTTCTTCCAGGGGGGACGCCTGAAACACATGGTTCATAAGAAGGTAGGCGAGATTACCCGACAAATCAAGATTGAACTGAAAAAACCAGTCATGGCGGTTACCGGGTCGCAGACGTGAATTGAACACATAAGAGAACTGACTGCCAATGACGAACTGTTCAAAAAGACCCCTTCGCAGCAAGGTGCCGCCGAGGAGAATGCCTTCAATAGATTCATCAACATTTCCCAGTACAAATAAATTAAACACCAGGGGAGACACCCGGAACTGACGAATCAACCCGCGGTTCCAGATGTAGGTATGCTGAGCTTTCATGGTGGTCAGATTGAACGCATCGGTACGCCCCATGAAGCTGACGCCCAAAGAAATATTCGTTTTCGGAGCATACACTGCTGGCTGCGTCTGCCAGCCAAAAGGCAGCACAAAACGCGGAAACGACAGGGTGCCGTCCAGTCCGAATTCCCTCATGCTGGCAGAAGCCTGACGACCAATCAGTGTTTCATAGGAGGCATTGGTGCTCATCCTGAAAGCCTCCGCACCTTTCAGAAGGTTATGGTTGGTAAACGTGGCTGCTATTCCCGGTCCCGCAAAGTTGTTTGATTTGGTTACACCCAACAGCTCGACGGAAAGAGACTTTCGTTGAGCAGGTGTCAGCAGAACACGCACATCGAGCACATGTTTTTCATCAAGCTGCCTGGGAGAAAAACGCAGGTTCACAAACCGGAAGGTCCCAAGGCTCATCAGATGATTGATCGATCGATCGTGGTCTTCAACATTATATAAACTGTCTTTTTTAAGAAACACAGCCCGGGCAATGGTCTGCGGGTCGAATTGTTCCAGTGCATCCATAAAATAAACACCATCCTGCACGACAATGGTATCGTTTTGCAGCTGAGCAGCAGCTTCAGCAGTCATGTAATCCGCATGAATGTAAATATTTCCAATAAGATATTGCCTGCCGGCAAGAGCCGGTTTATCCGGTTTCAGGGTGACGTACAGGTCGACAGTCCTGTTATTGGCACTGGAATCGGCCCGGAAAAGGATATGATCGGGATGGAAATAGAAAAAACCCTTAGTTTTCAACTCACGGTTTATACGTTGCCGTTCTCTTTTTAACAGGTCAAGCTGGTATGCATCACCGGGTATGATAAGGCTTTCATCAAGCACATTGTTGATGGAGGCGGCAAGCTGGCTATTACCGGCGATGGGATGGAGACGGCCTATGCGGTAAGGAGGCTTAAGGTCGATGTGATAGTCAACGCTTACCCTGCGGTAAGCACTGTCGATGGTATAGCGAAGTGCCGCATCAAAATAGCCCAGGTTATACAGGCGGTTTTGCATAAGGCGGATATTTCTGTCAGGGGAAACCTGATCAAAAAGAACGGCTTCTTCACCTAAGCGGTTTTTCATCAAGTGCCTCAACCCTTTTCCGGTGGGCTCACCGGCATACTGATACATCCAGAGGCGCGGGCGGGAAATCAGCAGTTTGCTGTTGGGTTTCGGGCGAATCACCCGCTCCAGCTCCGGTTTTATGGCCCGGCGATCGTCCAGGTCTTCCTCTGCATGGATATGGATGCGGCTGCCGGTATACAGATGCTGGCCTTCATCAAGCTTCCGCAATCCCGTGCACGACGAAAACAAAAGCAGCACAAGGATGTATGGCAGAAGCCGTAATCCCCATTGGTTTATATATGTTGATGCTGTATTCACGTTATTGATCACTGTTTAAGGTCTCTGAGTTGGATGATGTTTCCTCACGCCTGAAAAGTTCCCTGAACCGGTTGAAAGACTGCCTGAATTTCAAAGATATACCCGTCTCTACCAGTTCACCCTCGAAAACATCCTGGAATCTCCGTTCCCTGTAAGCTCTCAAAATAAGTCTTCCGTCGGGCAGCAAAAGATATTCTATGCTGAAATCGCCGGCAATATCCGCAGGGTTAAGCTGACGCCTTGTTTCATCTTCCAGTTCTATATGTCCGCCGGCAGTAATGCGCAGCCGTTCATCAAAAAAGTCACGGGAAACCTCCATCTGTAGCTCCGTTCTGCCCACCAGTTGCCCGTTTTCATATTCTTCAAAAGATTCCACTTCAAAAGAAAGGTCAACGCCTCTTATATAGCGTTCGGACAATATATTCAGCTGTTGCGAAAGCAATCTGCTTGCGCTGCTGCGAGCCGTTGAAGTGATGCCCGGGCCCGCGGTCATGGCAGCCAGCGGATCATCCTGGATGAAATTGCCCAGGATAAGTAAGGCAAAGACCTGTTTGTTTAACTCGGATTCATTTTGATTGATTTCATCGAGTCGCGACTGCAGCCGGCCCTCCATGGCACCCCTGTGCTCAGGAGGCAGACCCAGCTCAAACCGGATATCAGGCTGCAATAATTCTCCTTCCATATTCAGATAAACATCGAAAGGATATAATCGGCGATGGCCCGTTTGCTGCACGTCGCCCGGCAAGGTTTGCGTACTCAGGAGTTCATTGGCAGAGGTCCGGACGGTATGACGGGCGGTGATGTCAACCCTTGCCTTCAGGGGATCACCTGTCCACACAATGTTACTGCCGCTTTCAATACTGAAATTGCGCCTGATCACCTCGTAAAAGGTCATCTGGTAAGCGCCCTCACTAATCTCATATCTTCCGGAAAGACTGATACGACCACCGGGATCCACACCATAACTGATAAGGCCTCCACCACGGATCTCAAGAAAATCACCCGAATGCTCATCAACAATGATCGTCATCAGGGTCTGAGGGTCAACCTCAACATTTACGCTAATAATCAGGTTCGAAAAAACTGACATCAGGGTTTCTTCTTCGTCCGGAAGGAGGAGCAAATCGGCAAACAGTTCATCCCGGATGCTGAAAAACTCCACCACACCTTCATCACCAATAGCTTCAGGAGTTACCTGAGGTACAATGAACGCAAAGGAAGAGCCCTGGTTGAGTTTCAGCCTGCCTTCAATTAAAGGTTCCGCCAGACTGCCACCCATGGCAAGCTCTGTGTCGAGCAACAATCGGCCATAAAACAATTCATTATGGCCTTTGGGGATATCCATAAGTAAAAAATCGGAGGAGAGGAGGCTTAAATCAAGACGAATATCACTGAGATCAGCAAAGTTAACCGTGCCATCCAGACTTGCCTGCCTTCCTCCGCGGTCAGTTAGGCTGAATCGGTCAAAACGCAAGGTATTCCTGTCAAAATGAAGCGCAGCGTCAGTGATCCTGTAATAGGCATTGAGGAAACTTACATGAAAACCTAACTGGTTGAAAAGCACAGCACCGCTGATATCAGGATTGGATGGAGGGCCTGTGATCTGCAACGCTCCGCTGATTATACCTTCCAGGTCAGTAAGCTGTTCAAAGGTCAGAGCCTCAAGGGTTGACAGGTCCAACTGCTCGAGATACACTTCAAAATCAACAAAAGGGACATCATCCTGCCGATAGAAACCCTTGATGTCCAAAACATTACCAAAACCTCTCAGAGAGGCATCCGCATAAAAAAGATCAGGAGCAGCCTGGTCAACCTTCAGGCTCAGGTCGCCAATCGTATCACCCATATATGCCAGTCCGTCAATGGTCAGGTCAGCTAGAAACGATGGTTGTGTTGCAATATGCTCAACGATCACATCACCGTTAAACAGCCCCCCGATCAGCGGTTGGCCCCCGATAAGATCAAACTCACCAAAATCAATGCCGCGCAGCCTGAACTCCAGGGGGGCATAAGGGTCTCCGGTATCTCTTGAAGATACCGTTATTTCCTTTCCGGATGATGTAATCTGTAAATTGTTTACCAGGACATAATCTGAACCAATACGAATGTAGTTCTCCGGAAATACTTGCCATTGCTTGCGGTTTACCAGCATTTCAGGGTCAAGCAAAACAGTAGTGTGTTCTTTGTGCTGTCTGATGTGACCTGAAACGGAAAGCCAGGCTTGTTGATTGCTGTCGTCGAACGATAACTTAAAACCAGTCTCCCTGTCCTCAAGGTGGCCAGTGATGGCAATATTGGTAATATTGATCGGTTCAGCAACCAGGGACGGCAACTGTAAGGAAAAATCAAGAGCTTCCGGGATCGAGCTGGCTTCAATGAGCAAACCCTCAACAGTCCAGTCCATGTACTGAACGGAGGGCACGTCGGACAACAGGGAAAGGACACGGCTTTCGCTTTCGAAACTTGCCTCTATGCTGATGGGTTCAAAGGAGTGTAGCTGGGGAAGCAGTAATTCCGTATAATAGGGAGAAGGCATAAGTTTTGCGGAAAGCCGGAACTTTTTATGCTTACCGGAACCATCTGCCCTGAAAAGATCACGATTCAGATACGTGTTAAGGTGTTGAGCAAGAGCCGATGGAACAGCCACCGGAGAGATGTTGCCGTTGTAACTTGCCTCCAGCATAGGAGACCGGATGCCGGCTGTAAAATGGCCGGGCGAACTGGAAGTGGTCACAATAAGGCTGTCCATGCTGAACACCTCCCGTTCGAGCAACACATGGGTTTCAAAAATACTGATCTTTCCATCGAAAAAATCCGGCGAAGATAAACAGACATCCGCCATTATACGACCTTGCATCGCAATAAGCTGATCGGTGAACCCCAGCTCCAGCGCATTTAGATTTTTGATGTGCCAGTCTGCCACGATGTGCGGAAACTCTGCTGCGAGATCCAATGAATTGTTCAACCGCAACGAAAGATGCTCGTCTTCTGAGCTGATTTCAGCAAGTATCTTTCCATTCGCCGCAGAAGCATTAACTATTAGCTCTTTATAGGAATAGTTGTTGAAGGTTATCGAATCCAGAACCAAACGGCCATCAGCACTCATAGTACTGACATCAAAGCCTGTTCCGGATGCGCTCAGGGACAATCCCACGTTCCTGATTGTTTCATCATCACCAACTACAGCAAGCGGCACGTCACTGGTCATATGCATGGACACGTTCCATTCCGGCTGGTTTTCTGAAGCTTGCCGGTAGCTCAGTGTACCCTCCAGGGCTGCAAGGTCACTGTGCACATCAGCATCAAGGAAAAAGTCATTCAAATAGCCTTTCAACACAGCATCCAGCGCAAGTTCTCCAGGTAAATGCAAGCCTGCAGGTATAAGGCCTTCCGGAAGCATCTTGCCGAGATTATAAGGATTGGCTGTAAGCGCAAAAGCAGAAACATCAAAAAACAGTTGGTCCGGATCGGGCAAACCCTTTATGGCAGCATCTGCAATTTCTGCCCTGAAGTCAGTACCGGAATGTACAAGCAGTTTTTTGAGTGTGACATCATTGATGCGACCTCCGGCCTGCAGTTCCAATTCCAGCAGCGAGCCATCCTCAAATAGGGGGCCTGTGCCAACGGCGCCGGCCAACGCAAGCACATCCCCGCCCAAACTGGCTGCAGGCAGCGAAATATCAACCGTATGGTTTGCAGATACCGGCCAGTCAACCTTCAGCAGCGGAACAGATGTTGACAGGTTCATGTTAAGCAGCGCACTCTCTGCAGTCCGGATGCTCAGGTTTTCGATTCGTGCGCCTTTACCGATGGCCAGCTTCCCTGAAAGCGATTTCAGTTCCAGTCCGCCTTCCTGCTTTCCGCCCAGATCCATGAACTTAAGATGGATACTGTCATTTGTGAGAAACACGTCCTCCATGAACAGACTTAGATCTGAAAAACTGAGATCCGCCTTTTGATCCAGGGACGTATCGTTTTCCGCCCTGATCGTTTCCCGCATCACAAAACCGGCATCATTGATCCGGAAAAGATCGGCAACAACACTGACGGGCATTAACTCCTCCCAGTTTAAAGAAAACTGGTGGCCTGCGTCAGGGGGCTGATGATCATAGACCGGCAAGGGGCTTTCGTCGGGTAGCACAGACACCGTCAGTATTTCGGTAAAAAAGCCGTCAATAACAAAAGACTCAAGATCAAAATACTGGCGCTCCAGGTCAAGCATGCGTGGCCGGACAGCCAGGTGAGACAATGCCGTTTGTATCGAAAAATCAGCATCATCGGCATAGGCAAAAGAAAGATTCTCGAGCAAAAACTCACTTACCCCAACCTTCGGAACGATTCCGGCAGGTGCATGGGCGTCCTTATCCTTTTGCACCGAAGCCTCGTGCATAAAGAGTGAAATGTCTGCATCGCTGATTCGCGTATCACCAAGCATAAATACCATATGATCCGGATCCAGCACATCAAAACCGGAATGTAAGGCGTCCAGGCGAAGCGTAACATCCAGACCGGCGAAATGGTCAGCGAATCTGACACGGATATTGCTCAGGTTGAACGTATTTACCCTCATTTGCCAGCCTGCCGGAGAGTCAGTGTTGGCATCAGCGCGCTGATCCCGGGATTCAGGATGGGAATCACCCTGTTCACCGCTAAAAACATCAACCAGGAAGTCATAATTGAACAGCGTATCAGGCTGCATGCGTGTAAGGTTTATGACGGCACCCGAAAGGTCAAACTGCTTGATATGAAGCTTGTTTCTGAACAGGGGTAACAAACGCAGATCAACATGCAGCGTTTCAACATAGAGCATGGTATCGCCGCTCAGGTCTCCGGCATACAGCTCATGAAGGCTAACGGCACCGCTAAGACGAACCGCGATGCGATCCACGGAAATCTCAGCACCTGCCTGCTCACTAAGCATACGGGTGGCTTTCCTGGCAAGGGAAGTTTGCACTGCCGTAAACTGTAACGCCAGGAGAAGAAGCACAACAAGCACTGCAACAGTAAGTGCAATGCCGGCCAGCCAACGGGCAACTGCTTTTATGTATTTCCTATTTTTTTTGATAACGATGTAATTAAATCAAAAAGAAAACACAAACAAGATACAAAAATCAGGGAAAGATACAAATAGTAATGCCATCATACGGTATATGCAGACAGCAGCATACTGTTTTTTGTTTTTTTTATGACAGGACGCTGGTGCGGGAAGCCGTCATTCGGCCCTTTAAAAAACAGGAGGCCCTGATAGCTTGAAAAAAACTCCCCGGGTCAGTGTTCTGAAACATAACCCGGGGAGTTTCTGTGCCATAATGGCCGGGCGGAAAATTATTACTCTTTACCGCGCATTGACATAATATCACGGTCAAAGATGTACATATTGTGGTCGCCGAGGATGTTCAGTTTGTCAATAATGGCCTGTACTGAGGTTTCCTCTTCCAGCTGTTCGTCAACAAACCACTGTATCCAGTTGTTTGTGGTGTAATCTTTTTCTGTAAGGGCGAGCGATACGATCTCGTTGATGGCTGCAGTGACCATTTGTTCGTGTTCGAGCGAAGCATCGAAAAGTTCCTTCACTCCTTTGAATTCTTGCGGGGGCTGCTCCACCAGCGGCACGATGGCATGACCGCCTCTTTCATTTATGTAATGGATTAACTTAAGCATGTGTTCGCGTTCTTCTTCAGCCTGTGCATAAAACCAGGCAGAAATTCCCTCAAAGCCCTGTACATCAGCCCATGAAGCCATTGCAAGGTAAAGATGGGATGCGTACGCTTCTTTGACCACTTGCTCGTTGAGTATGTTCAACATTTTTTCTGACAACATAATTATTTGATTTTAAGGTTAATAAAATGAATGACGGATTATTATTTTTAAATGGTAAAGTTATGCTTTTCTCTTTAAGGATAACAAATCTCAGCAAGGATTGTTTGCACAGGAAGCATATTTCCGATGGCCCGGCAGGTATGAAACACGCGCCAGTGCAAAGGGTGCATGATCATGGACTTATGATTACAGAGCTGCGGCTGCAGAACAGCGGGTGATTTTGGTTGAAGCCTGCATGACTTGTTCTACATTCACAAATACAGCTCAACCTGCCTGTTTTCAGGTAAACTTTTAAAGTCAGCATCCCACTCTGCAGTCAGGACAGAGTTTTGTTATCTGATCAAAATATAGTACATTGCAGGTTCAAATAGTGAATCCTGAAAAGGCTTCCGGCCTGCCGGGTGCTTTCATCAGCAACCAACAGAAAAAGCCATTGCCTATGAATACGATCAAACTGCCCTCTCTACTTCTTTTAACTTGTTTCTTAATCGTCGCTACTGGATTCTTTGCTTGCACAAAAGAAGAAGAAGAGCCCGTCCGGGATATTAAGATTGGAGTCCTGTTGGGCTTCAGCGGTATTGGCAGCCAGAACGCCATTGAGACCAAAGCAGCTCTTGACATTGCGCTCCAGGACATTGACGATTACCTTCAGCGCACCAATCTGAAGGTTTCGGTAGAGCTTTTGTACAAAGATACGGAGTCAGATACCGCTGTGGCCAAACTTAAAGCCCAGAACCTAATTGATCAGGGTGTACGTCTGATCATCGGTCCCTATACCAGTGCCGAAGCAATGGCTGTGAAACAGCTGGCAGATGAGCAGGATGTGCTGCTGGTTTCACACTCGGCGGTTTCCACTGCCCTGGCCCTTCCAAACGATAACTTTTTGCGTTTTGTGCCTTCTGACCATTACCAAGCCGAAGCACTGAACGCCATGCTGAACAGAGATGGGATTGAAGCCATGGTGGCAGTGGTACGCAATGACATATGGAGCAATTCCCTGATCGATGCTGTAAGCGACCTGTTCCTGGCAGATGGTGGCAACATTGTTTCAGAACTGGCATTCGAACCCGGAACGGATGATTATGCAGGCCTGGCAACGGAAATCACCGGTGCCCTTAACGCAGGAGCTGCGCTCTATGGTGAAGACAAAACCGCTCTTTACATGATTTCCTTTGCCGATGGTACCAATATCCTTGAAGCCTTAAGTGATGCCGGCGCGACCACGGAACATAAGGTGTACGGTGCATCAGCCTATGCCCGGGACGCAACACTTACCGCCAGTGCGGATGCTGCAGCTTTTGCATTACAAACCGGACTCAAAGTGCCGGTGTTCGGATTTGATGAGATGGCTTCACATATATACAAAGACATACAGGAACGCATTAAAAAAGAAACAGGCGAAACAGCGAACATTTATGCACTGGCTGCCTACGACATTTTGTTAACCGCATTTTTAGCCAAAATCACTCAAGATCCAGGCGCTCCCTTTGCAGCCTTTAAATCGCATTTTATCGACACCGCAGCCAGTTACTACGGAGCCACAGGCCATACCAAACTGGATGAGAACGGTGACAGGATGCTTGTGTTTTATGATTTCTGGGCAATCGCTGAAACAAATGCCGGTACATATTCCTGGGAAATCGTTGCAAAATACGACACATCCAGCGGAATGCTTACCTTTTACTGAAGCCGGATTGCTGAAACATTCAACAATTGTACGGCATTATTCGTCCAGTATTGAAGGATGCTAAGTTCCAAAACCACAAACTGCAATCATCAGGTAAAAAGTAAATATACACCTGTCATACAACCCTCCTTCTTTTTAAAAAAACCACATCACCTTTAACATACTCATTTTAATGCTGTTGCGAATCTATTACATCTAATTAAGAAAAAAAGTACCAAAATATTTTTTGCATATTGGAAATGTTTTGTATATTTGCGCATTCAAGTACCATTATTCTTTTATAACATGAAACGAACCATAATAAAGATAGACGAAGAGCTCTGCAACGGCTGCGGGCTATGCATTGAGGGCTGCCACGAGGGTGCCCTTCAGCTGATAGACGGTAAGGCGAGGATGATCAGTGATTTGTATTGCGACGGTCTTGGCGCATGCATTCCTGAATGTCCGGTGGAAGCCATTAGCCTTGAAGAACGCGAAGCCGAGCCTTATGACGAATACAAGGTGATGGAGCGGATTTCACCCAAGGGCGAGGCAACCGTGCTTGCCCACCTCAACCACCTGATTGACCATGAACAGTTTGAATTCGTTCAGCAGGGCATTGATTACATTAAAGAGAACAACTTAGAGGTAGATATTTCCAAATTAAAAAAGTTTACAACCGAAAAGAACATGAATCACAAAGAAGAAACAACGGAGCTCAACGATCGTCCGGAGGCGGAGGTTATAAAGCAGTCGCTTGCCGCTGCATTTGGTCATGGTGGTGGTTGCCCCGGATCCAGGATGATGAATTTTGACAAGCCCAAAACATCAGAAAAGCAAGCGTCAGGTGACGATCAGCCGTCTGCTTTAAGGCAGTGGCCGGTACAGCTGCACCTCCTGAACCCTGAAGCACCTTACTTCCGCAACGCGGATGTGTTGCTGGCAGCTGACTGTGTGGCTTTTGCCATGGGCAATTTTCACAGCAAGCACCTGAAGGGCAAAGGACTGGCCATAGCCTGCCCGAAACTGGACCATGGCAAAGAGCTGTATGTTGAAAAACTGACTGCTATGATCAACAGGTCAAACATCAACACCCTGACCGTAATGAAGATGACTGTTCCCTGTTGTTCTGGCTTACTGGCCATTGCAAAAACGGCTGCAGATCAGGCGGAGCGAAAAGTCCCTGTGAAATCGGTTACAGTTAGCCTGGAAGGTGAAGTCATCAAAGAAGAATGGGTCTGAAGAACAAGCAGTATGCCCGGCAGGGCAATGAAATAATAGTAATCAATGTGGGCCTTTGCGAAACGGGGGCCATATTAAATCAAAAAATCTTATTCAATCACAAAAAAAATTAGAACAATGAACATGTTTTGTTTTCAATGCCAGGAAGCGGCAAAAGGAATTGGCTGCACATCAAGAGGAGTATGCGGCAAAGAACCCGAAGTTGCGGGTATTCAGGACGTAATGGTGTATTTTCTGCGCGGGCTCTCCGTATATGCGAACATTGGCAGGGCTAACGGAGTCACGGACAGTGCTGTAGACCGGTATATTCTCGAAGGTTTGTTTATGACCATAACCAACGCCAACTTCGACAAACAGCGTTTTATTGACAAGCTGCGTGAGGGCTTTAGCCTTCGTTTTGCGTTTGAAGGCCTATTGGAAGAAGCCGGAGTAGTGATCAACAAGGAAGATCTTCCTGAGGCGGCGCGCTGGATAGCATACACGCCCGGTGAATACGAACGCAGGGCACAGCAGGTGGGAGTGCTTAAGATGAGCGAAAACGAAGACATACGTTCCCTGCGCGAACTGCTGATTTATGGGATCAAGGGTATGGCGGCCTATGCTGAGCATGCCGGCAACCTCGATCATCATAACGAGGAAATATACGCGTTTATGCAAAAAGGTCTGGCTGCGACGCTTGATGACACGCTGACAGCGGAGGAGCTTACCGCCCTTGTGCTTGAATGCGGTAAATACGGCGTGGAGGTGATGGCTGTTCTTGACAAAGCCAACACCTCCAGGTACGGGCACCCGGAAATCAGCAAGGTGAATATCGGGGTAAGAGACAACCCGGCTATTTTGATCAGCGGTCACGACCTGCGCGACATGGAAGACCTGCTTGAGCAAACAGAGGGCAGCGGTGTGGATGTTTACACACACAGCGAAATGCTTCCCGCCAATTATTATCCGGCGTTTAAAAAGTACAAACATTTTGTCGGAAACTATGGCAACGCCTGGTGGAAGCAGCGTGAAGAGTTTGAAAAATTCAACGGGCCAATTTTGTTCACCACAAACTGCATTGTGCCTCCGCTAAAAAGCGCCACCTATGCCGACAGGATTTATACCACCGGATCGTCGGGACTCAACGGTTCCATTCACATACCCGAGCGCGGCAACGGCGGCAGCAAGGACTTTTCACAGATCATTGAGCATGCCAAAAAATGTCCGCCACCCGTTGAGATTGAGCGTGGAGAAATCATTGGAGGCTTTGCTCACAACCAGGTCATACAGCTTGCCGACAAAGTGGTTGATGCCGTTAAGTCAGGCGCCATACGAAAGTTTTTCGTCATGGCAGGATGCGACGGAAGGATGAAAAGCCGTGACTATTACACGCAGTTTGCTGAATCCCTTCCGAAAGATACCGTAATCCTGACGGCCGGTTGTGCCAAATACCGGTACAACAAACTGCCTCTCGGAGATATCGGGGGCATTCCAAGGGTTCTGGATGCCGGCCAGTGCAACGACAGCTATTCTCTTGCCGTCATCGCACTGAAACTTAAAGAAGTATTTGAGCTCAACGACATCAATGAACTGCCTATCGCATACAACATTGCATGGTACGAACAAAAGGCCGTTATAGTTTTGCTTGCCTTGCTGTACCTTGGTGTTAAAAACATACACCTCGGGCCTACACTGCCCGCTTTCCTTTCTCCAAACGTGGCCAACGTGCTTGTCGAGAACTTCGGCATTTCAGGCATCACAAGCGTTGATGAGGACATGAAAGTGCTGATGGGATAATCTCTTCGGCATTCTGCTTGTAAAAAAACCATGGGCTTACCGGGCATTGTGCCCGGTAAGCATTATCTTTGTTGTATATACAATTACAGCTTCCTATGAAAAAGGCCAACATCATTTGTACATGCAACGAAATCAGCCAGGAGGAAATAGAAAATGCCATCCGGGAAAAACAGTTGAAGACCATCGAGGAGGTAGGCGATGAAACTACTGCCGGCACCATGTGCGGTGCGTGTGTGGATGAAATCTATCTGCTGCTGGAAAAGATCAACGGCAAAGTCGATTTATAATTTTGGAGAAAACTATGGATAACCGGACTTAATTGTTTACATTTACAGTAGTGAATGCTAAACGATTAAAAATATGAACCACCATTCCGGCCTCAGAAAGACCTCCCTGGGTATTCTTGCAACCATACTTTTTCTTTACTGCAGCGGCACAGCATCACCGCAAAACAACGGCATACTGCCACAGACATCCGATCTGAAAAACACAGCCGAACTTGAAGCCTTTTTTGACGGTGTTATAAGCACCTTTCTCTTTAGTGAAAAGCTGGCAGGTGCAACGATTGGGATAGTACACCAGGGAGATGTTGTACTTTTGAAAGCATACGGCTATGCTGACTATGAGCAAAACATTTACCTTGATCCTGAAACAAGCCTGTTCCGGATCGCTTCAATCTCCAAATTGTTTACCTGGATAGCCGTTTTTCAGCAATGGGAACAAGGAAAGCTCGACCTTGATGAAGACATCAACAACTACCTGACAGCTTTCCGTATACCTGACACCTTCGATGAGCCCATAAGCCTGAGAAGCCTTTTGTCGCACACCGCCGGCTTTGAGGATGTGGTGTTTGAGCTTTTTTTGCGTGAAGATGCAAGCATCCCTTCCAATGAAGAGGTCTTCAAAAAGAGGATACCCACCAGAATCATGCCTCCCCTGCAGGAAGCAGCATACAGCAACCACGGCACAGGCCTGGCTGAGTACCTTGTGGAACTTGTCAGTGGCATGCCTTTCGAAGATTATGTGGAACAATATATTCTTGATCCCCTGGGAATGCATTGTACGACATTCAGACAACCCCTGCCCGACAACCTCAAACCCTATATGTCCAATGGCTTTGCCTACCGCAATGGCAGCTTCCAGGCACAACCCTTTGAAATGATGCCAATGACGGGTGTAGGCGGAGCATCTTCCTCGGCACGCGACATGCTGATCTTTGCCGAAGCTCTGCTAAATCATACGCGCAGCGATACTATCAGCCTGCTGGATTCTGCCACCTTTGCCCTGATGAAGCAACCCGTATTGCAACATGCCCCGAATATGAATCCGGCACTGCATGGTTTTCTGGACATCGGACCACCGCACCTCAGAGTGATAGGGCATGGCGGAAACACCTTCCTGTTTCACTCCGTCCTGGCGTTGATACCCGATCATCAGACGGCACTGTTTTTTTCCGTCAACAGCGAAAACGGAACCAGGGTTCCCTCAGACATCCTGAATAAATTCATTGACCGCTATTTTCCAAATACAGGCGAAAAGCCCGAAACCATCCTGTTAACCACTGATTATCTGAAGGGTTTCACCGGTGCCTACATACCCAACAGGCGAAGCCACAGCGACCTGCTTAAATTCGCAGGGGTTATGAATCCAGTTCATGTAGAACTGAAAAACAACAGCTTATACTTCAAAGACATGTGGGAGAAAGTGTTTGAATTAATACCAACCGACAGTACAACTTTCGCCGTAAGAGATGAAAACTTTCTAATTGGTTTCAACAGGCCGGCAGGCGAAAACGCAGGAAAACTTTATATCAGCAACCGCCCGATACTGGCTTTTGACAGAATGCAGCGGCAATACAGCGTGCCTCATCACCTCTCATTATTCATTGCTTCCATCATAGCCTCAATAATCATACTCATCTTCTGGCCGTGGCTGTACTACCTCAGGAAAAACTACGACCGCCGTCCCAAAGCATTAGGGAACCTGCCGACATTCTCAAAAACCGTTGCCTGGATAACCGCCCTGTTTATCATGCTCACTTTTATTGCACTCCTGTCGGGCTTCAGCAAAGGCAGCGAAATAATATTCGGCATACCTGCCATACTTCGCATAGGCCTGTTTTTCCCTTTTGCAGCAATGCCCTTTTTGCTGCTCATGACATGGAACAGTATCGTTATTTGGAAAACACCCAAAATAAAACTCAAGAGCAGATTGTTTTATAACTTTGCCAACCTGATCTTCCTGGTCAATTTCTGGCAACTGTATTTCTGGAATTTGCTGGGATGGCAGTACTGAGCGGTCCGGAGAAAAAAGCACGCTTTATGTTCCACAACACATTGAATCACAACATGCTGAATAATTATAAACACATGCCCACGTCACGCCTTTTTCTGCTTACCGGTCTGCTGCTTGTGGCCGTTGTTGCCTGCAAAAGTCCAACCCGCGATCAACAGGTTGATCCACGCATCCAGGAGTGGTTAACGCATTACAATATTGACATACAAGACTTTAACCCGGGAACGACACATGAAATACCCTATCGTGTCACCCGTGAGTTCCGGATAAGTGAGGATGATCTTTATGCTTCACTTTATATTTTTAATGCCGACTCAAGCATGGCCATCGACCTGGACAGTTACCACCTGGTTCTTGAAGTAAAAGAGGATGGCAGGCTTTTTTCACCTGGTCGCGAAGTGGATATGGAGGTGGGTCTTATTGACCTGGAACAATCAATCCGCAAACGCATGTTGTTTTGCGGAACTCCTTGTGTGTTTGAAGAAGCCGGGTTTCACCCTGAAGGGCAAATTACCGTGGCAGGGTTTACTGAAAATGACGAAGGATTTGTTCCGGCACTGTGGGAAATAGATCCAAAAAAATATACCGTAAGGCTATCGGTGGCACATAAGGTGTTCACAGCAAACGAAATCCGTTATACCTCAGAAAAACGACTCAGGCACATTGAGTTCTGGTTCGAAAAGGAACCCGCTATTCAAACCGACATCCCTCTGTAAAAAGGCAAACCTGCAATACCTGCGCCATTTCCTGAAAAATATACGCTTTAAGTTTTATTGGGAAGAACAGTTCCGTTTATCACCGGGCATTTTATATTTTTGTGGCTCACATTTTTTGTTTTCTGTGTGATGCGTTTTCCAGTTAAGTACGATAAGATTTTCGTTTTGATGCCGGCAGTGCTGTTCCTGACCTTTGGATGGCTTCCCACTGTATTTGCCGGAGAAGTGCGTCGTGAACTGATAGCCGTCAGAACGTCCGAGCCACCTGTGATTGATGGCAGCCTTCAGGATGCGGTTTGGCAGAAAGCAAATGCGGTGAGCGGGTTTCATCAGTATGAACCTCACAATGACAGGCCCGCAAGCTTCGACACTGAAGTAAGGGTGCTCTACGATGATATGGCCATATATATTGCAGCGCGGATGTTTGACCCCGCCCCGGACAGTATTTTGCGGGAAATGGGGCTGCGCAATTCCGGGAACAACCTTAATGCGGACCGTTTTTACGTTGATATAAACCCGTTTAACGATGGCATCAACGGATTCCGTTTCCAGGTATCGGCATCAGGGGTTCAAACCGACAGCAATTTGTCGGGAGGAGGTTCACGAGGTGATATCAACTGGGATGCCGTCTGGATAAGTGCGCACAGCATTACGGAAGACGGGTGGGTTGTTGAAATGAAGATCCCCTATGCTGCACTGCGTTTCCCAAAAGGAGAAATGCAAAAATGGGGCATTAACTTCTGGCGTGAGATCAGGCGAAAACGTGAACTGTCAAGCTGGAACCGTGTGGACCGGCGCATCGGGAACGGCCTTGCCTTTTTAGGTGAGATGAACGGCATATATGGTGTCCGGCCCCCGCTAAGGCTTGCTTTTTATCCCTACATATCCAATTACGTGGAGAAAAACGGCGCCGACCTGGGATGGGCTAATACCTTCAACGGTGGTGTTGACGTAAAACTCGGGATCAGCCCGGCCTTCACCATGGATATGACACTGATACCCGACTTCGGACAGGTGCAGTCAGATGCCATGGTGCTCAACCTGACCCCTTTCGAGATTAAATATGATGAGAACCGTCAGTTCTTTACGGAAGGGACGGAATTGTTTGGCAAAGCCGATTTATTTTATTCACGCAGAATTGGAGCCCGGCCAAGAAATTACAGTTCGGCTTATCAGGATGCAGGGGAAAACGAGGTAGTAAAGGAAAACCCGCTGGAAACACGACTGATCAACGCAACAAAAATTTCAGGGCGCACCGCTTCAGGTTTGGGTGTTGGCTTTTTCAATGCCATGACTGCTGCCAGCGAAGCGGTGATCCTGGACACACTCAGCCAGGAAAAGCGTACGATGACCACACAGGGATTCACCAATTACAACCTCATGGTCCTTGACCAGACCCTTAAAAACAATTCATTCATCAGCCTGATCAACACCAATGTAACGGGTGCCGAAAAGAATTATACGGCAAACGTTACAGGCACTGCGTTCCGCTTTATGGACAGCAGCAACATGTATCGCATCAGCGGCAGCGGTGCGGTAAGCCAGCAATACTCAGAGGAGAATGAATACGGGTTCAAATATGATGTAAGTATCGGAAAATTCGGAGGCAACTGGCAGTACCATTACAGCCGTTATGTAATCAGCGACACTTACGACCAAAACGACATGGGATTTCTCAGGAGAAACAACCAGGTGAACGATGGCCTGTCGTTAAGTTATAATATTTTTGACCCTTTCTGGCGCCTCTGGACGTTAACCAATGCATTTAGTTTCACTTACAGACGGCTTTACGAACCAGATGTTTTTACCGGCCTTGAACTGCAATACACCCTCAGGGCGCTCTTCGACACCCGGTTTTTCATCAACCTGACGAACACCTGGCTGCCCAGAGGCGAGCGTAATTATTTTGAACCCAGAGTTCCCGGACGCTTTTACAGAACCTCCGATACCTACCACATGAACCTGGTGTGGTCAACCGATTACCGTCGCAGATTGTTTTTTGACGGCAGTGTTAACTACAGCCGTATAAGCGCCGGCAAGCCCCAGGAAGAACGTGGGTTTATGCTGAAACCGACCTTCAGGGCAAGCGACAGGCTCAACGTTTCCTACAGTTTCAGGTATAACATCAAAAAAAATGATCTGGGCTACGTTACACACTGGAGTCCCGACGGCATTTTCTTCGGCCGAAGAAACTCGCCTACAACCATCAACAGCATAACAACCGGATATATTTTCAGCAATAAAGTTTCGCTGAACTTTAATCTGCGGCATTACTGGTCAAAAGTGCAGTACGATGGATCATACTATTTACTTGGCATGGACGGGCGGCCGGTACCTGTTGAGGATGACCTCAGCATCAGTAACATCAATTACAATGCTTTCACAATAGACATGATGCTTACATGGCATTTTGCCCCGGGCAGCCAGATGACCATAGCATGGAAGAATGTCATTGACAACCAACACAGTACTTTGTTTTCCGGTTATTTTGAGAACCTGGGAGACGTCCTGGGACAACCACAGATCAACAGTATTTCAGTCAGGTTGTTGTATTATCTTGATTATCATACCCTGAGAAGGATAAACCAGCAACGCCTGCATAGTTAACAACCGGGTACGACATCACCGGCATGCTTACCTGAACTCTAAGCCGGAGAAACGTACGTAGGGTCCTTTTTCATCGCTTCCCCAGAACACCGTTTCACCTTTGTACATACCGAAACCGGCAATGACAGCCTCTGAACCGGATTTCGGTATCAGGTTAAAATGCGCAACCTGGTAGCCGAAGATGGTTTGCTGATGACTGCTTAGCCAGAGCCGCAGCTGCAACAGGCCTTCCTCCAGCAATAAATCGGCTTGCCGGTACATGACTTCTTCCCATTGGTCGTTCACACCATAGAGCGTATAACTGCCCAGGTACGAAAAAATATCGCCAGGCAGCAGATATTTTCCGGAGACATCGGTTCCGGCCGGGAATGTCCGGCCAAAACGACTGATGATTAACACTTTTGTTTCTTCCCAAGCAACAACGTTAAATCGCAGGTCATCGCCCAAAGAAAACCACCCGTCCTCATGAAAGAGCGCACGGAAACTCTGGCCTCCTGAAGTAAAAATCACGGCTCCCTCCTGGTAGTTAATGGAGATGACTTCATTCTGCAAGATGTAGTGCCCCTGTACGTTCAGCGCATCTGCTTCCGTAAACTCAGCTTCCGGTATCAAAGTTGGGGTATGCGGGGCATGCAGGCTCTTGCCGGTTGTTTCCTCAATGGCCGAAAGAATGATCATTCTGGCCATCTCGGTCATGACATCAATGACCCCTCCCGTATTGCACAAAATTACAATGCCCAGACCCTCATCGGGTGCAACCGCCATTACGGCATTGTAATGCAGGGTGCTGCCGATCTGATAGGCAAAGGTGGCGCGCTCATCATCCTCATAATGATAATGCTCCAGAACCCAGCTCCAGCCCGACTCAAAACCGACATCCAGCGCATCCTCTGTTTTCTGATCAGCAAACATCTTGTTAAACAGCCACTCTGAAACATATGGGGGATGTTTCCCCCGTTCCATAATCCATTGCAGCAGCAAAGCCATGTCGGAAGCACTGGAGTAAAGGCCTCCTGCTGCCCTCAGCATCGAAGGCATCTCTTCAAACGCCACGTCAAGTGCCTGCACATAGGCCTGTGCAGGCCCGGTGTGATCGTTTACATCAGCATAAAAACCACTTGCCTGCATATCCAGAGGAAGCAGCACACGCTGAAAAAGAAAGTCTTCAAACTGTTGCCCGCTGAGGCTTTCCAGCATCAGGCCAAGCAACTCATAGGACAGATTGGAATAAACATATTTATGGCCAGGGGGAAAGGCTGCATACTGTCCGGAAAGGTAGTCCAGCAAATCCGGCCGTTCAGACGGCACCTCCGTCATCAGTCCTTTGTAAAGATCCCGTGGCAGGCCTGCATAGTGGCTTAACAGGTGCTTCACGGTGATGTCCACACCGCCGGTAAAACGCGATTTAATGCTGAATTCGGGCAAATGGCTGACAACCGGATCATTTAACTCAAGCATACCTTCTTCAACCAGCTGCATCACAGCAATTGCAGTAAACATTTTTGTCAGAGATGCAATGGGATATACCGTATGTTTATCAGCGGGGACTTCCTGCTCAAGATCGGCGTATCCCAGGTTAAAAAACCAGGGTTCATCACCAGCACCGACCAACACTGCAGATAAGCCCTTTATCCGCTCTCCTCCGGCAACCACCGAGAGGTACTCCTGAAGTTGCTCCCTGAATGCCGTTCCATTTACTGCTGTTGCATTTCCCGGATACAGCAACATGACAAGCAAGGCAACGAAAAGGCAGGCTATCGTGTGACACCATTTTACAGATCTGACAGGGTGGTTCATGTTAAAATGAATACGAAACTTATCAGTATTGAACAAATAAAATAAAATTTTAAGTATTTTGCAAAAGCAAAGAGATTTACCATGATCATCAGAAAAAAGAGCAGCATCTATGCAAAAGCGCTTATCGCCGTGCTTTTGCTCGTTAAAGTCGTTGTGATTCTGATGTTGGTAAATTACTTTACAAACGTACCAAAACCCAGCGATATGGTTCATGAAACAATTTCAGGCAGGACAAGCGTTCGTCAATACACCGGGGAAAGTGTTCCGGAGGAGCTGATTGATAAGCTGTTGCGTGCTGCTATGGCTGCACCTTCATCAAGAAACATTCAACCGTGGAAGTTTTATGTCATAACCGACAGGCAGCTGCTTCAGGTGCTTGCCGAAAAGCTGCCTTATGCCAAAATGCTTGCCGGAGCGCCTCTGGCCATCGTTGTTTGCGGCGACACCATAAAAGGCAACCCCAACGAGGAACAAAAGATGAACTGGATTATGGATTGTTCCGCAGCAAGCCAGAATTTGCTGCTTTCTGCGCACTCCATGGGACTGGGTGCGGTATGGACAGGCGTTTATCCTTACCGTGAAAGAATTGATGTGGTGCGTGAGGCCCTAAGCCTCCCCGGCCACCTGATCCCGCTGAATATCATTCCCGTGGGGTACCCCGACGGTGACTTCCCGCCTAAGGACAAATGGGATGAGCAGAAAATTCATTTCATCAGAGAAGCAGATTGAAAGCTGTTATCAATAATAACAATCAATCTTAGTGATTGACCAGCATAAGCGTTAATCTGATAGTTTTTTCTTTCCTGCCTGTGATTAATTTAAAAAAGCTTGGTGTAATAAATTAAATTTTGTAATTTTGCGGGCTTGAACGAATAAGGAAAAGAAACACAGAATTACAAATCGCTAACATCCATGTATTTAACTTCGGAGATAAAGAAAAATATTTTTGCTGAACACGGTAGTAACGATCAGGACACAGGTTCACCGGAAAGTCAGATAGCGCTTTTCACGCACAGAATAAGCCATCTGACTCAGCATCTGAAAAGAAACAAAAAGGATAAAAACACCCAGCGTTCGCTTGTTTTGCTTGTAGGTAAAAGACGTAAACTGTTGAATTACCTCAAAGAAAATGAAATTGAGCGTTACAGAGCTATCATCAAGAAGCTCAACCTGAGAAAGTAATTGATATGTTGGAGAGGCAGGCAATTATCAACTAATTGCCTGTTTTTTTATCCACATATATAGTTGAACAATATATTTACAGACAAACAAAAAGAAGATGAACAACGTAAAAGCAATTCAGAAGACGATTGACCTTGGTGACGGCAAGGTAATAACACTTGAAACAGGAAAGCTGGCGAAGCAGGCAGACGGTTCAGTGGTGCTCAGGATGGGCGACACTATGCTGCTGGCCACTGTGGTAGCCAAAACAGAAGTGAAGGAGGGGCAATCATTCCTGCCTTTATCTGTTGATTATCAAGAAAAATACGCAGCTGCAGGCCGTTTCCCCGGTGGTTTTTTCAAGCGGGAAGCTCGTCCGTCAGAGCATGAAATACTGATCTCAAGACTTGTGGACAGGGCGTTACGGCCAATGTTTCCTGACCATTATCAGGCAGAAACACAGGTGCTGATATCGCTGATTTCGGCAGGCAAGGACACGCTGCCTGACGCACTTGCCGGGCTGGCAGCCTCTGCCGCACTCAGTGTATCCGACATCCCTTTCAACGGTCCTATTTCTGAAGTCCGTGTAGCACGTATTAACGATCATTTTGTGATCAATCCGGGCATGACACAACTGGAGTCGGCTGATATTGATCTGATCGTAGCCGGGACAATGGAAAACATTGTGATGGTTGAAGGTGAGATGAAAGAAGTTTCTGAAAAAGAAATGCTGGAAGCTATACAACAAGCGCACGCAGCCATAAAGGTTCAGTGCCAGGCGCAACTTGATCTTGCGGGTGAGGTTGAAAAGGCAAAAGAAAAACGGGAGTACCCTGCCCAGGCATCAGATGAGAGCCTTTATGAACAAATGCAGGAAGCATTATACGACAAGGTATATGCGCTCACCCAGCAATGTATCATAAACAAGCATGAACGCAGGCAGGCCTTTGAGGATATAAAGCTTGCTTTCGCGGAACAGTTCACAGAAGAGGAGCTTACTGAGAAGGAAGGACTTATCAACGATTATTATCATGACATTCAGAAAAAAGCCATCCGCAACTTTGTTCTGGATGAGCGCAAGCGTATTGACGGCAGGAAACCTGAGGAGATCAGACCGATTTGGTCTGAGGTGAATTATTTACCTGCGGCACACGGTTCGGCCATTTTTACCCGCGGCGAAACGCAGTCGCTGACCACGGTAACGCTGGGCACAAAGCTTGACGAACAAACCATTGACGGTGCGGTGATTGAAGGTAAGAGCAAGTTTTTATTGCATTACAACTTTCCGCCATTTTCAACCGGTGAGGTTAAGATGATGCGTTTCACCAGTCGCCGCGAGATCGGACACGGCAACCTGGCCATGCGTGCGCTGAAACCGGTATTGCCAAACGGCAACGAAAACCCTTATACCATTCGGGTGGTTTCCGACATCCTCGAGTCCAACGGATCTTCATCCATGGCAACGGTATGCGCAGGCACACTGGCCCTGATGGATGCCGGTGTAAAGATAGCCAAACCGGTGTCAGGCATAGCCATGGGACTGATTGCAGATCCTGTCGCCGGCAAATATGCCGTGCTGTCCGACATCCTTGGCGATGAAGACCACCTGGGCGACATGGACTTTAAGGTAACCGGCACCAAGGACGGCATCACCGCCTGCCAGATGGACATCAAGATTGACGGTCTGAGCCACGAAGTGCTGGAAGAAGCGCTTATACAAGCCAAAGAAGGCCGCTTGCATATCCTCAGGGAAATGGAGAAGACCATTTCAGAACCCAGGACTGACTATAAACCTCATGTGCCGCGTATCGTGAAACTCACTGTGCCTAAAGAGTTTATCGGGGCAATTATCGGACCCGGCGGAAAAGTGATCCAGGAGATGCAGAAAGAAAGCGGCAGCACCATCGTTATTGAAGAGGTTGGTGAATACGGCGTGGTGGATATCGTGTCGGAAAACAAAGACTCCATTGACTATGTGGTGAACCGCATCAAAGGCATAATTGCCGTTCCGGAAATCGGCGAAATCTACAAGGGAAAAATCAAAAGTATTGTTTCTTTTGGTATGTTTGTTGAAATTTTGCCGGGCAAGGAAGGTTTGCTTCACATCAGTGAAATTGAATGGCGCAGACTTGAAAAAGTGGAAGACAGCGGTTTCAAGATGGGTGATGAAATCGAGGTAAAACTGCTTGATGTTGACAAGAAAACCGGCAAACTGAAATTGTCGCGCAAAGCACTGTTGCCCAGAGACAGGAAATAAGCTTTAGTTACTCCTGTGCAACCTCTGCCCGTGTTTTTGCGTATCATAGGATATAAACAAGACCCGGACAGGCTATTCCATGAGACAGCTAAAAATTGTAAAACAGGTCACCAACAGGGACACGGCGTCGCTGGACAAGTATTTGCAGGAAATTGCAAGGGTGAGCCTGATTTCAGCGGAAGAAGAAGTGCGGCTGGCGAAACGCATCAAACAGGGAGACAAAGCAGCCCTTGAAAGATTGTGTAAAGCCAACCTGCGCTTTGTGGTCTCTGTGTCAAAACAATACCAGAACCAGGGACTGAGCCTGCCCGACCTCATCAATGAAGGAAACCTGGGACTCTTAAAGGCAGCCCAGCGTTTCGACGAAACCCGCGGTTTTAAGTTTATATCCTATGCCGTTTGGTGGATACGGCAGTCTATACTTCAGGCACTGGCCGAACAGGCCAGGATTGTCCGATTGCCGCTCAACAAAATAGGTACGATCAACAAAGTGAACAAAGCCTTCAGCCTGCTGGAACAAAAGCACGAAAGAGAGCCGCACCCCGAAGAGATCGCTGAGATGCTCGACATCACCGCGGAAGAAGTAAAGGAATCGCTGAAGCATTCAGGACGTCACTTGTCAATGGACGCCCCGCTGCTCGAAGGTGAAGAATCGGACATGTATGAAATACTATATACGGATGACCAGTCGAACACCCCCGAGAACAACCTGTTGTATGACTCCCTGAAAAACGAAATTGAGCGGACTATTGCTACCTTACCTCTCAGGGAAGCTGAGGTTATACGGCATTATTTCGGGCTGAATGACCTCCCTCCGCACAGCCTGGAGGAGATTGGCGAAAAGCTTAACCTGACCAGGGAAAGAGCCAGGCAGATTAAAGAAAGGGCTTTGCGACATCTCAAGCAAACATCAAAATGCAAAATTCTAAAGACCTATCTGGGCTGATATTCTGTTCCTTCATCATCATTTTACAAAGCATATGACACACCTCGTAGCACCCTCAATGCTGGCAGCCAACTTTCTGGAGCTTCGTAAGGACGTTGAAATGGTCAACAAAAGTGAAGCCGACCTGTTCCATATTGATGTTATGGACGGCCATTTTGTACCCAACATTTCTTTCGGCTTTTCAATAATCAGGCAAATTAAGTCGGTGGCTTCAAAGCCACTTGACGTACACCTGATGATCAGCAACCCCGACAGCTATATTGAGGAATTCAAAAATGCGGGTGCCGACTGGCTCAGTGTGCATTACGAAACCTGCCCTCACCTCCACCGAAGCATACAAAAGATCAGGGACCTGGGCATGAAAGCCGGGGTCGTGATCAACCCTCACAACAATGTTGAACTCCTTGAGGGCATACTTCCTTATGCGGATTTTGTATTGCTCATGTCTGTCAATCCCGGCTTTGGCGGCCAGCAGTTTATTACCGGCACTGCGAAAAGGATTGAAAGGCTTGTGAAGATGAAAAAGGAGCTTAACCCTGATCTTCTGATTGAAGTTGATGGGGGAGTTGACATCAACAATGCGGCAGCGCTCATACAGGCGGGCGCTGATATCCTCGTGGCTGGAACAGCGGTATTTCGTGCACCCGATCCTCCTGGCTACATCAGCAGGCTTAAACGTGCCGGACAAGCCGTTTAATCGGCCTCCCAACCTTCATCAAAATTCCTGGTTCCAGAGTCCGCGCTTGTAGGTATAAAACATCGTAACCGCCAGCAGGACCAGTAACATGGCGACCAGGAGAAAACTTCCCTGCAAAGAACTTACGCGTATCAATGGCTGCAGCAAGATGGGAGAAAGAAACATCCCAAGAAATATAAAAGCAGTAAGGTATCCTACCAGCCTGCCTCTGATTCGGGCAGGAGCGATCTGGACGAGCCACAGGTTGATGTTGGCCATCTGCATGCCAAAGCCAAGTCCGCAAACCAGAATGCCGGCAACCATCATTTCATAAGTCCGGCTTATGCTGATGAGCGCATAGCCTGCTGCTACAAGCAAATACACCAGGGCCATAATCACAGGAAAAGCCAGATGCTTTTTTATAGCGGAGTAGTTAAACGCTGTGAGCATGGCTGTTATGTTCATAAAAGCAATGGCGATACCAATCCTGGTGCTGCTGACCCCTTCAAGCGAATTCAGGATGAAGGGCATCTGCACAGGTATCATGTAAAAAACAGCAAAAGAAAAGAAGGCGATAGCATAAACCACATATACATATCCTGGCACCAATCGAAGAAAAGACCCCGGTGAGCCGTTATGTTTACGTGGGCTCTTCTCAATAACAGGTTCGTTTACACTGAACCATGCCATTACGAAAATGATCATTGACAGGGCGTATATCAGGAAAGGCAGTCGCCAGTGAATGTCCGTCAATATGCCTCCGGCAGAAATAAACAACAATCCGCCCGTTGATGCAAAGGCCGCCTGGTAGCCCATAAAGCTGCTGCGCTGCCTGTCTTCATAGTAGTCGCCGATGAGTGTCACAATGGCAGTCATCAGCGCGCCAACGGCCACACCAAGCAGAGCCCGGCCGGCAAGGATAAGGTATATGTTTGTCATATAAGCCCCGGTAGTTCCCGAGAGGGCGTAAAGGACCAAGGCAAACAACAACACTTTCCTGCGCCCGCTGGCATCAACAATGTAACCTGCGACCGGCGAGAGCAAGGCAATAAAAAGCGCCGGCAGGGTCAGGATGAGTTTGCTCAACAGCTCGGCATCTGGCAGATGACTGTAAACCATGCTGATTTCCGGCAATGCAGCTGCAATAATAGCACCGGCCATTACCGTCAGCGTACTGCCTGCCAGAAGCGAAGACCGCCTTAACCCTTCACGTTTATTCATAGCAAAAACGCTTTATTTGCCTCCTGGACAAAAGTATCCTTTTTTTTCTTATGCAGACCAGGGTTCCTGCGGGCTGAACAACAAATGAACAAGCTGATCCGACGATCTGTTTATTGATCGGATGGGAAATAATACTTAAATTAGCTTTTTTATATCCAAACTTGCATTACTTATAAAACAGATTACGATGACACACCAGGACAACACCCCCCCGAAACTGAAAAAAGCGGTACAGGTTACCGAACGGATGATCATTAAAGTGCTCATTGCACTTATGACGTTATTGCTGGTCATTGCTACCATCGAGCTCGGTTATGTTCTGTTTAACTCTGTAATACAAAGAGGCGAAGACCAGTTTCTGATCAATCTTGAGAACCTGATGACGGTGTTCGGAGTCTTTCTTCTTGTAGTGATTGGAATAGAATTGCTTGATACCATTAAGGTTTATTTCAGAAAGCACGTCATACATGTTGAAGTGGTAATGCTTGTGGCCATTATCGCCGTATCACGAAAGATCATTGTACTGGATTACGACAAATATTCCGGTCTGGAAATGCTGGGCGTGGCAGGTATCATCCTGGCACTTGCCGGGGGCTACTTTTTGATCAAAAAAACCGGGGGCTGCGACTTCTGGCCCAAAGAAAAAGGTGAATACGAAGATGTTGTGATCAAAGAGAAATTCAGCAGCGACACGGATGAGATCGTTGAACGGGAGAAGATCGTAAAAAAGAGAAAGGAAGAAAACCTCATCCCTCCTTCCGGTTCATCGGACAAAAGAGGCACCGATACTTACAAAGGAATGAAAAATAGTCCGTATAGCCAGAAAAAGAAATCCGAATAATTTCCTTAAAAGATTGCATAATCTTTCTTACTTTCGCATCTTAAGATTTTCCTTAAACGCTGGATCAATGTATGTCGCTGGTGTGGAAATTATTTGAGGCACAGTATTTTGAGATTGCCTGCTAAAGCTGCTTCACGTAAATGTTCGCCGAGTTCACATTGTTATCCGGATTAAAGCATGCACCATGGCCGGTTCTGAAAAAGTTGTCAGGTATATTTTTGTAACTGGTGGAGTAACCTCTTCCCTGGGCAAGGGGATTATTTCCGCTTCACTGGCAAAACTCCTTCAGGCACGGGGGTACAGTGTTACCATTCAAAAACTTGACCCATACATCAACATAGACCCCGGCACATTAAACCCTTATGAGCATGGGGAGTGCTATGTTACAGAGGACGGGGCGGAGACCGACCTGGACCTTGGGCATTACGAACGCTTTCTCAATGTGCCGACTTCACAGGCCAACAACGTAACGACAGGCAGAATATACCAGGCGGTGATAGAAAAGGAAAGGCGCGGAGACTATCTTGGCGAAACCGTGCAGGTGATCCCGCACATCACCGATGAGATCAAATACCGCATCAGGCTGTTGGGCGACAGCAGGAAATATGATTTTGTTATCACCGAAATCGGTGGCACGGTAGGCGACATCGAGTCACTGCCCTACATTGAAGCCATTCGTCAATTGCGCTGGGAGCTCGGGAACAACTCCCTGGTGATTCACCTGACACTTGTCCCCTACCTGGCGGCCGCCAAAGAGCTTAAAACTAAACCGACCCAGCATTCGGTAAAAACCATGCTCGAGTATGGTGTGCAGCCCGATGTCCTGGTTTGCAGAACCGAAAAAAAACTCAACCACAACATACGCGCAAAAATTGCACTGTTTTGCAACGTTGACGTATCGTCTGTTATCGAATCCATTGACACGGACAGCATATACAAAGTACCCCTGCTAATGCAGGAAGAGAAGCTTGACCAGGTGGTGCTGAAAAAGATAAGGATGTCGACCCGGAAAACACCTGCAATGAGTTCCTGGCGCGCTTTTATCAATAAACTGGAGTCACCGAAGAAACAAGTGACCGTTGGTTTGGTGGGCAAGTATGTCGAACTGGTGGACTCCTACAAATCCATCATTGAATCGCTGATCCATGCAGGCACTGCAAACCATTGCAAGGTAGTTCTAAGGCTTATACATTCCGAGCAAATACATGCTGATAATATCGAGGAGACCCTTTCAGACCTGTCAGGTGTTATCGTTGCCCCCGGATTTGGAGACCGCGGCATCGAAGGCAAAATAGCTGCTATACAGCACCTTAGAGAAAACAACATTCCGTTTTTTGGCATTTGCCTTGGCATGCAATGCGCCGTTATTGAGTTTGCCCGCAACGTTCTGGGTCTGCCAAGTGCGCACTCAACGGAAATGAACCCTTCAACCGCTGATCCAGTCATAGATATAATGGAGGAGCAAAAAAAGATCCATATCAAAGGTGGCACCATGAGGCTGGGGACTTACCCGTGCAGGCTGAGCGATCATTCAATGGTCAGTCGCATCTATGGAAACCAATTGATTTACGAACGCCATCGTCATCGCTATGAGTTCAACAACAGTTACCTTGAGCTCATGGAGCGTCATGGGATGCGTGCTACCGGAATCAACCCCGAAACAAAGCTCGTCGAAATCATGGAGCTGGACAACCACCCGTGGTTTATCGGGGTGCAGTTTCATCCGGAATACAAAAGCACTGTTGACAAACCCCATCCGCTATTTATAGATTTTGTTCGTGCCGCCCTGAAACACGCCCGCTAGTGCCATCATTCAAACAAGGCAACAAATCCGGAGTTTTTTCAACTGACAAGGATGAAATTCACCCTTTTAAGTTATCTTTGCAAACGCATTACTAAGCTTTTATAAGATGACCAAAGAAAACATACTCGGCCTGGTACTTATTGCCGCAATATTGATTGGATATAGCATCTGGATGGCACCATCCGAGGAGGAAAGGCTGGAAGCAAGAAGGCTTCAGGACAGCATCAGGGAGGTTCAATTACGCGAGCGCGCCAGGGCAGAGGCTATACTTGAAGAGCAGGCCAGGCAGGTTGAGGATGACATGGCCGGAATGCCGGAAACCTTTACAGATCCCGCCGTAAAAGATTCGCTTGAGCAGAACCGCATCAGGTCGCGCATGGGCTATTTCTCACGTTCGGCCATTGGCGAAGAGGAGTATTTCGTGCTGGAAAACGATGTGATGAAGCTGAAGGTAACCACCAAAGGAGGACACCCCTATTCTGTTGAGTTAAAGGATTACAAAACTTTTGAACAAGAGCCGCTCAAACTGTTTCGCGGCGAGGACAAACAGTTTTCCTTCAGTTTTTTCAGCGCCGATGGCCGGAGCATTTCCACTGATCAACTGTTCTTTACTCCTTATATCAACAATCAGCCATATTCAGGCGGGCAATCCATCATCCACCCCGGCAGCGCTGATCAACTGAGGTTCGCATTGCGCGCATACTCTGACTTCCACAGCAATGATCAGCCCAGTTACATTGAATTTGCCTACGGCCTGCACCCGGGTGAATATATGGTTGATTTTGAGGTTAACTTTGTCGGCACCCGCCAGGCCATCGCACCCAATACCACCGATATCAACCTTGATTGGAGGTCAAAGCTCTTACGCCAGGAAAAAAACCGCCAGAATGAGCAAAACAACACCACGGTTTATTACCGGTACACCCATGATGAAGTGTCGCGTATACGCCCCACACGCGATGGTGCCGAGCGACTCACGACCAGCGTGTTATGGATATCTTACAAACAACAGTTCTTTTCCTCAACGCTGATTGCGCCTGCAGGTTTCTCCAGTGCAGACGTGGAAAGCAAAACCCTTGGCGAAGACCAGGACGACTACCTCAAAGAAATGGCTGCATCAATAAAGCTCGATTATGATGCACGCACCAACAATTTATACAGTATGCAATGGTATTTTGGCCCGAACAACTACCGTATACTGAGCCATTACCAGCTGGACCTGGAAAGGCAGATACCCCTCGGCTGGGGGTTCTTCCTGATGTCGTGGATCAACCGCTTTGCGGTAATTCCCATTTTCAACTTTCTTGATGGCTACCAGCTGAATTATGGTATCATTATTTTGATCCTCACCATATTACTTAAGATTGTCCTGCTGCCCATAGCCTACAAGACCTATATTTCGCAGGCCAAGATGCGGGTGCTGAAGCCGGAAATCGACGAGCTTGCCAAAAAATACCCGAAAAAAGAAGATGCCATGAAAAAGCAGCAGGCTACCATGGCGCTTTACAAAAAGGCCGGCGTAAATCCCATGGCAGGTTGTGTGCCCATGTTGCTGCAATTGCCCATACTCCTGGCACTCTTCCGTTTCTTTCCCGCTTCCATTGAACTCCGGCAGCAAGGCTTCCTCTGGGCCGACGACCTGTCCTCCTATGATTCCATTCTTGATCTTCCGTTTACCATACCGTTCTACGGAGACCATGTCAGCTTGTTTACCCTGCTTATGGCCGGATCCATGGTGCTATACACCCACCTGAACTCACAGATGATGAGCTCAAGCAACCAGATGCCCGGAATGAAAACCATGATGTACATGATGCCGGTGATGCTTCTGGGTATCTTTAACAGCTTTGCCAGCGGGTTGAGCTATTATTACTTCCTGGCCAATGTGATCACCTTTGGTCAGATGTTCATTTTCAAGAGGATGATTGATGAAGATGCGCTGCATGCCAAAATTGAGGAAAACAAGAAAAAACCGGTGAAGAAATCAAAGTGGCAGCAGCGTATGGAACAACTTGCCAAACAGCAGGAAGAAGCGCAGAAAAAACGCCGCAAAAAATGATGCATGAACTGCATAATATCAGTCCTGTCGATGGGCGTTACGCTGGGATCACCAGGCCCCTGCAGCCTTTTTTCTCCGAATACGCCCTGATCAGATACCGCGTTATCGTTGAAATTGAATATTTTATTGCCCTTTGCCAGCTTCCCTTACCGCCACTTAAAGACATTAGTGCACGCGATGTGGAAGCCCTCAGGGAAATAGCTAACGGCTTTTCTGAAGAGGATGCGGCAGAAATAAAAAAAATCGAAAAAAATACCAACCATGACATCAAGGCGGTAGAATACTTTGTTAAAGACCGCCTTGCCCAGGCGTCACTAGGAAGGTATAAAGAGTTCGTCCATTTCGGACTTACCTCTCAGGACATCAACAACACAGCCCTGCCCTTATCGCTTAAAGAGGCTATGGAAGCGGTTGTCTGGCCTGCGTTCACCGTATTGCACGACCATCTTGCCCGGTTGTCGGATGAGTTGCTGCACACACCTATGCTGGCCCACACACACGGACAGCCGGCATCGCCCACCACCATGGGTAAAGAACTCCGTGTGTTTTACGAACGCTTTAAAAAGCAGTTCCGGGAGCTTAAAAAGCTCCCCTACCCTGCCAAATTCGGCGGCGCCACAGGAAACTTCAATGCACACCACGTGGCTTATCCGGACATCGACTGGGTGGAATTTGCCGACAAGTTTACCGCATCTCTCGGATTAAGCAGGTCAAAGATCACCACGCAGATTGATCATTATGACGATCTGGCTGCGCTGTTCGATACCCTCAAGCGTATCTGCACCATTCTTATAGACCTTGACCGGGATTTGTGGACATACATCTCCATGGATTATTTCAAACAAAAGGTAAGCAGCGGAGAAACAGGTTCATCAACCATGCCGCACAAAGTAAACCCTATTGACTTCGAAAACTCCGAAGGCAATGCCGGCATGGCTGCGGCACTGTTCGAACATCTTTCTGCAAAACTACCTGTAAGCAGGCTGCAAAGAGACCTTACAGACTCAACCGTGATCAGAAATACAGGCCTGGCCGTGGCACACCTGCTGATTTCAGTAAAAGCATGCACCAGGGGCCTTAATAAGATCAGCATCAATAAAGAAAAAATCAACCAGGATCTCGAAAACAACCCGGCCGTCGTTGCTGAAGCCATCCAAACCGTATTGCGTACATTGAACTATCCCGAGCCCTATGAAGCGCTGAAAACGCTGACCAGGAAAAACAGCATCATCACAAAACAGGATATAGAGGCATTTATTGACGCACTTAACATCGCTGAGGAGGATAAAAACAGACTGAAACAGATCAACCCTTTTAATTATACAGGGATCATTCCGAAAAAAATCCAATAAACGCCGACTTTTTTTCGTTCATTCACGCAAAGGAGGATGCGCTGAACGCAAACCGCATCATGAGGGGGTCTTTCAGAATCAAAAAGCTGAAAAACAGACATTAAGCTGTAAGCATGCAAAGCTACAAAAAGATACTTCGTTATATTGTACCGTACTGGACGAGGATTGCACTGAACATCCTGTTCAATTTTCTTTCCATCGTGTTTTCGCTCTTCAGCCTCACCATGGTCATTCCCTTTCTGAGCATTCTGTTTCAGACCCAGAAGGACACCTATGAGCTGATGCCGATGAAGCTGAACTTCGACGTCCTGATCAACAACTTCTACTATTACCTCAACCTGCTGATTGACCAACACGGCGAAATGGCCGCCCTTGTATTTATCAGCCTGCTGGTGGTTGTTACCAGCATTCTTAAGAATGGCTTCAAATACCTTGCACTTTACAACCTGGCTCCTGTGCGCAACGGCGTGGTAATGGACATCCGCAACCACATTTATAAAAAGATGCTGCAATTGCCGCTTGCGTATTATTCAAAGGGACGCAAAGGCGATATGATAAGCAGAATGTCTAACGATGTGTACCAGGTGGAAGTCAGCGTGGTCAGCTCCATGGCCATGATTTTCAGGGACCCGATGACCATTGTTGTTTATTTGGGATGGCTGCTCATTATGAGTCCGCAAATGACGCTGTTTGTCGCCATCCTTCTTCCCATAGCAGGTTTTGTTATCGGCCGGATAGCCCGGTCATTAAAGCCTACTGCATTGAAAAGTCAGGGTGAGCTGGGTGTTATTCTTTCGGTAACGGAAGAAACGTTGTCGGGACTGAGGGTTATCAAAAGCTTTAATGCGCAGCAAAAAATGACCAACAGGTTTTTTAATCTGAACAGGTATTATACCCGTTTGATGAACAAGCTTTACAGGCGCCAGGACCTGGCATCGCCGGTGAGTGAGTTTCTGGGAACTGCAGTGTTTATTATTATCATGTTTTTCGGAGGTGCTATGGTACTTGCGGGCGGTACAAACCTGAGTCCGGAGATTTTCATAGGATACCTGGCGATTTTTTCACAGATCATACAGCCCTCGAAGAACTTTTCAAAAGCCTGGTACAACATTCAGAAGGGTATGGCTTCGGCCGAACGTATTGACAATGTTCTGGCCGCCGAGGTGAGCATCCGGGATTCCCGGCATGCCGTTCCAAAAAAAGACTTCAACTCCGACATTACCTTTAAGAACGTCCGTTTCAGGTATGAAGACGCCCTGGTGCTCAAAGACATCAATTTGCGCATTAACAAGGGGCAGAAGGTGGCGCTGGTCGGGCAATCGGGCGCGGGCAAATCCACCCTGGTAGACCTGATCCCCAGGTTGTACGATGCCACGGAGGGCACCATCAGCATCGACGGGATACCCATTAACGACATTCTTATAAAAGACCTGAGGGGGCTTATCGGCAATGTCAACCAGGAGCCCATACTGTTCAATGACACTTTTTTCAACAACATTGCCTTCGGTGCCAATGAGGTGACAGAGGAAGAGGTAATACTGGCTGCGCGCATTGCCAATGCTCACGAGTTCATTTCGCAAACACCACTCGGATACTATACCAACATAGGTGATCAGGGCGGCAAGCTTTCCGGTGGTCAGCGGCAACGAATCAGCATTGCCAGGGCCGTACTGCAAAATCCTCCCATCCTGATTCTCGATGAGGCCACCTCCTCTCTCGACACCGAATCAGAAAAACTGGTGCAGGAAGCCCTTCTTAACGTTATGGAAAACCGCACCTCCATCGTTATCGCCCACCGGCTCTCAACCATCATCCATGCCGATCTGATCTGTGTGATGCATGATGGCCAGATTGTAGAAACCGGCACTCATGAAGAGCTGCTTGCCTTAAACGGCATCTATAAAAAGCTGCACAGCCTGCAAATGTTTTCCTGATGATCAACCGGAGACCAGGCAAAAACGGAACCTGCCGTTCAGATGCTTTGTTGCCTGTGTTTGCCATAATCCGTGAATATCCTTATTTTTGCATGTCAATTCAATTACTGTATCATCAATACGACAAAAAATGGATCTGAGTAAGATAATGACCATTGCCGGTAAAAGCGGCCTGTACAAAGTACTTTCGGAAACCCGGCAGGGCATGCTGGTCGAATCAATGACCGACGGGAAAAAAACCCATGTGTTTGCCAGTGACAGATCAAGCTTGCTGGAAGACATCAGCCTGTTTACGACAGAGGGTGACAAGCCCCTGAAAGAGGTGTTGTGGATGATTCATGAGCACGAGGGTGGCAAAGCCCTTCCGGATCCAAAGCTTGACGCCGGCGCCACCAAGGCAAAATTCGAAGAATTACTCCCTGATTATGATAAAAACAGGGTCTATTTTTCCGATATGAAGAAGGTCTTCGCCTGGTACAACCTGTTACTGGAAAAAGGCCTTATCACCAGGCCGGAAGAGGAAGAAGGCAGCGGTGATGAACCCCCGACCGGCGATGACGGTGATGCTGGTAACAAAGAGCAGAAAGCACCTTCTGCAGACAAAGACAGTCATGTATCCTAAATTTTTCAGGCCCGTCCTGTTTCTGTTTCCCCCTGAATTTATTCACAGGCTCGTTGCCTTTCTTTTGCCGTTGCTGGTCGCCATACCGGGGATGCGTCTTATCCTCCGGAAAACATACTGCCTTCGCGACAAGCGACTGGAGCGGCAGCTGTTCGGTCTGACTTTTAAGAACCCTGTTGGCATTGCCGCCGGATTCGACAAGGAAGCCAGGCTCTATAATGCGCTTGGCAGTTTTGGATTCAGCCATGTAGAAATAGGAACGGTAACACCTGTCGGACAAAAGGGAAACCCCAGGCCACGCCTCTTCCGGTTGCCGAAAGACAAGGCCCTGATCAACAGAATGGGCTTTAACAATGAAGGCATGGAAGCCGTTGCCCTAAAGCTCAGGAAACAACAGCGAACCATCATCATTGGAGGAAACATTGGGAAAAATACCCTGACCCCGAATGAATCGGCCCACGAAGATTACCTGAAATGCTTTAATGCCCTGTTTGACCTGGTTGACTATTTTGTTGTCAATGTAAGCTGTCCTAACATCAAAGGGATGAGCAAACTCCAGGACACTGACAAGCTGTTGTTTCTGTTGCAAAACATTCAGGAAAATAACCGGTCAAGACCCGCCCCAAAGCCCGTCCTGTTAAAAATTTCGCCGGACCTGAGCAACAGCCAGCTGGATGAGGTCATTGAGATTGTAAAAAAAACCGGACTCGACGGCATCATTGCCACCAACACTTCTACCTCGCGTGAACAGCTTACCTTCAGCAGCGAGGAAGCTGAACGGATCGGTCAGGGCGGCTTAAGCGGCAAACCCTTGAGGGAAAAATCAACACAAACCATACGGTACCTCCACCAGCGCTCCGGTGGAACCATCCCCATCATTGGTGTTGGGGGTATATCTTCTGCCGAAGACGCCCTTGAAAAGCTGGCAGCAGGGGCATCGCTTGTTCAGCTCTATACCGGTTTTGTTTATGAAGGGCCTTCCATCGCGAAAAAAATTAACCGGAAATTACTTCAATTAAAACACAATGAACCGGTTGAAGAATGATTTGTTATACTTTGGCTAAGTTTTTGTTATGTTTTAAGAAACAGAACATCTTATGCGAAAGCTAACTCCAATCGTTTTTCTATTGCTGATGCTTCACATGCCGTTTGCTGCATGCGGAAAAACCAGTGGTTTTAGTTTCGACAGGCAAAGAAGTCACATCACGGTACCCATCATCGTACGAAACAATCTTGCCGTTGTTACCCTGAACATCAACGGTCGTGGCCCTTTCCACTTTATCCTCGACACCGGGGTAAACACAACCATCCTGACAGAGCCCCTGATCTCTCATCTGCTGAACCTTAACATTCAAGAAACGATATTGGTGTACGGTCTGGGTGGTGAAGGCATTGTGGAAGCATACCTGGCCACAGGGGTGGAAATCAGCATGAGAGGAATTACCGGCAAAAACATGAATATGATAGTGATCCCTGAAGACATCCTGTCCTTCTCAGAAATATTTGGTTTTCCGGTTGTGGGTATTATCGGTCACGATTTTTTCCGGAACTTCCCTGTTGAGATAAGCTATTCATCGGAGGTCATGAAGGTGTATCGCACTCCAGACTACAGAATCCACAGGCGCAGCAAAATTATTCCATTCGAATTGATCAATGGCAAACCCTATGTCAATTCAACAATTTACGGTCATAATGGGGAAAAGATCAACACAAACTTGCTGATAGACCTTGGTGCAAGTCATCCGCTGTATCTGAACCGGCACTATATGGATCTTTCTGAAAACACCATTTCTGGCTTCCTGGGGAAGGGTATCAGCGGCAATCTGCTGGGGAAGATGGGGCGTGTCAAAAAGATAAGCCTGGGCGACATATATATTAAAGAGCCCCTGGTTTCTTATCCGGATGCAGAATTTCTGAAGTTTGAAGGGCATCATCTTGCCTGGGAAGGGATCATTGGAGGAGGCATCATGAAACGTTTCAATGTAATCATTGACTACCCCTCTGAACTCATGGTGTTGCGGAAAGGGAACTTTTTCTCACAACCTTTTCACACCAATTTAAGCGGTATGGAAGTGGTGTCGCGCGGTCCCCGCTTACGCCAGTTCGTCATTCACTATGTGCGGCCGGGTTCTTCTGCCTACGAGGCGGGATTGGCTGCCGGAGATCAGATCATACAAATGAACCGGAAATACCACCATGAACTGACCCTGGAAAGCATCCTCGATGAGTTATCCGGAAAAACAGGCAGTGTTATAACGATAGTTGTACTGCGTGAACGGGAGGTGCTGAGAAAGCAGTTCCGTTTAAGGGAAGACTTGTTGTAACTATAGTCTAAGGCCTGAGGTATTCCAAATCTTTTGCCTTACCTTTTTCCACCCAGGCTTCCGGAATCAGTTTCCAGTTGTCACGACTGACAGGGTTATATACGCCTTTATTCCTGAAAAAGTCAACCATAAGAGACCTGAGGTCGGTATCGGTTGTAGCCGTAATGCGGTCTTTTATCTGATCGCGGGGAATACCGGCTCCATTCACCAGGTGACCACCTCCTCCGCTGCCGCGGTAGGAATTAATGGCAACGTTATAGGTTTCATGCAGTTCAAAAGACCTTCCATCTTCGAAGCCGGAGATGGTCAATCTTGAGCCCGCAGGCATGCTGACATCAACAACATAATGAATGCCTGCCGCCGAATCAAAATTATACGATGGATTGCTTAATGCTCTGCGGCCGCGGCGGTCATCGGGCACCCTGCCCAGCACGTCGCGGTGCAGGTTCAGGAGATGGTCTTCTTCGTTTCGCATCTCATTAAACCACAAGGCATAGGAATATTCGAGGTAGTCTTTGATTTCCTGGCCGCTCAGCGTAACTGTGTACAGGTAGTTTTCGAACTCATAGAGTTTAAAAAAATCCCGCATCCGCAGTTTCCCGGCCGCAATGTTCTGGTCAAACGCCAAGGGAGCAGTAAACGATATGTCGGCACCGGTCAGCTTAAGCTGTATTTCATGCACCATATCGGTAAAGGCGGCGCTGCCGAACAGGGATTCCATTGATGCCACGGAAGATGTCAGCGTAGCGATCTCCTGGTTTGCGAATTGTATGATTTCCTGAACATCATCTTCAAACCGCCTGATAAAGCTGTGACTTGGCACCATTTCCACGGTTGAGATCATATCGGCCCGGATATCTTTTAACCGGAACTCCCTTCGTGCGAGACGTTCAAAGCGGAGCTCTGCAAGGGCCAGGTTTTCCGCAAAATGTCCGCCGCCCAAAACCATAACCTGCTCTCCTTCAGTATTTACAACGGTTTGTATTCTGCGGCGATGGTCATGGGCTGAAAAAATCAGGTCAAACCCGGGCACATGCCTGGCAATATAACCGCTGGCATTTTCAAGCGGATGCGCGGAAGGGTCAGCGTCCAGTGGTCCGAGACCGGAGTGAAACAAGCCGATGAGCGCATCTGGCTGCTCATTTTCACGGATGTAGGTCACCCAGTACCTTGCTGCTTCAACCATATCATGAAATTCAAGTCCCTCCCACAGGTGCTGCGGCAACCAGTTGGGAACACCAATGGTTGTGAGTCCCAGAATGGCTACACGAATATTTTGTCGTTCTACGATTACGTAAGGCTGGAAATACGGCCCTCCAGTGCTGACATCCAACACATTTGCTCCCAGCCATGGGAAGTTGAATTCACTGATCAGGCGGTTGTACACCTCAGGGCCTGCTTCAATATCATGATTGCCTACCGTGGCGGCATCGAACCTCATGTAGTTCATCACCCGGCTAAACAGGTTTTTATCCGACTCCTGGACAAAGTTTGCATAATATGCCGCCGGAGTGCCCTGGATAAGGTCGCCGTTGTCGAGCAAAATCAAATTCGTCCCTTCCTTTGCACGCATCGCCTGCACCACATAGTGGACGTTAGCCATAGAGGTTCTGGCGGGTTTGTTCTCAACGAAATCATAGGCAAACAGACGGGCATGCACATCAGAAGTAACGGCAATGTGTATCCTGATATCCCGCGCCAGCGAGTTAACGTGCGGCAAAAACAGGCTGGCAAACAAAAGCAGTGTGGTAAGGAACCGGATCATGTTGAAACGTTTTTAAGTCAAACAGGTTAAGATGGGTGTATATGGAAAAGGCATCCGCAGATGCCTTTTTCTGATGTTTTGATTACAGCCTTACTGGCCGAGATACGCTTTAAGCAGCTTGCTCCTGGAGGTATGCTTCAGTCTGCGAATTGCTTTTTCCTTGATCTGTCGGACGCGTTCGCGTGTCAGATCAAATTTGGCACCGATTTCGTCGAGTGTCAGTCCATGGTTCATGCCAATGCCAAAGTATAGGTTGATAACATCGCGTTCTTTTTCCGTCAGTGTAGCCAGCGAACGCTGTATCTCGCGTGCCAGCGACTCGTGTATGAGGCTTGAGTCGGCGTTGGGTGAATCCTGGTTTACATAAACGTCAAGCAGGCTGGCATCTTCTCCCTGCACCAGCGGTGCATCAACAGAAACATGATGCGTGGAAATCCTGAAGGATTCGGTGATCTTGTCTTCGTGCACATCTAGGGCATCTGCCAGCTCCTCGGCCGATGGAGGTCTTTCGAAACGCTGTTCAAGCCTTGAAGCCTCCTTTTTAATTTTGTTCAGCGATCCCACCTGGTTCAGCGGCAAGCGAACAATCCGCGACTGTTCAGCCAGAGCCTGCAAAATGGATTGACGTATCCACCAAACGGCGTAGGATATGAATTTAAAACCCCGTGTTTCATCAAAACGCTTGGCAGCCTTTATCAGGCCCAGGTTCCCCTCATTGATGAGGTCAGGAAGGCTAAGTCCCTGGTTCTGATATTGCTTGGCCACAGACACAACAAAGCGAAGGTTGGCTTTTGTAAGCTTCTCCAAAGCAACCTGATCCCCCTGCTTTATTCTTTGTGCCAACTGAACTTCTTCCTCTGCCGAGATCAACGGCACCTTTCCAATTTCCTGTAAATATTTATCTAAAGAAGCGGTATCGCGATTGGTAATAGATTTTGAAATCTTTAATTGTCGCATATGTTTTTATAAAGTTTTGATAATTAGGAAGATCCACTATTTATGCTCAGGGTATAAAAAGCGCCCAAAGGTACTAAAAATAATCTATATCTGCAAGGCTTTACAAGCCTGAATGAAAACAAATCAGCAAAATCCGTCATTATTGGCCGAGGCCAACACCGTAATAGGCCCGTTGTCCGTTCGGATAAACACCTTCCACAAGAATTCCCCCGGTTCTTCCCCTGATTATTTCGTGCACATCTGCGGGCGAGGCAACAGCCTGGTTATCCATATGTGTGATGATAAATCCTCTTCTGATGCCGGCATTGCTCAGAGCACCTCTTGTCAAGGATATAACCTGAATACCATGCTCAATGTTCAATTGCTGCAGATCTTCTTCACTAACAAGCTCGAAACGTGCCCCAAGCAGCTCGCTGACATCGCGCGTGTCGCGGGTAACAGCGGCAATTTCACCATAAATATTTTTCAGTGTGGCGGTGGCTTCGCGCTCACGTCCATTACGGTAATACCTGATGTTTATGGTATCACCCGGACGTTTGCGGCCGACGGCGGCAACCAGCTCAGAAGGGTTGCGAACCTTGGCATTGTCGATGGAGAGGATGACGTCGCCCTTCTTCAGTCCGGCCTCTTCTCCTGCACTGTTCGTTCCGACCTCTTCAACATAGGCTCCCTGTATGACTCCTAAACCCAGCTCTTCAGCCCTTCGGCTGGTAAGCGGCGAGATAGTCACTCCAAGCAGGCCACGCTGAACTTCGCCATACTCCAGCAGGTCCTCCATAACTTTTAAGGCGATGTTCGACGGAATGGCGAAGGAATAACCGGCAAAAGAGCCGGTGGTGGAAGCAATAGCCGTGTTTATGCCAATAAGCTCACCGCGGGTGTTTACCAGGGCTCCGCCGCTGTTTCCCCTGTTAACGGCTGCATCGGTCTGTATAAAAGACTCGATGGCCATCTCTTCCGTAAGGATGTTAATGTTTCTTCCCTTGGCACTGACAATGCCGGCCGTTACCGTTGAGGCCAGGTTAAAGGGATTGCCGATGGCCAGCACCCACTCACCGACTCTCAACTCATCCGAATCGCCAAACCCCAGAAACGGCAGACCCTGTTCATCAATCTTCAGTAAGGCAAGGTCGGTAGTAGGATCGCTGCCAATAAGCCTGGCTTCATACATCCTGTTATCGTTCAGGGTTACTTCTATCTTGTTGGCGTTCTCTATAACATGGTTGTTGGTTAGCACATAACCATCCTGGCTGATGATGACCCCGCTGCCGGATCCGATTACCGGTGCCCGCTCAGGTGCAGGACGCCGCTGGCGGGGACCGAAAAAGAAGTCAAAAATATCACCCTGGCCGAAAAAATCGTTATGCGGACTGCCACGACGCTCAAATTCAGCACGTATATGCACCACAGCATTTACTGTCTGTTCGGCAACTTCGGTAAAATCAGGCAAATTAGCACCCGCCACAGGCATGTTGCGCGTAAAAGTGGCAGGAACCTGATCGCTGCGTGCCGGAATGGTATGCACTACAACCGGCTGATCATCGCTGCCCGTAATGTATTCATTGATTCCTAATGCAACTGCACCACCAAGCACGGCGACAAAAAACAATCCCAAAATCCTCATCATAGCTTCCAAGTTTTATCGCATTAATTAACAATTTATTAAGCTTTTTGTTTCATTATGAACATAAAAAACCTGACATTATTGCAGTTTAATATCTTCAATGCCTGTTCAACAATAAATGTGCCTCAGCCACTAATCAATTCTTAATAAAAATTAAATGTTAATGCATATATTCACTCCAACGAAGAAGTCATTTTGTTTTTAAAAATGTTTTATAGAATGCACACATCAGGAAACTGTGAAATCATAAATAATTGCCAAATACACATCTGCACATCTGCACATCTGCACATCCATTCAGCATCTTAGACATGAACACAAAACACAGATAATTAAACAGTAGCGAAAATATAAACCTATGAAACCGGCATGACCAAATTTTAACACACCGGGGGGTGATTATGACTACCTGGAGTTTTTTTGTCTGCGACATTTTGCGGGAAAAAGCCAGCTTTATGTTCCACGCAAAGGCCGCAAAGAGTTGAACGCGAAGGTCGCAAAAGTCTGTATTGATTCTTCTTAGCGTTCTTTGCGTGTCTTATATTTTGCGTTCTTTGCGAGAAAAAAGCCGGCTTTATGTTCCACGCAAAGACCGCAAAGAGTTGAGCGCAAAGGCCGCAAAGAGTTGAACGCGAAGGTCGCAAAAGTCTTTATTG
>JAVIYP010000017.1:0-47005 GCA_031323845.1 Bacteroidales bacterium | reverse complement strand
GCTGGCTTTTTCTCGCAAAGTACGCAAAATAAAAGACACGCAAAGAACGCTAAGAAGAATCAATACAGTCTTTTGCGGCCTTTGCGCTCAACTCTTTGCGGCCTTTGCGTGGGACATAAAGCTGGCTTTTTTCTCGCAAGGTGTCGCAGACATAAAAAACTCCAGGCAGTTATAATCATCCCCCTATTGTGTAAAAAAACCTGCTCCCGTATGATCGGGATTTTCAACATGGGCGTTTCACAGAAATATGTGTTAATTACCATAATTCCTGCGCTTCCCATCCGAAACGCCCCGGTTATGCCTGCGCCAAAATTAACAACACCTACCAATCTTTACATTTTCACCTCTGCATATCTTCAAATTATCACATCTTCACATTTGCACATTTGCACATTTGCACATCTTCACATCTTCACATCTGCACATCTTCACATCTGCACATCTGCACATCATTCCTCCCGTTCCTTGATTGTATTCCAGAAAGCATCCATTTCGGCCAGGTTCATTTTTTTAAGGTTCAGTCCGGCCTCTCTGACTTCTTTTTCAAGTTGTCCGAATCGTTTGATGAACTTTTTGTTGGTACGCTCCAGGGCGTTCTCCGGGTTGACACCGATAAACCGCGCATAGTTGACCAGTGCAAAAAGCAAGTCGCCGAACTCTTCTTCCGTTCTTTTATGTGATGCCTCTGATGTAACCTCCATTTTCAGCTCTTCCATTTCCTCCAGCACTTTTTCCCACACCTGGCCGGCATGTTCCCAGTCGAAACCAACCCCACGTGCCTTATCCTGGATGCGGTAGGCTTTGATCATGGCCGGCAGAGACCGGGGCACACCTGACAAGACCTGCTTTTTGCCGCCCCGGAGCTTGATTTTTTCCCAGTTGTCTTTGACCTCTTCGGCCGTTTCAGCCGTAACATCACCGTAAATGTGCGGATGCCGCTTGATCAGCTTTTCGTTAATGCCCTGCAGCACATCTGTAATGTCAAAAGCACCCTGCTCGCTGCCGATTTTTGCGTAAAATACAATATGCAGCATCAGGTCGCCCAGCTCGTTTTTTATTTCCTGAAGGTCGTTGTCAAGAATGGCATCAGCCAGCTCATAAGTTTCTTCTATGGTAAGATGTCTCAGGCTCTCCAGTGTTTGCTTTTTGTCCCAGGGGCACTGCGCCCGAAGGTCATCCATGATGTTCAGCAGCTGCTGAAACGCTTCCAGTCTTGTATCCATAAGCAAAATTTTGCCAAAGTTAGCAACAAAAGCTTCATAAACAAACCGCACAATAGCGCTCTCACATGCAAGCGTTCGCCGGCCTGCACCTGCCGTATTGCACAATGAACCGGGGGGTAAAGACGTTCGTTTTGATACAAAAGGTGCACGTATACGAACACTTTTTTGTGTGTTTCAGAGGCGTATGGTTTTTAATTTGCACAAAATGAGGCCGTTAAGGTTCATGGCACAATATTCGTTCATTTTCTGAAGAACGAAACTGAAATTACGATCGATATGGACAGGGTTATAAAAAAGAAGAAGTGGACAGTCAGGAAAATCCTGAGCATTGCAGGCGTTTTGGCGTTTAGCTTCTTCATCATACATTTGCTGTTTTTAAGAGACAAGAGCAGCCGTCTTTATGTTGACAAGGACAAGATGACCATTGCCACTGTGGAGCGCGGCCGTTTTCAGGAGTTCATTCCTGTTGACGGTGTGGTGCGGCCTATCGTCACCATGTACGTCGATGCGGTTTTTGGAGGCCGTGTTGAAGAAATTTTCATTCGCGATGGTGCTTTAGTGGAAGAGGGCGACAAGATCCTTCGCCTGGCCAACTCACAGGTGGAGCTGAACTACATGCAGCAGGAGAATATTGCCCTTGAGGTTCTTGACAGGTACCAGAACACGCGGCTGAACCTGGAGCGCAACCTGTTTAGCCTGGAGCGTCAGCTCGCCGACATGGAGTATCGTCTCGACATTGCCGAAAAGGACTACCAGCGCAAGAAGCATTTTTACAAGCAAGGTGTGATTTCTGATGAAGAATATGAAAATGCTGAAAGAGAATACCTTTTTGCGAAGCGCAATTTTGATATCGGGCTTCGTACCATGCGTCACGATTCGCTGTATGTCAGCACCCAGATGGTTCAGATCAACAGGTATATTTCACGGGTTGAGGAAAACATCAGCATGTTGCATGAGACCCTTGACCAGTTGACGATTCGCGCACCTATCAGCGGCCAGCTGTCGTCGTTCAATGCGGAGCGGGGCGAGACCAAGAACCCGGGTGAGAACCTGGGCCAGATTGACGTCCTTGACGGCTTCAAGCTCAGGGCGCGCATTGACGAGCGGTACGTGAACCGCACCTACGTGGGCCAGCCGGCGTCGTTTGAGTATGGCGGCCAGACCTACCATTTGGAGATCAGCAAGATTTACAGTAATATTACGGCAGGTGCCTTTGATGTTGATCTGGAGTTCACAGACGACGAGCCGAACGGCATACGCCGGGGACAGACGCTGCAGTTGCGTCTTCAGTTCAGTGGTGTTGCCGACGCCCTTATCATTCCGCGCGGAGGCTTCTACCAGGGCACCGGGGGAAACTGGATCTACGTGCTCGATCCTTCAGCTTCCTATGCCACCAAAAGGCCCATACGCATCGGCCGGCAGAACATACATCATTATGAGGTGCTCGACGGATTGCAGCCCGGAGAGCGGGTCGTCACTTCCTCTTACGACAGCTTTGGCGGAAGAGACCGCCTGGTGTTCAGATAAATACTAGGCCGCTGCAGCGCGGATGACAACACAGAAAAACACGACTCAACAACAGCAAATACCAGTTTAGAAACAAAATAACCACTTTAAATCCCAATGTCATGATCAAGACCAATGAATTAACCAAGGTGTTTCGCACCGAAGAAGTAGAAACCACTGCATTGAACCAGGTTTCCTTTGAAATAAAAAAAGGCGAGTTTGTGGCCATCATGGGCCCTTCAGGATGCGGCAAGTCAACCCTTCTGAATATTTTAGGCTTGCTGGATAACCCCAGCGGCGGCGAATACTTTTTCCTGGACAACGAAGTGTCAAACTACTCCGAAAAGCAGCGCGCCAACTTGCGTAAGCGTAACATAGGCTTTGTTTTTCAGAACTTTAACCTTATTGATGAACTGAGTGTCTTCGAAAACATAGAGCTCCCCCTGATTTATCTTGGTTACAGCTCTGCAGACCGTAAGAAGCGTGTTGAGGAAGTGCTGGAGCAGATGCAGATCATGCACCGCAGGAATCACTTCCCGCTGCAGCTCTCGGGAGGACAGCAGCAGCGCGTGGCCGTTTGTCGTGCCGTTGTGGCCAGGCCACACATCATTCTTGCCGACGAGCCCACAGGAAACCTCGACTCCACGCACGGCGACGAGGTGATGAACCTGCTGGAGACGCTCAACAAGAACGGAACCACCGTCATTATGGTAACGCACTCGCAGCGCGATGCATCCTATGCACAAAGGATCATCCGGCTGTTCGACGGCCAGATCGTCACCGAGGACAAATCGACAGAGTTCGTGTTGACTGCAACCGCCTGAGTGCCTTCAATAACCCTTTGACATGATCCATCACTTCCTGAAATCCTTCTTGCGTCAATTCCGGAGGCAGCCCATGTTTTCGTCCATCAACCTGTTTGGACTGGCAACATCGATGGCTGCCTGCCTTATGATCACCTTGTATGTGTTTCAGGAGGTCAGCTTCGACCGTTTTCATGAACATGCACGCCAGACGTACCGGCTTGCTTTGAACATTGACATCCAGGGCGATATCAGGGAAGAGGCCGTAACCAGTCATGCCACGGGTCCCGACCTGTTGCAGGCCTTTCCGGAAGTGCTGCACATGACGCGGGTAAGCGGCTGGTCGGTACCGGTCAACGTCTGGAAAGACATGGATTATGTAACCGTACACCACGGACTGTATGCCGAGCCCGGCTTTTTCGACGTGTTTTCGTTCCGCCTGCTCCGGGGCGACCCGGAAACGGCACTGGCGGAGCCTTATGCTGTGGTGCTGACCGAACACCTTGCCGAAAGCCTGTTCCCCAACGAAGACCCCATGGGAAAGGTGATCAGGATTGACGACCAGCACACCCCTTATATCATTACGGGCATCATCGAAAACAGCCCTCCAAACACCCACCTTCAGTACAACCTGCTCAGGTCTGCCGCCACACTGTATGAAACCAGTACCGCAAACTTTTACGAATGGGATGCCAACATCAGCGCCTACACCTATGTGGTGCTGGCAGAGGGCACTGATATGGAACTGCTGGCACGAAAAACGGAAACACTAACTTACGAAAAGCTGAATTACAAGTTTGAAGGGGTGGGCGTTCATATCGGCCTGGTCTATTATCCGCTCACAGACATCCGCCTGCACAGCCCTTACGCACACGACATGGTAGAGACCGGCACCGTTTCAAAGGTATGGGTCTTTTCGGTGGTCGCCCTGTTTGTCCTGTTCATTGCCGGCTTCAATTATGTCAACCTCACCATTGCACGCTCAGGAAGGCGCGCCAGGGAGGTGGGTATGCGGAAAGTGCTTGGAGCGGGCAAGGTACAGCTGAGAACGCAGTTTTACCTTGAAAGCATTTTGATAACCGCCATTAGCTTTCTGCTGGCCCTGGTGCTTGCCGAAGCCGGCCTGCACCTGTTTAACAGCATCATGGACGCCAACATTAAACTGATGGGCCACCCCTGGTGGTTCTATACAGCCACGGTGCTGGTCTTTGTCGGCTTCTTCGGGTTCCTGGCCGGCATTTACCCGACGTGGTACATGATGTTGTTTCAGCCGGTAAAAATTTTAAAAGGGGAGTTCTGGACCAAGCCGGGGCGCTTTCAGCCAAGAAACCTCTTGCTGCTGATACAGTTCATTGTTTCTCTTGCCTTGATTACCTGTACGCTGGTGATCTTTCTGCAGTCGCGCTTCTTGAGCAACACCAGCCCGGGCTATAACGAAAAGCAGCTGCTGGTGGTCAGGGCTGAAACCCTCGACGATGCCGCACTGCTCAGCAATGCCCTTGCCGGCTATGGCTGGTTTGAGCGGCATGCGCTGGCCACGAGCTTTCCCGGCGGAGGCCTGTATGTGGAAGGTGTGGAAGTGGAAGACGTCACGCCCGGACTCATGGCACAGCGCATTTGGGTTGACCATAACTTTTTGGAAACGATGGACATCCGCTTGCTGGAAGGCCGGTTTTTTGAGGCCGACGGAGGTCTTGAAACGGAATATGCCCTCGTCAACCAGACCTTTGCCAGAAAGGTAAACTGGGCTGACCCGGTAGGGAAGGTCGTTACCCGCGGAGGCAGGTCTTACAGGATCATAGGCCTGGTGGAAGACTTCCACATGCAGTCGTTGCACAATGAAATAGAGCCCATGCTGATCGGTCATCTGCACAGCAGGCCCGATTACATGCCGGGGGCTGCCTGGGTGCATATTCGTTACACCGGCGCCGGCAGCGCCGAAGTGCTCAGCGACATCAGCAGCCGCTGGGCCGTTATGTTCCCCGACAAAACGTTTACCTATTATTTCCTCCAGGAGCTGATCAGGGGTCAGTATGCCAACGAATACAGCTTTGGCCGGCTTTTCCTGTCGTTAACGGCCCTCACCATCCTCATCGCCATGCTGGGGGTGCTCGGACTTACAAGCTTCACGGCGCAGCAAAGGCAGAAAGAGATCAGCATCCGCAAGGTGCTGGGTGCTTCGCCGGTTTCCCTGTTTATGCTGATGTCGTTTGAGATGCTCAAGTGGGTGCTGTTGGCAGCCGTTGTAGCCCTGCCACTCGCCTGGTATGTCATGGAGCGCTGGCTGGCCGGCTTTGCCTATGCCATCCATTTCCCATACTGGACAATGGCTGCCTCCCTGGGTGCCATGGTCCTGATGGCAATCGCCATCGTAACGACACAATCGGGATACACCATCCGCAAAAATCCTGCCCGGGTGCTGAGCTTCGAGTAACAGCCATCATAAGCATCTTCACAGCACAGAGCACCCAATTTATTACCTTTGTCCTGCAGTATTCCAATCGGCAGCGATGTATCCATTCAGAGGCAGACCCAGCAATTTTGACACGGTGCGTACGATGTTCCGGGCGTTGTCATACCGGAACTACCGTTATTATTACTATGGTCAGAGCATCTCCCTGGTGGGTGTCTGGGTTCAGAACATTGCCATGGGATGGCTGGTGTACCGGCTTACCGGTTCAGCCTTGCTGCTCGGCACCATTGCCTTTGCCCTGCAGATACCCTCCTTGTTCATCACGCCGCTGGCCGGCGTGCTGGCCGACCGGTGGGACAGGCGCCGGGTGATCATCCTCACGCAAACCCTTTCCATGCTGGTGGCCTTCACCCTCGCCCTGCTAACCCTGACCGGAACGATCACTGTTAACCTGATCATCGTAATGGCCCTGGTCAATGGTGTGGTGCTGGCTTTCGACACCCCGTTCCGCCAGTCGTTTGTGCCCGACATCATCACCCGGCGCGAGGACCTCTCGAACGCCATCGCCCTGAACTCATCGCTCTATAACCTGGCGCGCTTTATCGGTCCGCCCATTGGCGGCGTGCTGATTGCCCTTGTCGGGGAAGGCTGGTGTTTCTTCATCAACGGGGTGACCTTCCTTGCTGTGATTACAGGGCTGCTGGCGATGCGCATAAACAGGAAGGCCAGGCCGAGGCATTTTGGGTCGCTCCTGGCCCAGCTGCGCGAAGGCTTCCGCTATGCCTGGGCCTTCAGGCCTGTCCGCTACCTGATAACGCTGGTTGCTCTGAGCAGTTTTTTCGGTCTGCCCTTTCAGGCCCTGATGCCGCTGTTTGCCGCCGATATCCTTAAAGGGGACTCACAACTGCTGGGGGTGCTCACCGGGGCGCTGGGCGCCGGCGCACTCACCGGGGCCTTCTACCTGGCCTCCAGGAAAAGCGTGCAGGGCATCCCGCACCTCACCTTCAGGGCGGCCCTGGTCTTTGCCGCCGGACTGGCCGTGTTCGCACTTTCGGGGATCACCCTGCTTTCGATAGCAGCCCTTGCTTTTACCGGTTTTGGAATGATCGTGCACTTCAACGCAACGAACACCCTCATCCAAAGCATTGCAGATGAAGACAAGCGCGGACGCGTGGTTTCGCTGTACAGCCTGACCTTTATGGGGATAACCCCGCTGGGAAGCCTCCTCGCCGGAGTCGTGGCCGAATATCTCGGAGTGCCGTTCACCGTGTTCCTGTTCTCACTGGTATGCCTGGCCTCTGCACTGCTGTTCGGGAAACGGCTGCCGGCCATCGTAAAGGCACTGAACTGAGACAGGACCGAACAGCCGGGAGCCACCACGGATCACTTCACACGACCGTGATATTTCTTAAGATAGTATTTGGAAAACGAATGGAAGAGGTGCAGGTCGTCCTGGTCAAGCATCATCAGACGTTCCATGATGCGCCTGTAAATGATGTGGTCTTCAGGGATGTGCACGTCGCCGAGTATTTGCCGTGCTTTTTCCCTCATTGCAGGCAGCTCGGCGGAGGTGGCAGGCCGGGGTTTTCTGGCGGTCAGGTTCAGGCTGATCTTCGACAAGGCATATGCATACACCATCACTGCCTGGCCCAGGTTGAGGGAAGGATACCTGGAAGCCATCGGAATGGTGGTCAACAAATGGCACTGGTCCAGCTCACGGTTGGACAGCCCCGACTCCTCGCCGCCGAAAACAATGCCTGCACTTTTTACGGCAGAGCCCTTGGCGAGCAACATGTCAGGCAATGCGTCGAGCGGGTGGCGGTCCTCGCGAATGTTGCGTTTTTTTGCTGCGGTGCCGATAAGCAGGGAAAGGTCTGCCGCTGCTTCTGACAAGCTGCTGAAGACCTCTGCCGCCTCCAGGATGCCGGAAGAGCCATGCGCGGTGGCCCTGGCACGCTCGCCAAGATGATTACACAGGGGAGTGACCAGCCGCAGGCGTGAAAACCCTATGGTCTTCATGGCCCGGGCGGCCGCGCCCACATTCTCTTCCCGCGCAGGCGAACTCAGTATGAACACAATTTCCAAAACAGTAGGGGTTTCTTAGGGACTGATGTTATACTTTTTCATTTTGGCATAAAGCGTCGCACGGGTGATGCCCAGCTGACGGGCCGCATGCGACATGTTGCCCCGGTATGCAAAGACAGCCTTCCTGAGGATCTGTTTTTCTGTTTCTTCAAGATTAAAGACTTCGTTTTTCTTCTTTTTGTCAAACAGCTCACGCAGAAACGCGTTCTCTTTTTCAAGATCACGCAGGCGTAACAACATCACCAGGTTGGAAACAAGCTTGTCAGGATTCCAGGGCTTGATCAAAAAGTCCGACGCCCCTTCTGCCAGGCCTTCGCGGGCATGGCTAATGTGGTCGCTGCCGGCCATAAGCACCACTAAAGCTTCAGGGTTGAGCTCCCTGATGGCGTGTAAAAAACCAAAACCTTCGCGGCCTTTATAAAGCCCGAAAGCAAAATGCATGTCAAGCAACACCAGGTCAAAATGTTCATCCCGGAGCACCGACAGGGCAATGTCGTGACGGTCAAGCGTCATAACCTGGCCGAATCGCGGCCTTAACAGTACCGGTACGGTGGATAAAATATGAGGATTGTCGTCAATGATAAGGATGCGGTATTGTTTCGTGTTCATCAATTTTGGTTTGTTGGTTCTTAAAAAGGATCGGCCAAAAATACAAAATTTGTTTAATAATTATACAATATTTTCTTTTTTTACAATACCTTTTTAATTACATAACAAATTATGGAGGACCTGCTCAGTTCAGCAGGCGTGTAGTGGTGGGTTGTTGCTCACACTGTTGTTCGGGCATCATGCTGAACTCTTTTTGAACCATGAGCGGGCGAATGTCTTTGGCTGCCCTGGTGCATTCACGAACCAGTCGTAATTGATCGGAGACAGGTTTGCCACGACCCTTGCGATTCAGGAAATAAGTGTCAAATAATTCTACAAGGAACTTGTTCCCCCGTGTGCCTGTAACGACCCCGGGAACACCGGAGTGGGCCGGATGATATGCCCATCGGCCATCCGGCCCCCTGAACTGATGATACAGGTCGACCAGCACCAGCTGCCCTTTCAGGAATATTTTTTTATAATGCTGGCATTTGTGAATGACCTTCAGGCCGTTGCCGGTTTTCGGCAGGCTGCTGATCACGCCGCTTTTGTAGTGGCAATGTCTGAAACCGGAATAAGGACATTTTTTGCACAAACTCTTTTGAAAGTATATCTTCATGACAAAAGGGCAAGTAATGCTGTCAAAAATAAAAAAACAGCGCACAAAACAATGCCGTGCTGGCGTTTTTTATGGTGTATGGTCAGGAATACGGTCTAAGCGTCAACGATTGCCGGAACGCAGCACACATCATACTTCGTTTCCGTGCAGCACAAACGCATATATTGTGTGGAAAAAGCACGGGATCTGGTAATATTTTTATAATTTTGCGGCTCTGAAAAATAATTATTTTCCTGAAAAACAGTTGTTCTAAGGATGACTGTAAGGTGAAGAAAAGAAAAAAGCTGAATACGTAATGTCTAAATACGCTGAATACAAACACCTGGATTTGTCCCGCATTGGCAGGGAAATCCGTTCCTGGTGGGAGGAGAACGACACCTTTAAAAAGAGCCTTGAGCTCAGGCAGGGACATACACCCTGGGTTTTTTACGAAGGTCCGCCGTCGGCCAACGGCTTGCCGGGCATTCATCATGTAATGGCGCGCGCTATCAAGGACATCTTTTGCCGGTACCGTACACAAAAGGGCTACCTGGTCAACAGAAAAGCCGGCTGGGACACACACGGGCTGCCTGTTGAGATAGGGGTGGAAAAGCTTTTGGGCATTACCAAGGAAGACATAGGAAAGAGCATATCCATTAAGGATTACAACCAGGCCTGTCGTACAGACGTGATGAAGTACAAGGACACCTGGGATGAGCTTACGCGTCAGATGGGTTATTGGGTTGACCTGGATCATCCTTACATCACCTTCGACACAAAATACATTGAAACGGTCTGGCACCTGCTGGCCAAACTTTTTGAAAAGGGGTTGCTGTACAAGGGTTACAGCATACAGCCGTATTCTCCTGCTGCAGGGACGGGCCTGAGCACGCATGAACTGAACCAGCCGGGCTGTTACCGCATGGTGAAAGACAATTCGCTAACCGCTCAGTTTAAGGTCGTTCGCGATGAGCAATCGGCATTTCTGTTTGAGCACGGGGATGAAGAAGTGTTTTTCCTGGCCTGGACGACGACGCCCTGGACCTTGCCCAGCAATACCGGGCTTGCCGTGGGTGCCAACATCAGCTATGTGCAGGTGCGGACGTTTAACGCGTATACCCACAAGCCCGTATGCGTGATTCTTGCCAAGGATCTTTTAACGGGCTTTTTCAGCGAAAAGCAAACTCAGCTGAAGATGGAAGAGTACACGCCCGGCGACAAGCACATTCCCTTTGAGGTTGTGGCCGAACACAAAGGCTCGCGCTTCAACAACATCCGTTACGAACAGTTGCTGCCTTATGCCCGGCCTGAAACCGGTGACCCTTTCCGGGTGATCATCGGCGACTTTGTCACCACCGAGGAGGGTACAGGCATTGTGCATATTGCTCCAAGCTTTGGAGCCGACGACTTCAAAATGGGTCAGCAGTATGATCTGGGTGCGCTTACCATGGTAGATAAGAAAGGACGTTTTGTGCAGGCCATGGGCGAGTTTGCCGGACGCTATGTAAAACCCGAGTACATCGGCGAAAACGATCCACCCGAAGAGCGGCCTGTGGATGTGGACATCATCATCAAACTCAAGACCGAAAACAGGGCGTTCAGGGCCGAGAAGTACGAGCACTCCTATCCGCACTGCTGGCGTACCGACAAACCCATCCTTTATTATCCGCTCGACAGCTGGTTTATCCGCACCACGGCGGTTAAGGACACCATGATTGAGCTGAACAAAAGCATACAGTGGAAACCGGAAAGCACAGGCACGGGCCGCTTCGGCAACTGGCTTGAAAACCTGCAGGACTGGAACCTCAGTCGCTCGCGCTACTGGGGCGTTCCGTTGCCGATCTGGGTTACTGAAGACCGCAGCGAAATGGTTTGCATCGGTTCCGTGGCACAACTCAGGGAGGCCATAGATGAATCTGTCAGGGCAGGGTTTATGGAAAACAACCCCATTGCCGGTTTTGAACCTGACAAGCTGTCGGACGAAAATTATGCACAGGTTGACCTGCACCGCCCCTTTGTTGATGAAGTGGTGCTGGCGTCTCCTTCGGGAAAAAAGATGATCCGCGAAGCCGATCTCATAGATGTGTGGTTCGACAGCGGAGCCATGCCGTATGCCCAGTTTCACTATCCCTTCGAAAACATAAAGACCTTCGGGGAAAACTTTCCGGCCGACTTCATTGCCGAAGGCGTTGATCAGACCAGGGGGTGGTTTTTTACCCTTCATGCCATCGCCAGCATGATCTCCGGCTCCGTTGCCTTTAAAACAGTGGTGTCGAACGGCCTGGTTCTCGATAAAGCCGGCAATAAGATGTCGAAACGGCTGGGCAACGCCATTGACCCCTTTGAAACCATCAGGGAGTTTGGTCCTGACGCCACCAGGTGGTACATGATCTCCAACGCACAGCCGTGGGACAACCTGAAGTTCGACCTGGAAGGCGTTGCCGAAGTCAAAAGAAAGTTTTTCGGCACCCTTTACAACACCTACGCCTTTTTTGCCCTGTATGCGAATATTGACGGTTTTTCCTACCGTGAAGAGGAGGTGCCTTATGACCAGCGACCCGAGCTTGACCGCTGGATCCTGTCAGAGCTGAATACGCTGATCAGGAAAACCGACGAATGCTATGCCGATTTTGAACCTACCCGTGCCAGCCGCCTGATACAGGAATTTGTTGACGAACACCTCAGCAACTGGTATGTCAGGCTCAGCCGCCGGAGGTTCTGGAAAGGCGACTACACGCAGGATAAGGTGTCGGCTTACCAGACCCTGTACCGGTGCCTCGAAATACTTTCCATGCTGTCGGCGCCCATCGCCCCCTTCTTCAGCGAACGCCTCTTCACCGACCTGAATAAGGTCAGTAAGCGCTTCAACGTGGATTCCGTCCACCATACTGATTTTCCGGTTGCTGATGAAGCCATGATAGACACCGGGCTTGAAGAACGCATGCAGCTGGCGCAAAAAATATCCTCCATGGTGCTTGCCCTGAGGAAAAAAGTCAACATCAGGGTGAGGCAGCCCCTGCAGAAGATCATGGTGCCGGTTCCGGATAATGCCTTCAGGGAACAGCTGAAGGCGGTCGAACAGCTCATCCTTTCGGAAGTGAACGTTAAGGAGCTCGAATACCTGGTTGACTCGGAAGGGGTGCTGGTGAAGAAGATCAAGCCTGACTTCAAAGCGCTTGGCCCCCGCTTCGGAAAGTTGATGAAGCAGGTGGCCGCCGCCATCGGCCGGTTTTCGCAAGACGACATAATGCACATGGAAGAGCATGGCAAAGTATCGCTGAAGGTCGAAGAACAGGAAGTGGAGCTCTCAATCAACGAGGTGGAGATCATCCCGGAAGACATCCCGGGCTGGCTCGTTGCCAACGAAGGCAGGCTGACCGTAGCCCTCGACGTTACCATAACCGCTGAACTGCGTAACGAAGGCATCGCCAGGGAACTGATAAACAGGATACAAAACATCCGTAAAGAAAAGGGCCTCGAAGTCACTGATAATATCGAGCTTCAAATCGAACAGCATGAAAAAATTACCGAGGCCGTTTTAAACAATAATGATTATATTTGTTCGGAGACATTGGCGCGGCAATTATGTTATGTTGATAAGATTGAAGACGAGGAAAGGGTTGCTGTTGAACTGGTCAATGACTTGCAGACCTATGTGCTGATCAAAAAAAACAATAAATAGTAAACCAAACACTGCTGAAATGGAAACGAAACGTGAAAAAACCCGGTATTCGGATGAAGAACTGAAGGAATTCAGGGAAATCATCGAAAAAAAACTGGTTGAGGCCCGTGAAGGACTAAAGCTGCTCACCGAGGCCTATACCACTCAGAACGCAAACGATACCAACGATACTTCTCCTTCGTTTAAGATACTGGAAGAAGGTTCCCAGGTGCTTTCCAAGGAAGAGAACAGTCAGCTTGCCGCAAGGCAGCAAAAATTCATACGCGACCTTGAAAACGCACTGATCCGCATCGAGAATAAGACCTACGGGGTTTGCAGGGCAACCGGAAAACTCATCTCGAAAGAACGTCTCAGAAGTGTGCCTCATGCCACCCTCAGCATTGAAGCAAAAATGAACAGAAAGCCCAACGAAGTGTAGGTGTTCGTCGGTGAAGCATGCATGCCTGTGCTGCATGCCAGGTTATTGAAAAAAATACTTCGGCTGCCTTGAAGAAGCATCATATCCCCTGGATAATCATCCCCGGTGTATTGTTTTTGGACCAGTTTACCAAAGTGCTGGTCAAGACCACTATGACCCTTGGCCAGAGCATACCTGTTTTTGGCGACTGGTTTATCATTCATTTTACAGAAAATTACGGCATGGCTTTTGGCATGGAGTTTTCCGGCGAATTTGGAAAGCTTCTTCTCAGCCTGTTCCGCATTCTTGCCGTCATTTTCATTGGATGGTACCTTGCCGGGCTGATAAAAAAGTCGGCACCTTCCGGGCTTATCGTTTTCGTGTCTTTAATTATGGCAGGGGCACTGGGTAATATTATTGACAGCAGCTTTTACGGCCTGCTCTTCAGCGAAAGTCATCACAACCGGGTGGCGGTTTTTCTTCCGGAAGGCGGCGGCTACAGCTCTTTTCTTCACGGGAAAGTGGTGGACATGCTCTATTTTCCCATCATCAGAACCACTTTGCCGGAGTGGCTGCCCTGGAGAGGCGGGGAGTCGTTCATCTTTTTCAGACCTGTGTTTAACCTGGCCGACACGGCCATCACCACGGGTGTTTTCGCCCTGATTATCTTTCAGAAAAAGTTCTTCGGCAAAACCCTGACCTCCGGCGGAAAAACAGGCGCACAAACAGTGGAGGCCCTGCCTTCCGAGCCGGAGCAGGTGCTTCCGGAAGCTGAGCCCGTGCTTGGACGTGAGAATGGCGGCTTTCTCTTTGAGCAGATCATCTTCGGGCCGGTAAAAAGCAGACGACTGGGGATCTCCCTGGGCCTGAACCTTTTGCCCCTGAGCCTGAAGCACTGCAGCTTTAACTGCCTTTATTGCGAGTGCGGATGGACGAAGCCCCAAAGCGAGGATTGCCTGAGGTATCCTTCGCGTGAAGACATTGCCGGGGCCCTGGAGGAAAGGCTGCAATCCATGCAGCTCAAAAAGGCGATGCTCGACACCATCACCTTTGCCGGCAACGGGGAGCCTACGCTGCACAGCGACTTTCCTGCCATCGTGGATGACACCATTGCCCTGCGCGACAAGTATTTCCCCTCGGCCAAAGTCGCCGTGCTGAGCAACGCGAGCCTCGCCGGAAAAAAAGAGGTGAAGGAAGCCCTTATGAAGGTGGAGCTGAACATCCTGAAGCTGGACGCCGGAACAGAAGAAACCTTCCGGAAAATAAACAACCCCCGCATCAGCATAAGCCTGGAGGAACTGCTGGAAAACCTGAAGCTGTTCCGGGGAAAGATGATCATACAAAGTCTTTTTGTGCGCGGCAGCTTTCAGGGAGAAGTGTTTGACAACACCACCGAAGAGGAGGTCGGCGCGTGGCTCGAACATATCAACATGCTTCAGCCGTCGCTCGTGATGATCTATCCCATTGCCCGGGCCACCCCCGCCGAAAACGTCGAAAAGGTGGAATTTGAACGTCTCCGGGAAATAGCACGCAAGGTGGAGCAGCTGGGCATCCCCACGGAAGTGTATTGATTCGGGGCTGAGGTCCTTGTGTCCGTCTATCCGGCTTTTTCGGGCCCCTTCTCCTGCCGGAAATAAGCCTCCATTTTCTTTCTGAATCCGGCCATGTCCTGATCGTATTTCGGGGTAAGGCTTTCCTTCCCGGGGAAGGTTTCCATATGCATGGTGCTTGTTGGGAAAGCAAAGCGGACGCCAAGCTTTTCGGCCAGACGCATGATCTCCATCAGGATCTCATGCCTGGCTTTCAGCTCTTCACCCCAGGTGGGTACGTCGAAAAAGATGTAAAACATGAGCTTCAGGGAGAAATCGCCCATCTCGTTGAACTCTACGATGTAAAAGTCCTTCCTCGTTTTTGGATGCGCTTCCACAATGGAGCGCAGGCCCTGCACAAATACTTCAATGAGGTCGGGCGGGGTGTCATAGGTGATGGAGATGTGGGTGAAGAAGCGCCGGTACTGCCGAAGCCCGTGGTTGTCGATGGAGGCATCGGCCAGACGGCCGTTGGGCACGTAGTGCAGGGAGTTCCGGAACGTGCGGATGCGCGTTGAACGAAACCCCACCTCCTCAACGGTGCCGTCGATTTCGCCGCTGGTGATCCAGTGCCCTACGGAAAAAGGCTTGTCGATAAATATCATGAGCGATCCGAACAGGTTCTTCAGGGTGTCCTGCGCTGCCAGGGCAATGGCAAGTCCGCCGATGGACAAACCGGCCAGCAGCGCGGTAATGTTCACGTCAAGGTTTTGCAGGATGAACAACGCACCCAGGATGACGACAAACACCCTGAGCACTTTGCGTATCAAAGGCACCACGTGATTGTCAAGGCTCGACTCCTGCTTTCCTGCCAGCTTCTCAAGATAAAGCGAGAACACATCCACCAGCTTGTAAAAAACCAGGGTGGCAAAAAACGGGAGTATGGCCCTGAAGGTCCACGTGAAATATTTGGCGACTTCAACGGGCAGTTGCAGCAGGGGAAATGCTGCGATCACAAAAAGAAAAACGACAAAGAGACTCATGGGTTTGGCTACCGGAAGCAAATACGGCCGGACCAGCTTGTCGTATCCCATCTTGTGCGCTCCTTTGTAGAGCACGCGGCTCAGCAAAAAGGTCATCAGCTTGTGTATCAGAAAGCTGATCAGAATCAGCAGCAACATGCCGAGATGCTGCCAGAGATAAAGGCCAACGAAGGTACGCGTAGCGGTCTGCGGAAACAAATTGACCAAAACATCAGGGCCGAAAGGAAAAACCTCGCGGTGCAGCCTGTCAATGCTGTTTATGCTTTCAATACTGTATAACCATATGTTTCCGGTTTTTACCAGGAAAATTTCCGGAAGGTATTTTACGGGGGTGTACCTGTGGCTGTCGCTGATGGTGTCGATATGGTTCACATCGCGCGGCGCCTCATCAAGGTCAACGTAATACCCTTTGCCGTCAAAGACTTGTTTAAGCCTGATCGCTGCTTCAGAGGCTGCTTCAATACCCAGTTCGGGATGCAGGAACGCCTGTGCCGCTTTGTTGGGTTCATAACTGCCCGGCTGCAGATAGTAAAGGTGGGTGCGCAATGCGTGATAAGGTGTGCCCAGGTTAACCTCAACGGCTTCAACAACATGAATGTCAGACGTTGAAATCTCCCTGTTTGCCTGCGCCGGAGCCCCTGCCAGGCAACAAAAAAACAGGGTTGCTGCTAAAAAAATCAAGGCTTGTTGTTTCATTGGTCTGTGTTTTTAAGTTGCCCTCCAGGGCGCCTTTACGATGGTCCTGAGTGACTCCAGGCCTTCGACTCATCTTTTCTTCCTGCGAGCTTCAGGCCCGATCCATCGTTGATTTTATTGATCAGGACGAGAGCGATACTTCAAAAGTACATCAAATTTTTTCATTCGAAAACTCACACGAGCGAATTAAAAACTTATGTGAGATCGTTGCGGGTCATCTTATTTTGCAAAATGTTATATCTTTGGTTGTTTATCAAAAACTAAGAAGCATGGCCCGCGCTAAAAAATTTGGTGCTTTCGGAGGGGTGTTTACTCCTTCGCTGCTGACGATCCTTGGTGTGATCATGTTTTTGCGCCTGCCCTGGATCGTGGGCATGGCAGGCTTATGGACAACCCTGGGCATCATCCTGCTTGCACACGTCATATCCGTTACCACAGGCCTGAGCATTTCCTCGCTGGCAACCGACAAACGTGTTGAAACCGGAGGGGCCTATTACATCATCTCGCGGAGCCTGGGCCTGCCCATCGGCGGCACCCTCGGCATCGCCCTTTTTGTGGGCTTTTCCTTTAGCATAAGCCTATACCTTATAGGTTTTTCTGAAACCTTTCTTTCTTATTTTGGGTTTGAAGCCACCTTGACAAACATCAGGATCGGCGGATCCATCATCTTGTTTTTGCTGATCCTCATCACGTTTATCAGCACCTCACTGGCCATCAGGGTGCAGTACCTTATCATGACCATCATGGCGCTGTCGCTGGTTTCGGTGTTTGCCGGCAGCCACCAGCTCGTGCCTGCCGGACCGGCCTGGCAGCCCATCTCTGACAGCCTTCCCTGGATCGTCCTTTTTGCCATATTCTTTCCTGCGGTTACCGGTTTTAACACCGGGGTTTCCATGTCGGGCGACCTGAAAAACCCGAACAGAGCCATTCCCCTGGGCACGATGGCGGCCATAGGCACAGGACTGGTTGTGTATATTCTGCTGGCGGTTTTCCTTTCCTTAACCGTTGACAGGGACGCTTTGGTCAACGATCCGTCGGTGCTTTTCAACATGTCGCTGGTGCCGCAACTTGTTGTAGCGGGAATATTCAGCGCCACCCTGTCCTCGGCCCTTGGCAGCCTGCTGGGCGCTCCCCGCATTCTGAAGGCGGTTTCTTTTGATCGCATACTCCCCGGTTTTTTTTCCAGGGGCTACGGAGCTTCCGGTGAACCGCGCAATGCCCTGCTGATCACCTTCCTGATAGCGCAGGCCGGAATTTTAATAGGTGAGCTGAATGTGATTGCGCGCCTGGTTGCCATATTTTTTATCATAACCTATGGTTTTATAAACATTACTTATGTGATAGAAAGCTGGGCAGGCAGCGACTTCCGCCCGGCGTTCAGGATACCGCGCATCGTGGGCATTATCGGGGCCGTTGTAAGCATTGTGGTGATGATACAGCTTGATGTGTTCGCACTGATCATTGCCTCGGTGCTGCTGTTTGTCTTGTTTTTATATCTTAAAAGAAGAGAACTCAGCCTGCAGAGCGGCGACACCTGGTCGGGCTTCTGGTCATCGCTGGTGAAAACAGGTCTGGGCCGGCTTAACCGCGACAAACGGACCCTCCGCAACTGGAGGCCCAACGTGATGCTGTTCAGCGGCGGCGAACAGAACAGGCCACACCTTGTTGAGATGGGCAAAACCCTGGTGGGAAAGCTGGGGGTGTTCACCAACTTTGAACTTACGGAACATCCTTCCGGAGAGATCCTTTTCGGATTAAAACAAGCACCGGCGGCCGGACCAAAAGACAAGCGGCCGGGTGTCTTCACCAGGCAACATACGTGCCGGGATATCTATGAGGGCATTGATGTCATTTCAAGGGTTTATGGTTTCGCCGGATTCGAGCCTAACACCATACTCATGGGACTGGGAAAGAATACACGCGAGCCCGAAAAATTCGCCAGGCTGCTGGCAAGCCTGCGCCGTCAGGATTATAATTGTGCCTTGCTGAATTTTGACCAGGAAAAAGGCTTTGGCAATTACAGCACGATTGACTTCTGGTGGCGCGGATCCGGCAGGGGGTTGTCGCTCGTTCTTGCCCTGCTGAAGTTCATTACTTCCGGCAATTTATGGAGAAACGCACAGGTCAGGATACTGGTCATTCAGTCAGACACTTATAGTGCAGACAGATTGTATGGCCTGATCCACCAGATGCTCGACAACCACAGGCTCAACGCCACAGTTAAAGTGATCAACAACGCCGTTGAGCAACTTTCCGAAGAAAAAATCATCAACGCCGAATCGCGCGAAACAGACCTGTGCATACTGGAGCTGCCCGAATTTGGCCCCAGGGAGCCTGAAGCGGCACTCAAAAAAGCGCACCAGCTTGCAGCCAGCGTGCCCACCTCCCTGCTGATCGCCGCATCCACATTTTTTGACGCCGTGAATATTGTGGATGAGCGCAGGGACAGCATCCCTCAGCTGCCGGAAAAGGATGAAAGGCCGACGTTTGATGTAGCCGCCGGACTCAAACCCGCTGCCCGGGAGATCATCGCCAGCGAAGTGAAGAACATTGCGGAAACAGCCGCACGATTTGCGGAAAGCTACTATCAGAAAGGCCTGGAGCAAATGTTGCGGCTTGACTACCGGTTTTTTCCGGAACTTCAAAACTTTACATTGAAAACGCTTGACAACCTGGAACGTGTTACCGACGAGGAAAAGGCTGCTGAACTGCCCAAAGCCTTCCTTGTGGTGCTGAACGACTTTTCTTTTCACTCGCAACGGCATATTCAGGTGTTGCGCGAACAACGCATCGCTTCCCTCAAACAGATACTTGAAGAGGCTAACATGAAGTACCTCGACGAGTTGAGAGCCATGATGAATGTAATGCCTGAACACATTCGGATTAAAATGTCCGCTCATGAGTTCAGCATTAAAAAACACGACAGGCTCAGGACCAGGGCTTATAAGCTGAGAAAATGGATGGCGGCAAGCCTGCTGCGCAGACCGGTGAGCCATAAAATAAAGGTCACCCCGTCTGCGCGGTACTTCCTGTACCATAAGCGCTTGATGGCCTTGCATGAGTTGATGAAAAACCTGGCGCTGCACTCCTTTATGGAAGTGGTGGAGGTGGGCAAGCTATTTCATGCCATCCATGAACTCATTGAAAAAATACGGCTTGAGCCTGCCAACAAAGCCAGAAGTCTGGACATGATCAAGATGGAGCGCAACCGGCTTGCCGCTAAGGCGGAAGTTCTGGAAAGCCGGAGCCAGGCCTTTTATTACGGCTCAGGTCAGAAAATATTCGAATCCTTGCTGGCTGACCTTCAGGAATTCAGCCACCACCTCGAAAGCACCGGCGCCAATATTAAAAGCCGTGACTTTCATCCGTATTTCAAAAAAGACCCTTTGCTGGTTGAAGACATTGGCAGTTTCCCTGGGGTGCTGCAAAAGAACCTTGCTTTGTTTCTCAACAAAACGATACTTGATTTTTACATCTTATCGCTGAAGAGCCGCATCCATTCAAAGATCAGGAAATACCATTACGACTTTAAGTCTTCCCTGACGAACGGCCTGATCCGGGATCTTGAGGAATACCGCGCTTTTGCTTCCCGATTGCTCAGTGAGGAGCCTGCAGCACTTGCTTCGGCGTCAAGGCTCGACCACTCACGCCTTAAGGCTACGGCTGTTCCGGCCATTTACAAAGGGCTTTATACAGAGCTTGGAGAGTTGCTGAACGACATTCCGGAAAAAATTGAGATCACCGCTGAGCCGCTCGGCGAGAAGCTCCGGGAGGAGGCATTCACCGAAGCAGACCAGCTGGCGGTCAGCTTCAGAAAAACTGTGGAGTATTACATCAGCACAGAGTTCATTGATCACAGCAACAAACGTTGTCACGATACGGAAGAACGCATGCAGCAGCACGTATCCTCCATAAGAGACATGGTGCGCTTGCTGAACTTCAGTCTCGACAACCGGGGCAAGGAGGACGTTGCCCGCGAGCAGGTGTACAGGCATCAGCAGTCGATGGCTTTGATCAGGTCGTTCCTGGAGAAGCTGGATGCCGAGCAGCGCAGCATTATGAAGCTTGCCGGAGACCTGGAAGCTGCTTTTGAGGCAGGACTGAAAAGCAGTTTTGAGCCCCTGACATCGGCTACTATTGGCAAAACCAGCATGGTGATCCGGAAAAAAACGCGTGAGGCTGAGCAGGCCGAACTGTCAGGAAACATAAGGAGGCAGTTGAGGAGGGCCAAAGAGGCGATGCGCCACCGCATGGTTGAGCTGTTGTATTCAAAAAGCGAGGGACAGCTCTGGTTCAGCCATTTTGAAAAAGCCGATGTTATACACCACCAGTCGAACAGGGACATTCTTGGATTCATTGAGGCCATAACGCCTGATCCTGAAGTTATGAAGGAGTTGCCGTTTTACTACACCTCGCTGTTTTCCGGCCAGTCGGGCACCGGCGACGATTTTTGGGTGGGCATGAAAAAAGAAATGGCCGAATGTGTTGTGGCCGTGGAGCGCTTCAAGGCCGGCATTCCAGGAGCACTGGTGATTACAGGCGCCCGCAGCTCAGGCAAGTCAAGCCTCTCGAAAAGGATTGCAGAACATTACTTCAGCAAAGAACACATTCATTCGGTTCAGGCGCCGCAAGCCTGTACGGCCGATGCAGACCTTTTTACACGCAAGCTGCTCGACGCCCTTAACGCCTACGATAAAAAGCTCGACGACGTATTTACGGCCATGCCCGCGGGAAAGGCGATCATCATCCACGACCTTGGATTATGGTGGGAGCGCAGGGAAGGCGGAAACGACGTGGTGGAATTGATCATGAGGCTCATCGATCGTTTTGGGCACAAATGCCTCTTCATCATAAACGTAAACATGCACGCCCTGAAGCTGATTGAACAGCAAAGCCGGCTGAAAAGTTACGCGCTGGCTGCCGTGACGTGCGAAGCCTTTGACGCCAGGGAGCTCAAGGAGATGATCATGCTGCGCCACCAGGCAGGAGGCATGAAGTTCAAATACAACAGAAAAGAAGAAGACCGGATGACCGCCCTTGACTTTGCCAGGCTGTTCAACAAACTCTTCGACCTTTCGTTCGGAAACCCGGGAACGGCGACCAACCTATGGCTGTCCTCCATTGAAAAGGTTTCCGGCAAAACCATCATTATGAAACCACTCGGGCTTCCCGACAAAAAAGTCTTTGATGCGCTGAGTCCGGAGCAATGGTTTTATATTCAGCAGTTTATACATAATCGCCGGTTTACCGCAGCCAAACTTGCAGAAAAACTGGAACGTCCTCCTGAAAAGGTTTTGGCCGACATTCGTGAACTGATGAGGGCCGGCATCCTGGTCGAGCGGTTTGAAGGAGTGTTTGCTGTGAGGACCGGCCTGGACTTATATCTCGTTGAGCAGTTAACCAATAAAAAGCGCCTATGAACCTGCTTGTATTCATACTGACGGGCTTGCTGCTGTTTGTCCTGTTCAGGTTGCTGTACCGAATGGGCATGACCCTTACCCGAAGGAAGTTGCTCCGGCCCGACCTGTTTTCTTTTCTGCCCGTTATTCAGCTGGCCTCCTGGCTTGCTTTTGCCTTTTGGGGAGCTTACATCATCTTCGGAGGGCATTTCTATTACGACCTCATCATTGTGGTGATGGCCATACTGGTCATTGTCGGACTAGCCTGGTACGTGTTCCGCGACTTTTTGGCTGGAGTGCTGCTGAAAACAGAAAAATCCATCGAACAAGGGCAATACATCAAGACGCCTTTTGTTGAAGGGAGGGTAAAAAAGCTTGGCACGCTGTACATGGAGCTCATCAACAGCGCCGGGGAAAGTGTTAAGATCCCGTATTCGCGCATGAGCAACGAGTTGTTCATTTTACCTCCGGAAGACGAGGACATGCTGCCGCATCAGCTGGAACTTCCTGTGCCTGTGGGGCTGGAGCCTGAAGAAGCAAAAGAACGGGTCAGCGATGCTTTGCTGACCATGCCCTGGATCATCAGTCCTCAACCCATAGTGCAGCTTAGTAAAGACTCCGGAAGCCGCTATCGTGTGCATGTTACCTATTTCACCCACATCCGTTCGCAGACTGTGCAAGTAGAGGAAAAGCTGCGGAAATTACTGGAAGGCATGTTGGAATAGCCGGACAATTCCTGTCAGAGATCCCGGTTTACCGTAAAAATGATGAGGTCTTCCAGCGACTGGCGGCTGGGTGACTCGGGCAGGCTGCACAACAGCTCAACGGCCTGATCTTTATACGCATGCATGTGCCGGGTGGCATAGTCGATTCCTCCCTTTTCCTGCACCATTTCCATAAGGCCGGCCACTTTTGCGGCGTCGTGGTTGTAATTTTTTACGGTATTGATGATTTTTCTCTTTTCCAGGTAGGATGCCTGGTTGATAAGGTATATCAGCGGGAGTGTCATCTTCCTTTCACGGATGTCGGAGCCTGTGGGCTTTCCTTTGTTCCCGCTGAGGTCAAAATCCATGATGTCGTCCTTTATCTGAAAGGCGATGCCCGCAAGTTCGCCAATCCTGTGCATCTGCTTCACCTCTTCGGGTGAGGCGCCGGCAGATGCCGCCCCGCATGCCAGGCAGGAGGCGATCAGCGATGCGGTTTTTTTGCGTATGATCTCAAAATAGATGCCCTCTTCGATGTCGAGTTTTCGTGCCTTCTCGATTTGCATAAGCTCACCCTCACTCATCTCCCGAACGGAATCCGTTACGATCTTAAGAAGCTCAAAGTCTTCATTTTCGAGACTGAGCAACAGTCCGCGCGAAAGCAAATAATCGCCCACAAGCACCGAGATCTTGTTTTTCCAAAGTGCATTTAAAGAAAAAAAGCCGCGCCGTTCGTTGGAATCGTCAACCACATCGTCATGGATCAGCGTCGCGGTGTGAAGAAGCTCAATGAGAGAGGCGGCACGGTAAGTTTTTTCGGAAATTTCGCCGAAGATGCCGGCGGAAAAAAACACATACAGCGGCCTGATCTGTTTCCCCTTCCGCTTAACGATATACCTTGTGATCTTGTCAAGCAGGGGCACCTTGCTCTTCATCGAATCCCTGAAGCGGGACTCGAAGGCACTGACATGGCCCTCAACGGGTGTTTTAATTTCTTTCAGCGTTTTCATCATGCAAAAGCTACCTGCATATTACAACTAATTGGCGAGGAAACCAAATATTGAATACATTATTTTGGTTTGATCCTCAGGCGTTCACCAACGATCACGGCGGTTTTTTCGATAGGGATGCGCTCCTGTTTCATGCTGTCTCTTTCGCGAATCGTCACCGAGTTGTCTTCCAGCGTTTGGTGGTCAATGGTTACGCAGTAAGGCGTGCCGATGGCATCCTGGCGGCGGTAGCGCCTGCCAATGGCGTCCTTGTCTTCGTACTGGCAGTTAAAGTCGTATTTCAGTGCGTCGAAAAGCTCTCTTCCCTTTTCAGGGAGGCCGTCTTTTTTCACGAGGGGCAGCACGGCGACCTTAACGGGGGCCAGTGCCGGCGGAATGTTCATAACCACCCGTTCGCTGCCGTCGTCAAGGGTTTCTTCGCGATAAGCATGACTAACCACGGCAAGAAACATGCGGTCGAGCCCGATGGAGGTTTCCACCACGTAGGGCACATAGCTTTCGTTGGTTTCAGGGTCAAAGTAGTGCAGTTTTTTCCCCGAGTGTTCCTGGTGTGCCGACAGGTCAAAGTCGGTACGGGAATGGATGCCTTCCACCTCCCTGAACCCAAAGGGGAATTTAAACTCTATGTCAACGGCGGCATTGGCGTAATGCGCCAGCTTTTCGTGTTCGTGGATTCTGAATTGGTCTTCCGGGATGCCCAGTGCCAGGTGCCAGCGCATACGTTCTTTTTTCCAGTACTCGTACCATTCTTTTTCCTGGCCGGGTCTGACAAAGAACTGCATTTCCATTTGTTCAAACTCGCGCATCCTGAAGATAAACTGTCGTGCAACGATTTCGTTGCGGAAAGCTTTTCCGACCTGCGCAATACCGAAAGGCAGTTTTTGCCTTCCTGTTTTCTGAACGTTGAGGTAGTTGACAAAGATGCCCTGTGCCGTCTCGGGCCGCAGATACACCACCGAAGCACTGTCGCCCGTTGAACCCATCCGGGAGCTGAACATCAGGTTAAACTGACGAACATCGGTCCAGTTGCGCGAGCCGGAGACCGGGCACACAATGCCGAGTTCCTCAATAAGCGCCTTGATGTCGTCCAGGCGGTCTGCCTCAAGGGCAGCCACAAAGCGCTTGCTGATGTCTTGGATTTTTTTGCGATTGTCCTGCACACGCGGATTGGTATCGCGGAATAGTTGTTCGTCGAAACTCTCCCCGAAGCGCTTTGCCGCCTTGGCGACCTCTTTCTCTACTTTCTCTTCCAGCTTTGCAATGTGATCTTCGATAAGCACATCTGCGCGGTATCTTTTTTTGGAGTCTTTATTGTCGATCAGCGGGTCGTTGAATGCGTCAACATGGCCGGAGGCCTTCCACACAGCCGGATGCATAAAGATGGCAGCGTCCAGTCCAAGAATGTTGTCGTGGTATTGAACCATCGACTTCCACCAGTAATCCCTGATGTTGTTTTTGAGCTCCACACCATTCTGACCATAGTCATACACGGCACTCAACCCATCATAAATCTCGCTCGACGGAAATATAAAACCATACTCCTTACAATGCGCTATGATCTTTTTAAAAGCATCCTCTTGTGTTGTCATGTTCGTTTAAAATATTCTCAAATAAATTTCTCCGGTTCTGAATGTAAAAACGCAGTCCTGCCAATGCTACATGTCCTGTTGCGGCCGTTCCCGGGTTCAGTTTACGATGACCCTGACACTTTTTGGAACAATATTGAACTCAAACGGTGAATTACCCAGGGATTCCCCGTCAGTTTCGAGCAGAATGGGTTGTTCTGCTTCGATGAGTATTTGCTTTCCGACAAAGCTTGCCACCCGCTTATGTTGTTTTATAGTGCCGTTGTACAGTCTTCTGACGCTGGCAATGACGGAAAGCCTGGAGATATCCCGTATGATCGTGACATCAAACAGGCCGTCGTCAGTTTTTGCATCCGGGGCCTGGCGCATGCCTCCTCCGTTGTATTGACCTATACCGATGCTGATGCTGAAGATTTTGTCGCGCAGCACCTTCCCGTCAACCGATACCTTAATGCCGCATGACTTATAGATAAAAAGCGAACTGATCAGGTTGACGAGGTAAAGCATGGGGTTGCCTCTTCCCCTGATTTTGTCGGCGTTGGTTTTTTGGGCCACCAGGGCGTCAAACCCCAGCCCTGCCATATTGATAAAAAAACGTTCTTTTTTCCGGGTGCTGTTGAAGTAGCTGACGGTTCCGGCATCCTGCAGCAGGGTGTTTCTTTTTTTCAGAACGCTGATCGCTTTGTCATAATCCATGGGGATGTCGTAGGTCCTTCCCCAGTCGTTGCCTGTGCCCACCGACACCATGCCCAGGCTTATGTCAGTTGTGGGTGCGGTTTTTTGTGTGAAAATGCCGTTCACTACCTCATTCATGGTGCCATCACCGCCCACGACGATGATTTTCCGGTAGCCAAGCTTTACATATTCCACCACCAGATCGATGGCATGCAGGGGGCCTTTGGTTAATACGGCGTGATAGTCGAAGCCGTGTTTATCAAGCAGTACGGATATCCGGGGCCAGTCTCTTTCGGCTTTACCGATACCGGCGTTGGGGTTCACTATCACCAACCATTCTTTCATAACAGTTCTGTTCGTGAAGCAAATAACCGCCCCTGAAAGAAGCCGTTTTTTGCGAACTGCAAAAATAAGAAAAATTGATTAATAGCTTGTTTCAATATTCCAGACAAAAGCCCTAACGCCCACTTCCTTGTTAATCTCGTCGAGCTTTTTTATGGCCTCCAGTATCGGACTGACTTTTTCTTCGGCCACTACGGCCATCACTGCCGAGTTCATTTCGGGCCAGGTATGTGTGCCCTTTCTCGGTTCACCGGTGTCGGTGCCGCATCCCTGAACGTCATTCCACCAGGTGTAACCCCTGATCTGTAAACGATCCAGGATAAACTCCACCTTTTCCGTGCTGGCCTGATTGAATATGATCATCACTGCTTTCATATGTTTATATTTATGTATGTGGTTGGTTGTCTGTGTTTTGTGTTTATGCCTAAGAGGCTGAATGGAAATTAGAGGTTAGATGTTGGATGTGCAGATGTGAAAATGTGCAGATGTGCAAATGTGAAGATGTGCAGATGTCCGGTTTCCTGACAGTATTCGTATAAGCATGCTCCTGTGCGTTAACATTTTCAGCATTGGCGTTTGTCTTCGCCGAGTTTGCAAGTGCCCGGTTTATGTGTTTGCAATTTCTTATGTAGTTGGATATCTGCATCTTGTGTCTATGCCTTAGAGGTTGAATGGAAGTCAGAATTCAGAAGTCAGATGTCAGATTTCTGACCTCCGGCCTTCGACTTCAGACTTCCTGGCAGGTTTCTCACTGCGGTTGAAATAAACTTCGAACTCCTAATCCTTCACAAAGAAAAAACCAGCAAATAAACGATTAAACAAATAAACAATACTTTTCCGACCTCTCTTTCTTCCTTCGAGCTTCGAGCTTCCGGCTGTTTACAGGTTTCTTCCTCCTGTCATGATAATCCACCAGTGTTCTTCCGGCAGGTGAAATTCCCTGTTTATCCGGCTACCGCTCCGTTCATGAACGTAAATTTTTCCCGGACCTTTCTCAGCTTATCCCTTTCGCCTCTGCGGGAAACGATGCCATAGATCACCGGCACCAGCACCAGGGTCACGAGTGTGGAAAAGGCAAGTCCGCCGATCAGGGTGATGCCCATCGGGCTCCAGATCTCGGAGCCTTCTCCTGTGCTTACGGCAAGCGGGAGCATCGCCAGCATGGTCGTCAGTGCTGTCATCAGCACCGGCCTCAAACGCATCTTGCCCGCATAGGCAATGGCTTTGTTGAGCGCCATACCCCTGTCGCGCATCAGGTTTATGTAGTCTATCAGCACGATGCCGTTTTTCACCACAATTCCTATGAGAAGCACGGCCCCGAGTCCTGCGATAAGGCTCAGCGTGGTGTTGGTCACCAGCAGTGCAAGAATTACCCCGGTGAAGGAAAACGGTATGGAAAACATGATCACAAAGGGCAGCACCAGTGATTCGAACTGCGAAGCCATGACCAGGAAAACAAGGATGATGCTGATCACCAGCAGCAACCCGAGGTCCATGAACGAATCCATCATCTCCTCGTAATCACCGCCAATGTTAACCATGACTCCCGGCGGGATTTCGGTTGTCCTGATCACCGAATTGATTTCAGAGGCAAGGTCGCCCAGCGAGATCCCCGAGGGCACCGCCGACACGGTAACCACCCGTTCGCGCCGCTTGCGTTCAATGTTTGGCGGATTCCAGTACTCCTGGATCTCTCCAAGCTCACCGAGCTTCACGCGGTCTCCCAGCTGGTTGGTTACCATAATGGACTCAATGTCGGACAAAGAGTTGCGGTAATCTTCCTTGTATCTTACCACAATATCGTATTCGTCGCCTTCTTCCCGGAGAAAGGAAGCGGTCATGCCGGTTACCCTGTTACGCAATGCTGATGCCACCATGGAAGTGTTCAGTCCGTTTTCGGCAAGCTTCTTCCGGTCGAGTACCAGCTGAAGCTCGGCTCTTTCGTCCTTGCGGCTGATCTGCACATCTTCGGCCCCGGGAATAGCGGCAATGGCGGTGCGCAGCTCTTCAGCCAGTGCGGTTGTCGTGCTGAAGTCGAATCCGAATATCTCCACGTCAACGGTTGTACCGGCCCCGGCACCGCCGCCGGTCGAAACAGAGAACTCTACAATTTCCGGGATCTGTTCCAGGTCTCTCCGGAGGTTATCGGCAAGCTCCCACACCGAACGTTCCCTTTCGCCAACATCCGACAGGCGCATCATCAGGTTGATCATGTTTGGCCCGGTCTGGGTAAACATGGCCAGAAAGCCCCCCTCTTCATCGGCACCGGCCGACACCGACAGGATTTCCACTTCCGGGTACTTCTCGTTGATTATGTTCTCAATCTGATGAGAGATTTTGATGGTTTCCTCCACCCTTAGCCCGTTGGTGAGCTCGATGCTTGCCGACAGCCGGCTCTCGTCCGCCTCCGGCATAAACTCCATGCTGATGAAGCGTAACAGGAAGAGCGAGGCCACAAAGACAGCCATGGCAGCTAAGACCACTTTCTTTTTGTTCCGGAGTGCTACGTTTATGGTTGCTTCGTAAAAACCTTCGAGCGTGCGCAGCAGCGGGTCAATGGTTTTGGCATGGGAAATACGCGCCGGCAATCTTTTCCGGGCCTTTAAGCCAAGCAGCTTCGACGAAAGCATGGGTGTAAGACTTATAGCCGCCAGGGTAGAAGTTACCACGGTGATGGAGACGATCCACCCGAGTTGTTTAAAATAGACACCGGTCATGCCTCCCACAAGCGTCAGCGGGAAAAATACGGCCACGATCACCAGCGTGGTGATGATCACCGAAAGCCACACTTCATTGGTGGCGTATATGGCGGCTTCGCGCGGACTGGTGCCGCGTTCGATGTGCCGTGAAATGTTTTCCAGCACAACAATGGCATCGTCAACCACCATCCCCAGCGCAATGGACATGGAGGCCAGCGATATGATATTGAGTGAACCCCCCGTAATAAAGAGGTAGATAAAGGTAACGATCAGAGAAATGGGTATGGTGATCATCACAATAAACGTTGCCCTCCATTTCCCAAGAAAAAAGAGCACCACCAGCACCACAAAGAAAAGTGCCCACATGAGCGTTTGCGTGAGGTTGCTGACGGCATCCCTGATGAACCTCGACGTGTCGAGTATTTCGCTGACCCTGATGTCGGGCGGCAGGTCTTTTGACAGCTCTTCCATGCTGGCACGCACCTCCCTCGCAATGCGCACCGTATTGGCTCCCGACTGTTTCATCACAAACAGGCGAACGCCCTGTTGACCGTTGATGCGTTCTTCCTGTGAGAGGTCACGGAGTCCGTCCCTGACCTCTGCAACATCTTTCAGATATACCGAAGCACCCCTGAAATGACCCACAACCAGGTCGTTCAGCTCGAAACTTTCCCTGAACTCCCCCTCAACCCTGAGCTGATAGTCCATTTGTCCCATCTTGATGTTACCGGCAGGAAGGTTCATGTTTTCAGCCTGTATGGCGTTGCCTATCTGTTCAATGCTCAGGTTGTATGCCTCGAGCTTGACGGGGTCGGCTTCTACATAGATCCGTCTTTTAGGTGCCCCGATGAGGTTGGCGGAACCAATGCCTTCGATGCGGTTCAGGGGGTTGATGATCCTTTCTTCCAGGATTTTTTCCAGGCCTTCATAGCTTTCTTCGGCAGTGATGGCATAAAACACCACCGGGATCATGCTCAGGTTGAACTTGAAGATGCTTGGCCGGTTGGCGCCATCAGGAAGAGCGTCATACATAAGGTCGATGGCATCCCTGATGTCGTTGGATGCCTCGTTCAGGTCGGTGTCCCAGTCAAATTCAAGACTGATGATGCTGAAATTGTCGCTCGAGACAGAGCTGATTTCCTTGAGGTTCTCCACGGTGTTGAAGGCATCTTCAAGCGGCCGGGTTATGTTGGTTTCCACATCGCTGGCATTGGCCCCCGGATAGGTTGTCATTACGGAGACGAAGGGAGGCTCCATCTCCGGAAACAGGTCAATGGGGATGTAAACCAGCGAATATATGCCCATAACGATCACCGCCAGGAAGATCATGACGGTGGTCGTGGGTTTGTTTACTGCACTTTTGAAAATACTCATTGTGTGAAATATTAGGTTATTCGATAACGCTTACCTGCATGCCGTCGAGCAGGCGAGCCTGTCCGGCTACAATCAGCCTGTCTCCTTCATGGATCTGGTCAGAAATGATCTCGATCATATCGTCGAAGCGGGCTCCTGTTTCCACAACCACCCTGTTGGCCCGCCCGTTTTCTTCAATGAAGACAAACCGTTCATTGGTGCCTTGCTGTTTCAGGACAGCGAGCGAAGGCAGCACAAAGGCCTGCTCCTCTCCGAGTTCAATAACAGCCCTGGCAAACATGCCCGGCCTCAGTTTTCCCTCCGGGTTCGGTAACGAAACCTCAACGCGGAAGGTGCGTGTGGCAGCGTCAATGGTCGGATAAACGGTTTTTACGGTGCCTGTAAACACTTCACCCGGGTAGATGTCGCTGGTGATATGCACGTGCATGCCCTGCCTGATGCCGGGGTAGTGGCGCTCGGCCACATTGATCATAACCCTGAGCTTTTCCGTTTGTACGAGCGAAAGCACGGCTGCTTTGCCTGCAGGGGTGTTGGGCGCCCCCGAAAACATCTCACCATCCTCATAATATTTATCGGAAACAGTCGCCGAAAAAGGAGCCCGGAGCTGCGTGTTCTCCTCCAGAAAGGCAACATTCGACATGGCCAGTTCATACTGTGTTTTGATCTGATCGTATTGCTGCCGGGAAACACTGCCCACCCGGCGCAGGGTGTCGATGCGGCGGTATTCCGTTTTAAGCTGCTCCAGTTGCACCATGGCCTGATGGAGCTGGGTTCGGTCCATTTCAACCAGCAACTGGCCTTCATCAACGTTTTGACCCGCATCAACCAGTATTCTGTCTATCCGGCCCGGAGTTGCAGGAGCCAGGTGTACCTCTCTGTAAGCCTGCAGATGAGCAGTGTGGGAAATGCTCCTGGCAATTTCGCGCGAACTGATGCTTATGACCCTCACCACTTCTGTCCGGCTGTCTTCCGTGTCGTTCTCCCGGCCCGGCTTTTCTGAAGAAGAGCATCCTGTCAGCAGCGCGGCAAGCAGCAAAATCGCGAATATGCTTTTGTTGTTCGTTATTAAGTTCATCTTGTGTTGGGATTTGAATGCGATTATTTGGATTTCTTTTTTTATAGAATATTCAGCAGTTTTTCCATGGCCAGCTGAGCTTCCATAAGCTGCAGCATGGCTGAGATATAACTGTTTTCGGCCTGCAGGTAGTTGTTGTTTGCGGTAATCAGATCCAGGCTCGAAACCATGCCTTGCTCATATTTGTTGTTGAAGCTGTTGAACACCCTGCGCGCCACGGTGAGGTTTGCCTGCTGGCTTTCGAATTGTTCAAGCGCATTGTTCAGGTTGTAGCGCAGCTGTTGTTCCTGTATCAAAAGTTGCTGCGACAAGAGCTCCTGCTGGTTGCCGGCAATTTCAAGCCTGATCCGCGCCTGGTCGACCCGTGCTTTTCTGACGCCGCTCGAAAACAAGGGGATGTTCAGGTTAAGACCGATCACATGGTTTGGGGTGATGTCAAACTCCGGCTTGAGCAGCTTTTCCGTGTAATTGTAAAAACCCGACAGTGAAGGCAGGTAGGCTGATTGTTCCATTTTTACCTGCTTTTCTGCCAGGTTGGTCTGAAGAGAAACCAGGCGGTAGTCGGGATGCTCCGCTATACGAAAGGTCTTCGTAAGGCTTGTGCTGACGTCCGACAGGCTCATGATGTCTTCAATACTGTTTATCAGGACTATGGGCTGACCGGCCGGCATGCCCATTTGTAACCGCAGCATGTTTTTCGACAGTTCCAGTTGTCTGCCGGCGGCCCTGTGGGCATCCGCAAGCATTGATGCCTGCACGGTCAACTGGTCGTAATCCAGCTCTTCGGCAACGCCAACATCAACCATCGCCCGCGTTTTTTCGAGCAGCTCACTCATGTTTTCCAGGTTGGCAGCGACAATGTTTTGTGACTCCCGCGCTATCAGCGCCAGGTAATAAGCCTGTGTGACCAGGGCCCTGATGTCCTGCTCGGTTTTTTCGAGGCTTGTTTCCGAAAGCTCCTTGAAAAGCCTGGCCGATTGTATGCCTACAATATAGCTTCCGCTGAATATCAGCTGCCCGACAGAAACATTGACGTTGCTCGTGGGGTTGAATTCGATTTCCATGCCCGGCATGGCTCCCAGTGTGGCCGTGGACCCGAAAAAATTGGAATAATCAACGGTTGCGCTTATCTGGGGCAGGCCCTGGGCAATAGTTTCCTTTAGCATGGCTCCTGCCTCATCAATGGCCAGTCCGGCGTTTTTCAGGTTCCTGTTATGCTCCAGGGCATAGCTGCGGGCATCCTCCAGGCTGAGGGGAATGGCCTCCTGGGCACTGGACGAAAAAACGGTCACCGTGAAACAAAGCCCCAGCAATAACCAGGTTTTAAACAGTTGTGTTTTCATATGTCTGTGTTTGCGTAGATGTTTGATTGTCTGTGTTTTGTGTATGTGTCTAAGTTATGAGTGGAGTGCAGATGTACAAATGTGAAAATGTGCAGATGTAAGGCTATTGTTTAATTGTTGAATTGTTTAATTGTTGAATCGTTTATATTTCACTTTCTCTGCTTTTGGTTTTGGGCCTTTAGCAAGAAAATCTGCCAACAGCCAAGAGCTAACAGCCAATAGCTGTTTTTCATTTTTCACTTTTCACTTTCTCTGCTTTTGGCCTTTGGTTTTTAGCAACGACATTTGCCAACTGCCAGGAGCCATCATATTTCTTTTTCCAACCTCCAACATCCAGCCTCTGGCCTTTGGCCTCTTGTCCCTGTTCGCCGCCCATGGTCCTGCTGGCTTCCAGACCAACAAAAACCATTGATCCGCATGGCCGGAAGCGAAGCGGTGCGCTGTTTGAAGGTTCAGTGCCGTATGATGCGACAAAAATAGCTTCCGGGGGGGTGTTTTTTACAGTAAACATAGCTGAAGCGGACAAAGCGCGGCGTGAATTATTGTGACAGCCAATCAAGAAATATGCCAGACTTGGCTTTGCTTACCGTAATCTTCTCTTCGAACGGGATGTTCAGGTTGATGACCAGCTTGCGCGCAAAATACTGGGTAGAATCCTTAACCGCTTTCCGGTTCACCAGGAACTGACGGTTTGCCCTGAAAAAACTGTCACCGGCAATGCTTTCAACCTCTTCCAGGCTTTTGTTGATCACGTATTTGTTTTGTCCGAAGGTCAGTATATGGCAGGTGTCGTGTTCAATGAAGCACAGGGCAATGTCGTCCATGCTTACAGGCAGGATTTTTTCGCCACGGTAAACCAATATGGAGCCTTGCTTTTTTCTTTTGTTAAGAATCTCAAGCATGGTTTCATATTGGGTCAGTTTATGTGTAAGGCTCGACCGGAGCGTGTGGAATTTCTGAAGCGCCTCCCCAACGGTTTTTACGCTGAACGGCTTCAGCATGTAATGAATGCTGCTGACCTTAAAAGCATTCAGCGCATATTCATCATAGGCTGTGCAAAAAATGATGGGCGTGTTGATGCTGGTTTGCTGGAATATTTCAAAACTGAGGCCGTCGCCCAGCTGAATGTCGCTGAAGATCAGATCCGCTTCGTCAGGATGTTTCCGGAAATAGTCAACCGCTTCCCCGACGGAACCCAGAATAGCTGCTATCTCCGTGCGGCTGTCGGCCTTTTTTATGGTGGCAGCAAGGTCAGATGCCGTCAGGGCCTCGTCTTCAATAATGATGATTCTCATGGGTTAATATTTTAATACTGACGGTAAATGTTCCGCCGGTGGTGTCAATGTGGATGTCGTGTCCGGAAAGAATGGCGTATCGCTGTGCAAGGTTGGCAAGCCCCGAACCTGTGTTGCTTTCGATGGTGCTTTTTTCCTTGTAATTGTTGGATACCCTGAGCCACCCCTTGTGTTCTGAGATCGTGATCCTCAAGGGACTATCTGTCCGGAAGGCGTTATGCTTTATCGCGTTTTCCAGCAGCAGTTGCAGCGAAAACCCCGGAACAAAACCGGTCGCAACCTCCTCTCCGGGAATGTCCATATCAAACTCAAGTGCATTTCCAAAACGGATCTTTTGCATCTCAATATAATCCTCACAAAGCCGGAGCTCGTTTTTCAGAGATACAAGGTTCGATTCACCTGACGACAGCGACACCCTCAGGAAGTCGGACAACCTGATCACGTATTCTTCGGCAAGGGTCGGGTTATTGTTTATCAGCGACTTCAAAATACTCAGCGAATTGAACAAAAAATGGGGGTGAATGTGTTGTTTGAGCTGCTGGTTTATGGCCTCGGTGTTTTCAAGCTTCAGTCGTGCGTTTTCAAGCTCAATGTGCGCTTTTTTTTCCCTGAGAAGCATCAGCTCCTGCATGAACAATACAAAGATGTTGGTGAAAAAAGCCGTGAAGAACGGGGCCATTACATTTCTTTTCTGAAAACGTACAAACTCATCATCACTGATATAGATATCATACAGCTCAAAGCTCTGAAAGAAGTGGATCAGCAGTCCCGAAAGGCCAATGCTCAGGATAAAGCTTAAGGCATAACGCACCGTAACGATACGTTTGCTGTGTTTTTTGTCGTCAAGCCACTGCACCAACCAGATGTTGATCAGCCATATTATTAAGGTATTGGTGAAAACAAATAAAAAGAGGATCAGGAAGAAGAAATAGGAGGTGACAGCCAGCGTCAGCATCCACGGGATAACCGAAACGGCCGACAGCAGCAGTGAGGTGTACAGGGCAAGCCGGAACAGCTTTTTTATGATGGCGTTGTTTTTGCTCATCGGTTCTTGATGTTATTGAATGGTTTTTACCTGCTTTCTGCGGAAACCTGTTGCGTCCATAGCGCGTTTTTTTATTCCTCGCAAAGAGCGAAAAAAGAACACGCAAAATCCACAACAAAGAAACCACAATCATGCCTGCCTGTTGCGGATTACCGTGCAATATTATTCAAAAAAGCAACGACGGCGTAAAAACCCGGCCCGAAACGGACAATTTCGGGGGTGAGCCCGCCCGGTGAATCTTTGAAGGCTGGTTGTTTTCTCTCCGCAACTCAGGTTAACCTTACGGGCCTCCGTGATCGGGTGCTTTTTCGTGTTTGGCTTCAGGCCGGCACCAGGTTTACGATTGATGGTTTACTGCCGGGTGTTCAGCGGGTGATCAGTCCGGAGCCGAGGAGGTGTTCGGCAATCTGCACTGCATTGGTCGCAGCACCTTTGCGCAGGTTGTCGGCCACAATCCACAGATCCAGTCCGTGACTGACCGAGGTGTCTCTGCGGATCCTTCCAACAAAAACCTCATCGCGGCCTTCAGCGTACAGGGGCATGGGGTAGATGTTCCCGGCAGGATTATCCTGCACTGCCAAGCCTTTGCCGGATGCAAGCAATTGTCGCACATCCGCCATGTCAAAAGCGTTCGACAGCTCGATGTTGACTGATTCTGAATGACCTCCGGTAACAGGAATGCGTACTACAGTGGCGGTGATCTTCATCCCGGGGCTTGCAAGGATTTTGCGTGTTTCGTGCACGAGCTTCATCTCTTCGGCTGTGTAGCCATTGTCGAGGAAGTCGCCTCCGTGGGGAAAGCAGTTCAGGTCGATGGGGTGCGGGTATGCCTTTTCGCCGTCTTTGCCCGACCTTTCGTCAAACAGCTGGGTCACGGCTTTAACCCCGGTGCCTGTAACCGATTGATAGGTAGAGATAACCAGGCGTTTAACACCGTAATGTTTATGCAGCGGCGCAACGACCAGCACCATCTGTATGGTGCTGCAGTTCGGATTGGCAATTATTTTCGTGTTCCGGTTTATGGTATGTGCATTCACCTCCGGCACCACCAGGGGCACGTCTTCATGTGCACGCCATGCCGAGGAATTGTCGATGACAAAGGCTCCTGCGTCGGCAAATGCCCGTGCATACTGCCGTGACACCGCGGCACCGGCTGAAAAGAGGACGATCTGCGGGCGGGCTTTGAGAGCCTCCCCAACCTCTGCAAGCCTGTGTTTTTCACCCCTGAAAACCACTTCGCGTCCAACGGAACGCTCAGAAGCAGCCGGAATAAAACGGGTGACAGGAAGCTCCCGCTCCTCAAGCACCTGCATCATTACCTTGCCCACCAGCCCGGTGGCACCAACCAAAGCTACGACCATTTATTTAAAATTTAAAACCGGTAAATAAAATACACCCTCCAAACAAATGACTTCTTATAAAAAATGAAATAATTTTACCCACAAAGATGATGATTTTTACGGACAATTGAAACAGGAATACAGGCGGGTATTCCGAAAAACGCATAGTCAACGGAAGGCCCGGTGCAACACAGGACAGCAATCCGGAAAACCTTAAACAACAACGTCAAAACTTTGAATGTATGAGATGCATTGTAGCTCTTTTGGCCATGGTTTTGCCGTTCATGCTTGTGGGGCAGTTCAGCGATAACTTCAGTGACGGTGATTTTACGAATGATCCGGTATGGGAAGGTGATGAGGAGAAGTTTATCGTGGACAACGGATTGCTGCGCCTGTACGATGATGAAGCGGGCACGGCCTGGCTGGCAACGGAAAGCGGCATTGTGCACCACACACAATGGGAGTTCTGGGTCCGGCTGGCCTTCACGCCTTCCGACAACAATCATGCCCGCATCTACCTGGTGAGCAATCAAAAAAACCTGACAGGTCCGTTGCAGGGATATTTTATCCAGATAGGAAAAACAGGCGGCGACAACAAAAGGATCTATTTTTACCGGCAGGATGGCGAACACCTTGAAGAGTTAATGTCCGGATCCATGAATATCGCCGGAGCTACCAACAACATCCTTCGCCTGCGCATCCTTCGTGACGGAGCGGGCAACTGGGAGTTTATGGCCGACCCTTCGGGGGGAACCATGTACGTTATGCAAGGGCATGCGTTTGACAACACCTACACTACTACTTCATGGTTTGGCATCGTATGCAGATACACCGTAAGCAACAGCAGGCGCTTTTATTTCGATGACTTTTATGCTGGAGAGATCATTCCCCTTGAGGCCCCGTCGGTAAAAAACGTTCAGGTGGTCACGGCCAATACGCTTGACGTGACCTTCAGCGGCATGCTCGATCACGCTTCGGCGGTCAATGCCATGAATTATGTTGTTGACGGAGGTGTTGGACATCCCCTGGTTGTCGCTTTTGATGACGAGCACCCCAGTGTGGTCAGGTTGTTGTTTGGCGACAGTTTCCAGGAAAACCACCTCTACACCATCGGCATATCCGGGGTGGCCAACCCCGACGGACAGCTTATGGATGCATGGGAAGGGCAGTTTGTGCACTATGTTTCTTCACTTTTTGATGTGGTGTTTAATGAGCTCATGGTGAACAGCAGGCCCGAGGTTGCTTTGCCTCCTCACGACTGGCTCGAATTGTACAATACCACGGAGCTTCCGCTCAACCTTGAAGGCTGGGTGCTTCAGCACGGTAGCACCCAGAGGGAGCTGCCCCGGGCAGTGCTTCCTCCCAAAGGCTACCTGGTGCTCTGCACCGAAGAGGCGTATGAGCTGATGCAGGGGTATGGCAATGTGGCAGCCGTTCCGGGCCTGTCTGCAACGGCGCTTACCATAGGCGGCACCGACCTGGTGCTGTGGGATGACCGCGGCAACCTCATTTCTTTTGTCAGCTACAACAGCCTTTGGTACCGGAACCCGGCCAAAGCCCAGGGGGGATGGTCGCTTGAAAAGATTGACCCCTATAATTTTTGCCAGGGAGCGGAAAACTGGACTGCCTCCATAAGTGAAAGCGGCGGCACCCCGGGCATGCAAAACTCCGTGTTTGGCAGTAATCCCGATCAATCACCTCCCCGCCTGCTGAGAGCAGCACCGCTGGACTCCCTGAATGTACGCCTGACTTTTTCGGAACCCATGGACAGACGTTTCCTGGAGGATGTGCAGCACTACGCCATTGACCACGACATCGGACGGCCACTATCTGTGGAGCCCCTGCTGCCTGATCTTGCCAGGCTCGACATGCTGCTTCCCGATCCTTTGCAGCCAGGAGTCATTTACACGCTTACGGTCAGTGAACTCCTGACCGACTGTGCCGGGAACAACATCAGCCAGCGGCAGTGCCCGCTGGCTCTCTTCGAAAAAGCTGCGGCCGGCGACCTCGTGATCAACGAAATATTATTCAACCCGCCGGATTTCGGAGCCCGGTATATTGAGCTTTACAATCCCTCTGATAAAGTGTTCGACCTGGCTGATTTCGTCATCGCCTCAGAGGACACCCTGGAGCATCTGCTGACCACCGTTCAGAACATAAGCCAGGAAGGGTTTTTGTTTTTTCCCGGCGATTACGTGGTATTGACGGCTGATACAGCTGCCGTGAAACGCACTTTTTTGAGTCCCGCCCCGGATGCTTTTATTCAGCTGGCCGCCATGCCGCGCATGACCAACGCCGGGGGCATTGCCGTCCTTGCGACCAGGGGCCATCAGCAGATTGATAAACTGATCTACACTGAAGACATGCATGTGCCCCTGCTCACATCAGCCAAAGGGGTGGCCCTGGAGCGCCTTAGCCCCGACAGGCCCACGCAGGATGTGTTCAACTGGCATTCGGCCGCCGCCTCTGCAGGATTTGGCACACCGGGCTACAGAAACTCACAGCATCTTGTCCATCATGCAAACGAAGACACATCTTTTAGCCTGGGACAAAAAATCTTTGCTCCCGACGGGAGCGGACATAATGACGTGCTGAACATCTTCTACACGCTTGAACAACCCGGCTATGTGGCCAACATTAGGGTGTTTGACAGCCGTGGCAGACCGGTAAGGCTGCTGGTTCAGGGAAAACTGCTGGCCACCTCGGGTGTTATCAACTGGGACGGCACCAATGATGCAGGCTTAAAGGCATCAGTTGGCCTTTACATTATTCATGTGGAAGTGTTTAATACCGGTGGCAATGTTCATCACCACAAACTCACTGCCGTATTGGCCGGCCAGCTTTGAATGACAGCTGTTGCTACTCGGTAATGGCAAGGGTCGCCACCCACACCCTGACACCTTCGACAGCAAGGAGCTTTTGCGCACAAGCCTCCAGGGTTGAGCCCGTAGTGATCACATCATCAACAAGCAACACGGATTTGTTGACCAGAAGCTCAGGGCTGGGTGTCTCGAATACTTCAGCAACATTTTGCCAGCGGCTGAACCTCGCCCGCCGGGTCTGCGTGGCGGTAGCTTTTTTTCTGATAAGCCATGAGGGATGACATGGCACCGACATGGATGCCGCGATGCCACGGGCGATCACCTCACTTTGATTAAATCCCCTCATGCGCTCCCTCTTTGGGTGTAAAGGCACAGGAAGAATACAGTCGATGTCCTCATAAAAACCGGAAGACCGGAGGTCACGACCCAGCATCTCACCAAGATAAAACCCAAGAGCGGTGTTCCCCTTGTATTTGAACTGATGAATCACACGCTGCACCTTGCCCCCCTTCTGAAAATAATAAAGAGACGTCCCTGTTTCAAGACAGACCCTGCCCCAGAAAATTTTTGTCAACTGATTCTCCCGGTGCAAGTGAAACCTGGTCTTTGGAAGCAAAATTCTGCAGTGCATGCACAGGTGAACCTCATCGGCCAGCAGCAACGTGCCGCAAGCACAACAGGCCTCAGGATATATTAATGAAAAAAAGTTCTTTATCGCAGAGGAAAGAGCATGTAAACTGCGCATTATAATCATATAATTTGTGTAATTTTGCCTGTGCCGATACGGAACACGTACGTATGGGCATAATATCGCACTTTGATAAAAAGCAGTTATAAAAATAGTCAAAAATCAAACAAAAAGTGCGTCTTTTTATATAAAAAATAATGTTTTTTGGCCCGGTGTTTGCGGTCGACTATGTGTGCAAGCCCGGATCATCAGAACTCTATCGTAAAAAAAATGGAACATCAGCAAAAAACAGAACAACAACAGTCCCCTTCGAACAGAATGCAGAAAAAGAATGAACTGGTGTATCGCATCACCATTCTTTTTTTGGGTGTCCTGGTTCTGCTGGTCAGCTTTTTATGGCAAACAAGCAGGCAGTCGTTGAAAGAGGTAACACAGGAACGTGAAATTGCACTGGTCATGAACCAGCAGTTACAGTATGAGCTTGACTCTGTCCTCGACGACTATTACAGGGTGAGGGTGGAATACGACAGCATTTTGTTTGAGAAAGACAGCATCATTCAGGCGAATGCCCGTCAGATACAAAACCTGATCACCCGGCAGGAGGATTATTACCGCATTCGTCGGCAGCTGAACCTTTTGCGCGACATCACACAGAATTATGTGAGGGAGATTGACAGTCTGTATACGGCAAACCAGGTGCTAAGGGCAGAGAATATCGAGATGCGGGAGCAGATCCTGCAGGTGCAGCGCCGCACCACCGAACTTACGCGTGACAAGGCAGCTCTTGAGACAAAAGTTGAAGCAGCTTCAGTGCTGAGGGCTTACCAGATTGAGACCTTTCCTTTCAGGCTTCGCGGCAGGGGTCGTGAGGACGAAACCGACAGGGCGTCCAGGGCAGAACAGATCCGCGTTTGTTTTCTGATTTCAGAAAACCCCATTATCGCTGCGGGAGATTATAACATTTACATGCGTATTGCCGACCCCAACGGCATCATTTTAAGAGAAAGCGACGACCTTGCCTACTCCTTCATCCATATAGAGGACACCCTGCAATATTCCGTGAAGGACCGATTCAGTTATCAGAACAGGCAGCTCCATAAATGCATGACCTGGCAACGCGTGGAGGAGTTTGAACCCGGATACTACACCATTTCGCTGTTTACCGATGAATTTCTGTTGGGTGAAACCTCCCTTGAACTGCGTTAACCGCTGTAGCTTTCCCGAAAAAAACAATCCTGATGCGTATCTCTTATAACTGGCTGAAAAACTATGCCGATTTTGAAGAAAGCCCGGAGCAGTTAGCTGAGTTGCTTACCGACTGCGGGCTGGAGGTTGAAAGTCTTGACACCTATGAGTCGGTCCGTGGCGGCCTCAGAGGAGTGGTTACGGGAAAGGTTGTTGAATGCACACAGCATCCCAACGCTGACAAACTGACGCTTACCCGTGTTGACACAGGCAGCGGTGAGTTGCTTCCCATAGTTTGCGGAGCGCCCAATGTGCGGGCCGGTCAGAAAGTGCTGGTGGCCCTGGAAGGTGCCACTCTTTATTTTGATGGGAAGGAGCTGAATATCAAAGCTGCCAGAATACGCGGAGAGCTTTCTCGGGGTATGATTTGTGCTGAAGACGAGCTGGGGCTGGGTGACACCCATGATGGCATCCTGGTGCTCCCGGAAGACGTCCCTGTGGGAATTCAGGCCGCCGACTATTTTAAGTTGTATCGCGACAGGGTGTTTGAAATCGGATTAACCCCCAACCGAATCGATGCGGCCTCACACATTGGCGTGGCCAGGGATGTTGTGGCAGTGCTTAACCATCAGAAAAACAACAAAAAAATTCAGCTAAGGTGGCCTGATGTTTCCGGGTTCAAGCCCGACAGCAACGAGTTGTACATCCCCGTTACCATCGAAGATCCTGAGGCGTGTGCCAGATACTCAAGCCTGACCCTCCGTGGTGTTCGCGTTCAGCCTTCACCGGAGTGGCTGCAACAGCAGTTGAAAGCCCTGGGCCTGAAGCCTATCAACAACGTGGTTGACATTACCAACTATGTGCTGCATGAAACGGGCCAGCCGTTGCATGCCTTTGATGTGGCCGCCATAAAGGGAAAAAAGGTCATTGTGAAAAAGTCGCCCAAAGGCACCGGCTTTGTTACGCTCGACAAGGAAGAACTGAAGCTTACCGGTGATGACCTTATGATTTGCAACGAAGAGGAGCCCATGTGCATGGGTGGCATTCTCGGTGGGATCAACTCCGGCGTTACGGAGCTCACCACCGATGTCTTCCTTGAAAGCGCCTGCTTCGATTCCGTAACCATCAGGAAATCCTCACGTCATCACGGCATCAAAACAGAGGCCTCCTTCCGCTTCGAACGAGGCTCCGACCCTGAAATGACCATCTATGCCCTGAAGAGGGCGGCCATGCTGATCAAAGAAATCGCAGGAGGCCGGATCTCTTCGGACGTGGATGACGTGCTTCCCAAAAAAATTACCAGAGCAACAGTTGAACTGCCCCTGCATTACGTGCACCAGCTCATTGGAAAAAAAATTCCGGCCAGCGAAATTAAATCCATCCTGGAGGACCTGGACTTTACCATTATGGATCAGACAGGCGAAGGGTTTACGTTACAGGTACCTGCCTGTCGTGTTGACGTTACCCGGCCTGCCGACGTTGTTGAAGAAGTGCTGCGCATTTACGGCTATAACAATGTGGACATTCCCGAGAAGATGCACTCTACGATGGTGTCAACACCGAAGCCGGATAAGGAGCTGTTGCAGAACACGGTTTCAGACATGCTTTCGGCAAGGGGGTTTAATGAGATCATGAACAACTCCCTGACCAGGATGGCCTATTATCAGCAAGCTCCCTCCGGTAACAAAGAGCTGGTAAGCATTCTGAATCCACTCAGCCAGGATCTGAATGTGCTGCGGCAAACCCTCCTGTACGGCGGACTGGAAAGCATAGCCTATAACCTGAACCGGAAAGAGTTTGACCTCAGGTTGTATGAATTCGGCAAGGTGTACCATTATGACGAAAACAAAAAGGGTGATGTGGTGTCACGGTATCCTGAACGCGTTTTACTGGAGTTGTTCATGACGGGCAAGGCACAACCTGAGAGCTGGAATGCTTCCGGCAGGGGAACCGGTTTTTTTGACCTCAAGGATGCGGTTTATGCAATATTGCAGCGACTTGGGGTGAATGAAGACCTCACCGCCGTGCAACAGACCACCGAAGAACCGCCATTTGCCTTCTGTTTGAAGATTTTGTTGAACGGGAAAGAGCTTGCCGCTGCAGGAAAGCTTTCACGTGCACTGACCGCGGCGTTCGACATCAGGCAGGATGTCTTTTATGCAACCATAGAATGGGAGGCCCTGATGAACATCGCAGGCAGCCGTCCCCTGATATACACGGAAGTGCCGAGATTCCCCTCTGTGCGCCGCGATCTAGCACTGCTGCTGGATGCGGATATTCCTTTCGCTGAACTGGAAAATATTGCCTTTCAAACAGAAAAGAACATACTGCAGCGCGTTAACCTTTTTGATGTTTACCAGGATGAGAAGCTGGGCGATAACAAAAAGTCATATGCCATAAGCTTTGTCTTTCAGGACGATAAAACGCTGACAGACAAGGAAGTTGACGGCATTATGGAGAAGCTTGCCGATGCGTATGTTAAAAAACTCGGAGCATCACTGCGCTGATATACCTATACAGGCGCTTTGTCCATCGTTTTCCACATGTTATGCAACGGAACCAGGGTGGCCAGGTAGCCGATGCAGAAAACGGTAAATGACACAAGCAGGATGTCACCTGCTTTCAGGAATACCGGATAGGCATCGATAATGTACATACCCTGTGCCTGAATGGTGATCAGTCCAAAACGCATTTGCAGCCAGGAGATGAGTGCTCCCAGCAAGACGCCCAGCAGTGCTCCTCCCACGCTTACCAGGAGACCTTCGAGCAAAAATATCCGTTCCACCATTTTCCTGGAAGCGCCCATGCTGCGCAAAACGGCAATATCCCGGCGTTTTTCAAGCACAAGCATGGTCAGTGACCCGATGATGTTAAAGGCCGCGATGACCAGGATAAAGGTCAGAATAAAAAAGATGGCCCACTTCTCGGAGCGCATTATTTTGTAAAGAAAATCCTGTTGCTGCAGCCGGTTTCGCACCACATAGTCCGGACCCAGTAACTCCTGCAGCTGTCGCTGTACCCTGTCGTGACTGACCCCGTGGTTAAGGGATGCCATAATGGAAGAGACTTCATTTTCATACTGAAGCAGTTCCCGCATCAGCCTGAGGGGAAGGATCACATATTCCATGTCGAACTCCGTTTGTACTGCAAAAATTCCGGAGGCATAGTTGGCGGATGATCTGAATGCCTGTGCCGGGTGCAGACCGGTGGTCCTGCCACGACGGGGTACAAACACTTCAATGGGATTCAGGAAGTCGTGGATGCTGGCATTCAAAACCCTGGCAACACCGTTGCCCAGCACGAAACGGTTTCTCTCCTCTTCTTCCGGTGCATAAACGCCCTGAATGATGAGCGTGTCAATCCCGGTGACCTTTGGATAAAGCGGATCAACCCCGCGTAAACTTACCAGGTGCTGAGCCTCCCGGTATGTGATCATCCCCGTTTCTTCAAGAACCAGGCTGCGATGGCGTATAAAGGGCAGTTCGTCGAATTCAGCCAGCGGAAAGCTGTCGACGGAAAACGTTTTTCCGGTTGCCGGACTGATCTCTATATCAGCATGAAAAGCGTTGAACTGTTGCATGATCAGCCGTTCAAGGCCATTGGTGACAGAAAGTATCACGACAAGCGCCATAGCTCCCACGGCAATGCCAATCATTGATATCAGGGTGATGATATTGATTGCGTTGTGAGTCTTTTTAGCAAAAAGATAACGCCAGGCTATGTACAATGAAAAGCGCAAGCTTGTCGGGGTTTGTATGGTTACTTCCAGGCCTTTACCAGGAGGCCTGTGCCCTTTTTATGTTTTATGACAACATCAAGTTTGTTCAGGATAAGCACCGGCGGCATTACAAAAATATAGTACAACGGCAACAGAAGCAAAAAAGCTTTGGATCGGTTTAAAAGAGAAATGGGGTACTTAACGGAAAGGCGCCAGGCAATGCTGCCGGGTTTTCCGTAGGTGTAATGTGTTTCAATGGTTTTGAAGCCCGCTTTTTGCAGCTTTTGCTTTAGTTCCTCGGCTGCATAGCCGTCCCTGACATGTTCTTCGATAAAGGAAACGCCGCCCGGATGCCGCACGTCACTGCCGCCCTGGTCGGAAGGTGTGCTGATCAGCAGCAAGCCTCCCTTTTTCATCGATGCATATAGCCTGGAAAACACCTGTTCATCCTCTTCGATGTGCTCCATTACGTCAACTGAAAGCACCAGGTCAAAAGCATCCGGTTTAAAATAGGAAGTAAGATCTTGTTTTTCAAACACTACATTTGTTAGCTGCTGTCCGGAAAAAAAGGATGCGCATGATTCCAGCTCTTCCTCCTTGATGTCAACGGCAGTGATGTGCCACGCCGGGTTTTTCCTGGCCAGGTACCAGCTATGCTGACCCAGGCCACTCCCGGCATCCAGCACATGGACCTCCCTGTCCTTCGGGACCGATGAACGGTAAGCGCGCAGGGCTTTGTGAAGGTGCCAGCTGCGCAACAGCAGGATGTCCAGTAAACGGTAAAACAGCTTCCTGGAAATGGGATGGCGGTTAAAAAGAGATCCTAAAAAGCGCTTTACAGGGTCGTAGTGCATGGAAGTGATTACGTTTTCAGCAGGTTCTCAATGTTTTCAATGTAGTCGAGGCTGTCATCAATAAAAAACCGCAGTTCAGGCACGTGCCGGAGCTGGTGTTTCACACGCATGCCAAGCTGTTTGCGGATCTCTCCGGCTTTCATTCCGATCACCCTGATAACTTCATTGCCATCTTTTCCGAATATGCTGAGATACACCCTGGCAATCGAAAGGTCGCTGGTAACGTAAACCTTGGTTACCGTAATCATAGCCCCGGGCATCCAGTCTCTGCCCGTCAACTGAAGAATCTCACCCAGGTCTTTCTGAATGAGACGGGAAATACGCAGTTGTCTGTTGGATTCCATAAGTGCAAAAGTACGCGAAATTTTTTTCATAGGAAGCGGGTGTGTAACGGCCACAGAAATGCCCCGATCCGGCTCATCCGGCACAGGTGGCGGCGTTCATCACAAAACAAGCGGTAACATTTGGTCGTTTTTGTTGGTTTGTCTATATTTATGGCATCAAAAAAAATCGCATCCAAACCAAAACACTCATCCCGAAAAAACAAGCGTTATGAAAACACCCAAATTCCATTACCAGGAAGCTTTTCCTCTCGGTGCTGACCACACCGGGTATTATTTGCTTACGAAAGATTACGTTTCTGAAATTGATTGTGCAGGGAAAAAGATGCTGAAGGTTGACCCTGAGGGCCTTACGAAACTTTCCCGAGCCGCCCTGCGTGATGCCTCCTTCATGCTACGCACGGATCATATCCGGCAGCTTGCGGCCATTTTGCAGGACGAAGAAGCCAGTGAAAACGACAAATACGTTGCCCTGACGATGCTACGCAATGCAGAGATCTCCGCCCGGGGGGTGCTTCCTTACTGCCAGGATACGGGAACCGCCACCATTATTGGCAAGAAGGGCCAGCAGGTATGGACCGGAGGTGGCGATGCCGAAGCGCTTTCCAAAGGGGTTTATGAACTGTTCACGGAAGAAAACCTGAGGTATTCGCAGACCATACCGCTTGACATGTACAAGGAAAAGAACTCAGGCACCAACCTCCCCGCCCAGATTGACCTGTATGCCGAAGATGGTGATGAGTACAGGTTTTTGTTTGTGGCCAAGGGTGGAGGTTCGGCGAACAAGACCGCGCTTTTCCAGGAAACAAAGGCTTTGCTGAACCCGGAAAAACTCGAAAAGTTCCTTGTGGACAAGCTTCGGTCTCTTGGCACGGCGGCCTGCCCGCCATATCATGTTGCCTTTGTGATAGGCGGCACCTCGGCTGAAGCCACACTGAAGGCGGTAA
>JAVIYP010000016.1:0-47470 GCA_031323845.1 Bacteroidales bacterium | reverse complement strand
TGTTGTCGAACGAAAAAATACATATCATGAAGAAATTTGCTGTAGTATTGTCAGGGTGCGGTGTTTTTGATGGCGCCGAGATCCATGAGGCCACGCTTTCGATGTATGCCATTGCAAAGCAGGGTGCTGCTTATGAGGTGTTTGCGCCCGACATTGCACAACATCATGTCGTTAACCACCTGACGGGAGAAGAGATGAAGGAAACACGCAACGTAATGACAGAGGCGGCCCGTATTGCCAGGGGCCAGGTGAAGCCACTCAGCGAGTTTGACCCTGCCGCCTTTGATGCTTTACTCTTTCCCGGCGGATTCGGTGCAGCCAAAAACCTGTCTGATTTTGCGTTCAAAGGGGCCGATTGCCAGGTTCAGCCTGATGTTGCCAGGGCCATCACCGGCATGCACAAAGCAGGAAAACCCATAGCCGCCCTTTGCATAGCCCCGGTACTGCTGGCCAGGGTGCTGCCGAAGGCAAAGATCACCATTGGTCAGGACAAAGGCACTGCGGATGCCGTTGTTAGCATGGGAGCTATCCATGAATCGACCAGCCACGGCGAAGTGCTGGTGGACAAAGAGAACAAGCTGTTCACTACGCCCTGTTACATGCTTGATGCCAGCATTGCCCAGATTGGAGAGGGAGCAGAAAACATTGTACGTGCCGTACTGAATGAATTATCCGAATAGCTTGTAGCAGGCACCGTTCACGGCTGTTGACAGGCAGGGCGGCGGCACCAGACGTTGTACGCCCGGCATAGCCCATTTTATTTGTCATGGATTTGTATCACACTCCCGTAGCACCGGGACGTGACGCTGGTTTCGTTATTCGTAACGCAGAGAGCTCACCGGGTCTTTTGCCGCTGCTTTTTTTGCAGGCATGTAACCAAATACTATCCCAACGGTGGCGGCCACTCCAAAGGATATGAGTACTGACCCCAGCGATACAATGGTAAGAATTTCTGTAAAGTGCATGATGCTGCGGGACAGTGCAATGCCAAGAAAAATCCCGATGATGCCGCCAACCACGCTGATAAGTGTTGACTCCGACAAAAACTGAAAGACAACGTCTGTTTTTTTCGCACCGACAGCGAGTCGTATCCCTATTTCCTTGGTCCGCTCCATTACGGAAGCCATCATGATGTTCATGATGCCGATGCCACCCACCAGAAGCGAGATGCCGGCAATGGCACCCAGCACGATGTTAAAGATGTCTTTTGTGCGCTGCTCCTGTTGCAGCAACAATTCCGGGATGATGACCTCAAAGTCTTCCACGTTGTTGTGCCTTCTGACAAGCATGCGCCTAACCACATCAGCCGTGGGGGTGAGCTGTTCGGACCTGTCCACCTGGACCACGACCCTGTCGAGCTGATGGTAATTCTGGTATTTAACCTCTTCCTGATTGTTGGCCGAAGACCCGCCGATGATGATGCTGCCACCGCGGCCGCGTCCACCCACGCGCATGCTTTGTATCTGGTCGATCTTTACCGCAGATCTGTCCTGAAACCTGAGCAGCATGGTCTGCACGGGAGTGTAGATCACATTGTTGAACTCACTTACACCCAAACTTTTAACAGCATCTTCGGTGACCATACGGTCTTCAACAACGCCGATAACCGTCAGCCAGTTGTGACCCGCTTTGATCTGTTTGCCGATAGGATCAGTGTTCCCGAAAAAGATTGCCCTGATGTTGTTTCCGATGATGGCTACAGGCGCACCATCCTTTAACTGGGTCTCGGTAAACATGCTTCCGCGGGAAAGGTTGAGCGAAAACACATCGAAATAGTCGGGGGTGACTCCTGCTACACGCACAGGCCGCCTTATGCCTTTCTTCATAGCATAAGCACTGATCTCTACCTCAGGGCTTACGCGCTGCACCGTAGGTACGATGCGGGAAATGCTTTCCACATCCTGAAGCGTAAGACCGGGAGAAAACCGCCCCCTCATGGTCTCATCACGACTGTCGTCCTCAGCCCAGATCGGTCTTATGATAATATTGTTGACACCCACCATCTTCATCTGATCAAGGATTTCCTGACGGGCGCCCGTACCGATGGCCAGCATGGCAATCACGGCGGCTACGCCAAAAATGATACCCAGGGCTGTCAGCACTGACCGGAAACGGTTTGAGATCACCGCTTCCAGTGCAATGTTCAGGTTGTAAAAATATTTTTCCAGATACTTCATCCTGGTGCTTTATAACAAATGAAGGCTTAGTTCATCAGCATTAGGCGGAATTGTCAGGTAAATCAGATCCCCTTCTTCAAGGCCATTGCGAATGATAATCTCGTTTTCGTTGCGCATACCGGTAACCACCTGCTGGCGGACCGGGCGGTTGTTGTGACAGCGAAAAACATAGGTAAGCGTGTCTGTGCCATGTATGCCCTCAATAGGGATGAACAACACATTTTCTTCCACATGTGTCACAATGGTGTTTTTGGTCGTCATGGCCGGTCGCATGATGGTATCCGATTCGTTGATCTGTATCTTTACCTCAAACACGCGGGCGTCCTGGTTCGGTCGCTGTTCGCCTATGTTGGCCACCTCTGTGACATAGCCGGTGAAGGTTTTGTCGGGGAAAGCATCCACCACAATTTCTGCCGGCTGGTTAACTTGAACCTTGCTGATGTCTATTTCATTGACATAGGTTCGCGACATCATCACAGAAAAATCAGGTAACGTAGCCACCGTATTATCCCAGGTACTTATCTGGGAACCGACAGTAACCTTTGAGCCGTCCCAGTTGCGCCGGTAAATGACCATCCCGTCCATGGGAGCATGTATCACAAATTCTTCCAGCACGTTAAGCATATTCTGATACCTGCGCTGCACCTGCGACAGCGAAGCATTGATCTCCTGCATCCGTGCGTCGGCCTGGCGCTTTCTTAGCTGGTAATTCTCCTGCGCCTGTTCATAGGCCCTTTCGAGCTTTTCAAGGTTGATCTCCGCCTGACGAATGGTAGCCGGAGGTTCAAACTGTGACTGCTCCAGGTTGATCTCCGCCTCCTCATAATTAAAGCGCAGGTTCACCAGCTCATCGCGTGCACTGCGCAACTCCATCGTGGTGTCAAGCATGATCTGGGTGTACGACGTCTGAAGCTTCTCAAGCTCTGTTTCAAGGTCCTGAATGCGATTGCTGATATCCGTCCTGTCGAGTGTCGCCACCCAGTCGCCCTTCCTGACCACCGTCCCCTCCGGGATCAGTTCGGCAACCTGGGCATTCCATATACCTACCAGGCGCAAGCCTGAAGGGCCCTGTATGTTCGTTGAGTTTTTGGCCTCCAGTTCGCCGCTCGTATAAACACTGATCACAAAATTGCCCCTTACGGCAGGAACACGGATCTGCTCGACGGTAACCGCCTCATCACGAAGCATATACCAAAGTGAGGCCACGATCAAAACGCCAAGACTTATTAAGATGTATTTTTTCATGTGATTCTGATAGATTATGTGCTTGTTTGTCTGTTTTGCAGATGTGAAGATGTGAAAATGTGAAAATGTGCAGATTTCAGGCTGTTGTTTAATTGTTGAATCGTTTAATCGTTTAAGTGTTATTTTGTTATAGTTTTCTGACTTCTGACCTCCGATTTCCGACTTCCTGGCAGATTTCTCACTGCGTTCGAAACAAGCTTCCGACCTCTGACTTCTCTTTCTTCCTTCGAGCTTCCAGCTTCCAGCTTCGAGCTACCTTACTTCCTTCCTTCGAGCCTGACCCATGCAGGGCAGTGGTCCGAATGCATTACTGTGGGCATGATGCCGGCACCCCGCAGATCAGAAACGACAGTGCTGCTCAGCATATTGTAATCAATGCGCCAGCCCAGGTTTTTACGGCGGGCATTGGCCCTCCAGCTCCACCAGGTGTACTGGTGAGGCTCCTGATTTACCCTTCTGAACGAGTCAGCAAAACCAGAGCCAAGAAAGCTGCCGATCCATGCCCTCTCTTCGGGCAGAAAGCCTGAGGAGGTGGCATGCCGAACAGGATCATGAATATCTATCTCTTCATGACAAATATTAAAATCGCCCGAGATCACCAGCTTTGGCCTTTCTTTCCGAAGCCTGTTCACATACGCCTGAAAGTCTTTCAGCCAGTCCATCTTATAAAAGTGCCGTTCCTCACTCCCGCTGCCATTGGGGTGATACACACTCAACACACTTATATCTCCATAATCGGCCCTGATCAGACGGCCCTCGACATCATACTTCTCAATTCCCATGCCATACTCAATGTGGTCGGGGACCCTGCGCGACACGATGCCAACGCCACTATAACCCCTGCGTTGCGCCGAATGCCAGAAGGCGTGATACCCAAGGACCCCGAAAGGCTCCGCAGGAATCTGTTCAGGCTGTGCCTTGCTTTCCTGAACACAAAGCACATCAGGAAGCTCTGCCGACAGCCACGAGGCAAGCCCTTTGCCAAGCGCTGCACGTATGCCGTTAACATTATATGAAATTATATACATAGAGTACCGTTAAAATGACCGACTGCAAAGATACAGGAAAAGGACATAACGCCGGATTGACGGCAACATAAATGAAAGCCACGGACAGAGGTTACTTCGATGAAAAAGAAAACTTCTTCCTGAACCTGATGAGCTCGTCTTTAAACGATACCGGGGGTAAGGTTATTAGGGGCATGATACGCTGATCCGGCAGGACTTTTATTTCACGCATTACCAGGTGCTGGTTGACAAAGATCATATCCAGAGATGGATATATTTCCTTGATGATGCCGGCAATGTGTTCAATGGAAAGATTGTGTTCGCTGAAGTTGTAAATCCCGGGTGGAAGATCATGATGCAACAGGTTTGCCAGCATGTTTACCACCTTGTCGACATGCACAAACGCGCGCTGTTGTTTTCCGTTGCCGGTAATCTGAATGCGGCCGTTGAAGTTGGCTTCAAACATGAACCTGTTGATGACGGCATCGAAGCGCACGCTGGGACTGTAACCGTAAACGTTGCCGGAACGTATGATCCAGGCATCCCTCTTTTCCATAAGGCGTTCGACATGCGATTCGCCGCGAAGTTTGCTGCTTCCATAAAAGGTTTTAGGGTCGGGAGGCGTATCTGTGCCTATCAATTGCTCTGAAGCACCGTACACGGAGGTGGTGCTCAGGTAAACAAACTTGCTGACCTGGCTGTCCTCAACGGCATACACCAGCTCGGCAGTGCCCCAATGATTGATTTGTTCGAACAGGTGGGAGCTTTCGGTGGCTAAAGGGGTAGATACCTTTGCAGCAAGATGATAAACTACATCAATGCCCCGGAGCACCTGCCGGAGTTTGCGGCTGTCGAGTAACTCACCGTGGATGAACCTCACCTTGCGCGGCTCATACCTGGTATCAAGAAAAAGGTTATAGTTCCTGCGGCTGAGGTTGTCGTAAATGAAGATTTCATCAACTGATGAATCCTTCAGCAGTTCAAACACCAACTCATTTCCAAGGTACCCCGCCCCTCCTGTAATCAGTATGTTCATAGTTGTTTATATGTTTGTGATTGCGTATATTTCTGGTTGTCTGCGTCTTGTGTTTATACCTGAGAGGCTGAACAGATGTGAAGATGTAAGGTTATTGTTTAATTGTTGATTTTTCACTTAATCTGCTTTTAGCCTTTGGCTTTTAGCAAGAAAACCTGCCAACAGCCATGTGACCCTGTCCCATTGACCCGTTGACTCGTTACTCGTCCTGAATTTTGTTTACACTTTTCACTTTTTTCCTTCGAGCTTCCAGTTCCTGGCAGGTTTCTCCCTGCGGTCGAAATAAACTTCGAGCTTCGAGCTTTTATTATCATCCTCCTGTGTGTCAAAAATCTGTTCCCGAATGGTCAGGGTCTTCAACATGGGCGTTTCATGAGTTTATCATGCTTCTGTAACCTGAAGACATGCTGTTAACATTAATTCATTGAATATCAACAAAAAGACACCTGTTTTAAGGGATATCCCGCGACATTACATGCAGGCCGCATTCGGTTTTTTTCATGCCGGCCCACCGTGCGTCACGGGACTTGTCGCCGTTGGCCGGCCTGGTGCAGGGTTCGCAACCGATGCTCCTATACCCCTGTTCTTCCAGGGGATGCACCGGCAAAGCATGCCGGGCAATATACACTTTCATATCCTTTGATGACCAATCCAGAAGCGGATGATACTTCAGGGTGTTGTGCTGTGTTTTTTCTTCTTTTCTGAAACCCTTGCGGATGTTGTTCTGCTCTGCCCGCACCCCGCTTATCCACACATCATACTGCTCAAGCAATGACTCTACGGGCTGTACTTTGTTCAGGTAACAACAGTAATCGGGGTCGAAGGTAAACATAAGATCTCCGGCTGCATTGCATTGCATGGCCTTGGGTACATGCGGGAGCAGGTCAGTGAGATGCAGGCCAAGCAAGCGGGCAACTTCCTCTTTGTACCTGATGGTTTCGGGAAAATGAAAGCCTGTGTTGATGAAATATACCGGGATAGTCTTATCAATCCTGCTCAGAACATGCAGCAGGACAACGCTGTTGGTCTGAAAACTTGATGTGGCAAACAGACGTTTCCCTTCTGCCTGGTATTGTTGAATCTTTTGCCTGATCGCTGCTGTATCCATATCCTACATTAAAAGCATCAAACAAATATACATGAATTTTTTTCATGCGAAATTACACACAGACGCATGAACAAATCATCGGTTTTTCGACAGCCATAGTTGAGCTGTCCTCAGGCTGATATCAATGTTCCATTGTCTTTTGACAAAATCCTGTATGATTAAACCTGTCCATTTTTTATTATCATAGCCTTGAGCTGCCGGTTTTTTCCTGATGATTTTTCTGAGGGTAGTTTTTCTTTGGGGTGTTAACCTTGACCTTTTACCTGCTTTACCTTGCCCCAAACCCTTCAACCCATGAAGCCGGAGCTGGTTTTTCCATAACCTCACACCTTCTCTTGATATATTCATCACCTTGCATACTTCAGTCATTGTTGCTTGTTCATATAGCGCTATTATAGCTTGACATATTAATGTTTTCTTTGCCTGCTTATTTGTATGTATCCAATCATAGAGCTCCGGCATGTTTATTCCGGACAAATCGACCGGTCTTCCTGTTAATTTCTTGTTCATAACTAATTGATTTAATTGTGTTGTCAAAGATATAAATGCTATATGTTTGTCAACATATATAATGCATACTAAACTAGAATATTTATTATGAACACAGAAAACATAAAGGATAAAGCAGTTTGCGAAGTGTTTGGTGAATATTTTGCACACATTGATGATCCCAATCACATAAGATCAAACATTCGCTGAGCGAGATACTCTTTATTGCTATTTTGGCCATCATTGCCGGTGCCGATGATTTCAATGAGATAGCCAGATATGCAAAATTGAAAAAAGACTGGCTGGCAACATTTTTAAAACTTCCCGGAGGGATTCCTTCCCATAATACCTTCAACAGGGTATTATGCATGATTGATGCAGGGCTGTTCCAGCAATCTTTTGTTGATTGGGTGGATGATATCCGAAACAGCATAATAATAAGTGATATTCAGTTAGATGCACTGCAAGAGAAAGACGTCATAAATATTGATGGCACAACTGTTTGCAACTCAAAGGATAGCACCACGGGTAAAAAGGCAATTCATATGGTTAGTGCCCTGTCATCAAAACACGGATTGGTTTTGGGGCAACAAAAGTGTTATGAGAAGTCCAATGAAATAAAAGCCATTCCAAAGCTTTTGGATATGTTTTTCATTGAGGGTTCGGTAATTACACTTGATGCCATGGGATGTCAGAAAAATATAGCATCCAAAATCACAGGCAAAAAAGCTGATTATATACTTGCACTTAAAGGCAACCAAGGCAACTTGTACAATGAAGTGATAGATTTGTTTGAAATGGTCAACACACCGGAGTTTAAAAAATACATACACCAGTGTGACACTCAACTTGAGAAGGATCACGGACGCATTGAACAGCGCGAGTGCGTTACCATTGAGAATTTCGACTGGCTATACGAGATTCACCAGTGGCGGGGTGTTAAAAGCATTGCAAAAATCACAGCTACTGTAGATAAAAGGGGGCAGCAGACCAGCGAGGTCCGTTATTATATCTCATCGCTTCCCGGGAACGCAACTTTTATCAACAGGGCTGTCAGAAAACACTGGTTTATTGAAAACAAGCTGCATTGGATATTAGATGTAGTCTTTAAGGAAGATTATTGCAGGGTAAGAACAGGAAATGGAGCAGAAAACCTGAACACTATCCGCAAAATCGCATTAAATACCATCAAAATGGATAAATCGGTGAAAACAAGCTTTAAGAATAAAGAAAGATGTGCAGATGGAATGATAATTTTGCCCTTTATATTTTAACAAATATGAAAGCCTGAAAACAATAAGAGTTTTAATGGATTCATGACATTTGGCCAGGCTATTGTAAAAAAAACAACAGAGTAGATCAAGCTAAAAATCAACATGTCGCTGTTTGAAACAGTCATTAATAATGATTAACTTTGTAGTAAGCTATAAGCCCGACAGTTTTCAGGTATCAGAATTATCGATTTTTCTTCTTTTCGAGAGAAGAGAACAGGCAGCATATTCATGTTATAAGTCCCGATGGTGAAGCAAAATTTTGGATGAAACCAAATGCTGAGCTTGCTCAAAGTGTTGGATTCAGCAAGAAAGAGTTGAACAAACTGACTGAAATTATCAAAGAAAAAAAAGATGAAATCAATCAAAGCTGGGAAAATCATTTCGGACACAGAGGTGACGAATATTTCGCAACATGGTTTTTGGATACTTGTTGATGAGAAAGAATATTTTTTACCGTTTAAGTCATTCCCGTGGTTCAAAAATGCACGTATTTCCGATCTATACACTGTACAAAGGCTGTCGGGAAATCACCTCTACTGGAAAAACCTTGATGTTGATTTGACGCTTGATATGATTGAAAATCCTGACAATTATCCCTTAGTTTCACGTTAAGGGTAATAGAAAAACGATTAGTGTTTAACCCTCAACCGCTGACATACAAACTTCTGCCTGTGGTGCCTGGTTTCCAGTAAAACGATCGCCACCACGGTTGAGTTTTGGATTTGTAATGCTCTGCAGCTAAAATTAAATTTTGATTTGGCTTGCTGTTGCCAAATACTGCGTCAAAGAACACTTCACGATCTCTTTCGCTGGCAATGGTCCGGTCATTTTTTGCAATAATGCTTTCAGCCTCTTTTTTTAGAATCCGCACCATAAAACCGCTAAAGGTTTTATCGCCGCTTAACCGTTGTGCTTCTTTAAAAATGCGTTTATCCCGGGGTGACACCCGAATTTCAATTCGCTCATCTTTGTTTATTTGTACCTCCATGACAGATGTTTTTTTTGCATATACGGTATTTATACGGAAAAAACAAGCATGCGCAAATAACTGCACCCGAAGTATGTTAAATAAGCATAAGTTTCTGAAAATCTGACGGTACGTTGATTATTGTCGTACCTTTACAAAAAACTGAACACATATTTTAAACAAAAGTGAAAAATGAGTTAAAAATAGGTGGGCTTAAAATCCCAATTCCTATCATCCAGGGCGGCATGGGAGTAGGAATAAGTCTTTCGGGGCTTGCATCAGCCGTTGCCAATGAGGGCGGTGTCGGAGTAATTTCTGCCGCAGGCCTGGGGTTCGTACATCGTTTTCCTGCCCTGGATTATCGGCAGGCAAACATTGAAGGATTGAAAAAGGAGATCCGAAAAGCCAGGGAACACACAAAAGGAATTATTGGGGTTAACATCATGGTAGCCATGTCGAATTTTGCCGATTTGGTGCGCACCTCCATCGCAGAGAATATAGACATTATTTTCTCAGGCGCCGGACTCCCCTTTGAATTGCCGAAATTTCTAACACCGGGCAGCAGCACTAAGCTGGTCCCCATTGTTTCGTCGGGAAGAGCAGCCAGGATCATTTGCGAAAAGTGGAAGTCGTATCACGACTACCTGCCCGACGCCTTTGTGGTAGAAGGCCCAAGAGCAGGGGGCCACTTAGGTTTCAAGAAAGAAAACCTTGATGACACCCAATATGCACTCGAAGAATTGGTGCCGGAAGTAGTCAGGGAGGTGAAGTTTTTTGAAGACAAGTACCATTGCGAAATCCCGGTGATTGCAGCCGGTGGCATTTATACAGGCCAGGATATTTTCAACATCATGCAAAAAGGTGCCAAAGGGGTTCAGTTGGGAACGCGGTTTGTAACTACAACAGAATGTGATGCTTCCCCGCGTTTCAAACAAACCTATATTGATGCTGCTGAAAGCGATATGGAGATCATCCAGAGCCCGGTCGGAATGCCGGGCAGAGCCATTCACAACCAGTTTTTAGACAAAGTCAGGTCAGGGTTAAAAATTCCACTCAAATGTCCGTTTCAATGCATCAAAACATGCGATGTTTCAAGCAGCCCGTATTGCATTATTACAGCACTCCTAAATGCATATAAAGGCAATATGAAAAGTGGATACGCCTTTGCAGGTGCGAATGCATTCCTCGCTACAAAGATAACAAGCGTAAAAGAGATATTCAGCGAACTGCTTGAAGAATGGAAAGCCGCGCAATTATCTCTTAAGAAGTCCTGTTAAAGTATGACCTTTTACCTAAAGAGGTTTTGCCCGGGAAACCTTGCTTCCTCTTTATCGTTTTGCCTCTAAGGCACTAAAACAAGATTCACTGCATATTAACACCAAAAGACATTGATTTAATGCTTTTTGGTTTCAATATGCAATATTCCTTAGTAGCTTCGTTGCTAAACTGAAAAGAACCACGAAGCAGTTCACTGAGGTTGCCAAAGTAACACAAGTCCACACAATCTTCAGCAACAGCTACAAAATCTCCCTGTTTAGTTATAAAACACATTTAGCAACATAGGATAATATGTTTATGTGTTTTCTATGTGCGAACAATATTTCAAAATATATCATAAGTTATTGCCAGGGCAAACGCATGAAAAAAAATTCCTGAGAAAGCGAAGCGGGTCCTTCTGTACATCTTCCTTTTGTATCTTGTTTCAACAAAATGAAGATGCTTTTTTACCGAAGAAATGTAAGCATTATTTGTAAGCCATACCGGCACAAAAGTCACCATCAGCCTTGCCCAATGGCTTTTTTACTACCTTTGCAAAAAAAATGCTCATGCCTGGTGCTGCATATCCTGACATCATCCCGGTTGATCAATGGTTAACCTTATATGAGGGGTTGCTGATCATTGCCGGGCCATGCAGCGTGGAGAGCCGGCAACAACTGGAGCTGACTGCCCGCGGGCTTGCTGATACAAAAAAAATTTCCGTTTTCCGTGCCGGCATATGGAAGCCGCGTTCACGACCGGGGCGTTTTGAAGGCGTGGGTGCAGAAGCCTTTTCATGGCTGACAGACATACGGGAGGAAACGGGCATGCCGGTGGCTGTGGAAGTAGCCCGTCCCAATCACGTGGAGCTTTGCCTGAAACACGGAATCGACATCATCTGGTTAGGCGCAAGAACAAGCGTAAACCCTTTTTTGGTACAGGAAATCGCCAATGCATGCCGTGGCACGAACATCCCGGTAATGATCAAAAACCCCATTAGCCCGGATCTCAGGTTGTGGGTGGGTGCTATCGAAAGAATGGCACAATCAGGCATTAAAAAGCTCATCGCCATTCACAGGGGTTTCCAGTCACATCCTAAAAGCATGTACAGAAACAGGCCGCACTGGGACATTCCTGCGGCGCTGAAAAAGGAGATACCCGGAATCCCCATTGTCTGCGATCCAAGCCATATCGCCGGCAACCGGCAGCTGATCCCCGAAGTGGCTGCAAAAGCCCTGGCGATGCGCATGAACGGTCTTATGGTGGAAACTCATTTCGCACCCGAAACAGCCAAAACCGATCCGGAACAACAGATCACGCCGGAAAGGCTCAACGACATACTTGAGGAGCTGCTTCGTCCGGAGCCGCTTATGGGCAAGTTACTTGATCTGGATGCCCTGCGCACCTTGATTGACGAGAAAGACCATCAGCTCCTGGAGATGCTGGCCGACAGAATGTCTCTCTCAGAACTCATTGGAGAACTTAAAAAAGAGCAGCAGACCGGCATAAGGCAGCCCGACAGGAAAAAAGACATCCTTGCCGACAGGCAGCAAAAAGGCACTGAACTCGGATTGAGCAAGGTTTTCATAAAAAAAGTATTCAGCCTGCTGCATGAAGAATCCGTTATCATTCAGCGTAAAAAAATGGCACCATAGCACCCCGGTCGCGCCAGTATCATCCCTTTACTGAAAAAAATTGAATCGCATTAACCATGACAGACAAAAACAACCATGCTTCCGGCCTTACCGACATAGCCAGTTTGGGCGAGTTTGGCCTGATTGACCATCTCACAAGAAACATAAAGATAAAAAACCGGGAAACCCTGCAGGGTGTCGGCGATGATGCTGCGGTTATCCACACAGGCGAAGAGGTTTGCGTCGTCACCAAAGATTTGCTGGTGGAAGGGGTGCATTTCGACATGGTGTACACTCCGCTGAAACATCTGGGCTATAAGGCGGTAGTTGTAAACCTTTCAGACATTTACGCCATGAATGCCCGGCCGAAGCAAGTCATTGTTGGCCTGGCTGTTTCTGCGCGTTATTCCGTTGAAGCCCTGGAGGAACTGTATGAGGGGATGCTTCTGGCCTGCGAACGTTACGGGGTGGATATGATCGGAGGCGACACCACGGCAAGCCCGTCGGGAATGACCCTCAGCATCACCGCCTTAGGGCAGGCCCCCAAAGAACGCTTAGTGTACCGGCATGGTGCCGGCATCAACGACATCCTCTGTGTAAGCGGGAACCTGGGCGGGGCCTACTGTGGCCTGCTCGTTTTACAACGGGAAAAGCAAGGGTTTAAAGCCAACCCGGATATGCAGCCCAGCATCAGCCAGTACAGTTATGTGCTCGAACGCCAGCTTAAGCCTGAAGCCCGCAGGGACATCATCGACCTGCTTCAGAAATCAGGCGTTCAGCCCACCTCAATGATTGACATCTCCGATGGTCTTGCTTCTGAAGTAAAACACTTGTGCAAAAACTCACAAACCGGAGCCTGCATTTATGAAGAAAAAATTCCGGTGGACCGCCAGATGGCGCAGATTGCCCACGAATTCAACATTGACCCCACCACCTGTGCCCTGAGCGGTGGTGAAGATTACGAGCTGCTGTTTACCATAAAGCCCGGTGATTTCGAAAAAATCAAGGACTGCCAGGATATTCACCCCGTCGGATTCATCACTTAGGCTTCGCAGGGTGCCGTGCTGATCACCAGCTCCGGGCAGCATGTAACCCTGACAGCCCAGGGATGGGACGCCCTGAAATCATAAGAAACAAACCACCATCACACGAAACACATCACAACAACCATGGCCAGGCAAAAGTATTACACCGTTTGGAGAGGCAACGAAACCGGGGTGTTTAAAAACTGGGAGGAATGCCGCAAGGCAGTTGAAGGTTTCCGTGGCGCCATTTATAAATCTTTTTCTTCGGAAGAAGAAGCCTGGGCTGCGATCGAACGCAATTATGCGGACTATATAGGAAAAGAAAACAAAGGAAGCAAGCTTACCGCCAGTCAGCTGAAGGCGCTGGGCAGTCCCATAACCAACAGCATTTCCGTGGATGCTGCCTGCAACAGCACCACAGGAAGAATGGAATACCGCGGGGTTGACACAGAAAGCGGGGCGGTGCTGTTCCATATGGGGCCTTTTGAAAAAGGATCAAACAACATCGGCGAGTTTCTGGCCATTGTTCATGCACTGGCCTGGTGTAAAAAACACAACATTCTTCTGCCGGTGTACACTGACTCCAAAACGGCGCTTAGCTGGGTACGCAGGAAAAAGGTACGTACCAGGATTCAGCCCTCGCCTGCCAATGAAGAGCTGTTCACCCTTATCAGCAGGGCGGAAGCATGGCTGGAGAACAACAGCTGGGAAAACCAGCTGCTAAAATGGGAGACAGAGGCCTGGGGTGAAATACCGGCCGATTTCGGCAGAAAATGAGCCGCCGGTGCTTCGCTGTTGAAAAAAACGTAATTTCGTAAACCAGATAACAACGGCCATACTTCAGGCGTTTTCCTGGGGAAGCACAATGAAAAAACACACCGGATGGATACAAAAAACACAAAAACAGGAAAGGTGGCCCAGGTAATCGGGCCTGTGGTGGATGTGATTTTTGAAGGCAGGAAGTCGCTGCCTGAGATTTATGAAGCGCTGCAGGTTTATAACGATCACGGTCACCGTATCATCCTGGAGTGCCAGCAACATCTGGGAGAAGACACCATCCGTACGGTAGCCATGGATGCCACCGATGGCTTATCGCGTGGCATGACGGTGGAGAGAACCTTTGGTCCCATCACCATGCCTGCCGGCGAGGCGGTTCGCGGACGGCTGTTTAACATTATCGGTGAAACCATTGACGGGCTGGGCCCTGTTGAGACCGAGAAGCGTTATGACATTCACAGCGAGCCACCCCGCTACGATCAGCTGAAGACCACAGAAGAGGTCCTGCTGACCGGCATTAAGGTCATTGACCTGCTCACCCCCTATCCCAAGGGAGGCAAAATCGGATTGTTTGGCGGCGCCGGTGTAGGCAAGACCATCCTGATCATGGAGCTGATCAACAACATTGCCAAGGCTTACAAGGGCAAGAGTGTTTTCGCCGGCGTTGGAGAGCGCACGCGCGAAGGGAACGACCTGCTCAGGGAAATGATAGAGTCGGGCGTGATCAATTACGGGAAGGCATTTCAGGAATCGCTGAAGAAGGGGAAGTGGGATTTATCGCTCGTTGACAGGGAGGCCCTGGCAACATCACAAGCCACCCTGGTGTTTGGCCAGATGAACGAACCTCCGGGAGCCCGGGCGCGCGTGGCACTGTCGGGCCTCGCCCTGGCAGAATACTTCCGCGACGGCGAAGGAGAGAGCGAAGGCAACGACATCCTCTTCTTTATCGACAACATCTTCCGTTTTACTCAGGCCGGCTCAGAAGTGTCTGCCCTGCTCGGACGCATGCCCTCGGCCGTAGGCTACCAGCCAACCCTCGCCACTGAAATGGGACTGCTCCAGGAGCGGATCACCTCCACCAAACGAGGATCCATCACCGCCGTACAAGCCATATATGTGCCGGCCGACGACCTGACCGACCCCGCACCGGCAACGGCCTTTGCCCACCTCGATGCCACTACCGTACTCAGCAGAAAGATCTTTGAGCTGGGCATCTATCCCTCGGTCGACCCGCTCGACTCCAACTCCCGCCTGCTGGCACCCGATATCGTAGGCGACGAGCATTACAGGGTGGCCAGGGAAGTGAAAGCCATACTGCAACGCTACAAGGAACTGCAGGACATCATTGCCATCCTCGGACTTGACGAACTCTCCGAAGAAGACCAGATCATTGTAAAACGCGCCAGGAAAGTGCAACGGTTTCTCAGTCAGCCCTTCTTTGTAGCTGAACAATATACCGGCCTTAAGGGAGCGTTCGTGCCTCTAGAAGAAACCATCAGGGGCTTCTCCCTGATCCTCAGCGGCGATATGGATCAATCTCCGGAAACAGCTTTTAACCTGGCCGGAACCATCGATGACGTAAAAGCCAAAAGCGGTAAAGGAACCAATTCAAACAAAGAATAACCCATGTACCTGGAAGTCATAACACCTTCTGAAATTATTTACCGGGGAGAAGTCAGCCTCGTGCAAATGCCGGGGAAGATGGGATCCTTCGAAGTGTTGCACAACCATGCGCCCATCGCTGCACTGCTCGAAAGCGGCAAAATGAAAATCATTGACGCGCTGAGAAACATCACCTTCCTGACGGTGTCGCGCGGCCTGGTACATGTTAAAAACAACCACATCACCATTGTGACGGAAAACTAAGCCTTCCCGTAACTCCTTTTTTCATATCTTTACAGAAAAAACTGATGTCGAATAAAAGGTGGGTGCTTCAAAACGACACGGTTGACCACAGTGTTGTTGAAAAGCTTGCCGCCAGCCTGAAAATTGACCATACCCTGGCCAATTTGCTCGCACAACGAGGGATAACCAGTTATCGCGAGGCTCATGACTTTTTCCGGCCATCGCTGGACAACCTGCATGATCCGTTTCTTCTGAAAGACATGGATGTTGCCGTAGAGCGCATTGAACAGGCTGTGCAACATGGTGAGCGTATTTTGATCTATGGCGATTATGATGTGGATGGCACCACAGCCGTGGCCCTCGTGTATGAACTGCTGAAAGACTTTCACGACAACCTCGATTATTACATTCCTGACAGGTATAAGGAAGGCTATGGGATCTCTTTCCAGAGCATCGATTTTGCAAAGGATAGCGGTGTAAGCCTGATCATCTCCCTCGACTGTGGGATAAAAGCTTACAAACAGATTGAGTATGCAGCGCAGCAAGGTATAGATTTCATCGTAATCGACCATCACAGGCCCGGAGATGAATCGCTGGCCGCCGTCGCCGTCATTGACCCGAAACAGCACGACTGTTCCTATCCTTACCGGGAACTATCCGGATGCGGCCTCGGGTTTAAACTGGCCCAGGCCATCTATGCAAAAAAAAGACTTCCCTTTGAGGACCTTGAACGCTTCCTTGATCTGGTGGTGGTCAGTATTGCTGCAGATGTGGTGCCGATCACCGGCGAAAACCGCATCCTGGCCTACTACGGCATGAAACGGCTGAATTTCAATCCCAGGGCAGGCTTCGAATCCATCCTGTTTTACGGCAATGTCTTCCGGAAAGCACAAGCCGACGACGTCACGGCATTTACCCGGAGAATCAGCATCACCGACCTAATGTTTCTTATCGGCCCCCGGATTAACGCAGCCGGCAGGATCGAAGAAGGCAAAAAGGCCGTTGACCTGCTGGTGTGCAAAGAAATGAGGGAGACCCATGAGCTCAGCATCAACATCAACGAAAACAACCTCGAACGGCGAAACCTCGACACCGATATCACACGCCAGGCACTGCAAATGATTGAAGACAACCCCGCGCTGAAAAACAACAAGTCAACCGTGTTGTTCCACCCCGGGTGGCATAAAGGGGTTATCGGAATTGTCGCCTCACGGCTCATTGAAACCTATTACCGGCCCACCATTATCCTGACCGAATCCAACGGGCTGGTCACCGGCTCGGCCAGGAGTGTCAAGGACTTTGACGTATATGATGCCATAGATGCCTGCAGTGAACTGCTCGAACACTTTGGCGGCCATAAATATGCTGCCGGCCTCAGCATGAAACCGGAAAACCTCAGCGCCTTTATCGAAAAGTTCTCCAAAGAGGTGGACGAAACCATCACCGACGAGATGCTGGTGCCGCAAGTCGAAATCCATGCCGATATTGACCTGTATAAATTCGCCGGAAAATTCTTCAGGATACTGAAACAGTTTGAGCCCTTCGGGCCGGGAAACCCCGCCCCTGTTTTTGTGTCGCACCGATGCAGCACATACGGACAAGTCAAAGTGGTGGGTAACAACCACCTGAAGTTCAAAGTATGGCAACCGGAAATCAGCAAAACCGAATTGCCGGCCATCGCGTTCCAGCAAGGGAGAAAAATGCAGAAACTCATGAACAGCAAATTCTTCAGCCTGGTGTATCAAATAGAGGAAAACGAATGGAACCATAAAACCAGCCTGCAGCTCAACATAAAAGACATCAGATTCGAATAAAAACAGCCTTTATATTGCTCCTGCAAAAGCCACAGGCATTACGTGTAAAAAATTATAATATGCTTGTGCACAGAAGGAACCGCTTCGCTTTCCCATGAATTTTTTTCATGCGTCTGTGTGTAATTTCGTATGAAAAAAATTCATGTATATTTGCATGTACAACCAATCATAAACCGAGAAACATGAACGAAGAGCTGGATTTTTTATTCGCAGAAACTGAAGAAAAGATGGGAAAGTCCATCAGCCATCTTGAAAGAGAGCTTCTTAAGATAAGGGCCGGCAAGGCGAACCCGCAAATGCTCGACAACGTCAAAGTCGACTATTATGGCGTGCTTACCAAACTGTCGCAAATGTCGAACATCAACACCCCTGATCCCCGCAGCATCATTGTGCAGCCCTGGGAAAAAAACATGCTTGAACCCATCGAAAAAGCAATTATGGCTGCCAACCTGGGCTTTAACCCTCAAAACGACGGCAACCTGATCAGGATATCTGTACCGCCCCTCACCGAAGAACGGCGCAAAGAGCTGGTCAAAAAGGTGAAAAGCGAGGCAGAGAACACCAAGGTTAGTATCAGGAATATTCGCCGGGAAGCCCTGGAGGGTGGCAAGAAGCTCGAGAAAGAAGGTACTCCGGAGGACATGGTCAAGGCTTTCGAGCATAACGTCCAGGAGCTGACCAAGGAACACACCGAGAAGGTGGACAACATGGTGGAGCAGAAAGAGAAAGACATTATGACCATATAAGGTCAAGGGCATAGAGCCACCGGTGTGCCATACCGAAGGCATGTACCTGAAGATGCTCTGCAACCCCGAAAACCGCAGACTTTTAACATCTTATCAGAGGCAAATGGTCCAAAGCAATGCCCGGAAGCGTGTTGCTCAGCACCGCCCTGGCGATCACGGCATCACGGTCGAGCTGCACCTTAAGTTCCGCCAGTGAGCCAAACCGCATTTCATCGCGGATGCGGTCAAGAAAGGCCAGGCTGATCGTTTCACCGTAAACATCTTCATTAAAATCAAACAGGTGGGCTTCAACCGTTACATGCTCCAGGTCGAGGGTGGGCCTGATGCCAATATTGGCCATGCCCTGGTGCCATTGACCGCCAAGCAGGGCCATCACAACATATACCCCTTGTGCGGGCAATATTTTTGAAGTGTTTGCGGTATATAAATTCGCGGTAGGATAACCCAGCTTCCTGCCAATCCTGTTCCCCTCCACTACCTTCCCCGTAAGGGGGTAAAAGTAACCGGCCTGTGCGGAAAAAGTCTTCATGGCACCAGCTTTTGTCAAGGTAATGAGTTGTTCGCGTGCGGTCCATGCAACACCACGGTAACGGGTGTCCGGAGTGGCCTTGCAGCTTAATGCATCAAGAAAAGGCTTCAACACCCAGACATCGGCACCGGGGATCAGTCTGCCTGCCGTGCCGGACCTGCAAACCTCTTCCAAAAGACCTGCAAACAATTCTTTCTGTGTGTGGTCGCTGCCAGCAAAAAGCGGAACAATATGCTGCACTCCCATGTCCGACAAAAGGCATGCACGCTCCGGAGGCGTTAACAGCTCACTGTTTACCAGGGTCTGTCCTGACTCCGGATCCCTGTTTGACAGCATGAGGAAAAGTGCGTGCTTCAATGTTCCGCCACAGGCTGACTTGACCTGTGAAAGCAGCGCCCGGTGATCCTTATCCATGCCGTCAAAATATGACATGGCACAAACCTTAAAATCCCTTCCTTTTAACAGCCCCGCAAGCTGTTCGGGCCGGTATGCATCATGTAAGTTATCATGTGCTGTCATTGGAGTGTGCATCGTACCATGGGTTAGCTGGGCGGTAAAGATAATAAAAGATTCTCTGAGTCTGTTCTTGAATATCGGGCACCTTTTTGAACAGTGTGGTTCAGCGGTTTTCTTCTTGTCTGAGGATTCTTTGACAGCTCGCCTGATATCCGGCAGAAGCCTGTAAAAAACGGCAAAAAAAGCACATATCTCTCCGGGAATAGAAAAAAAACACTAAACTTGCACAACAATCCATTTACACGACGACTATGGCACAGTACAAACGTATCTTGTTAAAATTGAGCGGCGAGTCGCTGGCCGGTGGTAATCGCGCCGGTATTGACGCCGGGGCTTTGACCGGTTATGCCGGTGAGATCAGGGCGCTTGTTGAACAGGGAGTGGAGGTGGCCGTTGTGCTTGGCGGAGGCAACATCTTCAGGGGTATCCAGGGAATGAGCAAGGGCTTCGACAGGGTGCAGGGCGACCAGATGGGAATGCTGGCTACCATCATCAACAGCATGGCTCTTCAGTCGGCCCTTGAGGCAGCCGGAATAAAAGCACAGGTGCTGTCGGGCATTCCGGTGGAAACCATTTGCGAAAAGATCAGCCGCAGAAGGGCGCTGCAGCTGCTTGACGAAGGATATGTCGTGCTGATTGCGGGAGGTACCGGCAATCCGTTCTTCACCACAGACTCAGCCGCCGCCCTGCGCGCACTGGAGGTGAAGGCCGAAGTTATTCTCAAAGGCACCAGGGTGGATGGCGTCTACTCGGACGATCCGGAAAAAAACCCGAACGCCACCAGGTATGATGTCATCACTTTTGATGAAGCCATTCAACAGAACCTGAAAGTAATGGATATCACCGCCTTTACCTTATGCAAAGAAAACGCCCTTCCCATTATCGTCTTTAACGTTAATGAAAAGGGCGTGCTCTACGATATCGTTGTCGCAGGCAAACAGCGCGGCAGCCTTATTAAGTAAGCGAAACGCGCCTGAATGCAACCACCGTCAGGTCTTTGTCAGCAGCCTGAAGCATTTGGCCTACAGTCTTTTTGCTGTCTTTGATGAACTCCTGGTTGATGAGCGTGCTTTCCTTGAAAAACTTGTTCAGTTTGCCCATGGCAATCTTTTCCAGCAGCTCTTCCGGCTTGCCTTCCTGCCTGGCCTGTTCCTTGCCGATTTCAATCTCCTTTTCAATGACCGAAGGGTCAACATCATCCTTGCTGATAGCAACAGGAGACATGGCGGCAATTTGCATGACCACATCCTTACCGATGCTGTCAATGTCGTTTACCTCCGATTTGTTCAGCGCTGCTATGGCAGCGATTTTGTTTCCGGGATGGGTATAAGCGAAGGCTCTGGCTCCGGCAACAACCTCATAAACACTGAGTTCCATTTTCTCGCCGGTCTTGCCAACCATGTCGGTAATCTTATCAGCAACGTTGCGGCCGTCTATCTCATGCGATTTCAGGCATTCAAGCGAGTCACAATCTTTCTGAACCGCCAGGGCCAGCAAGCTGCCGGCAAAGTCAATGACCTCCTGGTTCTGGGCTACGAAGTCCGTTTCGCAGTTTAACATCAGGGCATAAGCCTTGGTTTTTGATTCATTGGTTGCGCTGAGCACAACTCCTTCGTTCGCATCTCTGCCGGCACGACTGCTGGCAAGCTTCTGTCCCTTCTTGCGAAGGATGTCGGTGGCCTTTTCGAAATCACCTTCTGCTTCTACCAGCGCTTTTTTGCAGTCCATCATGCCTGCTCCGGTCTGTTGGCGTAATTTGTTAACTTCAGCGGCAGTTATCTTTACCATGATTCGTTATTTTTTTTTTTTGTACAATTAGGATTTGTTAAAACTGTTTTCGCGGACGCTTACCTCCCGGCCTTTTTGCGGCAGGCTTTCCGCTCTTGCTGCTACCCTCTTCTCCCTCATCCGCCTTATGTTTCTTGGCCAGCCTTGCCTTTTTCTCGGCCAGTTCATCATCGGTAAGGTCCTCATCGTCAGCCTCCTCAAGAGCCTGAAGGCGAAGTCTTTCTTTTTCCTCTTCCATCTCCCTTTCATCCTCCTCTTCCTGGGCCTTATCCCTGGCAAGTTTCCTTTCAGCCAGCCCTTCCTCAATGGCCTCCACCATGATGCGAACGATTACCTGTATCGACTTGGAGGCATCATCGTTGGCCGGTATCGGAAAGTCAACCTCCAGCGGGTTGGCGTTGGTGTCGACGATTGCAAAGGTGGGGATGTTCAGCTTCCGGGCTTCCGCCACCGCAATGTGTTCTTTACAGATATCCACCACAAAAACAGCAGCGGGCAGGCGGTTCAGGTCCGCAATGCTGCCAAGCAGTTTTTCCAGCTTGGCCCTTTCACGGGTAACCTGCAAACGCTCACGTTTCGACATGTTGTCAAAGGTGCCGTCAGTAGCCATCTTGTCGATGGTGCTCATTTTTTTGACCGCCTTGCGGATAGTCGCAAAATTGGTGAGCATCCCGCCGGGCCAGCGCTCGGTAACATAAGGCATGTTGATGGGCTTGATAAGGTCGGCAACAGTATCCTTCGCCTGCTTCTTGGTGGCAACGAAAAGGATCTTCTTGCCCGACTTTGCAATCTGCTTCAATGCGGCAGCTGCCTCATCAACTTTAGTGATTGTTTTGTTAAGATCAATGATATGGATGCCGTTTCTTTCCATGAAGATGTAAGGCGCCATGTTGGGATTCCATTTTCTCTTAAGATGACCAAAATGAACTCCGGCATCCAGTAATTCGTTATAAGTTGTTCTTGCCATGATGTAAGATAATGTTTTCTGATAATAGGATTAACGTTTGCTGAACTGGAACTTCTTCCTGGCCTTGGGCTGTCCGGGCTTCTTTCTTTCCACCATGCGCGGATCCCTACGGAGCAGGCCTTTGGCCTTTAGTGCAGGCCTGTGCTCGGCATCTAGTTCAACAAGGGCTTTGGAAAGCGCCAGCCTGAGAGCCTCAGCCTGACCCTTGATCCCTCCGCCATTCAGGTTCACCTTAACGTCGAACCTGCCCTGGTTTCCGGTAATCTCAAAAGGCTGGTTTACAATATACTGTAAAGTGCCTGTAGTGAAATAATCCTTATAGTCCCTTTTATTTACCGTAATAATTCCGTTGCCGGGTTTGAGGTATAACCTGGCAACAGCTGTTTTCCTTCTGCCTGAGGTGTTGATGACTTCCATGTTTATTTTATTGAATTGATATTGATTACTGTTGGTTGCTGGGCTTCATGAGGGTGTTCACCTCCCTGGTATACCCGCAGGTTACGAAACAACTGGCTGCCAAGCCGGTTCTTGGGAAGCATCCCCTTAACGGCTTTTTCAACCATGGCCGTGGGCTTCTTGGCCATCATCTGCCTGGCCGAGGTAAAACGCTGACCACCCGGATATCCGGTATGCCGCACATATTCTTTCTGATCCCACTTGTTGCCCGATAACGCTATCTTCTCTGCATTGATGATGACGACATTGTCACCGCAATCAACATGAGGAGAATAATTCGGCTTGTATTTGCCACGTAAAAGCTTGGCCACCACCGTAGCCAAACGACCCAATATCTGACCCTCAGCATCAACCAGCACCCACTGCTTGTCAACAGTAGCTTTGTTGGCTGATTCGGTCTTGTAACTTAAAGTATTCATTGTCTGAGTGTGTTTTCTGTATCTGTTTGTGTAAAATGCACAACTCCCTTTGTTTTTAAGGGGTGCAAAGTTAAGATTTAGTTTCAGTTTCAGCAAATTTATCAACAATAAATTGTTAATAAATCGCCTGGTGCTATGCTGTGATAATTAAACGGGCTCAAATTCAGGGCGCAAAGATAGTAATAATATCTTTTACTTTGGAAAAAACTGATACGGAAAATGTATTCACTGCCGATATACACCAAAGCACCCATCCAAACCAACAGGCTGCGCCGTAACTGTGTTTGAAAAAAACATACACGGGCAACACATGTTCATGCAAAAGGGTTTTATCCTTGAATAAAGAAAGTATAGCTATTTTGATCGAAACTGTGCTGCCGGAGCTCTGAAAGTTCAAACACAGTACAACGAGAACTTCCGTTCTGGTATTCTTTTCAGAACCGCGATGCCGGTGATGTAAAAAAACGCGGCGCCCTGAAGTACACGCTAATTTTTGAAATTGTCCTGTTATATTATCTCCGGATTGATATCTTTGCAGCATGCGCTTGCTAAAAACAATGTAAACACAAAGCGGGGGATTGAGGGTCAGGAGAAGCCAGACACTTGATTCTCTGAGTGTTGAGCCAAAGGTGGGCGAAGAATGGTGCGTAAAGTATAAGCTACCGCACCAGGGTTAAACCATAAAACCAATGTGTCACATAAACCCACAAAACAAACCGATGAACCTTTCTCCATTTTTCCTGTTTGCTTCATTGATCTGCCTGGCGGTATCACAACCGGCCAAGGCACAAGCCATTTATCACACAGGCAACAGTGAAGCCGTATCTGTAAATCATCTTCCCGGACTGGTTTTGGCGGGTGGCGGCAGCGACAACGACGATGCCATGCAGTGGATGCTGGAAAGGGCTGACGGTGGCGACATCGTTGTTCTAAGGGCAAGCGGGGCCGACGGCTACAACAGTTATTTTTACTCCGAACTGGGGGTTGACGTAAATTCAGTAACCACGATTGTCATCCAAAACACATCCCATGCAAACAACCCGGAGGTTATAAGCATCGTCAATAATGCTGAAGTTGTTTTTATTGCCGGTGGCGATCAGTGGAACTACATAAACCGTTGGCGTGACTCTGCTCTCCTGGAGGCATTAAACACGCTTATCAGCGAAAAACAGATCACCATAGGAGGCACAAGTGCGGGAATGTCTGTGCTCGGAGAGGTAGTATTTACCGCAGAAAATGCATCGGTTTGGTCGTCTGAAGCGCTTGGCAACCCTTATCACTGGCGTGTAAAGCTGGAAAAAGAGTTTCTTACGATACCCTTTATGGCGCAAACCGTTACGGATACTCATTACGAAACAACACAAAGCGACGGACTGGACAGAAAAGGACGCCATGCGGTTTTTATGGCGCGTATGGTCACCGACTGGGGGATGACAGCCTCTGGCATCGGCGTAAATGAATATACGGCTATTGCCGTAGATGAGTTTGGCGTTGCCCGTGTTTTCGGCGAGGCCAATTTCGATGATTACGCGTTCTTTTTGCAGGCTTATGGCGGTGAGCCTGAGCAGTGTGTCAGCGGCACGCCATTGACATGGAATAACGACGAAAGAGCCCTGCTGGTGTATAAGGTTAAGGGGCTGGAAAACGGAAACAACTGGTTTGACATCAACAGCTGGCGTGATGGCAGCGGCGGCGAGTGGCAATTTTGGTTTGTCCAGGAAGGAGGGCTGCACCTGGCCGGTAACACCCCGGGCGATGCAAACTGTGACGGTATCATCAACATCCTTGATGTGATTTCACTGATTAATTTTTACCTCGGATTTGAACCAGAGCTTTTCTGCTTTCCAAACGCTGACGTGAACGGTGATGGGATTATCAACTCGCTTGATGTGATTGCCATTTTCAACATTTATGCGTCACAATAACATTAACAGTCCGTTTAACCGCCGACCGGGTTGCGCCTGCAGTCATGCATCGCATATTGTTTTCAAATTTTAAAAATCCTGTACTTTTGTGTCTGTTATGAAAACGTACATTCAGCTTGCGGCAATTGTGATGGCCATGAACGGGCTCCTGTTTTCCGGCGCGTGCAGTGCCGGGGAGGATGGCATTCCGTTGCTTTCGCCGATGGCCAAAATGAGCCTGCTGACCGCCAGCCCCGGTCCGGAATTGTATTCCGTTTTCGGACACAGCGCCTTATGGGTCTATGATCCCATCAACGGCATTGACGAAGTGTACAACTGGGGTACCTTCGATTTCAACACCCCGAATTTTTATCCCCTGTTTATCAGGGGCCGGCTCCTGTATATGCTGACGGTGTCGCCACTGAACCGTTTTCTTTATTCATACCGCCTTGAGGGACGCTCTGTGGACGAACAGGTGCTTATGCTGAACGCTGACGAGCAACAGCGCATCTATAACTATTTACAGATAAACCGCCGCCCGGAAAACATACACTACCTGTATGATTTTTTCTACGACAACTGCGCTACGCGGGTGCGCGACCTGGTAGACCGGGAGCTGGACCTCGACTGGGGGCCCGACCCTTTCCCTTCCGGCAGACGAAGCTTCCGCTCCATGTTACATCCTTATGTGGAACATATCCCATGGGCTGCCTTCGGCATTGACATTCTGCTCGGCCTTCCGGCAGATGGAGCCATAACCCCCTGGCATTACATGTACCTCCCCGATGAGATGGCACTTGCGTTCTCCCAGGCCCGGCATGCTGACGGCAGGCCGCTGGTCATGGAAACAAGACCCTTGCTGCCGCTGATACACCAGCACGGAAAACCTTCGCCGGTAACACCCTCACGTGTGCTCTGGCTCCTGCTGATTGCCGGATTGCTTATCCAGTTCAAACAACGCTGGGCTGCAATCTTCGACAAGGTGTTCTATACAGTGCTGGGACTCACGGGCTTGTTGCTGACCTTTCTCTGGCTGTTATCCGACCATCAGTCAATGGCATACAACCTGAATCTGCTATGGGCCATGCCAACCCACCTGTATTTTATCTTCAGGGTAAAAATGATGCACCCTGCGGCTGGTATCAGCACAAACATCAACCGTGTGGCAACGATCTATTTCCGGATGGTGTTTTTTATCGCACTGGGAATAATGCTGCTCTGGCCGCTCATTCCGCAAGCCTACAACAGCGCATTTTTCCCGGTTGCGGGCCTGGTTGCGCTGACCGCCTGGAAATACACGAATTTCCGGTTAAGAAGAAACAGCTGACACAGCGGCCGGCCAATAAGAAAAGCTGCAGGGCAGCTCCGGGAGCAGATTAGAAGAACATAGCCCTGTTATCTTCGATGCGGGCATTGTCTTTAATAGCCTGGAATGCCTGGCCGGGAACCCTGTTCATGAAGCCGGTCTGCAACGTCCGCCTGACCGGGTTGAGGTCATCAGGCACAATGCCTTCATCCTTCCGCATCACCTGAAGTACGAACACGCCATTGTTTCCCTTCAGTGGTCCGATTACTTCCATATCGCCACTGGCAAAAAGATTTCCAATGACCACAGGTTCGGGGCCTACACCAGGTAAATTCCTGCTGTTGAAGTTCAGGTTTTTCGCTTCCTTGACCTCCAGCGAAAGTTTTTCAGCCAACACCTCAAGGTCCGAACCTTCCTGCATAAAGGACTTTAATTCATCGGCAATCATCGCCATTTTCTTTTCACGGATTGCAATGTCCATGATGTTGGACCGGATATCTTCGAGGGCGGGGATGCCTTTGTCTTGCTTCGCCGTTAACCTGGCCACCACAAAGTTGTTTTCAAGCTCAAAGATCCTGGACACATTGCCTCTTCCCGTATTGTCGTCGAATGCCCACTGCACGATCTGGCGGCCGTGTTCTATGCCGGGCAGTGTCATGTCCATCATGCCAATCCTGTCGGCCTGCCGCACATTGAGGCCGGCGTCTTCGGCAGCGGCGTCAAAGTCTTTGCCGGCCCTGAGTTCGCTGGCAAACGTGCTGATTTGTGAAAAGGCTTGCTGGTAGGTGCGGTTACCGGGCAATATTTCCCTGGCAAGGAAGGCCACCTGCACCTTGTTCGTCATGGCTGATTTTCCGGTTACATTGACCACATGAAAGCCGAAGTCGGTTTCCACGGTAAAGACCGACCCTGTGGGGTTTTCGACCACTGCTTCATTGAAGGGAGCCACCATGGCACCATCCGGGAACCAGTCGAGGTCGCCCTGATTCATGGCAGCACTGGGGTCATCAGAAAACTGTGTGGCCAGTGATGCAAAACGGCGGGGGTTGGCCCTTACGACCTGCAATATGCTGTCGGCCTTTTGCTGTGCCGCCGCATAAGTGCGGGTGATGTCGGGACCGGCAGCCGCTGAACCGCGGTAAGCGATCAGGATATGGCTGGCACGCATTGAGTCCGGACGCAGGCGGACATCCACCAGGCGGGCCAGAACATAGGAGTTGTTTTCAACATAAGGACCAATAATACTTCCGACAGGCATGTTAAAAATATCAGGATCAATGTTGGGCGACAGTTCTCCGCGGCCGTAATAGCTGGGGTCAAAACGAATGTCGGACATAGAGTTCACAAAGGCGCGCACATTGTCGGCAGCAGCAAATTCCTCTTTCAGTGAAACAACCTCGTTTAAGGTGTTTTCCCTGTCCTCTTCCGAGGGAAAAACAGGCAGCGATACATAGGATATGCTGCGCGAGGCTTCCTGCCTGAAGCGGTGGTTGTGTTCTTCGTAAACACGCCGCAGCTCCCTGTCGCTGATGGTGATCTCATCGTCGTCAATAGCTGTATGGGGTTTATATACAAAACGAATGTCGGCCGACGTGTTGCGGTTAATAAAATCGGCGGAAGCCAACGCAGAAGTCGCCAGGTAGCCTTTACCGATCAGATCGTGGTATTTCTTTTCGCGCTGATCGTTCTTGATGTATTCTTCTATCATCAACCACTGGTTCCGCACTCCGGGATCAAGCTGGTTGAAGTTGCGCAGAAAGTTGACCACCTCCTGTGGTTCGTACCTGCCCGTGGCAGGATCGCTAAAACTCTGACGCAAAATGGGGTGCGGGTCATCGCTGTAGATCATATGAAAAAGTTCTTCAGCCGTTACATCAATGCCAAGGCTTTCAAACACATCCGCCATGAGAATCTCTCGAAGCATTTCGTTCCACACCTGCTGACGCACCTGGAAGGATTCGCGGGGCCCGGCCGACATACCGGTTTGATTCTGCCAGTTTGCCAGCTGTTGCTGAACCCTGTTCTCAAATTGCATATAGGTGATTGCTTGCCCGTCAGCTTTGCCCACATCAAAGCGCTGGGTGCGCATCGGACCGTAGCCCAGAAAATCGCCCAGAACAAATGCAGCCAGCCCTATGCCAATCACAGCGATCAGCAATCCCGAATAATTCCTTATTTTAGTTATTACAGCCATCGTATTTGGTGGTTTAAAATTTCAGGCTGCAAAGATAATAAAAGAATGGTAAAAACGAACACCGCTTTCCGTTTGATTTAAAGACGGCATGTGACAGTGCCGGTTCCGGGATCGTTCAGGTAAAGTCAAAGGTTCTTTGGCGGGGTCTTTAGGCAGTCTGAAAGGAAAGCCGGAAGCACCGGCCGGCACCGGTGTTGTGTCAACGCTGGTCAGGCCTCTTCCGACAAGAGCACAAGCTTGATAAGATCAATACGTATTTCGCTGACTTGCAGCACCCTGTACAAAATGTTGTCTATGTGCACCTCCTCACCTTTCTTCGGGATACTCTCCATATGGCTGAGCATCAATCCTCCAAGGGTTTCATACTCTTCTGATTCGGGAAGGTTGAGCTTGTATTTTTCGTTCAGGTAGTCAATTTCAAGCCGGGCAGAAAACACAAATTCATGCGGGCCTGTTTGCCGCTCTATGAGATCTTCAACATCATATTCGTCGTCAATCTCTCCAAAGATCTCTTCCATAATGTCTTCGATGGTGATGATGCCGGCGGTTCCGCCGAACTCATCAAGCACCACGGCAATGCTCTTGCGCTGCTGTATCAGGGTCTTTAACAGTTTATTAGCGTGCATGGTTTCAGGAACCAGCAGCACAGGCCTGATTATGTCATGCACGTTCACGGGCCCTGAGAAAAAATCAAAGGCATGCACATAACCCACAATATCGTCAATGGAGTCCTTGTAAACAAGCACTTTGGAAAGCCCTGTCTGCGAAAAGATAGACCTGATGGAAGCTATGTTTTCCTTTTGAGACACCGCCACCACTTCCGTTCGGGGAATAAGGCACTCGCGAAGCTTGACCTCGGGAAACTCAATGGCGTTGCGAAACAGCTGTATCTCACGCAGTTGTTTCTTGTCCTCCTCACGGCTTTCGCCAAACTCCTTCAGGAAGTTATCCATGTCAATGGCGTCGAATACCTTTTGACTTTCCGTAATGTCAATCCTTAATAAAAATTTCATAATCAACGCCGAGGCTGACATGGTGGTTTTGATGACCGGGTAAAGCAGGTAATAGATGATGGTCACCGGCAGGGCAAAAGTGTTGAGGAAGCGGTTTGGGTTGATGCGGAACAAGGTTTTGGGTAAAAACTCCGCAAAAATCAATATGATCAGTGAAGAGATCAGGGTTTGCATGAGCAGTATGCTGAAATCGCCGCTCATCATGCCGGGCATAACGGCCAGGAGCAACGGCTCCAGGAGGGCGGCAAACGAGATGCCGTACACCACCAGGGCAATGTTGTTGCCCACAAGCATGGTTGAAATAAAGCTTGATTCCGAACGCACAAATCTTGACAACAGCCGGGCCGAAAAACCGCCGCTTTGCTTATCCACTTCAACCTTAAGCTTGTTGGCCGCAACAAAAGCGATCTCCATTCCGGAAAAAAAAGCCGAAAACAACAAACTGATGATGATGAGGGTTAATGCAGGCACGTGGTCTCTGGTTGATTGGATATTGTATTGATGGGCTCTGAGCGTTTGCGTTTATAATTGCGGGATGTGAGAACAATGTTTTAAGGGCTCTCTTCCTCTGTTCGCATGGTGTCGTCTTCTGGCTGACGGGTTTCGGTATCTATTTTAAAGGTGCCCCTCGGATTGCTGATCTCCCACTGATCGAAACGCTCATCAGCCAGGAAGCCTTCACCGTAGGTGACTTCATCTTCCGTAGTGATCTTGACAAACTTATCCGAATAAATAATTTCCTGTTTTTGATCCCAGATCAGGTGTTCCGTATTCAGCCTTTCGCCTGCTTCGTTGATGACGATAACATCGTTTCTCGCTTCAATGACCTCAGTGTCGTCGTAGCTGATGGCATAGTTTGCGGTAAGGCTTGACGTTTGATGACCGAGGGTGTCGTAAAACACCACATGCAGTCCTTTCGGCATCTCCAGGAAGTTTTTGTCGTTTTCGTACCTGTCCATCTGCGGGGTGTGCAGTATCATACGGACAAACGCCCTGTCGCTGTAAATGATTTCAACATTGTAGCCTGATTCCACGGGGCCTTCATCAATCTTAACGATCGCTTCAATGCTGCTCAGGTCGCCTCTGCATGCGGACATAACAATCATAACCGCCGGGAGCAGGAGAAAGAGGTGTAATTTGATTATATGTTTTGTGCTCATTTGGCTTTCTCCGATGCGCATCAGCATAACCTGATGTTACCTCTGCTCAATCTGCACATTTATCTTGCCCTGATGCGAGTTGTCCGGTTGATCCAGCATTCCACCCTGAAGGAGTCTCCTTCCGAAAATCCGTGGAAGAAGATGTCGTCGCTGCTGGGGAAATAGAGTTTGTAGGTGTCGGCGAGTTGCTGTGCCCTTTCTTTTACCAGGTCATCTTCGGTGACGTTTCCGGCTTCAACAAATTTGTCTACGGCTGTCCAGAAGGCTGCTTTTTTGGTTACGTCATTATCGCCGCATTCGCTGGCGCTGGCGGCATACATTTCGCCAATGAGTATAAGAGGTCTTCCGTCAGTAGGTGTTGTCTGGTGAGCTCTCCGGGCAAAGTCTCGTGCCTGCGGCAGCTGTCGCAGCTGGCGGAAACTGATCTCCGCCATGAGCCAGTAAGCACGGAAAATGCGTTCCTGGTGCATGGTTGCGCTTTCTTCGCTGAACAAGTCTGCCGATTGCTGAAAATAACGGATGGCATCCCGGTAGCTCTCCCTGTTGTTTTCGAGGCGGCCCATCAGGAAGGCAGATTCGGCGTTCGGCTTCAGTGCATGCAGTTGTTTGGTGGCTGCATAAAAGAGTTCGTCGTTCATACAGCCTGCGTTTTCGAGCATTTCTGTAATTCTGGCAAGCAGCTCCGTGTCTTCGGGTGCGGCTTCAAAGCGTGGCCAGAAGATCTGCCCCAGGCTCTCACAGGTTGCATAAGGTTCAAACATGGCCCGTATGTTGTTTTTTGCCGGATTGTAGAAGCGGGCACTTTCGGGATCGTGTTCGAGGTTGAATTCTATGATGTCGGTCGCCCTGTCGAAGGATTCAATAATGGCATCCGGGTCCATCAGCCCTGCATCCACCAGGCGGATGACCATCTGGAAGTTGATGAGCAGCACATCGGCGCCGGCATTCATGCCTTCCAGCTGAATGGAACGTTCGCTGAGTTCGTACAATTCCTGAACGTCAGTGGGCCGGAGCTGGTAAAGATCGGCGGCCTTGCGGCCCAGCACGCGTCCTTCTTCCCCGAACATCTCAATGCGCCGGTCGTACACCATCATCAGGGTGTCAACCCATGCATCCCTCCGGGCAGGATCGGTTTCAGTATTATAGAAGTACTTGATCATATTAGCCCCGTGAATGTAAATGTTCACGGTCGCCAGGGGGCAGTCGTTGAACATATACTTCCAGGGCTCGTAAGCCATCTCATAGTTTCTCTGGCGGTAATATTCTGCATACAGCGACCAGTTTCTGACGCACTGCACGCTGTCTTTACCGTACCGCTGGTCCTGTAACTCTTCCAGTAATGCGCTGCCGGCAATCATAGCGGAGGCGTTACCCGCCATGGCAGGCGATCCGCTTACTGCTCCAAATGCCACAACTAAGGCAAACAGGCCGGTCAGGCTGAATTTTTTGTAAGTTTTCATCACTCTTTAAAGTATTTGAACGTTAAATGACGTGCTGCCTCAGAAGAATCTTCTTCTGATAAACCATCTCTCATATATGTTTACGCCTACATTCAGGCGATAAAAGTTTTCCTGCATAAAATGGTCGTCAACGGAACCCCGCTGACTGTATTCAAAGCCGATCCTGATACCGGAAAAAGCACGCCTTACCGGTATATGAACTCCAAAACTTATGCCAAACTCATTGATTGTTTCGTCCTGATGCCGCAGGTAGGATTGCCCGTAGCGTATTCCGGCCGTGTATTCCCACCTGTAGATAAAGGGCGAATAGGTCTCCAGGGTTGGGTTAAACACGATGCCGGCGGCAAGCTGGTAACTGTTGTTGAATGTTTTTTCCTGTCCGGGAAGGCGGAAGCTCTCCCAGTTCTGCCACTGATAGTCAATGCCTCCTGCCCAGTTGTTGCTGAAGCGGGCAAAAACGCCGGCGCCGTAATGCTGGGGCAGGCTGAGGGTGGCTTCGTCGAGCACTCTGTGGGAGAGGGTATCGTAAGCGCTGACACCCGGCAGGCGCCATCGCAGGGTTTCCTTGGTGCGCAGGCTAATGTCCTGTTGATGTCCGTAAGTGGCGCCAACGGTAAGAAATCTGTTGTTCGCAAAAACAAACTCATACTGCATGCCAAACCCCAGCATCCACCCCCCTGCGCGGTTGGTGTACAGCAGGTTGGTCTGGAACACATCGGCGGAGTCGCTGAAAATACTCGCTTCCCGCCTCATATCACCAAAAACATAGGAAGCGTTCACCCCAAGCGAAAGATGGTCGAAGAGCTGCACGGCATTACCTATGAAAAGCTGGTTCAGGCCGCCGCTGCCTTCATAAAGGTAGTGCACCTTTCCGGCCATGGGATGGTCCTCCTCATCGCGGATGCTGTAACCCATAAGGCTGTAGGGCTTCATGCCGGCGGCAAAAGCCCACCATTTGGTCAGGGGGAAGCTGAAGGAGAGGTTTCCCATAGATATATAGTCGGACTGCTGGGTAAGCAGCGACGTTTTTTGTTCATAAAAATGAGAGACCATGGTCAGGTCAAAAATAAAGGAGGTGGTGTCGACGGCCGTATAGGAGGCCGGGTTTATTTCATTGACCGTCATGTTGCTTCTGAAGGCCTGGCTGATACCGCCCATGCCCATGGTCTGGTAGTTGTGATGGAACCTCACCTCTCCCAGGCCATATATGGAATAGGGCATGTTGATGCGGTTCTGAGCCTGTGTTGCCCCAAAGGGCGCCAGCATCAGCAAAGAGAACAGCAACACTGAAGCAATCTTAAGGTAAGTCTGGGTGTTCAACATTATATCGCAGCATTATATTCAAACCCTGCAGGACGAAATTTTCCTGTGCAAATATCCTATTTTTTAGCCTTTTTGCAAAAACTTTTGCATCACCACCTGTTAAAATAACGTTAAAAGGGCCTGTTTCATATTCCTTTCGGATGATGAGACCCTCTATTTCCGCGGTCATTCCGTTGATCACTCCCGACAGCATGCTTTTTTCGGTGGTGTTCCCTGTCAGGGGGGTATCGCCGGTAGTATCCGTGATCAGCGGCAGTTGTCCGGTAAAGCGGTGCATGGCCTGAAAGCGCATGCTGAGTCCCGGCGCTATGGTGCCGCCGAGGTATTCGTTTTTGTCGGTGACAAACTCTGTGGTCAGGCAGCTTCCGGCCATGATCACCATGGAGTTTTGGCCGGGGAAACGGCCTGCAGCGGCCACTGCGGCCGCCAGCCTGTCGCTGCCCAGTGTTTCCGGGGTGCCATAACGCATCATCAGCGGAAGTTTAAGGTGTGTGCCCGCCACTAATACCGGGATCCCTGAGGCCTTGAGAACATCCGTTGCCTGTGTGTTGCCGGAGGTGGCCATCCGGCCGTCCGCCGCGGACGCCGGACTTTTACCCGGGTCTGCGGTTGTTCCCCGCACCGACGAAACGATGGCTGCGCCTGGCTTATACCGCCCGATGATCTGTTCCAGGGGCACATCGTCCATAGTGGTTCCCGTATGAAGAAAGTGCAGCTCCTCACCGCAAAAAATGGCGGTTTTTATGAGCGTGTTTCCAATGTCAATGACCAGGTTCACTGTATGAGATGCTTGATTCGTATACGAAAAAACAACCCGGCAAGGAAGCGAACAACATACCGGCTGTATGTTCTCCTGTTACGGGTCTGGTTGTTTATTTATTGAAAATGAGGTGCAAAGGTAAGCATAAATATCCTGACGGCTATGTTTGCAAGAAAAAATTGCATGGGATATAAAAAATGTTTTTACCTTTGTGCCACCAACAAGGCTGGTACCATAGCTCAGTTGGTAGAGCAACGGACTGAAAATCCGTGTGTCCCTGGTTCGATTCCGGGTGGTACCACCTCTCTTGCAACCACCTGCATCGTTTTTACGCTGCAGGTGGTTTTTTTGTGTGAACACATTTTGATAAACAGAATCAAAGATGGACAAGTGTCGCCATCTCTCGAAAGCTCACCATTTCATTGGTATACACATAAACTCGGAAGCAGGAAAATGGCTTCTCCAAAAACCAACTATTAAACGTCTAAAAAAAAGCACCCGCTATCTGCGAGTGCTCTTTTGCTGAACGTGCACTTCTGTTCTCACCGCACCTTCGGGGTAGTTTGGGATGGGCCCAGAAGTTCATTATTTGATGTTTAGGTTAACAGCACAATGCGCCTTTGTGGCCCTATTGATCTTTAGTGCGTAGTCGAGTAGGCAAGGGGAATTTCACCCCAAGCCTCTCACAGAACCGTACGTGACAGTCTCCCATCATACGGCTCTTGCAGACAGTCAATGACCAGTAAGTCCATAACTCCAATGAACAAATGTATTTGGGTAGAATCTCATTATACGCTTTAACCAGCCATAGGCTTCTGGATAACTGCGTAGTTTGTACTTCCTTCTTGCCCATTTTGAAATACGCATGTTAAGCAGTCTGAACACCCTCTGCATTTCTGAAATGCGAAACCTTCCATAATAGAATAGCCATCCACGGATTTTGGATGATAGTGCGAAGGCAAGTTCCTGGATGTTTACATGCATCCATTTGTGTATTGCCAAACGCTTGATCTCATCGTTGATTCGCTTCTCGCTTTTCTTGCTGATGGCGGGTCTGAAACCCCAGAACTTCTCTCCGTTGTGTTTCTCACAGCGCCTCGGCTTAAAGGTAAAGCCCAGAAAGTCAAATGATGCTGGTATCGTCTTGCTTTCCTTATGGAATCTTGCTGTTCGATAACAGTAAACTACCCTTGTCTTTTCAGGGTGTACCTCCAGTGAGTACTGCTTTAACCTTTGTTTCAACTTGTCTAAGATGAAATTTGATTGCTCGATGCTTCTTGTGTGAATCACAATGTCGTCCGCATATCTTTCAAACACTATACGTGGCTGTGTTTCCGCCATCCACTGGTCGAATGCCTCGTGAAGGTAAATGTTAGCAAACAGTGGACTTATGACCCCTCCTTGCGGAGTGCCCTTACCCCTTGTTTGCAGTTTGCCATCACGTGTTAAAACAGGTGCTTTCAACCAGCGTTCACTATAGAGCAAGATATGCTTTTGACTGGTGTATTTGCGTAACATACGCATCATCTGTTCATGGTCTATGTTATCAAAGAAACCCTTGATGTCAAGATCTACCACATACCATCTTTCCCAACAGTTCTTTGCACATTGTTCAACGGCATCATGGGCGCTTTTGCCCGGTCGGTAGCCGAATGAACTCGGATGGAATAACGGCTCTACAACCTTCTCCAGTTCTGCCCTTATTACTTCCTGTGCTACCCTGTCAATGATGGTGGGAATGCCTAACATCCTTTCTTTGCCTTTGCCTTTGGGAATTGGCACTTGTCTGACCGCTGGCGGAAAATAACTGCCACTGGCTAGACGATTCCACAAAGGATACAGGTATTTACGTGGATTTTGGGTGATCATCTCCATGCTTACATGGTCTACGCCCATGCCTTTCCCTCCCTGTTTGACCCGTTTCCACGCTGACCAAACCTGTTCTTTTGTTACTGGTTGTGTCTTTGTCTTTAACTCCTCAATCATCCTTGTTTAAGTTGTTGCAATCATTAAAGACTGTCTGCTGAAACCCTTCGCTCCACCCCCATTACAGGGGCTTCATCACTACTACGATTTCATCCGCCACTGACCATTGCTTCTCTATTTTGACCTCGCAGTGCTGCTGCTTGTGTCGTTTCGATTGGCATCAATGGTCAGTTTCCACTGTTCCATAACCAAGCCCATATACAAGTCTTGCTGCCTTTATGCCGAGTGCCAGTACAGGCGGTTTGTTTTCCGGGTAACCCCTGTACTCTTCCCGGAGCAGACTAGGTTCCCCCGGTTTTTGGCACTGTCTGCGTCAATTTCGACACCTCATCAGTCAGTTCACTTTCGTTCAACTCTTGTATAAACACCTGAAAGGCTTCTTGCATCCTCCCTTTTCCCTAACCGCTCAACACCTCTGTCGTTAGACAGAAGCACCGTAGGGTGGTTTGGCAGATTCTCCCTGGTAGCCCCTGCCGGTGGTTCAAGTCTGTGAGTCTGTCATCTTTGCCGTTATCTGTGAGACCTCTTTGTTATCTATTACAAGGCTCGTTGCCTATCGAAGGTTATGAGTTCTTTACAGTCCACCATCTTGATTATAGTTCGATGTTTAGGTTAACAGCACAATGCGCCTTTGTGCCCCTATTCATCTTCAGTGCGCACCTCAATCCCTGACGCAACGCACGCTCATGCCGAATGCACGGAAGCCGCTGTACATATCGGCAGAGTCACTGCCGAAGCTGAGGTAGCTGGCATTAACACCACCAACCGAAGAACTCCACACGGGGCCGTGGAAGCCCACACCGCTGAGCGAGCCAAGGCTGCTGCGGAAACCGCCAGCGGGCCACTTCAGAGCAGAAGCGTAAGCCCCTGACAAGTTGTTTGCATCCCAGCTCAGGCGCTCGGCATTGAGTTCAGCCTCAGTGGGCACACGCCAGCCTGGAGGACAAGGGCTGTTTGTGCCGTCTTCTCCCTGCCACAGCGCATCGTTCTGTGGTGAATGCCAATCCCAGGGTGAGCTTCCTGCTGTAATGAAATTGCCATGGCCTGGTACAGTCTGGTTGACCGGCCCGGGAATGGTAGTGCTTGTCCTGTCCTGATGACCATCATCCAATCGTCCCCACTGGAACAGGTCGCCGTAGAGCCTTGTGTCTGTGTTTCCCGTTGCGTCAACGGCCGGAACAAAAGGCATGGGGTCAGCGCCAAGGTTGCGGTCTAACCAGCAGAGCCCATTGCGAAGTATTGTGCCGTAGGTTACCTGATCGCCACGGTAGGTAAATGTGATGTTATTGCCGCATGCAAACCCGGGATCTTCAAAAAAAATATTTACAGTTAAAACAACGTCTATGACATTAATCACACCATCACCATTTACGTCAGCATTTTCAAAACAAAAAGATTCAGGTGCATTTCCGACATAATAATTCACAATGGTGGTTACATCCAACACGTTTACTGTACCATCGCAGTTTGCATCGCCCGGAAGGTCACCATCCTGGGCAAAGACGCTTCCAAATAAAAAGGATACAAAGAAAGTTGCAAGAATTGTAGGTTTTGCTTTCATTTGGATAAAGGTTTAGTTATAACAATGGCTAAATGAGTGGTGTCCTATACGATAGAATAATGCATCGTTGACCCATAAAAAACAACAAGAAAACAGACAGCTATATGAATTTATGTATGCTACGCCGTAAATTTACAAATTGATTTCGATTTACACAAAATAAACTCAGACTTAACACGAATTTCTCTGCAACAACGTTGTTCTCATAAAAAGAACGCAAAGAAGAATCAATACAGACTTTTGCGGCCTTTGCGTGGAACATAAAGCTGGCTTTTTTCCCGCAAAGTGTAGCAGAAATAAAAAACTCCATGTAGTCATAATCATCCTCCTGTGTGTCAAAATTTGGTCATGCCGGTTTCATTTTATAAGATGTTGTATGTCAGAATGTGCAGATTTCAGATGTGCAGCTGTGCGTTCATCCGGAATCTGACTCTTCAGGGCATTAATCTAAGCAAAAAATGATTTAATAGTTTCTTCTAAATATCTCTATTGACATTTTTGTGTTGAAATATAAGCCCATAAAACCGATCCGGACAATCCGCGTGCCCTCATGCGTTCGTGCCCTCTTGCGTTTCATATAACGAATAATGTATTACTTTTGCACCATGGAAACAGTACTTAGCGGAATCCGCTCTACCGGGAACCTGCACCTCGGCAACTACTTTGGCGCCATCAGGAACTTCGTGAAGATGCAGCACGAGCATCGTTGCTATTTCTTCATCGCCGACTATCATTCGCTCACCACACACCCCACGCCCGACGACCTGCACCGAAACGTACGCCAGGTACTGGTCGAATACCTTGCGGCGGGGATCGATCCTGAAGCGGCCACCCTGTACATCCAGAGCGACGTGCCCGAGGTGGCAGAGCTTTACCTGCTGCTCAACATGAACGCTTACAAAGGCGAGCTGGAACGCTGCACCTCCTTCAAGGAAAAGGTGCGCAAGCAGCCCGAAAACATTAACGCCGGCCTGCTCACCTACCCCGTGCTGATGGCCGCCGACATCCTGATACACCGCGCCACCAAGGTGCCGGTCGGGAAAGACCAGGAGCAGCACCTGGAGATGGCCCGCACCTTCGGAAACCGCTTCAACAGGCTGTATAAGGTTGATTACTTCCCCCAGCCCTACGCTTTCAATTTTGAAGGCGACCTGGTGAAGATCCCCGGGCTGGACGGCAGCACCAAGATGGGCAAGTCGGAATCGGAGGGCAACGCCATCTTCCTGGCCGACGACCCGAAGGTGATCCGCAAGAAGGTGATGCGCGCCACCACCGACAGCGGCCCGGAGATGCCCGGAGAACCAATGTCGCAACCCGTGGAGAACCTCTTCAACCTATTGCGTGCGGTGAGCCTCCCCGAAACCGTACAGCACTTCCTCGACGCATACAACAACGCCACCATCCGCTACGGCGACCTGAAGAAACAACTTGCTGAAGACATCATCACCTTCACCACGCCGCTGCGGGAGAAGATCCTGGAGATCGGCGCCAACGACGAATACCTCGGCAAGGTGGCCCGGATAGGCGCCGAAAAGGCCCGCGAAAGTGCCGCCAAAACGCTTCAGGAAGTGCGTGAGATCATCGGGTTTAAAGCATTTTAAGAGCCGATGTATGCTTTTTTGCGCTTTGCGTTTTTGCATCTCTTTGTCTTTGCGTTTTTTGTGTGGAAAAAATAATTTCACCCAGGGGTTGTAAAAGGTTTTCACACAAAGATGTCATTAGTAAGAATAAGATTTTTTGAAATTGCATGCCTAAACATATCGAGATCAAACACGAAAAGGAAAAGGTAGTGCTGGTAGGTGTTATCAGCGGTGGAACTACCGAGGAGACCGTAGCCGAATACCTTGACGAGCTGGCTTTCCTGGTTGACACGGCAGGCGGGATCTCGCTCAGGCGCTTCACCCAGAAGCTCGACAAGCCCGACCCGGCGACCTTTATCGGCAAGGGAAAGGTGGAAGAGGTGCGCAGCTTTGTGAAAGAGACTGAGGCCGACCTGGTGGTGTTCGACGACGAGCTCACCGCCTCCCAGTTCCGCAACCTGGAAAGGGCACTGGGCACCCGCGTGATTGACCGCAGCAACCTCATCCTCGACATCTTCGCCATGCGTGCCCGCACGGCACACGCCCGCACACAGGTGGAGCTGGCACAGTACCAGTACCTGCTGCCGCGACTGGCGGGGATGTGGACGCACCTTGAGCGGCAACGGGGCGGGATCGGACTGAAAGGTCCGGGTGAAACGGAGATCGAAACCGACCGCCGTATCGTGCGCGACAAGATCGCCCTGCTCAAGAAAAAGCTTCAGCAGATCGACAAGCAAAAGGCCACACAGCGCTCCAACCGCGGCAGCCTGGTGCGGGTTGCCCTGGTGGGCTACACCAACGTGGGCAAGTCAACCATCATGAACATGCTCAGCAAAACCGACGTCTTCGCCGAAGACAAACTCTTCGCCACCCTCGACACCACCGTGCGTAAGGTAGTCATCGGAAACCTGCCCTTCCTGCTGTCCGACACCGTGGGCTTCATCCGGAAACTGCCCCACCATCTTATCGAAAGCTTTAAATCGACACTCGACGAGGTGAGGGAGAGCGACATCCTCGTTCATGTGGTAGACATCAGCCATCCGAACTTTGAAGAACAGATAGCGGTTGTGCAGGAGACGCTTGCCGAGATCACAGGCGGAAACGGCGACAACGACCAGCAGCAGCTGATGGTGTTCAACAAAATGGATCAGTACCAGTGGGTTGAAAAGGACGAGGACGATTTGACGCCGGCCACCCGCGAGAACATCAGCCTTGAAGAGATGAAGCAAACCTGGATGGCCAGGGTAAACGACCCCTGTATCTTTATCTCAGCAAAATACAAGGGCAATATTGAAGCTTTCAGGCGACTGCTGTACGATACCGTAGTGGAGATCCATAAGAAGCGGTATCCTTACGATAATTTCCTGTACTGATCACTTGAGGATCATAACCTCTTAATGCTGAAGCAGTGAAGCAACGAACCTACATAATGAGTTATCCGCTGGCGGGTTTCGTGCGGCTTATGGCGTATTTGCCGCTGGGGGTGCTCTATGTTTTTGCCGATATGATGTATTTTCTGATGGCCTATGTGATCCGGTACCGTCGTCGTGTCATCATGCGGAACCTGCGAAATGCCTTTCCTGAAAAACCGGAGGAAGAGTTGCGCAGGATCAGGATGGACTTTTACCGTCACCTGGCCGATGTCGTTGCGGAGACTGTCAAGTTGTTGACCCTGAAGGATAAAGAAATCCTCAGGCGCTGCCGTTTTGAAGGCGGCGGCAGGGCACTTATGGAGGCTTATTATGAACAGGGGAAGTCGTTTATCGGGTTAGCCGGGCATACCGGCAACTGGGAGTGGGTGCCGCCGGTCACCACCCTGAGCGTTCCGTATTCTGTTATTCCGGCGTACCGGCCCTTGCGCGACAGGGTCATGGACCGCCTCCTGCTGAAGCTGCGCGGGCGTTATACCTTTGAGATGGTACAGAAAAACCTGGTGGGGCGCGCCATGGTGCGTTACCGGAACATGGACAAGCCCTTCTTTCTCGGGCTGATCGCAGACCAGTCGCCCCGGCCTTCGGGCGCCTATACCGTCCGTTTTCTGAACCAGGATACGCTGTTTTTCCCGGGGCCTGAGAAGCTGGCACGCAGCTTCAGGATGCCGGTGTTCTTCATGGCGCTGCGCAGGATACGGCGGGGTTATTACGATTTCCACACAGAGTTGCTGACCGACGACCCGGCATCCATGCCGGAAGTGGCGTTGTCGCAGCTGTTCATGACCAAGCTTGAAGAGGAGATACGCAGGGCTCCGGCACACTGGCTCTGGTCGCACCGGCGCTGGAAGCACAGTGAGCGGAAGTAAAGATCAGTCCTGTCAGTATTATAAATCCCTGCTTTTAGAAGTCCTTGTTATGGAAAAGAAGTCGCCGATGCTGAAGTGCAGCAGGCGTCCTTTGTCGTCGCGTGCGCTTTCGATGCCAAGCACCCTTCCTGTGGCGGGTATGATGCGTGCCACGCCTTCTTCGGCGAGGTAGCGCAGCGGGCTCTCATCGCTGCCTGCATTGGCGCGCACGTTATCCAATCTGATGCCTGTAGTTTCTCCGATGCGGTTCATGGCCAGTTCGGCAAGGTTCATTTCACGGTAACCGGTTGCCGGTTCTTCCTCTTCGAGGGGCAACTGCCTGTCTTCGGGGGCCTGGTAGGCCAGCCAGATGAACTCCTCGCGGGCTTCGGGCGAGGTGGTTTGTGCGGCGGCTGGTATTTTTTCAGGCTGCCGGGCTTCCATCTGCATGGCGAGCAGGGGTTCGCGGGCTTCCGGCACACGGCGGAAGGCGGTGATGTCAAGGGCTATGGGACTGCCGCTTATGGTTTCCGCCGGCATGGCGGTTCGGCCTTCACCGGCAGGGTCAAGCTGTGCGATGGCCGGGCGCCTGGTGACCGCCGGCAGTTCGCGGGCAGCGTCGGCACCTGTTCCGGGCAATGCACCTGTAATGCTTTCAGCTTCAGTTAAGGCGGCAGGCCGTTCCTGTTGGGGGTCAGGAATTGCCGCAACGGCCCCCGGCGCATCCTGATCCCCGGCAACAGGTTGTTCTTCTGCATAGTATGGAGAGCCGGCCGGCACAAAAAGGGTGTATGTCAGCACGGCTAAAAGAAGCACCGCGGCAGCAGCCGAGGCGTAGGGCATGAAGCGTTGCCTGAACACATCCAATCCGTGCCGTTTCAGTCCGGACTTATGCGGGTAGCTGATGCTTGCGTCCGGCCTGAGCCTTGCTGCAGACATCAGCTTAAGCTCACGCTCCAGAGAGGTGCCCGGGGCTGCCAGGGCCTCAGCCTGAGCCTGAGACTCAGCATCCAGGTCGCCTTCCGCGTAAGCGGCAAACAACTCATCATAATGATCCGGACCAGCAGGAGACCGTTCCCGCCCTGCTTCCTGAGCGTCAAAGGCCTCTTCCAGCTTTTTGAGCGAAGCCTTGCCGGGAAACTTAAGGTGCTTGTCGGCCGGAAGCCGGATGAGGTCGAAGTCATAAAACTCCACCTTCAGGTCGGGATGATCATCCAGGAAACGCATAAGCTCTCCGCGGCTGCTTTCCGGCAGCCTGTCCTCGTAGTAGTCGAGGAAAAAGAGCATGTAATTGTCCCTGTTGATCTTCATTGCTTCAGTATGTTTGTTCAGATTACGATATCAAGCCGTCTGATGTAATTTTTCAGGAAAACCCTTGCCCGGTAGATATAGACCTTAACCTGTGACTCGTTCAGTCCTGTGACCTCCCCGATTTCCTGGTAACTGTATCCTTCATAGTCGCGCAGCAGGATCACGGAGCGCTGCACCGGTGCCAGTCGCGAAAGTGCTTCTTCCAGGATCTCCTTAAGGTCAGAATACTCGCTGTTTTCGGCATACAAATCGGGTACGTCTTCATCCAGAAGCTGTTGGTGCCTGTCCTTCCTGATGCTGTCTATCATGGTATGATAGGCAGTGGTGAACAGATACGACCTGGCTTTTTCATAACTGACCTCTTTTACTTTACGCCACATCTTTTCGAAGCTGTCCTGCACGATGTCCTGTGCCTTGTCTTCGTCGCCTATGCTTTTCAGTATGAAGCGATACACTCCATCTGCATAGGCATCTACGCATTGATTGTATTGGGCCGTTGTCATACAGTCAACAATCTTGTTCTCCTGGTTTCAATGATGTGACGCACAGGGGTGCCGAAAAGTTACATGTCGGATGGATGATCCTGGTCAGGGGGTGGTTCGCTGCGGGAGGTTTTCTTCTGGAAGAAGCTGTAAATGAAACGACTGACGCTTGTTGCGATGTTGAAGGAATGGCTGGCGACTTTTCCGGCTCTGCGGATGTACGACAGCATGGAATATACTCTTCCTACAGCTTCCATGCTGGCATTGAGCTTATATTCAGCGCGCATGGCTTCATAGCGCAGCCGGTACTTTTCGGCGCGTACGTCTTGCATGCTTCTGATCTTTTTCAGGCTATCTGACAGCATCATAACGGGCCTCCTTTTGCATCAGGTTTTTCTGCATCTTCATCCATAAAAATTTTTAACAGGATTTTTATGGCCAGTCGTCCGAAAATTGATTCCCTCAACAGGATAAAGAAGAGGGTCAGCAGCAGGTAACATCCCCCCACGATGAGCATACCGAGCACATGTGAGCCGAGCTGTGCGCCCAGCCACAGTGCAGCTGCAGCAGAGAGGAACAGTAATGCCAGCAACAGGGTCGTGATGATGACGGCATTGGCCATCATCAGGCTAAGGAGCTTCACTGCCTTTTCGAAAGCCAGTATCCCGTAATAGGATATCTTCGTTTCAAGGTAGTCCCTGACGTTGTCTTTCAATCCGGCAATGTGCTCCAATAATTTTTTACCTTCCATGGAACGGAGGTTTAAGGGTTACTTCTCCGGCTGATCTGCCTGATTTGCGGCCTTTTTTACCCGTGCATTGGTGTCTTCGGCAACATGACCGACGTAATCTTTCAGATCGTCAATTTTATGGCCAATTTGCTTGGCCAGCTCGTCGGAATACTCTTTGCCTTTTTCCTTGATTTTTTCGCGTGTGTCTTTGCCTGAAGCGGGTGCGAACAGCAGTCCGGCGGCAACGCCTACGGCAGCTCCCAAAACAAATCCAAAGAACACTTTTCCATTTGAACTACTCATGGTACAACATATTTTTAGTTAAACATTCGATTAAAACGGTGTAATATCAAAAAATCCTTTATCTTTTACACACATAACACAAATATAGTAAAAAAATTGCAGACTTCCTATGCTTTCGCAGAAAAATCCCGTTTTAGTCCAACATTTTGCTGATATTTGCGTATAAGAGTCAAGAGGGCATATCAAAACGGGAAGCCGTTACAGCTTATGCCCGGAAAACAGCGTGTTCATGAAAAAGAAACAAGTATCCATACAATATTATGAGACGGACGACAGGAGTCAGCTTCCTGAAGATGAACAGGCGTTGTTGCAGCATGCCATTGACATGACGCACAATGCTTACGCTCCTTATTCCGTATTTTTTGTGGGAGCGGCCATATTGCTTGAAAACGGTGAGGTGGTCAAAGGGTCGAATCAGGAGAATGGTGCTTATCCCAGCGGTTTATGTGCTGAAAGGGTTGCGGCTTTTGCTGCCTCGGCTGCTTATCCGGGGGTTCGCATGAAAAAGATCGCGATATGTGCCCGCACCAACCGCCTGGAAGTCAAAGAGCCTGTTTCGCCCTGCGGGGCCTGCCGCCAGGTGCTTCTGGAATATGAACTCACACAGCACGATTACATCAAAGTGTTGCTTGGAACGGAGAACGGCAAGGTTCTGATTGCCGAAAAAGTCGAAGACCTGCTGCCGTTGTCCTTTTCCGGAATGGCCCTGAAAAAAGAATAAGCCACACCATTGCTGTGCGATCTCTCCGGCAGGCGCCTGAACAATTGATGCTTTCCGGCCGTTATGGTGTTATGCTCATCAATACCTTACCGTCATGCATTTGCTCAAACATGGTTTCCTGTTAATTTCCGTTTTCTTTCTGCATTCGATGTCGCTGGCGCAGGACAAGCCCGCCTACCGGATATTTTCACGCACCGGGGAGCCCGCTTCCTATGCCGACATGCTGCAGCAGGCCAAAGAGGCCGATATCGTGCTGTTCGGAGAGTTGCACAACAACCCCATTGCGCACTGGCTGCAGTATGAGCTAAGCTACGACCTGCACCGGGCATTCGACAGCCTGCTGGTGCTTGGAGCCGAAATGTTTGAAGCAGACAACCAGCTGATCCTGAACGAGTATCTTTCGGGTACCATCCTCGAACGGCATTTCAGGGCAGAAGCCAAGCTGTGGAACAACTACCACACCGATTACCGCCCGCTGGTGGAGTTCGCCAAAAGTAACGGACTTTCCTTTATAGCCACCAACGTGCCCCGCCGTTACGCGGCGCTGGTCCACCGGCACGGGTTTGAAGCCCTTGAGACGCTCAGCGAAGAGGCCAGGGCCTTCCTTCCGCCCTTGCCGCCGCCCTACGACCCGGAGCTCCCCGGCTATAAAGCCATGCTCGAAATGGAAGGCATGCCCGCCCACGGCACTGAAAACTTCCCAAAAGCACAAGCCATAAAAGACGCCACCATGGGCTACTTCATCGTCAACAACATCCCTGAAAAGGGCTTGTTCATCCATTTTAACGGAGCCTACCACAGCAACAACGACGAGGGCATTCAATGGTACATCCATCAGTATGCGGAAAAAGCCCTGCGCGTTATGACCATCAGCACCGTTGAACAGGCATCGGTAGAAACGCTGGATGAAGCACATCACGGACTGGCCAACTTCATTATCGCCGTACCCTCCACAATGACCAAAACCTACTGACCGCACAACCCCAAAAAAGAGCTGTTTAGTCTTATTTTTTTGTCTCTTACTGTTTATTTGTGATATTTTTGTCAACATTCAAGACAAAAACATGAACAATGAACTGATCTGCCGGATTGCGATCTGCAACATTCCCGGCATCGGGGGTGTTACGGCAAAGCGCCTGATCTCCTATTGCGGAAGTGTGGAGCAGGTGTTCAAAGAAAGGTTCGATGCCCTGAAAAAGATACCGGGCATTGGAGAGAAGCTGGCCTGGGCTGTAAAAAAGCACAGGCTTTTCGATCGGGCCGAACAGGAGCTGCACTTCATAGAAAGAAACGGGATCAGGGCTTTATATTACCAGGACGACGATTATCCCCATCGCTTAAGACAGTGCGATGACGGGCCTGTGCTGCTTTTTGTAAAAGGTGCGGCGGACCTGAATCACCACCGTATGGTTGCCATAGTGGGTACGCGCAACATCAGCGCTTACGGAAAGGAGCAGTGTGAGGCATTCATCAAAGACCTGGCGGCCTGCAGTCCGATGGTCATCAGCGGACTGGCCTATGGCGTGGATGCCTGTGCACACCGCGCATCCCTGCAGAACAGCATCCCCACGGTGGCAGTTCTGGGGCATGGCCTCGACAGGGTATATCCGCAGCTGCACGGCAAGCTGGCCTCGCAGATGCTGGAGCACGGGGCGCTGATCACCGACTTCCTTACAGGCACCAAACCCGATCGTGAAAACTTTCCGAAGCGTAACCGGATCATCGCCGGGCTGTGTGATGCCATCATCGTCATAGAGGCAGCCCACACCGGAGGCGCCCTCATCACGGCCAACATCGCCAACACCTACAACCGTGACGTCTTTGCCCTCCCCGGGCGTGTCACCGACACCTACAGCCAGGGCTGCAACAAACTCATAAGGATCAACAAGGCACACATGCTGGAATCATTGGCCGACCTGCAGTACATCATGAACTGGGGCACAAGCGCCCACCCTTCCAAAGGCATACAGAAAAGCCTGTTTGTCAGCCTGAGCGAGGAAGAAAAAGAGCTGGCCGGCTTTCTGAAAGAGCATCATGATGCCGGCATTGACCAGATCGTGGCAGGCACGGGGTTCAACCTGGGGAAAGCCACGAGCATACTGCTGAGCCTGGAGTTTAAGGAAGTGGTGAAACAACTGCCCGGAAAAACCTACAGGCTGAACGCCCAGGTCTGAGGAGAACACGGAGGGTACGAAGATTAAGATTGTTTCTCACGGAGGGCACAGGGAGCACGGAGATAAAGATTGTTTTCTCACAGAGAACACGGAGGACACGAAGATTAAGATTATTTCTCACGGAGGGCACAGGGAGCACGGGGATAAA
>JAVIYP010000015.1:0-50209 GCA_031323845.1 Bacteroidales bacterium | reverse complement strand
AGAGGGATTGGGATTAACTGCGTTGATCCCATGGGGGAGGCAGCAACATAACAGGTTTTGTGGTGCTTATAAAAGCACTATACACAGCAACCCCTCCGCCCATTAAAAGCAAGCTTTTGGGGCGGAGAAAGAGGGATTGGGATTAACTGCGTTGATCCCATGGGGGAGGCAGCAACATAACAGGTTTTGTGGTGCTTATAAAAGCACTATACACAGCAACCCCTCCGCCCATTAAAAGCAAGCTTTTGGGGCGGAGGGGTTGCTGTGTAACGCCATTTCATGGCTACAAAACCTGTTATGTTGCGGAGAGAGAGGGATTCGAACCCCCGGAGGCTGTTACACCTCAACGGTTTTCAAGACCGCCGCAATCGACCACTCTGCCATCTCTCCGGCGCAAAAGTACAAAAAATAATAATCCACGGAACAAAACCACAAGTATTAGAGACGGGTTGCTGCAAAAAAAGTAACTTTGGCGAAGGATAAGCAAAGGATAATCTTTCGTTTGCCAAAAATGCTGTTGCAGCACATCGATCGTCAGCATAACTGAAGCATCGTTTACCATGGATAAATATCGTACAGCAGTGGTTCTCCTGAACTGGAACGGAAGACATCTTCTTGAACGGTTTTTACCCGGCATCATAGCACATTTGCCAATAGGCTGCGAGCTCATTGTTGCCGATAACGGTTCTCACGACGATTCCGTCTCGTATTTAAAGAAGTACCATCCGGAAATTCGCCTGATCGCAATGCCTGAAAATTATGGCTACACAGGTGGTTACAACAGGGCGTTAAAGGAGGTGGATGCTGACGTTTATGTGCTGCTGAATTCCGACATGGAGGTCTCCCCCGGCTGGATTGAACCTGCCTTGCGATATCTTAAAGACAATCCACACGTTGCTGCACTGCAACCCAAAATACGCTCGCTGAACAACAGGGAATATTTTGAATACGCCGGTGCCGGCGGCGGTTTCCTGGATGTACTCGGTTACCCTTTTTGCAGGGGCCGCATCTTCAACACCCTGGAAAAAGACAACGGCCAGTATGATGATGCCGCCGAAATATTCTGGGCCAGTGGTGCGGCATTGTTTATCAGGTCGGAGGTGTTCTGGAAAGCCGGAGGGTTTGATGAAGACTTTTTTGCTCACATGGAAGAAATAGACCTTTGCTGGCGGATACAAAACATGGGCTATAAGGTTGTTTTTTGCCCACCATCTGTGGTGTACCATCTGGGAGGAGGCTCACTACCAAAGTCGAACCCGCGAAAGACGTATTACAACTTCCGCAACAGCCTTTTTATGCTGGCTAAAAACCTGCCATCCCGCGGATTTTTTCTCCGGATCGTTTTGCGTTTGCTTCTGGACATCCTGGCCTCCATGAAATTCCTGATCCAGGGGAGCCCGGGAGACTGGCTGGCCGTTTACAAGGCACACCTGGCGTTTCTGACCCGTGTGTCTGCCTTGCGCAAACAAACAACCGGCCGGCAGCAGAAACTACCCGGTCTCATCTGCAAAAAAAGTATCGTCAAAGCTTATTTTATTTGCCGGAAGCGCAGATTTTCTCAACTGGACTTCAAAGCCTCCAGGGCCAGCCTGTAACCCTCAGTGCCCAGTCCGGAAATAAGACCCTTGCAGTAAGGCGCAATATAGGAGATGTGCCGGAAATGTTCCCTGGCCAAAATGTTGCTTATGTGCACTTCTATAACAGGCACTTCAACAGCCTTCACCGCATCACCGAGGGCCAGCGATGTATGTGTGTAGGCACCCGCATTGAGGATAACGCCCTCGTACTTTCCATCAGCACTTTGAATACAGTCAATCAGCTCACCCTCAATGTTGCTTTGAAAATAATCAATATGCACCCCGGGATAACGCTGGCGCAGGTCCGACAACACCTCGTCAAAGCCCAGGTTTCCGTACAGCCCGGGTTCTCGTTTTCCCAGCAGGTTCAGGTTTGGGCCGTTAATAATGAGGACTTTCATCTCTTTTCTTGTTGAAGCAATTCCTGGTCCCGCCAACCTGCCGGAGGCAGCGACGGAACAGCAAGACTGCTTATTGGATCATGAGGATTCACCGGTGTCTATGATCCTGATCTCATAGCTTATTTCCATCGCCTTTTTGTAGGAATAGGAAACACCGCAATATTTTTCGCGCGACATGTCAACGGCTTTTTCAAGCTTCTTTAAAGGAAGATCTTTTCCGCTAAACTCATAAACCACATGCATCTTTGTGTAATGCTTTGGGGGATCATCGGTCAGGTCTCCTTCAATATGAATGGCAAATCCATCCAGTTCCACGCGCATTTTCTTTAACATCGCAACAACATCCATACCGGTGCACCCTGCCAGCGACGCCATCATCAGTGGTTTCGGCCTTGGCCCCTTGTTTTTACCGCCTGCCTCAGCAGGTGCATCCATCAACAATTTGTGCCCGGCGACATCGGCCTCAAACTGCATAGCTCCCTTCCAGGAAGTACTCACTTTGTGTTTCATGTTTTGCGGTCTTTTGGTTTTTATTTTGAAACGACAGACGGGTAAACGCCGTCAGGCAGGTCAGCAGGTAAAGAAACAGCCTGTATACCCCGGTAGGTTGTCCGGAGGATATTCATTTCCTGGCGTCAAAATGTAACTCAAGCAACCTGGCCACATATTTACCGATGACATCAAACTCAAGATTAACAAGGCTTCCCTTCCTGAAGTTGCGAAAATTTGTCACTTCATAAGTGTAAGGTATGATGGCAACGGAAAACATGTTAGGCTCAGAATCAACGACAGTCAGGCTGACCCCGTTGACAGAGATGGACCCTTTTTCCACCGTAATGTTTTTCGGACCCGGATCGTATTCAAAATAAAACTTCCAGCTGCCGTCGAGTTCTTCCACCCTGGTACATACTGCGCACTGGTCAACATGGCCCTGTACAATATGACCGTCGAGGCGGCCGTCAATACGCATGCAGCGTTCGAGGTTTACCTCATAGCCGACGTTCCAGCTGCGCATGTTCGTCTTGTCAAGGGTTTCCTGAATGGCAGTAACCTTATACTGCCGGCGTTCCCGGTCAACATGCACAGTCGTCAGGCATACACCGTCATGCGCAATGCTTTGATCAACCTTTAATTCGGGAGCAATAGGTGTTTCGATGGTAACATGGATATTACCACGATCTTTTTCAATCTTTACAACCCTGCCGGTTGTTTCAACAATTCCAGTAAACATAGTTTTGAGTTTTTTTGCAAAAGTAATAGTTTCCTGTGAAGTGTCCATACCGGGCCGGTCAAATTCGCATATTTGCGCAAAAGCCATGCATCCGGCATTACCGGGGTTTGCTCCGGAAAGCCTGCACCGGCTGTGTTTGCAAACAGACCGGCGGCAGTTTCCCGGCCTTCCCTGCCTGGCATCATTAATTAATTGAATCAGAGCAGGTTTTAAATAGTGCCCAATTAACACTTTTTATGCATTTTTTTTGTTATTTATAAAACAAAACGTTGATTTTTTGGTTATCTTTACAGAGAAATTTACAAAAACTTATTTTGGTTTTTTCATACTTTTCATGTTGTTGTTTTGGTTAGTTGATTGGTGGCCCCGGAGCATATCCCTGTTCCGGGGTTTTTTTGTCGCTGTATATCATTCTGCTTCTTTTAAACGTTATTGACTGGTCATATTCACCCCAATCATGAGAGCGATCCGGCTGTTGCGTCCGTGGATGATGCTTGTTTTGTTCTGTTGTCCGTTATGCTTATCAGCCGAAGCAAATCAGGACCCGGCAAAACGACATACGGTCAGCGGATTTATTTACGAACAGGGAAGTCGCGAAACACTGATCGGTGCCACGGTGTTTGTCAGGTCATTCAACCAGGGAACGGTAAGCAACAATTACGGTTTCTATTCACTCACGTTACCAGCCGGATCCGTTGAAATTATTTTCAGTTACGTTGGATATCAGCCTGTAGCCGTCACCCTTGATCTTGATAAAAATGTTGAACTGGATATTGAGCTCATCCCCGTTTCTCTGGAAATTACGGGTGCAGAAGTCCAGGCGGATTACGTGGAGCGAATCAGCCGCTCGGTTCAAATGTCGCGCATTGACCTGCCGGTTAGCCAGATCAGGGCGGTTCCCGCACTTTTTGGTGAAAAGGATGTGTTTAAACTGATTCAGCTGCTGCCTGGGGTTCAGTCAGGACAGGAAGGCAGCAGCGGCTTTTATGTCCGTGGCGGCGGTCCCGACCAGAACCTGATCATACTCGACGATGCCATCGTTTACAACGCAAGTCATCTGTTTGGCTTCTTTTCCATCTTCAACGGTGACGCCATAAAAAGCGTACAGCTGTATAAAGGAGGCTTCCCTGCGCGTTTCGGAGGCCGCCTCTCGTCGGTTCTGGATATCAGCATGAAAGATGGCAGCAAGGAAAAGTTTCAGGGCGAGGCAGGCATAGGCGTCATTGCAAGCCGGCTGACGCTTGAAGGCCCCATCGTAAAGGATAAAGCATCCTTTCTGCTTTCAGGCAGACGCACCTATATTGACCTGCTGCTCCTGCCTCTGATGCCCAAAGAAGAGCGGGGCGGCTATTTCTTTTACGACCTGAATGCCAAAGCGCACTACGATCTTAACCGTAAAAACAAACTGTATGCCAGCGGATATTTCGGTCGCGACAAGTTCTTCTTCCGCTTCAATGACGGCACCAGTTTCAGCGAAGAAGGAGGATTGTACTGGCAGAATGCCACGGCTACCCTCAGGTGGAACCACCTGGTCAGCGACAGGGTATTCACCAACACCTCCTTTGTTTACAGCGACTATACGCTGCGCATTTATGTTAAAGAAAAGTATGCAGGAGATTGGTTCAGGTTGTCGTATTCATCCGGAATAACCGACCTTGGGATTAAACATGACCTGAGCTGGCATCCTTCACCCAACCACATGGTCAGGGCCGGAATACAAAGCATACATCACCGCTTTACACCCAGTGCATTTGTGTTAAAGGATGATTACGCACAGGAGTTTATCCAGGAGATTCAGAACATAAACACACTGGAATCCGGTATATACATAGAGGATGAAATAAGACTCGGCAACTATGTAAAAATCAACCCCGGTTTCAGACTGAGTCATTTCGTTCACGAAAACAAGCATTACCTGAAGCCTGAGCCCCGGTTCTCCTTACTTGTGTTCATCCTTCCCGACCTTTCCTACAAGGCATCCTTTGCCTCCATGAACCAGTACGTTCATCTGCTCAGCACCACCGGTATCGGCCTGCCGACAGACTTATGGATCCCCACCACTGCCAACATCAAGCCCCAATCGAGCTGGCAGGTGGCCAGTGGCTTCTCAAAAGATTTTATCGACAGGTTTCTCGAACTATCCATAGAAGGATATTATAAGAAATCCAACAACACGATCGGTTACCGCGAAGGCGCTTCCTTTCTGCTGATAGGAGACCCTTCCGATGCCGGACAATTCAGCTGGGAGGACAACATCACCTCCGGGCAGGCCTGGGCATACGGCATCGAGGTTTTTCTCCAGAAAAAAACCGGGGCCCTCAGCGGATGGATGGGTTATACCCTGTCGTGGACACAGCTGCAGTTTGATGAGATCAACAATGGAAACAAATTCTGGGCACGGTATGACCGCCGGCACGACTTTTCCGTTGTGGCCATTTACGAAATGCGTCCCGACCTGACGTTATCCGCCAGCTGGGTGTATTCCACGGGCAATGCCCTGTCGCTTCCCATTGGCGAATATGCCATGGTGACACACAATCCGTTTGGCATAGATTATTATTACCATTTTGACGAAAACTTCCGAAACGAACATACGCCCTTTATGCTGTATCCGTGGCAATATGTGCATGATTATGAAAACAAAAACAGTTTCAGGGCAGCGGCCTACCACCGTTTCGATATTGGGCTGGCCTCAAAAGGCAGCAGCAGGCTGTTCGGGCCGGGCGTGGAGCGGAGCATTGAGCTAAATGTATATAACCTGTACAACAGGAAAAATCCGTTTTTCTATTTTGTCGAATACGGGTACCAAAACGAACGACAGCTCAAACAGCTGTCGCTGTTCCCAATGATACCGTCACTGACCCTTAATTACAAATTCTGATCGACCATGAAAGCAAGTCCGCAAGCTGTTAAGACAACCGGCAAGGCCAGAAGAACACGCAGCCTGGCCAAAGGCTTTGTGTCGCTGATGATGCTCCTGCTGTTTTTTGCACAAGGCTGCGTTGACATGGTGGTCAACATCGACTTCCCGGATCAGGACCCAAAACTGGTGGTGCATTCTTTCATTTCACCGGCTGATACCGCTGTTATGGTTTTGCTCAGCTGGTCAACGCCCTACAGCAAGCCCCGGTCCGACGGGTCCATCGCCTTCGTGCCAAACGCACATGTGCGCCTTACCGCCCAGTCGGGCCAAAGCACCCAACTCACTTTTGATCCGCAAAGAAACCTGTACCGGGTGAGCACCCACGAATACCCAATCGTTCCCGAAACGTATTACGACTTGTTAGCAGAGGTGCCCGGGAAAGCAACAGCTACCGCACGTGCCTATATCCCGGCAGCAAACCCCACGCTGCGTTTCATTAAAACAGATACCATACAACGGGATTATTACAGCAGGATAATGGTGGAATATGCCTTCACAGACATTCCCGGCACCGGCGAAAACTTCTATGCACCATCAGCCTACAGAGATTATTATTACATCGACTGGATATCGGATTCTATATTATACAGCAAGTACAAAATGCACACAGTGTACGGCGAGGAATATTTTTCAAACCTGAATAAAGAAGGTAATGATTTTATTATCAAGGCTGAAGGTGATCTTCATTATTATTGGGATCCTGATGAGAATGATGAGTTTGAGGAGCACATTCATCTCCTGTTACTGGTCACGGACGAACATTATTTCCGCTACCATCGCTCACTGATGCATTACGACCCCGATAATTTCTTCACCGAGTCCATTCACATCTACTCCAATGTGGAAGGAGGACTGGGCGTATTTGCCGGCTTCAATCCCACGTACCTTCTGGTTGAATAAACGTTTCAATTATTCGCCGGGAACGCAGCTTATTTATTCCTGCGGAATTATTGACTCAAGCTCGTCAACGGTTTTCGGAATTGGTTTGCCCAATACCCGTTGTGAAGCTTCCGTCACCAGGATGTCGTCTTCAATGCGGATACCGCCAAATCCAAGATAATTCTTCAACTTGCCATAGTTGATGTATTCCATAAACCGGTTTTCCTGTTCCCACTTCTCAATTAGGGCCGGAATAAAATAGATCCCGGGTTCAACGGTGAGCACGAAGCCTTTTTCCAGTTTCCGGCCGAGGCGCAGGAAGGCTGTTCCAAAAACAGCTGAACGCTTTATCTCGTCGTCGTATCCGACATAATCTTCGCCCAGGTCTTCCATGTCGTGCACGTCGAGCCCCATCATATGGCCGAGACCGTGAGGCATAAACAAGGCATGTGCTCCGAGCTCAACAGCGGTGTCAATGTCACCCTTCATCAGCCCAAGATCTTTCAAGCCTGAGGCAAGCACTCCCGCGGCAAGCATATGAACGTCCCTGAACGTCCTGCCGGGTTTTATGACCCCGATGGCCTCTGTTTGTGCCTTAAGCACAATTTCGTAGACCTCTCTCTGCTGATTGCTGAAACGGCCTCCTACGGGCATGGTTCGGGTATGGTCGGTGGCGTAGTGCATCGGGCTTTCAGCACCACCGTCCATCAGCAGCAACTGGCCTTTTTGCAATTTGTTGTTGTGTGAATGGTTGTGAAGCGTTTCTCCGCGCACGGATAAAATCAGGGGAAAAGACAACATGCCGTTACCGGCCAGCGCTATTCCTTCAACAACTCCGGCAATTTCATGTTCATAAACACCGGGCCTGGCCATTTTCATCGCAGTGGTATGCATCCTGTAGGCGACCTCCATGGCCTTCTCAATTTCAAGAACTTCTGCATCTTCCTTAACAGAGCGTAGCTTAACGATGGCTTTTATCAGCTCAACCGAAGCCCCCGAGTGCTGGTCTGCCGGTGCAATGCCCAGCAAATCATGCAGCAACAACTTGTTTTCAGCCCGGTAAGGAGGCAGGAAATGGATCTTTCGACCCTGCTGTATGGCTGTCTTCAATGCCTCAGAAAGCTTCGAAAAAGGAGCAGCGGATGACACACCCGCCTCTTCAGCACGAACTCGCAGCAACGGCTGAGGTCCCATCCAAATGATATCGTCAAGACTGACATCATCACCGTAAAGGATTTCTTCTCCGCTGTCAACATCAATGGTTCCTGCCAGACTCTGCTGATCCAGTCCGAAAAAGTATAAGAAGTTGCTGTCCTGACGGAAACGGTAGGTATTGCTTCTGTAGTTCATGGGCACATCCACATTGCCAAGGAACAGGATTAAGCCACCGGGCAGGGTCTCTTTCAGGGTTGCCCTGCGATTCATATAAACCTTTTTGTCGAACATAGCTCTTTATTTATTTGTTGATGAATGGGAAACAGGAACGCCTCTTTCCGGTGTTTTAGTCACTTTGCGACTAGGCTGCAACTGCACAAAAAGAAGGTCCGCAGCAGATTGCCGGTTCAAAGATACACGACAATTTTTAATTATTCCACAGGCAGGCAATATACGGTCCGGATCCTATGCACCACATTCCTGAACCACAACTTATTCTGAAAAGCGTTGTAAAAATGCAGTCGAAAAACTGCACCAATGACACTTTCTGCACCGGCTTCTGACTTCTGAGGTTGTCGTGCGTCATAATACGTCGACGTATTGCTCAATTTGTTCGCCGGGTTGGCTATTTAAAAACATTTCAAATAAGCTCAGGCACTTGGTAAATAGGAGAAGAACCTATACATTTGTTTCATTACCGTCATTCCTGTTTCTTTTCATAAACTAACCAACCCTATGAAGAAGCCAATCATTAACCTTTCATCGCTCAGCCAGAAGTACATCATGGCATTAGCAGGGATATTCCTGATGTTGTTTCTGATTTCGCATCTGGTCACCAACCTGCTGATGCTGGCAGGAGATGGGGGGGCTGCGTTTCGCAATGCAGTCTCCTTTCTTACCCGAAACCCTGTGATCAAGATCACGGAGTATGTTTTGTTTGCAGCTTTCCTGGTACACATATTACTGGGAGTGGTTTTACAGTTGCATAATTATTATGCCCGGCCGGTCAGGTACCGTAAATCGTTACAAACTGAAACTGCGGCTTTTTCGCGCTACATGTTTCATACCGGGGTGATCATCTTTATTTTCCTGGTGATCCACCTGGTGAACTTTTTCTTTATCAGGTTGGGGCTTGTTCCTCTGCCTGAGATTGCTGCCGACAGGCACGATTTTTATCCGGTCGCGGTAGAGCTGTTCCAGAACAAATGGTATTCAGCGGTTTACATTGTTTCTTTTGTTTTCCTGGGATTCCATCTCAAGCACGGCTTCCAGTCGGCTTTTCAGTCGCTGGGCATCAACCACACCAAATACACACCTGCGATCAAGGTGATTGGCACCATTTACGCCATTGCCATCAGTGTGGGTTTTGCCATCATACCGGTTTACTTTTTGTTTTTTTATAACTAAAGCTGTTTCAACCAAAAAATAACTAAAGCTATGCAAAAGCTTGATTCAAAAATTCCTGAGGGTCCGATTGCCGAGAAGTGGAGCCGTTACAAAGCTGGCTTACGTCTTGTTAACCCTGCCAACAAAAAGAAGATAGACATCATTGTTGTAGGCACAGGTCTGGCTGGTGCCGGTGCTGCCAGCGCCCTCGGAGAGCTTGGTTACAACGTTAAGGCATTTTGCTTTCAGGACTCTCCCAGGCGCGCCCATTCCGTTGCTGCACAAGGAGGCATCAATGCAGCCAAGAACTACAGAAACGACAACGATTCCATATACCGCCTGTTCCATGACATGATCAAGGGCGGCGATTATCGTGCCCGTGAGGCCAACGTTTACCGGGCGGCCGAGGTAAGCAACGATGTCATTGACCATTTCACAGCCATGGGGGTTCCTTTCGCAAGGGACTACGGCGGGTCTCTGGACACACGTTCCTTTGGAGGTGTCCAGGTGTCGCGAACGTTTTATGCGAAAGGTCAGACCGGCCAGCAATGCCTGCTTGGCACGTATTCGTCACTGAACCGTCAAATTGCGAAAGGTACGGTGAAGATGTTCCCGAGGCGCGATATGCTCGACGTAGTTATTGTTGACGGGAAAGCGCGGGGCATCATTACGAGGAACCTGCTTACGGGTTCCCTGGAGCGCCATTCGGCACATGCCGTGGTGCTTGCCACCGGCGGCTATGGCACTGTTTTTTACCTTTCCACCCTTGGCCTGGGCAGTAATGCTTCAGCAGCCTGGAGTGCCTTCAAAAAAGGAGCCTTGTTCGCCAACCCCAGCTTCATCCAGATCCATCCTACCAGCATTCCCGTTCTGAACGATTATCAGTGCAAGCTTACGCTGATGTCGGAATCGCTGCGCAACGACGGCAGGGTGTGGGTATCCAAACAAAAGGGCGACAAGCGTCATCCCAACGAAATTCCGGAAGACGAAAGGGATTATTACCTCGAGAGAAGATACCCGGCTTTTGGCAACCTGGTGCCCCGCGATGTGGCCTCCCGGGCAGCCAAAGAACGGTGCGATGCCGGTTACGGCGCCGGTGATACCGGATTGTCCGTGTATCTTGACTTCAAGGATGCCATCGAAAAACAGGGACAAAAAGCCATTCAGGACAAGTACGGCAACCTTTTCGAGATGTACGAAAAGATCACGGGCATCAATCCCTACACTCAGCCCATGCGTATCTATCCGGCGGGCCATTACACCATGGGAGGCCTGTGGGTTGATTATAACCTCATGACCACCATTCCGGGGCTTTACGCCATTGGCGAAAGCAACTTTTCCGACCATGGGGCCAACAGGCTCGGAGCCAGCTCCCTGATGCAATGTTCCGGCGACGGTTACTTCATCCTGCCAAACACCATCAGCGATTACCTGGCTGACGACATCCGCACAGGCAAAATTCCTACCGACCTTGACGCTTTCGAAGAAGCCGAACGAGAAGTGTCCGACCGCATCAGGAAACTTATGGAGGTAAAGGGGAAACAAACAGCGTCGTCGTTCCACAAGCGGCTGGGTAAAATACTTTGGGATCACTGCGGCATGCGGCGCGATGCTGAAGGCCTGAAAAAAGGCATGGAGCTGCTCAACGAGCTGGAAGAAGAGTTCTGGAAGGATATCTGTATCCCCGGCAGTGAGCTCGACATGAATCAGGAACTTGAAAAAGCGCTTAAAGTGGCAGACTTTTTTGAAGTGGGGCGCCTGATGTGCGTGGATGCCTTGCATCGTGAAGAATCGTGCGGGGCACATTTTCGCGAAGAACATCAAACCGAAACCGGTGAGGCCAAACGCGACGATGCCAGCTTCGCCTATGTTGCCGCCTGGGAACACCAGGGTCCTAAAGCCACACCACTGCTTCACAAGGAAGACCTTAAGTTTGAATATGTTGAATTGAAGGAAAGGAGTTACAAATAAGCCATTAACACATTGAAAAGATGAACTTCACATTAGAAATATGGCGGCAAAAAAACGCCAAGGCCAAAGGTGCATTCCAGACCTATAAGCTCAATGATGTTTCGCCTGAAATGTCGTTTCTGGAAATGCTTGATTACCTTAACAATCAATTGATCAGCAAAGGTGAAGAGCCGGTAACCTTTGAACATGACTGCAGGGAAGGCATTTGCGGAACCTGCGGACTCTATATCAACGGCCGGCCCCATGGCCCGGCAAAAAACACCACCACCTGCGAACTGCACATGCGCGAATTCAAAGACGGCGAAACCCTTGTAATAGAACCCTGGCGAGCATCCGCTTTCCCCGTCATCAAAGACCTCGCCGTCGACAGGAGCTCCTTCGAACGCATCATGCATGCCGGTGGTTTTATCAGCGTCAATGTAGGCTGCGCACCGGAATCTAACAGCAATCCCATTAGCAAGCTTATTGCAGACAAAGCCTTTGATGCAGCGGCCTGTATAGGATGCGGTGCTTGCGTTGCCGCCTGTAAAAATTCGTCAGCCATGCTCTACGCCGCCGCCAAAATAGCCCAATATGCCCTGATCCCGCAAGGCAAAGTGGAAGCAAAGGAAAGAGTGGATAACATGGTCAGGCAAATGGATGCTGAAGGCTTTGGATTCTGCTCCAATACCTATGGCTGTGAGTTCGATTGCCCCAAAGGAATTTCTGTCGACTTTATTGCTTTAATGAACAGGGAGTTCTTAGGGTCCAGGCTCTGCAAGCATAAAGCCTGACCCGGGGCTGCCAAACCCCTGTATGGCTGATACCAGCCCGGTAATAATCTTGATCAGAACTGTTTATAAAACCCCTGCCGGTTGGTCGTGCAGGAATATATGTTAAATAATTATATAAAAAAATAGTTTGCTTTGAAATATATTTATATATTTATTACATTTGCATGATTTATAGTTTTAACCAAGTAAAACCATACGGTATTATGGCAAACAAAAAACTCGACCCCCGAAAGCTGGAAGAAGCTGCCAGCAAACTAAGGGCCATGGCTCACCCTATGCGCATCGCCATCATCGGCCTGCTGGAGAAGAATGCGCAAATGAACGTCACGGAAATCTACGAAACCCTGAAAATTGAACAAGCCTCTGCTTCACATCATCTGAACATCCTTAAAACCAAAGGTGTACTTGAATCGCGACGCAGCGGAAAAAACACCTACTACTACCTTAAACACGAAGCCTTAAGCCAGATGATCGATTGCCTCAATCGTTGCTATTAAGCGTTTTACAGGATTCTCTGAACTACATGCACCATCTGCACATCAAAACGGGGGTGGAGGGCTTCACAGCTAATACTGCATCCAAAAAGTAAAACGGAGCAGGCGCATGCCCGGCTGTAACATTTGCCGGCTTGGATATACTATGCCTTAAGTTTTTTTTTGATTTAACCCGGATATTTTTAACAGGAAATGGTTAATTTTACACTCTCCTATCTGGAGAAATACGCGTTTATCGTATAGTTGCGATAGCACTTTTTAAAACAAAAATTGCATAAACAATGATTCGTAAATTGTTTTCTTTGACCGGTTTATTAGTCCTTTTGGTTTTCGCAGCAAACGCTGATGATAAAAAAGGGCCGCAGTTAACTTTCGAGAATGAGCGTTACGATTATGGAACGGTCTATCTTGATGACATGCCGGAAACCAGGCTGGCGATCAAGTTTACCAACACCGGCGATGAGCCCCTTGTATTAAGCCATGTGCGCGCCTGCTGCGGCACGCGGGTCACACAGTGGCCACGTGAGGCCATCATGCCGGGAGAAGAGGGCGTCATCAACATTGAGTTCAGGCTGGCACCCCGGCCACAAAGAATAAGCCGCACGGTAACCGCAACCTATAACAACGAGGAACAGCCGTCAAAAACCTATAGAATCATGGGGCAGGTTGTTCAGCGCCCAGAATAGAGTCCGGCTTATGATGCATGTTCTCCTTTGGCTGTCGCGGATCATCACAGGGGCTGTATTCGTTTTTTCAGGCTTCGTAAAAGCCATTGACCCCCTGGGTTCGGCCTACAAATTCCAGGACTATTTTCTTGCTTTCGGCACCGAGTGGCTGTTCTTCTCAGCCCTGCCAATGGCTGTTGCGCTGAGCACCCTCGAACTCGTCATCGGCATTGGCATACTGTTCGGGATAAGCATGCGGTACAGTGCCTGGGGCGGACTGCTATTCATGGCTTTTTTCACCCCCCTCACCCTGTACATTGCCATCACCGATCCTGTGCCCGACTGCGGTTGCTTTGGCGACGCCATCATCATCAGTAACTGGAGCACTTTTTTCAAAAACATCATCATCCTGGCAGCTGCCATCATCGTTTTTATCTATCGTGACCGTGTAACACCCCTCTGGTCTGAAAAAGGCGATAAAAGGATCATTGCCGCAATTACAGCCGCCGTCATCGGCCTCTCCGTGTATTGCCTGCTCTACTTACCCATTATTGACTTCAGGCCATGGAAAACCGGGAACAACATTACCGAAGAAGGTCTGATTGATAACTTTTTTATTGAAGACGACACCGGTAACGACCTGACCTGGGACTATTATTTTAAAGAGGACTACTGGTTCCTGGTGAGCGCTTATGATCTGAACCGGACCAACGCCCGCGCGTTTGAACGCAACATTACGCCACTGGCCCGTGATGCCGAAGCACAGGGTTATGAGCTTGTCGTGCTGTCGGGGTCGCCGGATGTTGTGGTGGAGGCCTTCAGGCACGATTATCAGACCCCCTACCCCTTTTATCTGTCAGACGAAATCGCCCTCAAAACAATAATCAGGTCCAATCCGGGCCTTGTACTCATTAAGGATGGGGTGGTTGTTCAAAAATGGCCTTTCCGTCGCATTCCTGCGTTTGAGCAAATTGAAGAAAAGTATATTCGTTAAGATCATATTGTGCTGATTTCCCGGCTATCCCGGGAAGAGCATTCGGTCCGGCACGTTACATCAGGACAATGCAGCAGTAGTATTGTTTGGTGTTTGTTTCTTGCGGCGGAAAGCACAGCTCAGCGTTCGGCGGGGAGGTCATTTCTTGCCTGACAGCCGCTTACTGTTACCTTTTAGCTGCAAAAAACGCCTTTAGTAATTCGGCAGCAGCTTCTGCCTCTACATTTTTTATCACAGTGGTTTTTGGATGCAGCAGTCCTGAACCGTACCTGGTATATCCTCGTTTCTCGTCATCTGCGGCATACACAAGTTTGCCAGTCTGCGCCCAGAAGATGGCTCCGGCGCACATTACACACGGCTCAAGACTAACGTAAAGGGTACACTGGTCAAGGTACTTGCCCCCAAGATGATTGGCAGCTGCGGTGATCGCCTGCATTTCTGCATGTGCCGTTACGTCGGTCAGGCGTTCGGTAAGGTTGTGCGCCCTCGCAATTATACGACTGTCGCTGACAACCACTGCACCAACAGGAACTTCGCCAGCATCAAAGGCCTTCCGGGCTTCCTTTAATGCTTCCCACATAAAATAGGCATCAGAGAAAATCATCATTCGCGGATCCAGCCAAATTTGTTACGTAAATAGCATTTTACCAGGAGTATAAATTTTTTGGTATTGGACACCCTGAAACGCTGCTGCTGCACGGAGCCGGCACTGGCACCCTGGATTTTTTTCAGAAGCTCGAGATAATACCTGTAAGCAAGGTACACCCCAAGCCTTACATCTTTGTCCAGCGATTTGATCCCGGGAAACGCGCCCTGAAAATCCTCCCAGATCTCCTGTTCAATTTTGCTTTTGTCATTGGGAGAAAAGTGTTCAAGGTCCACATCAGGGAAATACACCCTGCCGCGATCGTGCAGGTCGGAGCGTATGTCGCGCAAAAAGTTCACTTTCTGAAAGGCTTCACCAAGTTTCCGTGCTGCAGGCAGCAGTTCACGGTACTTTTCATCCTGATCGGCATAAAACACCCTAAGGCACATCAGTCCGACCACTTCGGCCGATCCGTAAATATATTTCTGGTATTCCTCGAGGCTGAATTCCTTCTTGTGGAGGTCCATTTCCATGCTGTACAAAAAAGCATCAATCAGCTCCTTTTCGATGCCAAAAGTGTTTACAGCCCATTGAAACCCATGCAGGATGGGATTGGTGCTCATTTTGCTTTCGATAGCCTCATAGGTCTGCCGCTGAAAATCCCGGAGTAAAGCAGCTTTGTCATGATCGTGAAAAGTATCCACAATCTCATCTGCAAAGCGCACAAAGCCATATATGGCATATATGGCCGGCCGGTGTTTTTTATCCAGCGTGCGCACCCCCATGGAAAAGGAGGTGGAATAATTCTTTGTTGTTATTTCACCGCAATCAAGGGCATTATGTGTGTAAAGGTCCATATTTCCTGCATATGCGTTCGACAACAAGTTTTGAACTGATTACGGCCATGGGCAAGCCGGTGCCGGGCACAGTGGATGCACCCACGTAATAGACATTTCCAAATACTTCATCAAAGTTCTTTGGCCGGAACCCACCAATCTGGTCAAGGTCGTGACCAAGGCCGAGGCCGCTTCCCTTATAAAGGTTGAACTGATCTCTCCACTCAACGGGAGTCATCACTGTTTTCGACACGATATGTTTTTTAAGATCCACACCGATACGACCCGACAAGTCGCGTATGATGTTTTCGGCCACCTCCTCACGATCCGACCAGTCGGGCTTGTAACGCATATCAGGCACCGGACACAGCACAAAAACACTCTCACATCCCTCGGGAGCGCTTTCAGGATCAGACTTCGACACTACGTTCACATAATAATAGGGCTGATCCAGCTTGATGGCATTCTTGAATATCTTTCCGGAATACTCAATAAAGTTATCGCCAAGAAAATAATTATGCAGCGGCGTGTTATCCAGCTTGGTGTCCAATCCGAGATACATGGTGAAAGGCGCAAGCGTCCATTTCATTTTGTCCATCCTGGGCTCGTTGAACTTTTTTCTTTTGAAGATCTTATGCCGGAACCAGGCAGCATCGGCATTTACCACAAAAAGATCAGCCTCCCAGGCGTTGCCATGCTGGTCAATCATTGCCGTCAGGGTCTTTTCACGGAACCTATAGTCAACAATTTCCGTGTTGAAGTGCATGTTAACCCCTGCCTGATCAAGTTCCTTTTTCAGACCTTCCACGATCTTATACATCCCCCCGACGACATTGTGATAACCGTCGTGCACCAGCTCTGTGTAGGACAATATGGTGTAAATGGCAGGCGTATCGAAAGGAGTGGCACCCAGAAAGAAAGCCACAAGGGAGAATATTTCCTTAACCTCGCGCGACTCAAAATGACGCTCCATCTCCTGCCAGACCGAACGGAACAGTTTCGGCGAATGCCTTACAGGCACCCGCAACAGCGTCAGAAGATAGTCGAACAGTGAGTTGTAGTTTTTCTTCAGCACCAGGTATTCCGTATCATGGAAAAAACGCGCAGCACCGGCCAGAAACCTGTCCATCTTCTCGCGAAAGTTTGGTTCCACCGCCTCAAACTCTTTGGCCAGGCGGTCAAGGTCGCGCCAGATCATGTAGCGCTTGTCAGATCCACGGAAGTTGACGGCATAAAGCACATCCAGCTCCCGGAACGTAAACGGCATTTTCTCCAGGCCGACATCTTTGATGAATTCGTCGAACTCATAGGTCATACTGAAAAAAGTCGGGCCCAGGTCAAAGGTAAAACCATCTTTTTTCAACTGGTTTAAACGTCCGCCCGGCTGATGATGCTTTTCAACCATTTCAACCTGATACCCCCTTTTGGCGAGGCGCATGGCCGTCGTCATCGCACCAAGTCCCGTTCCAACAATAAGTGCCTTCTGCATCTTATAAAGTTTTTAAAATGTGAATTTAATGAATTAATTACATATAATCTCAGTATGCATTGGATTTTTCAAACGATTAGCGTATATCTTTGCATATGAAACAAAAATCAGCCGTTATTGGTTCAGGCGTGGCCGGAATTGCCTCTGCAATCCGTTTAGCCGCCAAAGGGCATGAGGTCAGTGTTTTTGAACAGGCATCAAAACCCGGAGGCAAACTCTCTGAGTTGCACCTCAAGGGTTTTCGCTTCGACAAAGGCCCCTCTTTGTTTACCATGCCCGAAATGGTCGAAGAGCTTTTCAGGCTGTGCAACAAAGACTCCCGCCAGTACTTTTCGTACAAGCCACTGGCGTCCAGCTGCAAGTATTTCTGGGAAGACGGGACGGTGATCACGGCGTGGCACGACTCCGAAAAGTTTGCAGGAGAGCTTGCGGAAAAATGCGGCATTCCCCCGGAAAGCCTGCATCAGTTTCTTAAAAAAAGCGAGCGTTTGTATGAGATCACCAGGGATGTGTTCCTTTTCAACGCCATACATAAGTTCAGCAACATACGCCTGCCTGCCTACCGAAGCGCCTTTTTCCGCCTGCACGAGCTTGATGCGTTCACCAGCATGCACAGGAAAAACAGCCGGTGGTTCGGCCATCCGAAGATCGTGCAGTTGTTTGACCGCTATGCTACCTACAACGGTTCAAACCCTTACAGAACACCGGCAACGCTGAATATCATCCCGCACCTCGAACACAACATCGGCGCTTTTTTCCCTGAAAAGGGCATGTATCATATTGTTGAAGCCCTGCATAAGCTGGCCTGCGACATGGGGGTTACTTTTTTCTTTGACAAGGCTGTTGATGAGATCCTCCTTAACGGGAAACGTATTGCGGGTATCCGCATCGGTGACGAACGCCTGCCTTTCGACCTGGTGGTGAGCGATGTGGATGTGGTGGCGCTCTATAAAAAACTTCTTCCGGGCCTGGCTTTTCCGAAAAAACAGCTTAAGCTTGAAAGATCAAGCTCGGCCATTATCTTTTACTGGGGAATGCAACGCACGTCGCCGGAGTTGGAGTTGCACAACATCCTGTTTTCTGAGGATTACCGGAAAGAGTTCGATTGCCTGTTCAGCACAAAAACCATCACCGGCGATCCCACGGTTTACCTGTTTATCAGCCGTAAGGCGGTGCCCACGGATGCACCGGAAAACCACGAAAACTGGTACGTAATGATCAACGCACCGGAGAATGTGGGTCAGAACTGGGATGTTTTGGTTGAAGAAGCGCGGCAGAACATTATCAGCAAGATAAGGAGAACCCTGGGTGTGAACATCACCGGGCATCTCGTTGTTGAACACGTAGCCGATCCGAGAAGCATAGAAGCTGAAACCGGTTCATACAGGGGATCCCTTTACGGGCTGAGTTCGAACAACAGGTTTTCGGCCTTTTACAGACATCCGAATTTTAAAAAGTGGCCAAAAAACCTGTACTTTACCGGTGGAAGCGTTCATCCGGGTGGAGGCATCCCGCTGGCACTGGCATCGGCAAAGATTATTGACAAGGAAATTAAGTAAGCCCGAAGAAAGAAAGAAGTGGGAGGTCGGAAGACAGAAGTCAGAGGTCGGATTTTTTTTTCGACCGCAGGGCGAAATCTCCCAGGAAGTCAGAAGCTTGTTTCGAACGCAGCGAGAAATCTGTTAGGAAGTCAGAAGCTTGTTTCGAACGCAGCGAGAAATCTGTTAGGAAGTCTGAAGCTTGTTTCGAACGCAGCGAGAAATCTGTTAGGAAGTCTGAAGTTATAAGGCTTCAACAAATTAACTCTTAAACGATTAAACGATTAAACGATTCAACAATTAAACAATTAAACAATAGCCTTACATCTGCACATCTGCACATTTTCACATCTGCACATTTTCACATCTGCACATCCATTCAGCATTTCAGACACATAAACAAAACACGGATAATCAAACACATAAGCAATACAAGCACATGAAACCTAAACCAGACAAACTTGCAGGATATTTTTTTGTACTCTACTACACTGTGGGGGTAGCTGGCCTGAGCCTTGCTGTCACCCGCGAACTGTTTGTTTCGCTGATGCCCCTGACGCTGCTCTTCAGCGCCGCCGTTTTGCTCTATTTCCATAAAGCGTGGCATGTCAGGCATATCCTGGTGTTTTTTCTGATTGCAGCCGGTGGTTTCCTGGTTGAAGTCCTGGGTGTTCACACAGGACAGGTATTCGGGTCCTATTCCTACGGATCAGCTCTCGGCCTAAAACTCTTTGATACCCCGCTGATCATAGGCCTGAACTGGCTGATGCTGATCTACTGCGTGCACACCATTATGGAACCCGCCAACATAACCTGGCCCCTGAAGGTGCTGGCGGCAGCTTTTATGATGGTTATTTATGATGTTGTCATGGAGCCGGTTGCCATCAGGCTCGACATGTGGTCGTGGGGCGACGGGCCGATCCCACTGCAAAACTACCAGGCATGGTTCATCATCTCACTGGTCATGCTCAGCATGATGCAGCTTGCCGGCGTAAAAACCCAGAACAAGGTGTCGTACTGGCTTTTTGGCTCACAGTTCGGGTTTTTCTTATTGCTAAATATGGGATTTAGACTCTTCTCATGATCAAAGCAGCACATAACCCGCTTTTTGAAGCCTTTTTCGGGGCTTATCTCTTCGTGCACATGCGAAAGTCGTTCAGAAAAATTACTCTGGAAAATAAGGTCGTTGACCGCGGGGGACCCGTTCTGCTCATAGGAAATCATTTCAGCTGGTGGGACGGCTTCATTGTACGGCATGTCAACAAAAGAATCTTTAAACGGCGTCTGCACCTCATGATGGACGAAGAACAGCTTGAAAAAAGACGTTTTCTAAGCAGGCTCGGTGCTTTTTCGATAAGAAAAAACAGCAGAAGCGCTCTTGAGTCGCTGCAGTATGCCGCCGATGTGCTGAAAGACCCGGACAACCTGCTGGTTCTGTTCCCGCAGGGACGCTTTCAATCGCTGCATCAACACCCCGTGAACTTTGAGAAAGGCTGGTATCGCATCCTGAAACTGGCGCCGCCAAACGTGCAGCTTGTTTTTATGGCCTCACTGATCGACTATTTTGCTTATTCGCGGCCACACCTTACTGTTTATCTCCAGGACTTTCCGTTCAGTCAAAGCTCCGGCCGGCCGGATAAGCACCTCCTCAACACCGCTGAAGAGCAACATGCATTCAGCAACGGGGATGATGTTGAGCACGCATACAATAAGTTTCTTAAACGATGCATCGAACATCAGAACAGGAAGTCAGACTGATTGTTTTGCCCGTCTGTTGTGGTGTGCATTACTTTCGCAGGAAGCCTTCACCGCACCCTGCCTGCCAGAATACCCTTCACCGACGTTTGACCTTTAAGGTATTCATGCAAAGGCTTTTCGCTGATTTCGACCTTCCCCGACCGCGATGACGCATGAAGGAGGTGCAGGCGGCCCCGGGTGTGTAAGGCAAATCCGGTGTGTGAAACATCAAGACCTTCTATACGGGTAACAAAGGCCAGGATATCACCATTTTGAAGATCATCCTCATAACGCAATATCTCTTCTTTGGGAATGTACCGGAATGTTTGACCGGAAAGTTCCTGTTCCAGCTGTCTTACCTGGTTAAGAACATCGGTGTCACTAAGATGCCTGTATAAATGGGGATTCGAAGACATAAAATTCACCGTTGTGTCCATGGTAGCGGATCCCAGGTCGTTGCTGATCACCGAAATGATTCCCTTCAGGCTGTTATCTGTTAACCAGTCGGTAAAATAATGCAGTCTTGACGCGTAACCTTCGATTATTCCGGCCCGGTATCGCAGGCAACGCACCATTTTTGCAAACTCAAAGAAATCTGTTTGTCCGGCTCTGTATGTGAGGGCCGCCGCCAGCACATACTCAACAAAAGTAACGCAATCCATGCCGCGCAGATTCACCACCAGCACCTCCTCGTCATTCATGTCAAGGGTTGATGCAACATAAGGTGTGCCGAGAAAGGACAAGCCAATTCCTGTAATGATTTCGCCAACAGCTGCGTTTGACGGCGCCCTTTCGGGAAAGAGCCTGATCAGTTCACCGTAAGTGGTCATGTCAAACGGGGTGAACTCATAATCCGTCAGCTCGGAGCCATGGCAGTAGGGATATCCGAAGCCGGGGCTGCTGTCTGCATTGCCGTTCTGAAAAGAAGGCAGCGCCCCCTGGTGGAACAGGAGCATCAGCATAAAGAATGCTTTTAAGGCAAATGCAGGTTTGATTATCATCTGTTTGCTGTTGGCCGTGCGATACATGTTCACAACCGGATAAAAGTACGCATAATCCATGACATGATGAGGCATGAACGATGTTTGTTTTTTACTGACAATGACAGGGTATTCGGCATGGTGTTGCGCTTTATTGTTATTTTTACCCATATTTTGACGTTATGCTTTATCTGGCCATTGCTGTTTGGACGTTTTTGCTGGTGCGAATCATCATTGCCTCCATAAACCTGTTTACGCGTCAGTGGTTAAGGCCCGGTGATTTCCCCGATGAGGAGATGGTGTCCGTGCTGATTCCGGCGCGTAACGAGCAACACACCATCGGCCGACTCCTGGACAGCATTATCGGCCAGGAGTATACACACTGGGAGGTCATCGTTTATGATGACCTGAGTACGGATGACACCTCTGCGGTGGTTTTGGAGTATGCTGAACAAGACTCAAGGATCAGGCTTATCAGTGGCAGGGAGCTCCCGGAGGGATGGTTGGGAAAAAACCATGCCTGTCACCGGCTGGCCGAGGCAGCCAGGGGCAGGTTCTTCCTTTTTGTGGATGCAGACGTGGTGCTGGGCAGCACCCTGATTCGTGATGCCCTGGCACACATGGAACGACACCGCCTTGACCTGTTGAGCATTTTTCCGCAACAGATCATGAAAAGCTGGGGAGAAAGAATCAGTGTGCCTGTAATGAATTGGGTGTTGGTAAGCCTGCTGCCGCTTATACTGACCAGGGTCTCATCCAACCCCGCATTTGCCGCCGCCAACGGTCAGCATATGCTGTTCAGGGCAGCCCGTTACAAAGAACATCAATTTCACCGCCAGGTAAAGCAAAAAGCCGTTGAAGACATTGCCATTGCCAGGTACCTGAAGCGCCACGGCATGCGATTGCAAACCCTGTTGAGCGGTGGACAGGTCACCTGCCGCATGTATGCTTCCCTGAAAGAAGCCTTGCATGGTTTTTCAAAAAACGTGCTTGCATTTTTCGGAAACAACCCCCTTGTTGCCATCCTCATTGTGCTGATCACCACTGTTGGAGTGGTCCCGCTATACCTGTCCATGGGTGTGAAAGCAGTCTTCCTGTATTTTTTGTTTACCCTGGTGCTGCGAATGATCGTTTCCGCGGCAAGCAAACAGAACATCTTGCATAATGTTGTCACGGCGCCTCTGCAGCAACTAGTGTTCTGCACCATGGTGGCAACGGCAATTTACAAAAGAACAAAAAGAAGAAACACATGGAAAGGCCGAACCATTCACACCTGATTGTCTTCCTTTTTTGTCTGCTGGTTTTTATGAATCGCCCGGGCATGGCACGTGATGGGGATACCGGATACACTTCCTTTCAGAACCTGATTTACAAGGCCTATATTGAGAGCCGTATGTCCTTGTGGGAAAACACCCTGGCTGCCATGGAAACTGAATACAGGCAACATCCCGGCGAACTGCTGCTCTATGACATACTGCTTGCAAAGTACGGTCTTACAGGATATTATCTCGGGGTGAATGATAATTCGGCGGCAAGGGAAGTCCTGAGCAGTGCACAAAACTATCTTGACATTCTTGAATCAGCTGGCGGCTGGGAGGCGGAAGCCGCCACATTCAGGGCAGCGTTTAACGGATTCCGGATAGGATTACGTCCCTGGCTTGGTGTTCGCCTGGGACCTCAAAGTCAAAGCCTGGTCAACGCTGCCATCTCACAAAAACCTGATTATCCGCACGCCTGGATTGAAAAAGGCAACATTATGTATTATGCCCCGGCCATTTTCGGAGGATCCAAAACAAAAGCCATCGAATACTATCAGCAAGCCCTGGCCCTGATGGGGCAACATTTACAAAACAACCATCGCTGGCTGTACCTGAGCACCCTGGTATCGCTTGCCACCGCCTATGAAGAGACCGGACAGACAGACCTGGCCATACAAATGCTGGAAAAAGCCCTGGAAGCCGAACCCGGCTTTGTTTGGGTAAAAGATGAATTACTTCCTGAACTGAAAGCAAAACAATCATATAACTAACATAAATTATTAGTTGCCATGAACCACAGAACCTCTATTTTTCATTTTTTTGCGCTTTTTTTTGTCACCCTATGTGTCACTGCCCAGCCTCCCAAAACCTCCCTCGACCACACTGTTTACGACGAATGGAACCAACTGTCGAAGCACCAGCTTTCCAATGACGGCCGCTGGGTCTCATTCGAGATCAACCCGCAACGCGGTGATGGATGGTTGCATCTGTATGATCTGTCCCGGAACGTCAGAGATTCTGTTGCCAGGGGCAGGGATGCCGTATTTTCACCAAAAAACGATTTCGTAGCTTACCGTATTCACCCCAAAGCTTCGGAGGTGCGGCAGGCAAAGGCAGATGGTAAAAAGAGTGAAGAAATGCCCAAAGACATGCTTGGAATAACGCTTTTGCCTGGCAGGACACAATTTACGGTTGAAAACATGTCATCGTTTGTTGTTTCCGGTAAAGAGTCAGGCTGGTTGTTTTACCATTTGGCAAAGCTTCCCGGCGACAGCCTGAAAGGCACCGATCTTTTTGCGCACCATCCGGCCAGCGGAGAAAAACATGTGTTTGAGCATGTGACTGACTACGCCGTTTCGGAAAACGGATTGCTTCTTGTGTTTGTAACGGAGAACACGGAGCCGGACGACCGGTATGATGTGCACGCGTTTCATACCAACACCCGAATAAAACAAACCATATTCTCCACAGGCCGGCCCGTTCAGCAGCTGACCACCGACGCAGCGGGCAAGCAGGCCTCTTTTGTCCATGCCGGGCCTTATGGAGAAGCGCTTATTGACACACAGGATGATGCCAGCCATGATGAGCATGACTCCGGGCAGCCTGCCGTTTTTCCCAATGAGCTTTTTCTATGGCAGGGCAACGGGCAGCAGGCCTTCTCTGTGGCAGGGGCCCATTCTGAAGGTATGCCTGAGGGCTGGCACGTCAGTGGTGATGCAAGTCCTTTCTTTTCTGACGATGGCAGCCGTTTGTTTTTTGGCACTGCACCGCAGGCCCTGCCGCAACCAGCTGACACCCTGCTGCCGGAAGAAAAACACAGTGTTGATGTGTGGCATTACAAAGACCCCCTGATCCAACCCATGCAGCTGGTGCAGCTTTCGGAGGAGCGAAAGCGGAGTTACCGGGCGGTTTATCACATTGACAGTGGCGGCATGGTACAACTTGCCGATGAAGACATGCCTGAGGTCATGATCAACAGAAGAAGCACGGATAGGGTAACCATGGGCCAGTCGATGCTTCCTTACCTGATACAAAATTCTTTTGTGTCGGGTGATTACCGCGACGTGTACCTTGTTGACCTGCACTCCGGCGAACGCGAACTGTTCCTTGAAAAGCACCGGGGCTCGGTACACCTCTCCAGACGCGGGGATGCACGACTTTCGCCCGGGGGCAACTACCTGCTCTATTATTGTCAGCAAAACAGGAGCTGGTATGCCAGGTCGGTGGCCGACCGTTCGGTGGTAAACCTGTTCGCCGGCATCACCACCCCCTTCTTCAATGAATTGCACGACACCCCAGATGAGCCTGATCCCTATGGCGTTGCAGGCTGGATTGAAAACGACAGCTATGTACTGATCTATGACCGCTTTGACGTATGGAAGGCAGATCCGAGCGGAAAAGAACCTGCGGTATCCTTAACAGGTCATTATGGAAGGAACAACAACATAAGCCTGAGGTTCGTGAACCTTGACCCTGATGCTGAATATATAGGCAAACGTGAACGCATCATGCTCAGGGCGTTTCATATGTATAACAAACAAAGCGGCTACTACACCGTGAGCGTTAACAGACCCGGCACACCTGAACGCCTCATCATGGAAGATGCCCATATTTTTCAACCTGTAAAAGCTGCCGATGCACAGGTTCTGCTCTGGCGAAGAAGCACGTTCCGGGAATATCCCGACCTGTGGGTCAGTAACATGAGGTTCGCCGACAGGAAACAGCTGTCGGTCAGCAACCCGCAGCAACAGGACTACCTGTGGGGAGATGTGCTGCTTGTAGACTGGGTTTCCTTTTCCAACGACAGTTTGCAAGGCTTGCTGTACCTTCCTGAAAACATCGACGAAACAAAAAAGTATCCCATGATCGTCTATTTCTATGAACGTTTTTCAGATCGTCTGCACAGTCACTTTACCCCGGCACCCAGCCGTTCAACGCTGAACATAAGTTATAGCGTAAGTAACGGTTACGTTGTATTTGTTCCTGACATCAAATATACGATCGGATATCCCGGGCAGAGTGCTTACGACGCCATTGTTAGCGGTACCAAAGCCATGCTTAATCAATTCAGTTTCATCGACCGTCACAACATCGGCATTCAGGGTCAGAGCTGGGCGGGCTATCAGATTGCCTGGATCATCACACAAACCGACATGTTCAGGGCTGCCATGGCCGGAGCACCGGTATCCAATATGATCAGCGCTTACGGTGGTATCCGCTGGGCAACCGGCATGAGCCGCATCTACCAGTACGAAGAAACCCAGAGCAGGATCGGCGGCACCATCTGGGACCAGACCCTGCGCTACATAGAAAACTCCCCGGTCTTTTTCGCCAACAGGGTAAACACGCCGCTGCTGATGATGCACAATGATGCTGACGGCGCCGTGCCCTGGTACCAGGGCATTGAATACTTTATGGCCCTAAGGAGACTGGGTAAACCCGTCTGGATGCTCAACTATAATGATGAAGCGCACAACCTGACCAGGTGGCCCAATCGTGTCGACCTATCTCACAGGATGTATGAGTTTTTTGATCATTTTCTGAAAGGAGCACCTGCACCGTCCTGGATGACGGAGGGGGTGCCTGCCATCAGAAAAAATATGTAAAGTTTTTTTGTTTGTTTAAGATTTTTTATAAATTTACTAATCCGTAATTCTTAGTAATAACAAAACCTAAAAACATGGAAACAACAAATCGACTTGATGTGGGCCTGGCCATTAAAGGCAGCTTTCAGATCGGCCTGAAAAATGTATTAACAATACTGGGTGCCTCCGTACTCTGGCTGATCACGGTGTGGATCCCATATTTAAACATCGGTACTACCATCGCCTATTTTACCGTGCTTCCGACGAAGCTGGCAAAAGGAGAACCTTTTTCTCCAGGCGAGATCTTTGATGCAAAATACCGCGAAAACATGACGGGGTTCTTCCTTATTCTGGGACTGATAAACACCGCTATTGGCTTCGGGTTTTTGCTCTTTTTCTTTCCCGGCCTGGTGTTGTATTATGCATGGCTCCTGGCCCCCGTAATGGTCATTAACTTCGGTGTTAAACCCATTGATGCACTAAGTGAGAGCTATAAGGCCACCTACGGAAGTAAGTGGGCCCTCTTTTTCTCTTACCTTCTCCTGGGGTTCATTCTCTTTTTTATTGGACTGATTGTCAGCCTCATCACTGCAGGTTTTGCAGCCATCGCAACCTGGCTTGGAGCACTGGTTGGCTTTATTCTTACTGTAGTATTCATTGTTGTTTCACTGGCGCTCTTGGTGGGGCTGTTTGCGCAAATCATCAAAAGCTTATTGATTAAGGAGGAAGCTGAAGCACCTGTTGTCTGATCCAACTTGTGACAACGGTATTGCAACAACCAAGCTTTGCCGTGTTATTATTATAAAAGCTCCGGCCCTGCACCATGGGCCGGAGTTTTTTTTGTCTGCGGCATTGACCTAAGAAACACGGTACAGCCGACTTCATCATGCGAAAGCAATAAATTCGCATTTCTTACTACCTTTGCCCTCTGAACAAAATTTGATACTTATGCTAAGAACACATAATTGCGGGGAGTTACGCATTACAGACACAGGCTTACAGGTAGTGCTGTGCGGATGGATACAACGGTCGCGTGATCTGGGTGGGATGACCTTTATTGATCTGCGCGATCGTTACGGCATCACCCAGCTGGCATTCAACATGGAAACCAATGCAGCTTTGTGCAATCAGGCCAGATCATTGGGGCGCGAATACGTTTTGCAGGTAACGGGTGTGGTTACGGAACGCAGCAGCAAAAACCCCAGGATGCCCACCGGAGACATAGAGATCATCGCGGAGGAGGTGGTGTTGTTGAATGCGTCGGAGACTCCTCCTTTTACTATTGAGGATCAGACCGATGGAGGCGATGAGCTGCGCATGAAGTTTCGATACCTGGATCTTCGCCGCGAAGTGGTACGCCGCAACCTGGAACTACGGCACACCATGGCCCTGGAAACGCGCAAATACCTGAGCGGGCAAAACTTCATGGAGGTGGAAACGCCTGTGCTGATCAAATCAACACCAGAGGGGGCGCGTGACTTTCTGGTTCCGTCGCGCATGCACGAAGGGCAGTTCTACGCCTTGCCGCAGTCACCGCAGACCTTCAAGCAGCTGCTTATGGTAGGAGGCATCGATCGTTACTTTCAGATTGTAAAATGCTTCCGCGATGAAGACCTGCGCGCTGACCGCCAGCCTGAGTTTACGCAGATCGACTGTGAGATGTCGTTTGTGACACGCGATGATGTGCTGGAAACCTTCGAAGGACTTGCCCGGCATCTTTTCAGCACCGTAATGGGTGTTGAACACATAAGCTTCGACAGAATGAGCTACCATGATGCCATGAAGTATTACGGCACAGATAAACCCGACACCCGCTTCGGCATGCGTTTTGTCGAGCTTAACGAGCTGGCTCAAAACAAAGGCTTCCAGGTGTTCGACCAGGCCGAACTGGTTGCGGGCATCTGTGCAGGCGGTTGCGGTGAGTATTCACGAAAACAGCTTGATGCCCTCACTGACTGGGTCAGAAGACCGCAAATCGGGGCGCAGGGCCTGGTTTATGTGAAGTGCAACCCCGACGGCAGCTATAAGTCATCGGTTGATAAGTTTTTCGATCAGGAGCAGCTGGCCCAATGGGCAGAGGCCTTTCAGGCAAAGCCGGGCGACCTGTTGCTGATCCTGGCCGGCGATGCCATCCCAACCCGCAAGGCTTTGGGCGAGCTGAGGCTGGAGATGGGCCGGCGCCTGCAGCTGCGCGACCCGAAAACGTTTTCCTGCCTGTGGGTTACCGACTTCCCGCTGCTGGAGTGGGATGACGAAACACAGCGCTTCTATGCCATGCATCACCCGTTTACTGCACCCCTCAAAGAAGACATTCACCTGCTGGATACAGATCCGGGCAGCGTTCGTGCAAATGCTTATGATATGGTTATCAATGGTGTTGAGATCGGAGGCGGCTCCATAAGGATTTTCGACAGACCGCTTCAGGAGAAGATGTTCGGTGTGCTTGGCTTCACGCAGGAACAGATGCAGCAGCAGTTTGGCTTCCTGATGAATGCATTCCGCTACGGAGCACCACCGCACGGTGGGGTGGCGTTCGGCTTCGACCGGTGGTGCGCACTCTTTGGCGGCTCCGAGTCCATCCGCGACTACATCGCTTTCCCGAAAAACAATGCCGGACGCGATGTGATGATTGACAGCCCCAGCACCATTGACCCGAAACAACTGGAAGAGCTGCACCTGAAATTAAAGTAAGCGGCAAACCGGTCCAACAGGAAACCCTTGCATCTTTATGTTTTCCGTCAGCAACCTCAGCATTCAATTTTCAGGCGAAAGTCTCTTTGAAGATGTGTCGTTCATCATCAACAAGCGCGACCGCATAGGACTGGTGGGCAAGAACGGTGCCGGCAAAACGACGCTGATGCGCATCATCATGGGCTATGTTGTGCCTGACAAAGGCAGCCTGGCCATTCCTGCGGGCAGCAAGGCAGGATACCTGCCACAGGAGATGAACCTGCACAGCAGGCAAACGGTGTTCAACGAAACGCTTAATGCCTTTGAAGAAGTCAGGACACTGGAGCAGCAGATTTCGCGCCTGACCGAAGAGGTTGGCAGCCGCGATGATTTTGACTCTGACGATTATCATAAGCTGCTGCAGCGACTGGCCGAAGCCAACGAAAGGTATGAATTGCTGGGTGGCAGCACCCGGGAAGCGGCAGCAGAGCGTGTATTGATGGGTCTGGGCTTTGAAAGGGGTGACCTGCACCGGTCTTTACGGGAGTTCAGCGGAGGCTGGCAAATGCGCGTTGAACTTGCCAAACTGCTGCTCAAAAAGCCCGAACTGCTACTTCTCGACGAGCCCACCAACCATCTGGACATTGAGTCTATTCAATGGCTTGAAGACTTCCTTGACGAATATCCGGGAGCGGTGATACTGGTTTCGCACGACAGGGCATTCCTGGATCATGTGACGGACAGAACACTTGAAATCAGCATGGGGAAGCTCTACGATTACAAGGTTTGCTACTCAGATTATGAGATGCTCCGGCAGGAGCGGCTGGAGCAGGAATTGGCGGCTTTCAACAATCAGCAGCGCGAAATCGCCCAGATAGAGCGTTTCATTACCCGGTTCCGGGCAAAAAACACCAAAGCCAGCCAGGTTCAATCAAGGATCAAGCTGCTTGAAAAGATGGAAAAGGTTGAAGTGGAGGAGCTGGACACCAGCAGCATTCACTTTCGTTTCCCGGAAGCCCCGCCTTCTGGAAAAATTAGTCTTGAGGCAAAAGACGTCGCTAAAAGCTTTGACAGTAAAGTCGTGCTGAAAGATCTGAACTTCATCATCGGCCGGGGAGAACGCATCGCCTTTGTGGGCCGGAACGGAGAGGGTAAAACCACCCTGGCACGCATGATCACCGGCAAGCTGGAGCACCAGGGCGAAATAATACCCGGGCATCAGCTAAAAATCGGCTACTTCGCACAAAACCAGTCCGAACACCTGGACCCTGCAAAAACAGTCTTCCAAACCCTCGATGAGGCAGCCGCCGGTGAAGTGCGCAAACACCTGAGGTCCATCCTGGGTGGTTTCCTGTTCAGCGGCGACGACATTGACAAAAAAGTGCACGTCCTTTCGGGGGGTGAAAAAGCACGGCTGGCAATTGCACGGCTGTTGCTTGAGCCCGCCAACCTTCTGGTTCTTGATGAACCTACCAACCACCTGGATATGCGTTCAAAAGACATTCTCAAAAACGCCTTGCTGCAGTTTAAAGGCACGATCATTGTCGTATCGCACGACAGGGACTTTCTGCAGGGGCTTACCGAAAAAGTCTTCGAGTTCAGAAATCAACAGATCAGGGAGTTTATCGGCGACATATACGATTTTATTGCATCAAGGCGTATAAGCACCCTCGCAGCACTGGAGAAAAAACAGAAGAAAGATGCCATTGTTGCTGAGAAGCAGTCGGATAGCCGTAAATCCTACGAGCAGAAAAAAGAACTGGAGCGGAAGATCCGAAAGCTGGAAAAGATCGTCGCCGGCTGTGAACGTGAAATAGAAAAGCTTGAAGCGGAGCTTTCCGGACTGGAACAAATCATTGCGAACCCCTCCTTGGACAAGGAGCTGGTGCACAGCGGCAAGGTGTTTGCTGACTACGAAAAGGTAAAGACCCGCATCAGAGAGCAGGAAACCTTATGGGAGCAGTCGCTGCTCGAACTCGAAGAAATCAGGGGCTCCTGATTCACTCACCACCGGCAAGCAAACGGTCATAGGTATCCCTGTCGGCCAGTATGGCCAAAGCCTTTTCAACATCGGGGTCATCGTCAAGCGACACCTGAACCCTGCCTGAGCGCGAATAGTATCGCGAAACGATCTCTTCTCTCAGCAGCTGTTCAATTTCAGGGCGGAAGGCGACAAGGTCACGGGCTTTTTCTTCGGATATTATTTCGGACAGTTTCTTGATTTCCATTTCCATAGCTTGAAAGTACTGCTCCTGCTCTGCAACATCCCGGAGCTGATTCAGCAGTTGCTCGCTTTGGGTTTCGTAAGAAAAACCTTTCCCGGCTATGAAGCTTTTGAAATCATCATAAATAGGATCCGTTATGTGAAATTCCCTGGGTTCAGGAATGCTTCCGTGGCGTTTAACATAGTTACCTGCATAATCAAAAATCAGGAAATCGCTGATCAGGGCACGGGTTATGGCACCTCTTTCGTGCCGGTGAACTTCAATGTCGGGATCAATTCCACCACCATCGTAAACAACCCTGCCGTTTGCCGTTGTAAATGCCACCTTCAGTGAATCCGGAATTTTATAAACACTGCCATCGGGGCGCCTTTCAGCATAGTTGATGGCCTGAATGCCGCGTCCGCTCGGAATGAAATATTCCGCAATGGTGATTTTCAGCTGGGTGTTGTAACTCAGCGGGACCACATTCTGCACCAGGCCTTTCCCAAAGGTGCGCTGACCGATGATCACTCCCCGGTCGTAGTCCTGCAGGGCGCCGGCAACAATCTCTGAAGCCGAGGCACTGACCCTGTCTACCAGAACAACCAGGGGAATCTCGGCATCAAAAGGCTCATTCAGTGTGCGATGCGTGGAGGTCCGGTCTTCCAGCCGGCCTTTGGTGTTGACAACCAGCTTGTTCCTGTCAACAAAAAGATTGGTTACATTGACGGCTTCATGAAGCAAGCCACCGCCATTGCCGCGCAGGTCAAGCACCAGGGCCTCTATGTTATGGTTATTGCCCAGCTCCTTTATGGCATCCCTGACCTCTCTGCCGGCACGCTGGGTAAAGCCGGTAAGCTTGATGTATGCCGTGGTTTCGTCAAGCATGCCCTTGTATGGAATATTTGGAATGCGGATCACTTCTCTCTGCAGCGACCGGGTGAAACGCTCACCGTCCCTTTCAATCAGCAGGTCAATGGTAGTGCCTGGCTGTCCCTGCAGTAACGTACGCACCTCATCTTCACGGCGGCTCTTGGTAGTCTGACCATTAATCTCCAGGATAAGATCACCCGGTATCAAACCTGCCTTATGGGCCGGAAACCCTTCATAAGGATCAGTGATCATAATAAAATCGCCCCGTGGCTGAATCCGCGCACCAATGCCGCCATACTGCCCGGTAGTGATAAAACGGACATCTTCAATTTCAGCTTCAGAAATAAAAACAGTATAGGGGTCCAGAGAACTCAGCATTTCATCGATGCCGGTTTTCATGACTTCAGATACATTGATATCCTCAATGTAATTGACCACAAGTTCACGGAACAGGTTGGCGAAAATATCGAGGTTCCTGGTTATTTCAAAGTTTCTGCTTCCGGCGCTCGTCAGCAGAATCAAACAAAATGAAAGAACCAATACGGACGATGTACGCTTAACGCGCCCTATTCTTTTTATGATGTGTTTCATGGTTAATATTTAGTTATATGTTTGATTGTCTGTGTTTTGTGTTTATTTCTGAGTTATATTTGGATGTCAGAAGTCAGATGTGAAGATGTAAGGCTATTGTTTAATCGTTTAATTGTTTAATTGTTTAATCGTTGATATTTCACTTAATCTGCTTTTGGCCTTTGGCCTTTAGCAAGAAAATCTGCCAACAGCCAATAGCTAACAGCCAAGAGCTGTTTTTCACTTTTCACTTTTCACTTTTCACTTTTCACTTTTCACTTTTCACTTTTCACTTTTCACTTTTCACTTAATCCGCTTTTGGCATTTGGTTTGTAGCTGTTTGCTGATAAGAAGCGCTGTTCTTATAACCCATATAACGTTTAGTTAGTGGCACATTCATTCAGGGAACAGGATCATGGCCGCTTCCGCTCCATGGATGACATCTCAGTATGCGTTTCAGCGTAAGCCACCCTCCCCTGAACGGTCCGTGTTTCCGTATCGCTTCCACTCCGTACTGCGAGCATGTGGGAGCATACCTGCAGGAAGGCGGAAGGTAAGGTGAAATGGCACCCTGGTAAAGCCTGATCAGCCCAATAAGGAGCCATCTGAAAAAAGCATTTATAATCTGTAACAACCTCATACGTGCACCTGCTGAACTTTGCGTGAAAAGTGCCGGGGATCAGGCTTTCCCTGCCTTATCAATAAGTTTTTTCAGCACCTCGGCCACAGCTTGTTCTATGTCTTTATACGTCATGACGTTATCAGCCGTGTACATCATGGCGACCAGGCCCAGCTCCTGCCTCTCTAGTAGAAACGAGTAGAATCCGTTTTTGTTTTTGCGGTAGGCCTCTTTAACCAGCCTCTTCAGCCGGTTTCTGTCTGTGGCTCTTTTGATCTTTTTTTTGGAAACCGAAACAAGCAATTTGGCAGGATACATAAAGGCAGCGTTTCCTGAATGCTCCCTGGTGCCGGGAAACAACTCCGTCAGTTTTTCTTCAGGAAAGAGCATCCATTGCACACGCAAAGGGTGGTGATGAAAAGACTGCCCGTTTTCAAAAAGCATGGACTGCAGGCGATAATTCGCCAGTCTTTCGTTCTTTCTGAAAGTGTACATGCCGGTTTTTATTGCTTCCCCCGGTTTTCGAGAAACTCACTGATGGCCATGATCATTGATGGAGCCGTTTTGGTGGGGGCGGGTATTTGCACCTTGAGGCCTTCCTGGGCGGCGGCTTTGGCTGTAGCCTTGCCAAACGCGGCTAGGATCTTTTCACCTTGCTGAAAATCAGGAAAGTTTTCCTTTAATGACTTAATTCCAAACGGACTGAAGAAAACGAACATATCGTACTTGTCAATATCAAGGTCCGACACATCCTCTGAAACCGTACGATAAATAGGTGCCGGCGTAAACTGTATCTTGTTCTGGCGAAGAAGCTGGGGAATCTCTTTTTTATGATTTTCGGCACAGGCGAACAGAAACTTTTCATCGCGCTGCTTCTTGATCACATCAATCAATTCACTGAAATGGCTCTTGCCAAAAAAAATCTTCCGCTTTCTGAACTGAACGTATTTTTGCAAATACAACGCAATTGCTTCTGAGGTACAGAAGTATTTCATTTGTTCGGAAACCTGCACTCTTAATTCTTCACACAAGCTGAAAAAATGATCAACAGCATGTCGTGAAGTGAAGATGACTGCCGTATAATCCTGAACCGGAATTCTGTTCTGCCGGAACTCTTTTGCTCCAATACGCTCAACTTTGATAAATTTTCTGAAACACAAATCAAGGTTGAACTGTTTTATGAGTTCTGAGTAGGGTGACTTATCGTTTTCAGGCGGTGGTTGAGATATTAAAACGTGTTTAATTTTCAAAAAGAAGTCTCCTATTAATTTAGTTACTAACCAGTTATTCTTCGCTAACAACAATATGTCAAGGTGCCGGCAGATAAACCGTTACGGCTTTCCCAAGCAATAATAATGGGATAATTTCAACGCCGCAAAGATACAAAAATAAATAATACATAGAAAAACCTGAATCTTTGTGAGACAGGAAAGCACCTCTCAAATGTTTATAAACATTCGACAAAACCAACAAGCCCCACATCACATTCAGCGCCTGTATGGAAGGGGTGTATGCGTTATAGAATACCAGGGGCAGCAACAACAATCCATTCACAATATTAAACACAAAGATATTCTCCAAATAAATCCTGCTGGCTAATCTTGTGTCAAAAAGCCAGGCCAGAAACCAGACAAACAGTGCTTTCCCGCAATAGAAAAGCAGCCAGAAGCCTGCGATACCGGCAAATTGAAGATAAAGGGGCATTTCATGAAAGAGCCCTGTTCTCCCGGTATGAAGCAAGCTTTGAAAAACAAGCATTGACAATGCCAGGATAAAAATTACTGAAAGCAAATAGGAGGCAGGATGTTTGAAAAACTCGGCATCTTTGTTCAGCTGCAGAAAAAAACGGATGCCCAGCACAGCTTTGATGACCTGTTTCAGGCGATTGGGGTAAAAATAACCGGTAACAGCGAGCAAAAAGAGAGCGGCCAGAAACACCCACAGCACCCAATCGTGCATCAACCCGGCGTCTTCAACAGCTACTCCGTCCAACGTATCAAAAACGGGCAATTTATGCGGACTCCCAAAAAAAGAATCACCGTTAAGCAGTTCAGCCGGTGCAGTTGTATCGGCAGGCATTGCTGTCACCAGGTCTTCTGGAAGCATGGTTTCTCTGCTGTCAGGCACTTCGCTGAAGGGAACCTGTGCCATCAAAACAATGAGAAGTGAAAGCTGCGCAAAGAAATACATCAGGTTTTTCTTGCAAAGATAGTGCTCCTTCTGTCACATAAGAAATAATTTTTACGTATAACGCAACGCCTCGATCAACCCGGATCATAAAGATGTTAACCGGTTAACATTTTTTTAATCTAAACCGGCATTAAGTATGAAAAAATTAACAAAATAGCTTTGCAGGAACGCAAATTAATTCTAATTTTGTTGGCCGTTGAAATACAAGCAGATCCACAATAAAAAGCTCCATTACAGATACATGCACTTACTGAACACCATCAGGGAAAAAGCCAGGCAACACAACAAATGTATTGTACTGCCGGAAGGCACTGAAGAGAGAACGTTAACAGCGGCAAACATTATTCTTGACGAAGGAATAGCGCGCCTTATACTGCTGGGTAATCCGGACAAGATCAGGGAAGCTGCTGCGAGCCGCTCTTTACATGCCATCAGCAAGGCAAGTATCATTGATCCTGAAACATTCAGCGAGCGGGAGGATTATGCAGCGATGCTCTATGCATTACGGAAGCATAAAAACCTCAGTCGTGAAGAAGCCTATACGCTGGTTGCTGACCCGTTGTATCTTGCTGTATTGCTGATAAAAAACGGGGTTGCCGACGGGGAAGTTGCCGGTGCTATGAATGCAACGGGCGATGTTTTACGTCCGGCGTTTCAGATCGTTAAAACCTTACCCGGCATCAGTGTGGTTTCGGGAGCGTTTCTAATGATCATGAAAGAAAAGCACTGGGGTCATGAAGGCATTGTTGTGTTTGCGGATTGTGCCGTACATCCTGACCCGACGGCCGCTGAACTGGCTGAAATTGCGGTAATGACGGCACAAACCATGCGTTCTATTGTCGGTGTTGAACCCAGGGTGGCCATGCTCAGTTTTTCCACCAAAGGCAGTGCACGGCATCCTATGTGCGATAAGGTAATCGAGGCCACCCGTCTGGCCAGGGAAAGAGATCCCGGACTGCTGATCGACGGTGAGATGCAGGCTGATGCAGCCCTCATTGAGGCCATTGGTAAAAGCAAGGCTCCGGGCAGCGATGTGGCAGGCCGGGCTAATGTACTGGTATTTCCCAGCCTTGAAGTCGGCAACATAGCCTACAAACTTGTTCAGCGGCTGGCAGGGGCCGAGGCCGTAGGACCGGTTTTGCAGGGGATGGCAGCGCCCATCAACGACCTTTCAAGAGGTTGCTCTGTTGAGGATATTGTCAACCTTGTGGCCATTACTGTCAATCAGGCGGCCAAATAGTGACGACTGAGCAGTAATTCATTCAGAAATTCTTATTCCGAAAAAATAGTTATCATAACATTTTAAACCCCGAAACAGACCAATGAAGATTCTAGTCCTTAACTGCGGCAGTTCATCCATCAAGTACCAACTCATCGACATGGCCAACAATGCCGAATTGCTGGCTAAAGGCTTACTTGAAAGGGTTGGATTGAAAGACAGCGAGTTCAAACACCAGCCCAAGGGCAAGGAGCCCTATATGCTGATCCAGGATGTAAAAAACCACGAAGTGGGCATCAATTTGATTCTAAAGACTTTGCTTGACGCTGAGCATGGTGTGATCGAAAGCGTGAACGAGATTATCGCAGTAGGACACAGGGTGGCACACGGAGGTGAGAAATTCAGTGCGAGTGCGTTAATTACAGAAGACGTAAAGAAGAACATTGAGGAGGTGATTGATCTCGCGCCACTGCACAACCCCGCCAACCTCAAAGGGATAGTGTCGATGGAGAAGCTGGTACCTACCGTTCCACAGGTGGCCGTATTCGATACCGCTTTCCACCAGACCATGCCTCAGCATGCTTATATGTACGGGCTTCCCTACGATTTATACGAGAAGGATAAGATAAGGCGCTACGGATTTCACGGCACAAGCCACAAATATGTGTTTGAGAAAGCCTGTGATGCTCTGTTTATGCGCAAAAGCCAGGTAAAAGCCATCACCTGCCACCTGGGCAACGGAGCTTCCATAGCAGCCATCAAAAACGGAAAGTCCGTCGATACAAGCATGGGGTTAACACCCGTTGAGGGGCTGATCATGGGTACACGAACCGGCGACCTTGACCTCGGCGCTCTGCTCTACATCATGAGCATTAAAAACCTCAGTCTTGACGACGCCAACAACTTGATCAATAAGAAAAGCGGTGTTTTAGGCATCAGCGGTGTGTCATATGACATGCGCGACATTGAAAATGAAGCATGGAACAATGGGCACAAACGCGCCCAGCTTGCCCTGGATATGTATATGTACCGCGTGAAAAAATACATCGGGGCCTACGCTGCGGCAATGGGAGGCGTTGACCTGCTCATCTTCACCGGTGGTGTCGGAGAAAACGGACCGGAAACACGCGAGATCATCTGTAAAGACCTGGAGTTTTTGGGTATACAGTTTGATGTTGACAAAAACACCGGCCTGCGCGGCAAACTGGAAATGATCTCAAAACATGACTCAAAGGTAAAAGTAATGGTAGTGCCCACCAACGAAGAACTGGTGATTGCGCACGACACCCTGAAAGTAGTTACCGCACACACCTCAAACGAGGAAATCTGAGTTTTTTAAAGCAGGACGGAACCCCTGTTACACAAAGAGGCTGCCGCAAAATTTGCGGCAGCCTCTTTGTGTTTCTGTGGAAAGACCTTAGAGCATCGGATATTTCCTGAGCAATTCAAAAGGCTTCATCATGATGTCAACATACTGCGCCCTCTTGTAAGCAAAAGGATCCTTAACCTCAGCATTCGACAGCTTGCCCCTGAAGTCATCCAGCGAAGCAAAACCATTTTCTTCCATCCATGCATTCAGTTCATTAAGCATGGTAGTGATGTGCGCTTCCTTGTTCTGGTATATCGCGCTTACCACCTGTACCGCATTTGCCCCGGCCAGAATGAGCTTTGCCATCTCACCGCCCGAATAAACACCCCGGTTTCCGCAAAGGTCAGCTTTGATGTTCTTGTAAAGCAATCCGATAAACCGCAAACTGATCCTGTGCTCTGAAGGATTGCTCAGACTCCAGGGTATTTCATGCTCAACTGCTTTAATGTCAATATCGGGTTGTATGAGCTTGTTAAACAGCACGAATCCATTCACACCTGCCTCATCCATTTGTTTCACAAGATGCAAAATACCAGCATAATGCGGACTCAGTTTGACGCTGATCGGAATACTTATTTTTTCCTTTATGGACTTCAGTATGTCCAGTTGCTCCTGCTCGATCTGTGCAGATGACTTTTCAAAATTATCAGGATAAGCATACATGTTCAATTCCAACGCATCTATGCCGGTTTTTTCCATCTCCACTGCATATTCTACCCAGGTGTCAGCATGCACACAATTCAGACTTCCGATAACCGGAATTCCGAGCGCCTGCTTTGTCTTTGCCAGCTTGTCAAGATGCTCTTCCGGTCCGGCATGCTGAAGGCTGGGAAACAGGTTTATCATTTCAGCATTGCGCTCCGCATACTCGGTCAAATCATCTTCAAGCTCAAGACTTTCAAGGTTGATCTGCTCTTCAAACAAGGATTTAAAGACTATGGCTGAGGCCCCTGCATCCTCCATTCTCCTGGCCTGATCAATGTCAAGACTCAGGTTACATGCACCAACAATCAGAGGATTCTTGAGTTTGATGCCCAAATAGTTCGTGGTTAATTTTGCCATGGTGTACCTCCAATTTTTTGTGTGATTAATGTATGGTGATTCATTTAAATTTGCTTGTATACTATAGTAAAGGATATAAAGATACAAATTGTTTGATCTGAAACATTATTTTTCCGCAATAAGAATTCATAAAAAACGGGTGATTACCAATAAAAGGACCGACCAAAGCAACAGATTGCCCCGGCAGGCTGTTGCCGAAACCTTGCTTTATAATGCAAAATGATAGACACGCGAAAAACGCAAAATAAAATACACATGAGAAAAGGCAAAAAGAATCAGAGCAGTCTTTTTCGGTCCTGGCCTGCACCATTATGCCGGTTTTCTTTGGCAAAAGTTCGCAGACATAAAAACTCCCTGCTGTCGAAATAATCTGCCATCATCTTCAATGTGGGTAGTTCATTCGATTGCGTGCATTTACGTATGAATAAATTATGTACATGTCTCCTGTAAAAGAGCATTTTCATTTTGTTGAATCAATATTCGAAATGAAGATGTACAGAAAGAACCGCTTTGCTTTACAATGAATTTTTGATGCATTTGTGTGTAATTTCGTATGAAAAATAATATGTATATTTCTCCTGTAAAAAACATCTTCATTTTGTTGCAACAATATACAAAATGAAGATGTACAGGAGGAACCGCTTCGCTTTTCCATGAATTTTTTTCATGCGCTTGTGTATAATTCGGTATCAAAAAAATATGTATATTTATACTGTTTTTACAAACTAACACGTAAAATTTTAACTTAGACAAAATAAAAACAACCATGCAAAAACAAAACCGCAGGACTTTTTTACAACAGTTGCTAACCCTGCCTGCATTGGGTATGGCTGGCAGGCTGTTACCGTTTCCTTTGTTTTTTGCTTCACCCGTTTCATCAAAAAATACATCGATGCATACCACCGGAAGCGGCTATACGCCAAACTACGTGCAGTTGCACAAGAGCGGCGAGCTTAAGGCTCGTGGGGAGATTCTTCATGAAAGAATGAGAAACTGCGATCTTTGTCCGCGTGATTGTTTCACCGACAGGATATCGGGGCAGCGGGGCGACTGCAACGCCAATGCCGATCTGGAGATATCCTCTGCCAGTCCGCACTTTGGCGAGGAAAGGGAGCTGGTGGGCAGGCACGGTTCGGGAACCATCTTTTTCACCAACTGTTCGCTGTTGTGCGTGTTTTGTATTAATTATGAAATAAGTCAGTTGGGCCATGGCCGGCGCTACGGAACCCGGGAGCTTGCCAGTATGATGCTGTTGTTGCAGCGCAGGGGTTGCCACAACATCAATGTGGTTACACCCACACACTATATTCCTCATATACTGCTGGCCCTGGACCATGCAGCATCAAGGGGACTTACCATTCCTTTGGCATACAACACCAGTGGATGGGAAAAAACAGAGGTTCTTGAATTTCTTGACGGGGTCGTTGATATTTACCTTGCCGACTTTAAATATGGTGATTCGTCTGCTGCCGATAAATATTCTCCCGGTGCGGCAAATTACCCCGAACTCGCCCAGAAGGCCATGCTGGAGATGCACCGCCAGGTGGGGGTGGCAATTCCTGACCCTGACACAGACCTGATTTACAAAGGTTTGATGATCAGACACCTCGTAATGCCAGAAAATGTTGCCGCATCCGACCGGGTGATCCGATGGATTGCCGCCAACCTGCCCAAAGACACCTACCTGAACATAATGTCGCAATACACGCCGGTTTTCAAAGCTCTTGACCACCCTGAAATTGCACGAAGGATTACGCGCTCAGAGTACAATAACGCCGTGCATGTTGCCAGGAATGCAGGCCTGACGAATCTCAGGCTGCAGATGCGCTGATACCTCCCAAATCAAAAAAACAGGAGGCGAACAACTGACCTCCTGTTATTTTCTGCCAGAGAAACAAAAACAACATTAACCAAAACGACCATTTAAAACCACCTAGGGCAGAGTTGTTTCAAACAGTGTTACAATATAGGCATTTTTTTTGAAAAAGGCAACACAAATTCTTACTTTTTTCGAGAAAAGAAAGGAATGAGCTCACTGACGGAGCTTGTTAGTTTCTGATGTTCTGCATGGGATGCAGATGACCGCCGGGGAAGCCGTAACTGCGGAACAATCCGGGCGACCAGGGAGAAAGGCCTGAGGAGGAGCTTACCTCAAATCCAAAACGCAGGTTTTCGGTTACTTTGTAATCAAGCCCCAGCATCATCCCGCGCGGGTTATGCTGCATGATGTGTGGCGTCATTGATGCATCAAACAACGGCAGGTCAGCCTGTTCAAACCATGTTGCACCACTGATGCTCAGGCGGGGGTTTACACGGTACACGCCAAAGGCATACATGGTGGTGCTGCTCAGATTTTGCATATTACCGGCCAACAGAGCGTCGGGCATTGCGGCATTCATCCGGCCGAAACTAAAGATCGTGCCAACTTCAAGATGGAAGTTTTCATTCATGTCCCAATTGAGACTGGGGGCAAGGGTTTGGGAAAACATACTGCCCTGGGAACCAAAACTGGAAAAGGAACTGCCCAGCTGCACACCAAAATGAGGTGTGGGCAATTGTGCATTGACAGATGCAGTATACAAAAGAAACAGAAACAAAATTACACCGCTCAAACGAACACGCATTTTCATCACATGGACATTTTAAAAAACAAAGATACAAAAAACGTACCGAATTGTCAAACCGCTTTACACAGCCAGTTAATCTTCTGAAACGGCCGGCAACACGGTTTCTATCTGTTGTTGATGGAAGACTTCTGTGTTCGTTAAAAAATTTCACGTATATTTACCTGCTGACGTGTCCATGCCATTGATCCGGTTATGCCGCAGCGATTTTGCGCAGTCCTGGAAGGAACACCGGTACATGGCCGCAGCATGGCGGGGATGTTGCTTTGCAAGTAAAAAGGAACAAAGCCAGGGGCCGGCAGGATTCCGCACCTGGCAGGACACCGGAAGTTGTTTACAAAAGAGAAACATGATGTTTAAAAAAAAGAAATACAATTACGGGCTTGTGCTTAGCGGTGGCGGCACACGCGGGTTTGCCCACCTCGGCGTTTTAAAGGCACTGGAGGAACACGACATTAAACCGGATATCATTTCGGGGGTGAGTGCCGGCAGCATCATCGGTGCTTTATATGCCGACGGGCATCCCATTGAGGACATTTTAAAGACACTGGTCAGTAAAAACCTTTTTGGCTTTCTTGATTTTTTATTTTCTAAGGACGGCCTTGTCGAAATGAAAGGCTTTGAAAAGACCCTTAAGAAAACCCTCCGTGCAGAAAACATTGAGGACCTTAAGATCCCGCTCATCATTCATGCGGTAAATATCAATACCGTAGAATATACGGCATTCGACAAAGGGAAACTGGTTGAAGCCATCATTGCTTCATCTTCCATTCCTGTTGTTTTTCCTCCCGTAACCATAAAGGGAAATCAATACCTTGACGGCGGCATTCTCAACAATTTTCCCGTAGAACCCCTGGTCGGCCATTGCAAGCAAATTATCGGTGTCAATGTCAATCCGGTTGGCCGGGAAAGCAACATCAAAGGGCTTAAAAAACTTGGCATCAGAACGTTTCACCTTACCATGCTTAATCATGCAGAAATGCGTAAAGACAAGTGTTCCATATTTATTCAGCCGGAAAACCTTGAGGAGTTCGGCATCCTTGACCTGTCGTCGGCAGAAAAAGTGTTTGAGGTCGGCTATAAAAAGGCCGTTGAGGTTTTAAAGAAGGTTTAAGCCCCGGTTTGCTTCGCCTTCTTCATGATAAGATTCACTTAACTTTTCAGTACCTTTGTATTTTTCGAACGCACATACACATGATTGACCGGGCTTTAGTCATACATAATTCATTATCAAGGAAGAAAGAGGTTTTTGAACCCCTCAATCCACCTTTTGTCGGCTTGTATGTTTGCGGGCCGACCGTTTACGGTGATGCACATCTGGGTCATGCACGACCGGCGGTTACGTTTGACGTGGTGTTTCGTTACATGAAACATTTGGGTTACAAGCTGCGCTACGTGCGTAACATTACGGATGTGGGTCATCTTGAAAATGATGCGGATGAGGGAGAGGATAAGATAGCAAAACAGGCACGGCTCAACCAGCTGGAGCCCATGGAGGTGGTTCAGTATTACACGGACCGTTACCATGAGGACATGGACATGCTCAATGTGTTAAAACCAAGCATTGAGCCACGCGCATCCGGTCATATCATTGAACAGATAGAAATGGTAAAAGCCATTTTGGATGCCGGGTATGCCTATGAGGTCAACGGTTCTGTCTATTTTAACGTTGAGAAATACAATGAGCGTTTTCATTACGGAAAGCTGAGCGGTCGCGACACGGAGGAGATGATTTCCGGGCAGAGGACGCTTGAGGGGCAGCAGGAGAAGCGCCATCCGGCAGATTTTGCGCTGTGGAAGAAGGCTTCGCCGGCACACATAATGCGGTGGCCATCGCCCTGGGGGGAGGGCTTCCCGGGCTGGCATCTGGAGTGCTCGGCCATGAGCACCAAATACCTTGGAGAGGTGTTTGACATTCATGGAGGCGGCATGGACCTGCTGTTCCCGCACCACGAATGTGAAATAGCCCAGTCCATTGCCGCCAGCGGCAAGGATGCCGTCAGGTACTGGATGCACAACAACATGATTACCATCAATGGCCAGAAAATGGGCAAGTCGCTTGGCAACTTTATCACACTCAAGGAATTCTTCAGCGGGAACCACGAATTGCTTGACCAGGCTTACCACCCGATGACCATACGGTTTTTCATTCTACAGGCACATTACCGCAGCACCCTCGATTTCAGCAACGAAGCGCTCCGCGCTGCCGAGAAGGGACTGCAACGCCTGGTACAGGCCATGAACGTTTTAAAGGAATTAAAACCGTCAGACTCCTCGTCCGTTGACGTTTCCTGGTTAAAAACCAGGTGCTACCAGTCTATGAACGATGATTTCAATGCACCACAGGCAATAGCACACCTTTTTGACGCAGTAAGAATCATCAATGCCGTAAAAGACAGTAAAGAAACGCTGTGCCTGGAGGACATTGACATGCTGCGCGAAACCTTCCGGGTGTTTGCCGGAGAGATTCTCGGCCTTGAAAGCATGCATTCAGCCGACCGGTCGCAACATCAGAAAACAACGGAGGGCCTGATGGAGATCATTCTTGACATCCGGGCCGAAGCCAGGCAGAACAAAGACTGGGGCACTTCCGACAAACTCCGCGATGCATTAAACCGCTTAGGCATTTTGGTCAAAGACGGGAAAGAGGGTGCTTCCTGGCATTTAAACGACAGCTAGGCCTGCCGTTGTTTTCCAACCAGGCGTTTTACAGATATTCCAATACGCGTCCGGCCAGCCTGAGCAGAGATATCTCCGCAAGTTTGGTGTTGTACTGTATGGACAGGAGGCGCTCTTCGGCTTCCAGCAGGTTCTTCTGCACCTCCCTTAGCTCAAACCCCGACAAGGCCCCCAAACGGTAGCGTTCCATGGCTATGTTCAGGGTTTCGTAGGCAACATCCAGGTTTTGGGTTTCAAGGTCGAGCAGTCTGAAATTGTTCAGGTATTCGTTGTAGATCGTTATGAGGTCCGACATTACAGATAGATGGACATCCTCATAAACAATGCGGCTGTTTTCCTTATTGATGGCAGCGTTGCTGATTTGCCGGCGGCGGTTGAAGCCGTCAAAAATGTTCATGCCGACCGTAATCCCATAGTTCATGCCAAAGCTTTGCTGGTCGCTGAAGGTCCCGGTCTGAAAGGTGTTGTAGGTGTATCCGTAACCTGAGCTCAGGTTCACATAGGGGTAGGCCTGTGAAATGGTCAGTTTGTGATCGTATTCGACGATCCGTTTGTTTTTGGCGGCAGCACGCAGCCTCGTATTTCTGCTTAACGCCGACCGCTCCAGGGTCTCGTAGATCATGATTTCATTAATGGAAATGACGGTATCGGCGGGTCTGATGTTGTACCTCAGGTTTTCCATGGCCATCAGCTCGTTGAGGCGTACGCGTGAAGCCCTCACCACTTCTTCCTGTCTGCCCATGCGTGAACTGTCGGCATTGAGAAACACCTCCGCCTGAAGCAGTTGCAGCTTCGACCCTGAACCCAGTAAAAAGCGTTCTTCATCAATACGGACACGCTCGCGCGACAATTCAACGGCAAACCTCAGGTTGTCGAGCAAACGCTGTTGCTGCACCAGGTTGAAGTATTCTGCAGTGATCGCCGCCACCAGGTTTTCCAGGGCAACTTCGGTGCTAAGTTCGCCCATTTCTTTTAGCACCTCCAGTTTGTCGTAATTGTACTGCACCCTGAAGCCGTCGAAAATTGTCCAGCCCAGGCTGAGATTGGCACTGCCCACGGTGTTGTGAATATTCCTAAGGCTCGACCCGACGCCGTCAAAGTCGGTTCTGTCGGTGTTGGTGCGCGTACCGGAATACTGCCCCCTGAGGTCTATGACAGGGAGAAAGCCGGCGTTACCCAGGCTGTAATTATTTTCAGAAATCCTCTGGTTGTTTCTTGCCAGGCGTATGGCGTAATTGTTCTCAACTGCTGTGGCTATCACTTCCTGAAGGCTGTGATAGTGCTGTGCAGAGGCGGTGGCAGCAAAAAACAAAAACAAGACCGGAAAAATCTTTTGATTCATAGTGGATCAGGCATTTCAGAGTTCTTCAATATCTTTCACATTTTTTGATTCCGTAGCGATAAATGAGTACACGGCCGGTACGACATACAATGTCAGAAAGGTGGACAGTACAAGCCCGCCGATAACGGCAACACCCATGGCAGCGCGACTCTGCGCTCCTTCACCAAAGCCAAGCGTCAGCGGCATCACACCAAGGATGGTGGACAGGCTGGTCATGAGTATGGGCCTGAAACGGGCAGCGGCAGCATACTTGATGGCTTCCAGCTTATTCATGCCTGCCTGCTTGCGCTGGTTGGCAAATTCAACCATCAAAATACCGTTTTTTGACACCAGGCCGATGAGCATGATGATCCCGATCTGACTGAAGATGTTCATAGTGATGTTGAAGTACCACATAAACAACATGGCTCCGGTTATTGCCAGTGGTACCGTCATCATGACGATGATGGGGTCTTTAAAGCTTTCAAACTGGGCAGAAAGGACCAGGAATATGAGAACGATGGCCAGCACAAAAGCAAATACCAGGCTGGAGGAGCTTTCCTGATAGTCTTTTGAGTCGCCGGCGAGGGCAGTTCTGAACGTGTCGTCCAGCACTTCGCCGGCAATCCGGTCCATTTCCGCAATGCCGTCACTGATCGTATAACCCGGTGCCAGGTTGGCAGAAACGGTTGCCGACACAAAGCGGTTATAGCGAAACAGCTGGGGGGGAGCAGTGTGTTCATTGAGTGTCACCAGGTTGTCGAGCTGTACCATAGTTCCATTATTACTGCGGACAAACAGGGATTTTAAGTCAAGAGGCGTGTTTCTGTCTTCCCGTGCAAGTTCGCCGAATACCTGGTATTGCTTTCCGTGCATAAAGAAATAACCGAAACGTTGCCCGCTGAGGGCCAGCTGAAGTGTTTGTCCGATATTCTGAGTGGAAACACCAAGGGCATTGGCCTTGTCGCGGTCGATATGCACCTGCATTTCAGGGAGGTTAAACCTCAGGTTAACGTCGGGCATCTGTAATATGTGACTGTTCTGAGCCCTTTCCATAAATTCGGGCAGCACTTCACGGAGCTTTTCTATGCTTTGCGCCTGCAACACATATTGCACAGGCCTTCCCGATCTGCGGCCCCCGAAGGTTGACTGCTGGTTGACGAAGGCTATGGCTCGTGTTTTGTCGCGTAGGGCCACTGCCAGGCGGTCTGCTATCTCCTGCTGGGATGCTCTTCGCTCATTGGGCTTTTTCAGCATGATGCGCACATTTGACCATCGCTCAAAGACCATGGAGGTAATGGCTTCACGTTCCGGAACCAGTTCTTCTGCCAGGTCGGCTATGTCGTCAATATAGTCGCGTATGAACTCGTAGGTTGTGCCTTCGGGTGCACGGGCATTAATAGTAAGCATGGACCTGTCTTCCATGGGCGCCATTTCACCGGGGATGTTACGATACAGCAGCATCACAAAACCGACGGCGACAAGCAGTATCATAACGGCCATCCAGCGCCGTTGCAGGAAGTTTTCCAGTGACTTCCTGTACGCTTCATTCAGCGCAGTGAAAAAGCCTTCCGTCCGGTGGTAAAAGCGTCCTCGGGTTTTGCGCTGCCTGAGAATCTTTGTGGACAGCATGGGCGTGAAACTCAGCGCCACAAAGGAGGATATGATCACCGCTCCAGCAATGACTATGCTGAATTCACGGAACAGCCTTCCGGTTATGCCTTCCAGAAAAACAATAGGGAAGAAAACGGCCACCAGTGTTATGGTAGTGGCGATGATGGCAAAGAAGATTTCGTTGGCGCCTGCCAGTCCGGCCTGCACCGGTGTCATGCCTCGCTCGATCTTCACATAGATATTCTCCATCATCACGATAGCATCATCCACCACGAGCCCGATAGCGAGCACCACCGCCAGCAGGGTAAGCACATTGATGGTGAATCCCGCCACATACATGATAAAGAATGAGCCTATCAGGGATACCGGAATCACCAGTACCGGAATAATGGTCGTGCGCCAGTCGCGTAAAAACAGGAAGATGATGATCGTAACGAGAATAAAGGCTATGAATATGGTGTTGCGCACTTCTCTTATGGAAGATCTGATATACTCGGTGTTATCGAAACCGATATTGATGGTGACATCATCGGGCAGGTCGCGCTCAATCATGGCAAGCCTCCGGTAAACTTCGTCCACGATGTCGATATGATTCGACCCGGGCTGAGGTATGATGGCGTTACCGACGATGGGAACGCCGTCGCGGCGCACAATGCCTCTCAGGTCTTCCGGGCCCAGTTCCGCCCTGCCGATATCCCTGAAGCGCACCACGCGTCCATCCTGCTCGGTGATGATCATGTTGTTGAATTCTTCCGGTGTTGACATCAGGCCGAGGGTGCGTATGGTGAGTTCCACCGTGTTGCCTTCGATGCGACCTGAAGGGAGCTCTACATTCTCGCGCTGAAGGGCATTACGCACATCCATTGGTGTCAGCCCATAGCCCGCAAGTTTGGCAGGGTCCATCCACAGGCGCATGGCATAGCGTTTCTGACCCCATATCAGGATGCCGCTGACACCGTCAATGGTCTGAAGCTGTTCGCGAAGAGTCAGCTCGGCAATCTCCGACAGCTCAAGCAGCGAACGCGTTTCGCTCTCCACGGTGACAAACATTATTGGGCTGGCGTCGGCGTCGGCCTTTGACACGATGGGAGGGTCAACGTCCCTGGGCAGCATGCGCTGGGCTTGCGCCACCTTATCGCGGACGTCGTTGGCCGCGGTTTCCATATTCACACTGAGCTCAAATTCAACCGTGATGTTACTTGACCCCTGCCGGCTGACGCTGGTGAGCGTACGTATGCCGGGAACAGCATTGATGGCTTGTTCCAGGGGTTCGGTGATCTGGGTCTCGATCACATCGGAGTTTGCTCCCGGATAGGATGTCCGGACCGAGATCACCGGCGGGTCAACACTCGGGAATTCGCGCACGCCGAGATACGTCATCCCGATCAATCCGAAAAGAACAATCACGATCACGAAAACGGTGGCCAGTACAGGTCTTTTTATACTTAAGGATGCTAAACTCATCTTGGACACATCTTAAAAGTTATCAATAGCAACGGGGAGGCCCTGCCTTAGCTGAAGAACTCCGGTAACCAGCAAGGTATCGCCAAAGCTCAGACCATCAAGGATCTGAACTCTGTCTTCTGTCCGGAGGCCGGTACGGACATACACGGGATGGGCGCGCCCCGACCGGTAAACAAACACCCTGTCGCCTTCCATTTCAGGGATCAATGCCTCCGAAGGAATGGCAATGGCGTCATCAATTTCTGATAGCTGAAGGTTTACCGAGGCAAAACGGCCGGGGTTTAATTCATTGCCGGCGTTGTCATAGAGCGCCCGAAGCCTGAACGTGCGGGTCCTGTCATCAACCAGGGGGTCAACGGCGTACACTTCTGCCTGCTTGGGCTCAAGAAAACCGTCAACACGAAACTGGACGGGAAAGCCCGTCGATACCGATCCTGCGTAACGTTCAGGTATCGAGAACTCAAGCTTCAGGGGTTGTGTTTTTATGAGGCGGGCCATACGGGTATTCGGAGATGCAAAGTTCCCCTCACTGATGTAGCGAAGGCCTACAATACCATCAAAGGGCGCACGCACCTCGGTTTCGGCTATGCGAGCCTCCAGCAGTTCAATGTCGGCGTCGAGGGTTTCCAGTTCGGTAACCACCTGGTCGTAAGCCTCCTGGCTGATCGCGTCCCGTTCCAGCAGTGATCGTTGACGAAACTCACGCTCAACAAGCAGGCGACGCTGGGCCTGCAGCTTCTGCAGCTGGGCCTGAAGATGACGATCGTTCATCTTCGCAAGCAAGTCGCCCTGCTGCACATAGCTCCCTTCGCGAAAGTATATGCCCACAACCTTGCCGCTGGTCTCAAAAGCCAGATCAACCTCCTCGTCCGGAAGCAAACTTCCCGTTGTACGGATCTCCTCCCTGAGTGAGGCAGGGGCAATTATATAGGCACTCACACTCAAAGGCGGCCGCTGACGAGGCTGAAAAGACTGTTCTTCAAATGAACCACCCTGGAATATGGGCCTGATCTTTGGATAGGCAATGATGCCGATCAGCAACAGCAGCAGTGTGACATTGACAATAAAACGAGCATTTTTTTTCATTGAAATATAGGGTAAAGATTAAACTCCGTTATCCTGGTCTGCCAACCACCGGTAAAAGTTCCGGTAAAAGCTTTTAAGTATCATTAAATGAAACAGTTCTGAGAAGGAAATGTTCACAGGCGCCAGAGACCCTCAAAAGTAATCTATTGTATACGAATTACGGATTTATCTGGCAGATTCCGGGGTT
>JAVIYP010000121.1:0-2560 GCA_031323845.1 Bacteroidales bacterium | reverse complement strand
TTTTTATAATTTCATAATCTGTGAACCGAACGAAGTGAGCTCATGAACACCTTTGAAATGAATAATTGTTCATAATCTGTGGCTATAATCGACTTTTCGTAGCGAACTCATAGTATTAACCATTCACCAAATATACATGATTTTTTTCATGCGGAATTATACAAAAACTCATGAAAAAATCATATAAAAGCGAAGCGGGCTCTCTTTCAGCAGATCAACTAATTCCCGTACCTTTGCATTCATGCGCGATTTATCACAAGGGCCGGTGGCACGGCAGATTCTCATCTTTGCCATGCCGATGTTATTGGGCAATGTGTTTCAGCAGATGTACAACATCGTTGATACCATTATTATTGGCCGGTACATCGGCACGGAAGCGCTGGCTGCTGCCGGGGCCTCTTTTCCTGTGATTTTTGTCCTGGTAAGCCTGGTTATCGGCATCACGACCGGTACCACCATCATCATTTCCCAATTTTACGGCGCAAAAAACTACGAAGGTGTCAGGCGCGCCATTGACACCGCATTCGTGTTTTTGTTCTTTGCCAGCATGATGCTGACCGTTCTCGGATTGGTCTTTATTGAGGATGTATGGCGCCTGATCGGGTTGCCTGCAAACCTCATTCCGGATGCCACCCTATATTTCAGCGTATATGCAGGCGGCCTGGTGCTGATGTTTGGTTATAACGCCGTCAGTGCAGTATTGCGTGGCCTGGGTGACAGCAAAACGCCCTTGTATTTTCTCATCATCTCCACCATATTGAACATCGGGTTCGACCTGTTGTTTGTGCTTGTTTTTGGATGGGGCATCGGCGGGGTGGCTTTTGCGACTGTTTTAGCACAGGGCATTGCCTTCGGGATGTCGGTGATTTACCTGAACCGCACCCATAAGCTGATTCGTGTAGCGGTAAAGGGCCTTGTTTTCGATTGGGACATTTTCAGGAAAAGTCTGCGCATCGGGATCCCGACAGGTATGCAGCACACCTTTGTTTCTTTGGGAATGCTTGCGTTGATAAGCATTGTGAACCGTTTCGGTACCGATACCATTGCGGCCTACACCATCGCCTGGCGCATTGATTCATTCGCTGCCATGCCGGCCATGAATTTCGGCCTCGCCCTGACCACATTCGTAGGACAGAATCTGGGAGCCAACCGTCCGGACAGGGTGCAACAGGGATTGCGTGCAACGCTGATCATGACAACAGCCGTATCTCTTACGGTAACCCTTGTGGCGTGGGTTTTCGGCCGGCATCTTATGGGCATATTCACCGCTAATGATGAAGTGATAGACATCGGCTACAATTACCTGGTTATTGTCAGTTCGTTTTATGTCATCTTTGCAGCGATGTTTGTGACCCAGTCGGTGATGCGCGGTGCCGGCGACACCCTCGTGCCGATGTTCATTACCCTGATCGCGTTGTGGCTGCTGCGCATCCCTGCCTCCCATTTGTTATCTTTGCGATATGGTGAAACAGGCATCTGGTGGGGCATTCCCATTGCCTGGCTGTTCGGTTTTATCGCAGCTTACATCTATTACCGCACAGGAAAATGGAAACAAAAAGCAGTGGTAAAATTCGACCAGGAAAAGCTATAAAGCAACTCTCCCGCAGGGAATAATTCGACTTGCATCACTTCTCACCGCGTTCACCAACGAATTGCTGTTCCTTATGCTTGAACAACACATTGAACGTGGTCAATGAGCCATAAATACGCGTAATGTATTGCTGCAGGTTGACCTTTTCCTCTTCGGTGAGTTTTTCATTGGCGTTGATGCGCTGCTCCAGCACACGCAGACGCTCCCTGACCAGAACAATTTTCTTAAAGAAGTTGTCGATGGGGATCTCCTTGGGCTGAAGGGCTTCACTTCCCGGTTTGAGAATCATGCTTCCTTTCTTCCAGCGGTCGCCCATTTCCACAATTTCCGGAAAATCGGCATAGCGGCGCAAGACGCTGGTAAACACCTTTTCAAGTTCGGCAAGACTGATGGAGGAGCCGCCACCCCCTTCACCATCCTGTTCAGCATTCGATTCCTCAATGAGTTTCAGACCGGTAAAACTGTTGGCAATATCCTTATCACCTTTGTGCAGGAAAAAGATCCGCGTGGTAGTAAGTGATTTCTTCGTAACGATCCCCACGCCAAACTGCGGGTGTTCCACCTTAGTGCCTATAGTAAAATCAGTAGTTTCCATAAGATTTCATTAAAGTAATTGACGCAAAAATAAGGGAAATAGGTCAGATTACACCATGCCCGGTGTTCCATGTGCTGGTTTTTTTGGCCTTACTTGTTTTTGTTTGTATGAAGAATTTTGACGCGATCAGTAAAAGATGAGCCGAACAGATGCACTGTCTGCAATGAATAACCAAGGTGCACTGCATACCGGATGATGCCGAATATTTTCCAGGACACTGAAAACAGACCTTAAAAAATTGTACTTTTGCGCAAACTTAATATTTTGTACGATGAACACAGGAACAATCATTTTTTTGGTAATCGCGATCATACTGGTTTTCAGTCTGATCAGCATGTATAACCGTTTGGTAAAGCTCAGGAACCAGGTAAAAA
>JAVIYP010000120.1:0-2675 GCA_031323845.1 Bacteroidales bacterium | reverse complement strand
AAGTCAGACCCGAGGATGGTCATACCGCTGACGGGTGCTGCGATCATGTGCCATCCGCCGAAGCTGATCTCGCGCTCCATGGTGGCAGGCACGTCGTTGCTGTTGTGAATGAGGGAGCCGCCGTCTGCGATGATGAGGCCGTCAATGCCCTCATAGTTGAGGATGCTGCCGGTTACGTCCAGCTCAGTACCCTGTGTGACACGCAGCAGGTGACCTTCTTCGATGATAAGGTTTTCCGTTTCCAGGTTAGCATCCAGATCAACCTGCCCTTTTACCAGCACAGTGGCGTCATTGGGAATTCCTGAAGGATCTGTGTTAATAAACAGTTTATTTACATATAAGTTGCGCTGACCATCTGTGCCCAAATCGTGCCCGCCAGTATATAGCCTGAATCCACCAAGATTATTGTCACTTACAGTATAATTTGTTGTTTCAGTCCAGGATGCTGATGCGCTGGAACCGGTGACATCAATTGACAAATTGTTACCCTCTTGTGTTATTTCAAACAAGAGCACCATATCTGATTGAAAACCCCATTCAGTGGCACCATAGCCGCTATTACTTACGTTAAAATTCCATATTTCATCTCCTTCTGAAAATCCGTTCGGGTTAAAGAGCGATATTCCCCTGCTTCCATCACGCCAATTTGTGGCCAATTGAATACTGAATGTTGCCCCTTTTGTCCAGTGTGAAATGCTGCGTTCAGCATTGGCGAATTCATTATTGTTGCCAAACAGTCCGAAGGCTGTCCCATTTTCACTGTTTATGTTGCCGTGTCCATCAGTAGTACTGTTTCCTACAAAATGACCAGAATCCTCTCCGTCGCTGTATAAGTTCCAGTCGCCAAACCCATACCCTTCATTGCTTTCGTGGTTCCATCCCCCATCATAATTTGAGGCCTCGTCAGCGGCACCGACAAGCGTGTACAGAGATGGTACACTTACACGGACATCACCGATGCCAATTTGTTTGCTGCTTCCGGTTGTGTTAAACCCGCGGTCAGAGGACCACTTTATGGTGAATGTAGTGTTGTTTTCTATGTTCAGGTTTTGAACCAGAGCAGTAACCTTCTTATCGACACCGTCGTCAGTTGAATAAGCAAGGGCGGGGGTTTCAACACCATTGATTTCGACCGTCCATTCCGGAGACCGGTCCTGGTCGGCGCGTTCAACCATGCCATCATAGGAGATGAGGAGGTTCTGGATGGTTGCTCCTGAGTTGTTTAACAAGGTCAGCTCGGCTGAAAACACGCCGGTAGTGCCGGTGTGCTGATAACCTAAAACGGAAGCGTTTCCACGGAAGCCGCCTGCCGTTCCAAAGCCCCAATCGCCCTTGTAGAGCACTTTGTCTGCAGAAGACCCTGTTGCATCAAACGCCCATTCCTTATACTCCTCTCCTCCAAAGGAAGTAAGCTCGGTGTTGTCAGCAAAGACGAATGTACTAAAATCCTGTGCATAGGGCAATCCGGGCGGAAGCGGTGCTACTTCGGTAGTGGCGCTGGCTTCCGGCACCGCACCGTCGGTTTTGTATCTTCTGGCCGTTCCTTCGCCATTGTAGGGAAATATTTTGAAATAATGCGTGGTAGCCGGCAGGAGGTCTTCAAAAACAACGGTTTCAACCCCGGCCAGCACGTTTTTCACCAGGGCTCCGTCTGCTTCCGGAACACCGTTTACAGGTGCTGCGATGGCCTCAAAAGAGGTCGTGCTTCCCTTGATCAGGTAGGCCTCGGCCGGCGGATCGGCGTCAACCCAGGTGAGTGTAATGTCCGTAGGAGAATCTGCAACGGCCGTAAAGCCTGTAGCATGGTTGCTTGGTTCCAGGGCCGGCTGGTTTTCGGTAATTTTGCCTTCGGCAAGATAGAAGTCATTTCCATCCCACGTGTATGATTCATTTTCGCTGCCGTCTATCCAAATCTGCCCGGTGGTGGTGGTAAAGGTCGGATCAGCGCCAAAATTGCCGGTAGCTTTTTGGAATTTTGTGGCCCCGTCTTCCGCAAACCTGATCTGATAAGTGATTTCAGCCGAGGCATCCGTAACTTCCACGCTGGCGCTCCACCATTCCAGTTCATCATCCCACACCAGTGTTGCGGAGGTCCAGGCTTCTCCGGTGAAGGGCCCCCACACTTCAGGGTCGTGCGGATCGTTGTCCATCCAGGCCGGACCACGGAAATAGAAAGTAATGAAATCCTTGTCTTCGTAAATGTTGATGTCATCAACCCTCCATCTTGTTGGGCTGTTTGTTGAGTAATACTTAAACGCTAAATAAACACTCTCTCCTGTTATGGACGACAGGTCAATATTGCCTGAAGGGGTTTCGACTTCCGTGCTCCCCACTGCACCGGGAGACGGTTGGTCAAACGTCAACTCGGTCCAGCTTGCATCGGCCGGGTCACCCATCCCTGCATAATCTGATGAATAGAACAGCTTCAGGTAGTTGTTTTCATCAATTGTTCCATGGGCGGCATAGGTCGTAAAAGTCATAATTTCACTTCCATGAATGTTGAAATTAATGCCGGGCAGCACCATCCAGTGTTCTTCTTCGGCCTCACCTTGAAATCCGTTTGCCTGGGCGCCTCCGGAAGCTATACCCCAAGGTTTGCTTCCTGTAACAGTATAGGTATAAATGTCACCAAACTCGCCTGATGAAAAATCTTCTTCATAGGGCAGCGTAGTCAT
>JAVIYP010000014.1:0-50884 GCA_031323845.1 Bacteroidales bacterium | reverse complement strand
CTCCGTACCCTTTACTCCCCCAGTGAGACCAGGAACTCCGCCAGGCTCATCATATGCTCCCGGTTATCGAAATCAATGCTGTTGCGGCGTAAAAAAGTTCTCAGATCAGAACGGTGATGAGAAAAGTTTCTCTGCAAAATCCTGCGGTTGCTGATGTCAACCGGAAGCCCGTCTTTCAGAAAATGATAACGGTCTTCACGTTTCAACATGATCTGCAGCTGTTGCCCGGATGGGTTTTCCAGGGAGAACGTGCGGCTTGCATAATCACCCTCGGCACCACCGGGTAACACCCTGACAACATCAACCGAAGCACTGTGGTCGGCCGTCCCATAGGCCCCTACGGCAACGGTTTCAGTAGATATATCCACAACAAACTGAAGATACAGCCGTCCGGACGGCTCACCGGCAACAGCCATAAAATAGCCGCTGCCCGGAACATAGTGAAAGACTTCTTCCCCGATACGGATGGAATCAGCAGTTTCCGGATTTATCCACACCTGTTGTCCGCGCCGGTCGGTATAAAAGAAAAGCTCCAGCAACACATTATAATTGAGCGTTCTTTCCACTGCCCTGTTGTTTTGATAAACAACACCCGCTTGTGATTCGGGGAACAGCAGCTGAATATCAGGGGACGCCATGGTTTCGATTTGCACCTGGCGCTGATTGGTGCGAATGCTTTCCTGCCGCTGCTGAGCCATGGAAACACTGTTCACGGAAAGAAAAAGCACAAGCGTAAACAACACGGAAAAAGTTTTCATAATGTTTTTTGTTTTTGTACGAAGCGAATATACACATAGTTTTTTGTTTGCATCAACAAGGATGTTGATCACACAGCCCGGCAAAGAACGGAATATTGATGGTATGTGCCTTTTATGAGCCGGAACAGACCCTGGCCATCTTTACCACAGAGATGCTGGTTGTTGTCATCTGCGTTTTACAGCATCAAAAAAGGTGATTCTTCCCTCACTGTCAATACCTTGCAGAACAATCCTGATGTTCCTGGTGTACTCGTCAACGGGTACGTTAAGCTGCAGAGGCACTCCGGGGTTCATGTTAAGGTTTGGTTCCCAGTACAGCGTTCTCTCAACATTCATTTTATTGTGGATGTCGCTGTTTATTTTGGAAGTAAATGTTTCGGAAGGCTTATGGAAGCCTTTCAGGAGATACTCGTAGGATTGATGCCGGTGGCCGTCGCCGCGGCGTGTATAGAGGATGAGCGCACCGTTGGCACCGCGGCTTCCCAGGATGGCGCTTTGCGGACCACTGATCACCGTTATCCTGTCCACTTCGTGGATGCTTACGTTAAGAAAACTGGCCCGGTCAACCATGATCTCATCAATCATGAATATCGGTTCATTGCTGTAGCGCAAGCTGCTCGGACCGCGAAGCTGTATTTCGCCACCCACGACACGCAGGCCGCGAACACGCGTCCGCAGCACATCCATAACACTGCTGTGCTGTTCGCGGATGTCTTCAAAATAGATGACCTGATCGACATCCCTGTACAGCGAAACCGTTTCTTTTGAAGGCTCAAACAATCCACGGCTTTTCATGACCGTTTCCGGACGTGGCACCCTTTGCCAGTCGTCGCCGCGTGAGGTAATACGGAGCCTTTGTGTGTCGAAATTTTTGGTGTACCGGATTTCGTCCAAACTTCTTGCAGCCAGGTCCACGCGCATAGATCTTCTTTCGTAGCGCTGGTCAAGGCGCAGCGTAGCCGTGAACAGCCCTTCATAATCAAGGTTCCGGAATGCAAAATTGCCCTCCCTGTCGGTTGTGGTTGAGAGAATGTCGACCCCATCCTGATATACGGCCAGTTCAACATTCACAAAGCCCGTTTCCCGTTCCGAGGACCGCGGAGATACTTTACCGACAAAGGAGATGCCTTTGGGAAAGCCATAGACGATTTCCGGGTACTGTGCCTTCAGTATTTTGTTCCAGTCGAAGCGCCTCCATCCGTGAGTCATCATGAGGAGATCAACGGCTTGCCTGGCAGCATCGTCAGGTTCGAGATAAAAGGCGGCATCTTCGATACGCTGCCCCAGGTCGCTGACCAGCAGCAACCAGGCGGCAATATTTATCCCGGAATCAGGCTCTTCAAGGTGGGTGTCGAGCACGGCAAGTGAGTAGCTCCCCCCCGATCGCGGTTGTTTCAACCCGATATTGAACAAGAGTTCATCATCCGCGGGACTTGCTGGCAGGATGATGTCAGCATCGACGACGTAAGGATGTTCCGGGTTAAGGTAAAACACCAGGCGCTCGCCGATGGGTTGACCCTGCGCAGTAAAAAGGGTGAAATGCGTTATACCGTCGGGCATAATCCCTTTCGGCACGGAAGCCCTGAAGAAGCCATCGCTGATTTTGGCTTCTTCCACAAATACTACCCGGCCGCGGCTTTGGGCCAGGAGGATGACCTGATCAGCCTCCCAGTAGTCTGCCGTGTTGAAGTTCGTAGTGATCGTGGCAATAAATTCATGATCGTTTTCCAGAACTTGTAAGCGGTAACCGCTGGTTTTAGCCGCCGGCAGGCTGAGCCTTTTTGTCTGGCCATTGTCAAAAGTTATTCTGGCGGTGTATTGTTTTCCGGCTTGCGGCGTGAAAGAAAACATCCCCATGCCATTATGCATGGTCGAAAACTCGAGCACTTCGTTGTTCCTGTTGTCAAGCAGAATGCCGGTAGCGCTTACTCCGGCTCCAAGCCCGTTGGCTGCCTTAAACGCCACCCTGTTCTCCAGACCTGCTAAGAGATTTCCTCCCTCGGGGAAGAAGGCAAACTGCATGTTTTCTTGTGTGCGCGCAAGGCTTCGGTTGAAAAATCGATTTCTTACCACATCCCATCGTTTGATAAAAGAAGCCTCTGCGGGATTGTAGACATAAATATCACTGGAAAAGAAAAAGTCTTCATCAAAATTGCTCATCCAGTCGGTATAAGCCCTGAACTGATAGTTGCCTTCCGACAATGAGTCCGGAAGGGCAATGTCGCCGTGCGCCATCCCGTTACGCAAGCGCATAAGCAAAATGGTGACAATTTCGTTCCTGGTGTTGATCAGCTCAACATAAAGGTTTGTGCTCAGGGTATCGGGCTGGTGTGTGGTGGCGTTTACCAGGTATGCTTTAAGCCAGATGCTTTCACCGGCAAGGTAGGCTTCTTTGTCGGTATGCAGAAAGACTTTCTGTTGCGGGAAATTGTATTCAAGCTGTTCCAGGTGTTTCCGGATTACCGCGGCGCCCGTCTCCGCTCTGTCGCCTGATAAGGCAGGGCTGCTTCCTGCCAGGTAAACAAGAGCAGCCATTATTATAAAAACAAGTCGGTATGGTGTTGCGTACATGAGTTCTTTTTATTTTGAGATGCTTATATAATAACAAGACTATGAACTGATTGTTTTATCTTCACAACCAAACAATATACAAAAAAGCCGGCATTTTTCCAAAACATTGGCCCCAATAAAACTAAAAAAGGTACACAGGCAGGTTGAACACGCCTGTTGCTTGCAGGATTGGAGAAAGTTCCTGTTATTATCAGAGGTGTTTTTTTAAGAAGTAAGGCCTTCCTTCTTCGCTGAGGCCTTCAATGATCAGGATCAGCCCGTTATGATCACTTTCATTCGGGATAAGCACCCGGGCGGTGCCGTCCTCTGCCGGAATCAGGTTAGGCTGCCAGTAAAGCGTTTTCTGGTAGTTATGTTCCCGGTAATGCTTTGTATCTATCCTGGAACTGAAAAACTCTGAAGGAGTGCTGTAACCCCTGATGGCGAATTCGAAGGTGTGTGATCTTGTCCCGGCTGTTTTGCTGTATGCAATCAGCGCGCCGCTGGTTCCCCGTACTCCGAATATTGCCGCACTGCTGCCGCTTAACACTTCAATACGATCGAGTTCTTCAGGCCTCAGGCCCAGGAAAACACCCTGATCAACATTGTTACCGTCCACCATGTAAATGGGCTCACTGCTTCCATAGAAACTGGACACCCCCCTGATGGTGATGTTGCCATCAATGATGGTAAGTCCGCGGACATGACGTCTGAGAACGTCCAGCATGTTGTTGTAATGACCGGCCAGGTCTTCCATGTAAACGGTTTGGTCGGGGTCTCCGTAATAGCCCCTGGCCGAGCTTCTGGGTACCTGCCTTTTGGATTTCATAAAGTAGTCGGGACGTGAAGTACGGCTCCACCCGCTTCCTGTGGCAAGCACTGTTCGTGGCTGTGTCATTGGGCTTTTTGAAAATCCGGGATGTTCTGCTGTAATGTCATCAAGGACGATATCGTATGCCCTTCGCGGGGCGGAGGTTTCAATGGAGATTTCAGCCATGAAGAGATCTTCATAATCAAGTCCTGAAAAGCTGAACCGGCCCTGCTGGTCAGCTTCGGTGCGAAATACTTCCTGGCGGGCACCGGTACCCGCCATGCTGACGTTCACCCCGCTGAATGAATATGCCCGCAGCAGTGGCACAATCTTTCCGGAAAAGGTAAGCCCTCTTCCCTGTGTGTGAAGGATCTCGGGAAACTGTCCGGCAAGCACTGACTCCCAGTCAAAACGCTTCCATCCGTGCGTCATCATAAGCAAATCGGCCGCTTTTTTAACGTGCTGGTCGTTCCTGGTAAGATAATAAGCCGGATGGTGCACGTATCCCTTGAGATCGCCGGATAACAGCAGGTAACTTGCAATGTGCCGGTGAAGGTCTTCCGGTTTGTCGCCGTATGTGGCAAGAGCGGCAACGGAAAAACTGCCGGCAGTGCCCTGATCCAGATCAAAACCAAGGTCCAGCCGGACCTTGTTCGCCCTCCCAACCACCGAATTTTCCTGCGCTAACAGGTCTACATTACCGGCTCCGTGCTCGTTGATAAAAACCAAACGTTCTGCCACAGGCACTTCGTGTTCATTAAAAAGCGTGATCTGGCATATTCCGTCAGGGAGGTCGCGGATGGGAATAAAGGTGGTAAACTGATTGTTTTCGAGTTTGCCCTGCTGGTAAAACTGAATACGGTTCCGGGTCTGTGCCAGCAGGCTGATGGCTTGCCCGGCTCCGGCCTGTCCGGTCGTTTTTACCCGGACAACGAGCTCGTTGGGTGTGTGGTCAACCTGCAGCAGGTAAGCTGTGTTGCTGCTTTCAGGCATCGCAAATACTTGTTCGGTTTTGCCCTCAAAGGTAACGGCTACCTGATATACAGCCCCTTCCCGGGGAATAAAGGAAAAACGGCCCATTCCGTCATGAAAACTCTCAAACGTCAGCAATTCATTCCCGCTCTCATCAATCAGCCTTCCGGCCGCCTCAACCCCTCTGCCAAGTTCGTTGGCCGCTTTGAAAGCAACCCGGTTCTCGAGGCCTGCAACGAGGTGGCCCCCTTCGGGGAACAGACCCAGCTGGTAAGTCTCTTCCAGCTCTTCCAGCTGACTGTTAAAACGCCGGCTGCTGCGTATTTCACCGCGACGGATAAACTGTTCTTCAATGGGATTCAAGACATGCATCTCCTTCACAAAGAAAAATTCTTCATCAAAATTTTTCATCCAATCGGTATAGGCTCTCAGAAAATAGCTCCCTTCATGCATGGAGTCGGGAAGCTGAATGTCTCCGTATGCCAGTCCGTAATTCAAAGCGAGGATTTGCTTATCTATGTAGTTCCCTTCATGGTTCAGGAGCTCTACGTTCAGGTTTCCTGCAACCTCGCCGGGTGTGTGAAACGGCAGCGTAACGGCATAAGCTTTGAACCAGAGGCGCTCACCTGCCAGGTAACTGTCCTTATCGGTATGCAGGTAAACTTTCTGTTGCGGATAGAGGTGTTCCAGCGTTTGCAGCTGGTCCACAGCCTTTCTTTGCTGAGGGTTGCTGCCGTAAAGGAGGGTGCCGGACTGAACTGCCATTAGGAGGACGGTAAGGCTCATCAAACAGGAAACGATCGTGCGGATTTTCATTTTTTTGAGGATTTATTGCCAATAGTACCTCCAAAACAAGTACCGTGCCAAAAGATGTTTTTGGCAGAGTGCTGTGTTTCGGCCCGGATTTTTCTTCTGGCCTTAGGTGCTTATTTAAGCCTGGTATCTATAAGCATTATGGCTTTGACAAGATCATTCTGATCATTGATCCTGATGCCTTCCTGCCTGAGCAAAGACCTGATCTCTTTTTGCGTTTCCGGAAAGACGGCTGCCACCGCTCTTCTGGTCATCCGTTTTATGTCACGGGCTTCACCGTCGTCAAACACGACAAAAAATACGGGATCAGGTTCAATGATGGGTGTTGCAATGATGCGTGCACCGGAGCTTTTCAGTGTTTCACCGGTGCGTTTGATACGCCTTTGGACCACCAGTGAAATGTGTTGGCCTTCATACAGCTCCTGGGCATAGAGTTTCAAAGGCTCGTTTTCGTACCATGGTTTGATGGTGACGTGGTTAAAGAAAAGGGTGTCGCCGTCAAGAGGAAACAGGGTAAAGCCTTCAACGAAATCTTTTTCGGCCTGAACCGGCTTAAAACTTAACGGGTGCAACCAGATCAACTCGTCAAGATAAGCATTGTATTTGAACAACTCGCCCCGGATTACAGAACCGTCAATCAGGTATACATCGCCTTTGACCCAATAGTCATACAGGTACTGGCTGCCATCAGCCTGCATGTGGAAATTGAACACCTCTCCCGAGATTCTTGGTTGGTTTTCAATAAGTTCCGGTGCTTTAACCTGGTTTTCATTTCCCGCGTAAAGCGTAAACCGGAGAATCAGCAGTACAAAAAAAACAGCGAAGGAACTATGTGTGTTGCGTAACATGGATATACTAGTTTACAGTGATTTCTTTGGAAAAGGATACCGGTCTGCCGTCTTCAGTCATGCCCTCGATGTTAAGGAGGAATACGCCTGTAAGGTCACCGGTATATAGTTCAACTGCCTGGGTGTTTTGTGTTGAGATCGTCATATCCGGGGTCCAGTATAACACCTGGCGAAGGTCTGGCTTTGTATGATCGGCAGTTTGGTGTTCAGCATACGAAGGAGGATCAAAAATTTTATGATGCCTGTAGGATTCGTGAAACACGCGTGCCGGTGAGCCGTTGATCCCTGTGATGTTTTTGTATTCGCCTGTTCTGGTAAATATTCCGATGATGCCCGGAAACTTCATGTCTCCGTGTACCCACTGACGGTTCTGTATTTCAATTTTATCGATCTGCGCCGATCCGAGGTGCTGTATATGGTTCAGGTTGTATAAAATGATGCCGTCGATAAAGTATACCGGTTCCCCGGGAAGCAATTGCCCGCTGTTGCCGCAAAGCAATGTTGAAAAATAGCGGTCGCCGGTTTGTCTTACGCGCCACACAGGCACCAGCTCACGGGCAATTTCGCGGATGTCGTCAAGCGGGAAATAATCTTCGGTACGGATGACTGAACCGGGCCTGTAATAAACTATGGGAGGTCTGCCAGTACGGTAAAAACCGATGCCGGGTTCAGTGCTGTAATCCACACCGAATTGTTTCATGATACCGACAATGTCCTGGCTCTTGTTAATGAATTCCTTTTTATTCCAGATGCTTCGCCCGGCCCGTTTGTCAAAGTCAAGGGCAAAACCAAACTTGTCATCAATAAGGATCCTGCAGGGACCTGCAACTGTTGACGGGTCCACAGAAAAAAACAATTCTTTTGAACGGTAGTAATCCGATAGGAGAAAATAAAATCCACCGTAGTTATCGGTGTAGGTATATTGCAGGTTGATCAGCGTGTCGGGAGCGTTCAACACCACCCGGGCATTTTGAACAGCTGCCGATGATCGTTCGTAAATTACCCTGCCTGAGACAATCACACCTTTAATTTCCATATGATAACCATTGTCCGGGTGTTTTTCATTCAGCGTGTTGCCGGCGTAATCATCCTGTTTCGCAATAAGGAGTGCATTGACTTCCTGATCGGTAAGCGCACCAAATTCTTTATGTATGGTAAGAAAATCCAGCCCCAGCTGGTCAGCCAACTGCAGGCTTCTCAGGTATTGGCTGATATCCGCCCGATGCGCGGTAACACTGTTAGGCCGGGCCAGGGATACCGATACGTTAGCGTGCTTGCTCGATGTGCCGGCAAGCGCAAGGTCGAAGCGCGCTTTTTCGCGCCGGCCAAGAGTCTCAGGCCCCGTAACCCGGACTTCCGGCAAGCTGTTTCTGTTTAGGTAAAGGTATCTTTGGGTGGTGTTCCGGTTTTTGACCGAAGAAGCCCCGACCAGCAGCACCCCGTCTCTGACTGCAGAAGAGGGTATGTTGATTTCCGTCAAACCGGAGTCAATATGCAGGATCATTTCCCTGATCAGCGCCTGTTGTTGAGACAGGCTGACAACAACTTCTTCCTTTCCCGGGTCCGGTTTCCATAGCTCGATCAACAAGCCCCCGTCGTGCTCCGAAACCTTCAGGGAAAGGCCTTCAGCTTGCACCTCCGGTAATTCAAAACTCCTTGTGCTGCCATCAAGAAGCAGGGAATAGCGACTGCCATCTTCAGGTGTCAGTTCCACAACGGTAAATCCATGGTGATTCAGCACCCCCTGTGTAATGGTGTCCAGGTTTTCGTCACGGATCAGAAAATCACGCAGGGAGGTGTCGAAAGAGCCTGAACTTTTTATCAGTATGCGATGGTTATTACCCGCAATAAACTGACCCCCCTCCGGGAAAAAGTCGATAGTAAGATCCTTATCGTCGGCGGGTGTTGGTTCAACTGCCTTCAAACCGGTATCAAAACGGTTGGCAATAAATACGGTTTTACGAAAATAAGCTTGTTCTCCACGGTTTCTCAGCCAGTTGGTAAAGGCCACGAGCTCATACATGCCCGTTGACAGGGTGTCGGGCAGGTAAAGGCTGCCGGAGGCACGGCGATCATCCAGCCTGAGGGTTATCTTTTTAACTATGTTGTCATGGCTTCGCAGGGCAAGATATGCATACTGACTCTGAAAGTGGCTTTGCTGGTTGTTGTTTAAAACGGAAAGGTTAAAAAACATTCTTTCACCGGCAATGTATAGGTCACGGTCCGTAACCACATATACGTTTTCCCTTGGCTCAAAGGACTTCTCCTCTCTTCCTGCGTAAGCATCATTAATGAGAACGAATAGAATGCCGAATATAAAGAACAGGCTTATAAAAGAATGTTTCATAACAGAAAAAAATTGAAAAGACCATAAATCTTAGTGAATCCAGAAGTCCGGGTATTCCATGTACAGGCAGCCGGTCGCCGGAACATCATGGTGTTGGTTCCACGAGTGCAGCGCCACTTGTCCGGTAGATGAGTTATACACAGCGCGAATGGAGAAGGACAGCTCTGCGGAGGCTTCAAACAAACCAAAAACGCGCATTCCCGGATCATTTATGCAATGCATGTTGCTCAGGGGCTCAGCCGCAATGGGATCGAAAAACTTGCCTTCGTCAGTGAGCTGGTCGTTTTTTGCTTTATGAAAATTAAAACTTCCCTCGTTTAGGCTGTAAATGGTGGTGATGAGGGTACGGTGCTGGTCATAGTTGTATGCAGGGAAAAAGTAACGCAAGTCACTGTTGTTGTAAGGCAGAAAGCCGACCTGGTGCTGGTAGTACCCGGCTGCGGTACTGTAGTCCGGGATATCGCTGGGCAGCAACTCGGTGATGTCGCGTATCATCCAGCAATAATCATAAGCTTCCGTACCGTCAGGTCCGGGCAGCACTCTTACATGCTGAAGGTAAAGGTCGGATTTAATACGGAACATGGGATTGCTTTCGCCGGCATGGTTTTCAACAAACACCTTGATCCCCTCTACAAGGTCTTCGTACATTCTGTTTGACACTTGTGAACGGAAAAAGAACACCTGGTTTCCGAACACGGCATTCATATCATCAAATTCAATGGGCTGTTTTATTGTTTGCGGGTTGCTCTGATAGATCAGGCCGTCGGTTGTGCTGATATGCAAGGTGTATGTTTGTCCCACCACACCCTTGAAGTCATTTGAGGTATAATACCATCCCGGGCTCGTTTCCTCCAGGAAGATTTCATAGCCGTCGCCATCTTTTATACTCACCGTGGCGCCGGTGATGATACTGTCGGGTAAGGTCTGCCCGTAGGGTGTGGTCATGGAAAGGTTGACTCCGTGCGGTCCCTGGCCTGTGGTGAGCAGTCCATTGACAACGAGGAAGCGTTGGTCACTGTCAATAGTGTGCTCAAACACTTCCTGGCAGTTGTTGAGCAGCAGCAGTCCAAGACTCAGAAGAATTGTATTTCGAAAGATCCGTAACATAATTAAAATGAGAAATTATAGGTTAAGGTCGGCAAAGGTCTGCCGATGATATACAGTTGGTACAGGTCAAACGACCTGTGGCTTTGAGCGGTGCGGGGTTCTTTTTTGTAAAATACCGAAAACGGGTTTTTCCTTCCGTAAACATTAAGGATAGAAAATGTCCAGCTGCCTTTACCTCTTTGCCTGATCCTTAAGTTTTCACCCAGTGACACGGAAATGTCGAGCCGGTGATAGTCGGGCAGGCGGTGGCTGTTCCTGTCGGAATAATGGAGCAGCAGGTCGTTCCCAAAACGGTAGGTCAGCTCGGGCAGTGTTATAGGTCGCCCGGTGTTGTAGGTAAATGTTGCACCCAGTCGCCACCTTCTTGAGAGGTGATAGTTGGCATTCAGGGTCAGGTTGTGCGGTCTGTCATAGTTTGACGGGAAATAGTTGTTGTTGTTGATCTGCAACTCAGGGTGGGGGCTCTGTGTGCGCCGCTGTGCAGTAGAGTAGGTATAGCTCAGAAAACCGGTAAGGTCTCCGGTGTTTTTTCTGACATACAGTTCGGCGCCATAGTTATAACCTTTTACATTGAGCACATCCATCTCTATCATTTCGTTCATGGCAATCTGTGCCCCGCTCCTGTATTCTATATCGTTATGGATCTGTTTAAAATACACCTCAAGGGATGTTTCCAGGGTGTTGTCGAAGAAGTTGTGGAAGTATCCTATGGCGTATTGATCGCTTTTGAGGGGTTTAAGATAAGTGTCGCTCAGTTTCCACAAGTCGGCCGGTGCCATTACCGATGTGTTTGATATCAGGTGGATGTATTGATTTGCCCTGTTATAACTGATTTTCATTGAGTTATTCTCTCCAAGGCTGTACCTGAATCCAAAACGGGGTTCTAATCCGCCATAGTCCGTAACCACCTTATTCGATGCATAAAAGGTGGTATCCGTTATAGTGTTGGGGGATAATGGCCGGTCGGGCAGGTAGTGCCTTACGTTTGCGGGGCCTAACAGGTAGTAGTGGGTGTACCGGAGTCCCAGTTCCATGGCGGCCCTGTCGCTGAACAGCATTTCCCAGCTCAGGAAAGCTGCGGCCTCCAGGCCCTGCTCACGGTCAATGATTCGGTCGGTGATATTGCTGACTTCCTGCAGGGCACTCAGGGTTCCTGGTTCTATCTGATAATGAATGACGTTAATACCTGCTTCCAGCGAATGATTTTCATCCGGGAAAAAAGAGAGGTACCATTTCAGGCTTTTATATTCGACATCCGAATTAATACGGTATTGGCCTTCAGGGTTGTCTGCAGGCATCTCTGCCAGCATGTACTGGTAATTTGAGTATCCTGCGATAAAGGTTGATGCCGTTCTGGAACTGAACATGCTGTTTAACCGGAATGATGCCAGGTGATTGAAATATTCGTAGTCAACATCATCGCCAAAGTTTGATCTGTCAAAGCTCCTGTAGCCAAAAAGCGTGATGCGGTTGTTGGGAGTCAGGGCGATGTTCAGCAATCCGCTCAGGTCGTAAAAGCCCACGGAGCTGTTCATCAGGTCTTCGTTTGGAATGTTCTGCAGCAGATAATCCGAATAAGAAGACCTGGCGCCGAACATAAAAGAGGCTTTGTCTTTTACGATGGGGGTTTCAAACAGGAAGCGACTGTTAATAAGACCTATGCCCCCTTCAAAGCCTGCCTGTTCTATTTCTGTCCCGTTACCGAGCCTGATGTCCATTACCGAGGAAGCCCTCTCTCCGAATCGTGCCGGGATACCCGCTTTCATAAGCGTGACATTGCTGACCATGTCCGGGTTGATTACTGATATCAGACCAAAAAGGTGTGAGCTGTTAAACAGGGGCACGTTTTCGACCAGTATGAGGTTTTGGTCGGCGCTGCCTCCCCTGACGTTGAATCCGGATCCAAATTCGCCGATGGTTTGGATGCCAGGCATCAGGGTAAAACTTCTTACGATGTCCTGTTCGCCGAAAGTGCCGGGAAGTTCCTGCAGTGTTTGGGCGTCAATGCTGATCATGCTCATCTGGGTGCGCCTGATATTGTCTTCGGCGCGGCGTGCCGTAATCACTACTTCCTTCAGGTGGGTAGTTCCCTCGAACAACTCAAGGTTGATCTCTCCGCTGCTGATCAGCCTGACACGTTGGTTGCCTTCTTCATAGCCCACATAAGAAATGCGCAGGTTGTACTCACCGACAGGCAGTTCCATGCTAAAGCTGCCGTCAAAAGAGGTGGTTGCGCCTGTTTCTGTTTGCGCTTCATAGATCACTGCCCCGAACAAGGGCTGAAAAGTGGCGGCATCCAGCACCCGCCCTGTGATGACGGCCCTGGAATACCTGCCATATTCGCTGGGGTTTCCAATGACGAGCACGTCGTTGCGGCTTGACAGCTGATCGGCCTGCATACGGTCGCGGGGCAGCAGGAAGTACATGTTGTCCACAACAACAGGTGTAAGTGATGAAACCCGGGCTATAAACTGAATGACATCCTCAACAGCTTGCTCCAGCAGATAAGTGCTTACATAATCATCGGTCAGCCACTCGTCTTTATAAAAGATGCTGATATTGTGTTTCTCCTGCAGGGCTTTGATTACCTCAGCCGCCGGAACAAAATCATCATAGCCGCCGGGATGCTGCTGAGCGGTGGTAGACAGATGGAATACGGATAGCGAAAAACTCAGTATGATTGCTGCTATGTAACATGTTAATTTTTGTGACATTTTCAGGTATTGTTGGTAACCATTCGGACGGTAAAGGTCTTTAATAAATATAAGTTGTCAAAATATATCGGGACAAATTTAGCTTCAAAAAGCCATAATCTCTTCAAACAGCAAGGAAAATATGACATCTGACAGTTGCGGAAACTGCTGCATTGTCACAGCTGCCATCCAAAGTACAAGTAATTGAATTAACAAATACTGTGCCTGTTTTGTCATTCTGCTGAAATCCTATGAATTTCCATTGTTTTTATTTGGTTTTTTAAGGCAATGAAGCGTTCGTTGATGGACAAATGTTGTGCGGTTTTGAACACTATTCATAAGAAAATGCTCTTATAAATAAATGTATAAATGCAAGGTGATGTTAAATTTTTTTAATTTTTTTGTTAATAATTTAAGAAAACATATTAAATTTGGGGTTGAATCAGAACAACCTTTAATTGGGATTTATTTATTAACTAAAACAAAAACAACATGATGAAGCGATTTTTCATTTTTATGGGGATGCTGCTCTTTGTAGGTTCTACCCTATTTGGGCAGCAAATCCGAGTATCCGGTACAGTTACCGATGCTGCTGACGGCGCTACGTTGCCTGGGGTAACCGTTATGGTTGCCGGCACCACCGTCGGAACAGTAACTGACATTAACGGACGCTATGAGATTGCCGCTGCTTCTGATGCTTCCCTGGTATTTTCTTTTATCGGGATGCGCACACAGCAGGTTCCGGTTAATGGACGGAGTGTTATTAACGTAGCCCTCGAAGCCGAGATGGTCGGTTTGGAAGAGGTTATTGTTATTGCCTATGGTACGGTCCGTCGTGAGTCGTTTACCGGTGTAGCAGACGTAATCTCTTCAGAAAAGCTCGAAAGACGTCAGGTGTCGAACATTTCCAGGGCACTTGAAGGCGTGAGCCCGGGTGTGCAGGTTACCAGTGGTGGTGGCCAGCCAGGGGCCAGTGCACAGATACGCCTTAGGGGTTTTGGATCCATCAATGCTTCCAACGCACCCCTTTACGTGGTGGACGGTGTGCCCTACGATGGTGCTCTGAACGCAATCAACCCTGACGACATCGAGAACATCGTGATACTCCGTGATGCCTCTGCTGCCGCCCTTTACGGCGCGAGAGGTGCTAACGGTGTGATCATGATCACTACCCGTTCGGGTGATGTGCAAAGACCATTCATGCGCTTTACCTCAAGAGTAGGTGTGGTCGACCGGGTAATTCCCGAGTATCCGCGCGCCAACTCTGCCGAGTTTATGCTGCTGAGCTGGGAAGCTTACCGTAACAACCTTCACTTCAACCAGGGCCTGAGCGTCGAAGATGCCAACATGGTAGCGACCTGGGGTGCAGCTGCAGGTATTGGAAACTTCCAGAACAGCGTTGTGAACTTCCTCGGTAATTATAACCCATTCAGAGTGCCGGAAGGTCAGGGCATGTTCGTATGGGATGCCAACAACCCATGGATCGGCTCGTTGAACCCCAACGCCACACTGCTTTATGAAGACGACTGGCAGGACGAACTGTTCAGTACAGCCATTCGCCAGGAGCATACCTTCAGGGTTTCAGGCGGTACAAACGTTTCCGACTACTACCTGTCGCTGGGTTATCTCAACGAAGAAGGTCTTGCCCTGAACTCTCACTTTGAAAGGATCTCTGCGAGGCTGAACATGAACACCAAACCAACCGACTGGTTCGAGACCGGTTTGAACATTTCTGGCTCATTGTCAGAAACCTTTCAGCAGCCCTTTACAGGAACACAAACATCCAACGCCTTCTTCTTCTCAAGGACAATCGGACCGATCTATCCCGTATACCTCAGAGACCTCGATGGTAACTTCATCCTTGATGAGGACGGCAACAAGCAGTTTGACTACGGTGTAGGCGACGGCCCGCAAGGAACACGTCCCTATGCAGCTATGTCGAACCCCGTTGGTTCACTCGTGCTCGACAACAGGTCAAATACACGCGAAAATGCCAGTGCCAGAACATTTGTTCAGTTCAACATTCTTGATGGACTGACGTTCAGGGCTAACCTCAGCGCCGACTACTACAGCCAGTATGCTACGACGTTCCAGAATCCTGAAATCGGTGACGCTGCCGACATTAATGGCCGCGGAACAAAAGCTCACACCAGGAACCTGAGCTACACCTTCAACCAGCTTCTGAACTACAGCCGTAACTTTGGCGACCACAACATAGACGTTCTTTTAGGACATGAGTCGTACCACAGACAGCTTAACTTCGCCTCGGCCACCAGGACCGGCTACCCGCTGCCTGGTATTACCGAGATTGGAATTGCCACCACTATGGAAGGCTCAACCTCATCTGCCGATGAATATGCCGTTGAAGGTTACTTCGCCAGGCTGAGCTATGACTTCCTGAACAGGTACTACATTTCTGGTAGTTACCGTCGCGATGGTTCTTCAAGATTCCACGAAGACGCCCGCTGGGGTAACTTCTACTCCGTTGGTGCATCCTGGAGGGTTACCCAGGAAAGCTTCATGCAGGGTCTGACCTGGCTGGATAACCTCAGGATCAAAGCCAGCTACGGTGAACAAGGAAACGACGCCCTGGGTATGTGGTATGCATGGCAGAGTTTCTATGATCTGGGATTTGACAACAACACACTGGCGGGTGCTGTTTATTCACAGCACGAAAACCGCGAACTGCAGTGGGAGGTTAACCGCAATACCAACATAGGCTTTGATGCACGCTTGTTCAACCGCATTGAACTGGAGTTCGACTACTTCATCCGTGCTTCATCCAACCTGCTCTTTGCCGTACCGCTGCCACTTTCAACCGGTGTTAACCAGATCAACATGAACATCGGTGAGATGCAGAACAAAGGTATTGAGTTCCGCTTCCTGGCCAACATCGTTCATACACGTCAGTTCCGCTGGGATATTGACTTCAACATCACACGCTTGGAGAATGAAGTTGTGAAACTTCCAGGAGATCCTTTCGTTATAGGCACACGCCGTGTTGAAGAAGGCCGCTCCATGTTCGACCACTGGCTCCGTGAGGTTGCCGGTATCAACGAGTGGGGTGAAACCCTCTATTATTTCGATATTCTCGATGAGGATGGAGAACCCACAGGCGAAAGAGACGTTACCACCAACGCTAACCTGGCAGACCGTTATTATGTAGGTACAAAAGGTATTCCGGACTTCTGGGGCGGTTTGACCAACAACTTCTCGTTTGGCAACTTTGACCTCTCAGTCCTCCTTACCTATGGCGTAGGCGGTACCATGTACGACCTTAACTACAGCTGGCTCCTTGGCGAAGGCCGCTACGGATATGCGCTGCACAAGGATCGTTTAGACCGCTGGCGTCAACCGGGTGATGTTACCGACCAGCCGCGTATGGAAAATGACAACGTGTTCCTCCTCGCTGCTTCAGACATCTACCTGCAACCGATGGACTACCTGGCGCTCAAAAACATCACACTGAGCTACAGGGTGCCTCAGAGCTTTACCGGCCAGTATGGAATCAATACCCTGTCGGTATTTGTTTCCGGAGACAACCTCTTCGTATGGAACGAAAACACAGGTATGGACCCGCAGCATAGCTTCACCGGTCAGACTGACCACGGTTATATTCCTGTCAGGACCATCACCTTTGGCCTTAACTTGCAGTTTTAATTAAAAAATCAGAGAACATTATGAAAAAACTAAATAAAATAATTGCGCTTTTCGTACTTGTCCTGTTTTTAGGCAGTTGCGAGAAAGACTTTCTAGAGACTTCTCCTACCGACCAGTTCTCATCAGACCTGATGTTCGAATCAATCGAAGGAGCGAACCTTGCGCTGAACGGCATGTACCGTTATCTCTACGCATTCCACCCGGGATATGGCTGGGGTTATGGTAACCATGACGGCTTTGGACACATGGCTCACCTTCTTGAAATGGACCTCATGGGTGAAGACATGGTAGTACACTCTGCCGGTTATGGCTGGTTCAATGCACAGCACAGATGGATCACACACCGCAACGAAGTTGCCGGTGTTACCCACGAGCGCTGGAGGATGCCTTATGCATTGATCAACAACGCCAACATCATCATTCTTTACATTGATGATGTGGATGCACCAACCGGTGTGAAAAACAAGATCAAAGCACAGGCACTGGCTGCCAGGGCATTTGGTTATTACCATGTGGTAAACATGTATGCAACAGCTTATACAAAGGATCCTAACGCACCGGGTATACCCATCTATACCGTGCCCGGACAGGAAGGTCATCCCAGAAGCTCCGTTGCTGAAGTTTATGCCCAGATAAAAGAGGACCTTGCTGAAGCCATCGCCCTGTTTGATGGCGACAATAGCCGTCCTCACCGCTCGCACATTAACCTTGCCACCGCTCATGGTTTCTATGCCAGGGTAGGTCTGGCAATGGGCGACTGGACAACAGCACGCGATCATGCGAACATGGCTATTCAGACGCACGGTGCAAACCAACTCTTCCCCATTGGAGCCTATCCGGCTGAGTTCGAAGAGCTCTATGATGACGATGGCAATAAGATCGGCTACTCCTTCACAGCTATGCAAGGCTTTATGAATGCTGCAGTTTCATCAGAGTGGATGTGGGGTTCAATCATCAACGAAGAACACGCCACCATCTATGCTTCCTTCATGAGCCATATGGACCCGAGGTTTATGACGTATGCCTCACTGGGCGGTCAGAAGAAAATCTCCCCCTATCTGTATGATCTGATTTCACCGACCGACGTCAGAAGGAACCTTTGGGTGCCCCCCGGAAAAAGCTTTACCGGAAACTACGCCGGCTTTGGCGCGGCCATTCCTGAATACACACAGATGAAAATGCTGGTGCAGGAGCTGGGCAGCTGGGCAGCAGACTATATCTACATGCGACTGGCTGAGATGTTCCTGATCAAAGCAGAAGCACAGGCACGCCTCGGTGATGCACCCGGAGCAGCACAAACGCTGTATGACCTGATCAGTAACCGCGACAGTGCTTATACCCTGTCCAACAATACCGGCAACGCGCTGATTGAAGAGATCATGCTGCATCGCCGTATTGAACTCTGGGCAGAAGGCCACCGCTGGATCGACCTGAAACGTCTGGGACTGCCCCTTGACCGCGTAGGTAAAGGACATGACCCGGGCATGGCCGGTGTAATGGAAGTGGCTGCTGACGATGTTCGCTGGAACTGGCTGATCCCGCAGGATGAGCTTGATGCCAACGACGCTATCGGCTCTGCAGACCAGAACCCATAAGCGCACTTCAGTCCGGTGTTTACCGGAACAAAAAAACCCGGCGGTATGTACCGCCGGGTTTTTTATTACCTCCATACCTCCAGCAAATGGTCAGACTGTTAACAACACAACGGCTGTAATACCATAATCAAAGCGGATATACTTCATTTCAGGTGTGAGCGTGGCAAAAAATTCATGGAACGGACCTGCTGGAGCGGTCATTTGCGATTCCGTAACAGCAAGGCGACATGCTCCACATGATGTGTGTGCGGAAACATGTCCACCGCCTGACTTTTAACAAGCCTGTAACCCCCCGACAATAAAGCAATGTCGCGCGCCTGGGTGGCCGGATTACAACTGACATATACAATTCGGTCAGCACCGCTGAGCAACAGCTGGTCAATAACCTTGGGGTGCATCCCTGCCCGGGGAGGGTCGGTGATGATCACATCCGGGTAACCGTATTTATCCATAAGTCCTGTGGTGAACAACGAAGCCATGTCGCCCGAAAGAAATTGAATGTTGAGGAGATTGTTTTGACGGGCATTTTCCCGGGCATGCGCAACAGCCTCATCAACATATTCAATACCTGTGACCGTTTTGGCCTGCTTTGCCATAAAACAGGCAATGGTGCCTGTGCCGGTATAGAGGTCGTAAAGCGTTTCATTCCCCGTTAATGCAGCAAACTCCCTGGCTGTTTCGTACAACCTGTATGCCTGCAATGAGTTGGTCTGGAAGAATGACTTCGGCCCGATACGAAAGGACAAGCCTTCCATCTTTTCCTGAATAAAGGCATCTCCCTTGAAAAGTACAGGATCAAGATCGGCAATGCTGCTGTTGGCCTTGGTGTTGAGCATATAGTAAAGGCTGGTGATGCCGGGAAAGCTCCTGTCGATATACGACATCATCTTGTGAATCATACGTGGATTGTCCTCCCCGAATACCATCACCACCATGATCGCGCCATCACCGGTGTTTCTGATGATCAAATTTCTTAAAAAACCGGTGTTGCTGCGCAGATCAAAAAAGGGCAGCTGCTCCCGCACTGCAAAGTCTTTAATCGCCAGCCTGATGTCGTTCGAAGGCTCTTCCTGTAACCAGCACTTCTCAATGTCGAGCACCTTGTCAAACTGACCGGGAATGTGAAACCCCAGGGCTTCATGATCCTCTATTTCGCGGCCTGTCTTAATTTCTTCTTGCGAAAGCCATCGCCGGTGACTGAAGGTAAACTCAAGCTTGTTCCGGTAACAGCTAGTCTTTTCTGATGCCAGTATGGGTAAGATCACAACCCCGTCAAGGTTCAGCCCGCCTATCCGTTCAAGGCTGTCAATAACCTGTTGCTGTTTATATGCCAGCTGTTTTTCATAGGGGATATGCTGCCAGCGGCAACCACCGCAAGTGCCGAAATGAGAACAAACAGGCAGGGTCCTGTCTTCCGAATATTGATGCACATGCCTGATAACGCCTTCCATATAATTCTTTCGCGACTTTACCACCTGCACATCCACCACATCGCCCGGTGCTGCAAAAGGAACAAAGAGCACTTTATCGCTGACCCGCGCCAGTGCTTTGCCTTCAGCAGCTATGCCTGTAATCGGAACCTTTTCGAGCAGTGGAAGTTTTTTCTTGCCTTTTCGGGTCATGCCTTAGTTTTGGTTTTACTATTAATGGAGGTTCATCAATGAGTCCGGAAATTTATTTTGATTGTTTTTGAGTTGTAAAACACTTGATCTTGTTAATTATCAGTGATAATATTAGTATTCATGTGTTTATAATTAGTCAGCATATTGTGACTCTGTTTCTCGCAAAGAACGCAAAATAAAAGACACGCAAAGAACGCTAAGAAGAATCAATACAGACTTTTGCGGCCTTTGCGTTCAACTCTTTGCGGCCTTTGCGTGGAACATAAAGCTGGCTTTTTCTCGCAAAGCGTCGCAGACATAAAAACTCCAGGCAGTCATAATCGTCCCTCAGTGTGTGTCAAAATTTTGTCATCCCGGTTTCATCTTAGAAATAATTGTGTGAATCCAAGGGTGAATACTTTATATTCTGTAATCATCAATGCCGTTGGTGTTTGATGCATGCAACGGTGCTGCTTTCCAAATAGTGACAATAAAATCAATTACAAAAATAGATGATAATCATTAACTTTGCACGTTTCGAGAAAGGAATTACCATGATGCAAAAACTAAGTGAACAGGAACAAATACGCCGTGCTGCTTTGCAGGAGCTCCGGTCGCTGGGTATAGACCCTTATCCGGCACAAACTTTTGAGGTTAATGCCAGGGCCAGTGAAATACTGGCGCGATTTCCCGATGACAACAGTCTGTTTCAGGATGTTAAGATCGCCGGCCGGATCATGAGCAGGCGTATTATGGGCAGTGCATCCTTTGCCGAGCTCCAGGACGAGAGCGGACGCATACAGCTCTATTTCAACCGCGATGAGCTTTGTCCCGGCGAGGATAAAACCATGTATAATACCGTTTTTAAAAGGCTTACCGATATTGGCGACATCATAGGTGTCCGGGGTTTTGTTTTTATAACCCGCATGGGTGAAGTTACCATCCACGTAACATCCTTCCTGATGTTGTGCAAGTCGTTGCGCCCCCTTCCTGTTGTAAAAGAAAAGGACGGTAAACTTTATGATGCCTTTACGGATCCGGAGCAGCGCTATCGCCAGCGATACCTTGACCTCGTCGTGAATCCCGACACCAGGGAGGTGTTTCGCAAGCGTGCCAGGCTGATTCAAAGCATGCGCGACTTCCTTTTGAAGAAGGATTATCTTGAAGTGGAAACCCCGGTGCTGCAGCCGATATATGGAGGTGCAGCGGCCAAACCCTTTAAAACCTATCATAATACACTGGACACCACTCTTTATTTGCGTATTGCCAATGAGCTCTATCTCAAAAGATTGATCGTTGGCGGGTATGACGGTGTTTTCGAGTTTGCCAAAGATTTCAGGAACGAAGGCATGAGCCGTTTCCATAATCCGGAGTTTACACAAATGGAGCTTTATGTTGCTTATAAGGATTATGAATGGATGATGGCCCTGGTGGAGGAGATGATGGAAAAAATTGTGCTTGACTTGCACGGCACAACGAAAATCCCAGTGGGTGAGCATCAGATCGACTTCAAACGACCCTGGAAACGTTTCAGCATGTACGAGGCCATTGCCCATTATACCGGAACGGATATTTCCGGAATGGATGAAGCGGAAGTGCGGAAGTTTGCCGTTGGCATTGGTGTTGAGACCGATGACTCTATGGGGCGGGGCAAGCTGATTGATGCGATTTTCGGTGATAAATGTGAAAAACATCTTATACAACCCACCTTTATAACGGATTATCCTGTGGAGATGTCGCCGCTGGCAAAAAAACACCGCAGCAAAGCCGGACTGGTAGAACGATTTGAAGCCATATGCAATGGCAAGGAGATCTGCAATGCATTCAGCGAGCTGAACGACCCCATTGACCAGAGGCAGCGTTTTGAAGAACAACTGGAACTGGGCCGCAGGGGAGACCCTGAAGCCATGCTGCTCGATGAGGACTTCTTGAAAGCCATAGAAACAGGGATGCCGCCCACTGCCGGCCTGGGTATAGGTATTGACAGGCTGGCCATGATACTGACCGACAGTCACAGCATACAGGATGTGTTGTTTTTCCCGCAAATGCGACCTGAAAAAACATCCCCGGCCATAACAGGGGTCAGCGAATTTGTGGCTGCAGGAATTCCCGGCGAATGGGCACAACTGCTTGAAGAAGCAGGGTATGCAAGCGTCAGGGAACTCAGATCGGCTAATCCGAATAAAGTATTCAACCAGCTGTGCGGCCTGCGCAAGAAACACAAAATCAGTGCACCTCCGCCAAAAGCGGAAGAGGTGAGTCGCTGGGTTTCCGGCACCGCGGCGGAGTAATGTATTATCTTTGCATATTTATTGTTTGTGAATATGTTCGATCTCTGAAATAAAACCATCCATGCCGATATTAGGATCCATCGTAAAACGAGCCATTGAACTGAGAAGCAAAATGCCCGCTATCTTCCAGTCGCGCAACCCTGAAAAGAAACAAAAGAAGGAGTTGAAAAAGCTGTTGCGTAAAGGTGAGAACACGGCTTTTGGAGAGCACTATGATTTTCATGGCATCCTGAAGCAAAAAAATATGGTAGAGGCATTTCGCAGCAGGGTTCCCATTCATGATTACGACGATATTTTTAAGGACTGGTGGTACCGTACCCTGAACGGTGAACCCTTTGTCTGCTGGCCTGGCAAGGTGCGTTATTTTGCCCTCAGCTCAGGCACTTCCGGGTCGTCCAGCAAGCATATTCCTGTCACGACTTCAATGCTCAGGGCTATCAAGAAAACGAGCGTCCGGCAGATCTTTTCCCTGGCAAGGTATAAATTTCCGCGTTCTTTTTATGAAAAAGGCATCCTTATGCTGGGAGGCAGTACGCATCTTAATTATAACGGTACCTACTTCGAAGGTGACTTGTCAGGCATTACCGCCAAAAACATTCCCTTCTGGTTTCAGCATTTCTATAAGCCGGGCAAAAGGATCTCCAAGGAACGCGATTGGCCGACCAAACTGAACGAGATCGTTGTAAAGGCCAAAGACTGGGATATTGGCGTTATTGTCGGTGTGCCCGCGTGGTGGCAAATCCTGCTTGAAAAGATCATCGACCATTATAAGCTTAAACACATACACGAAATATGGCCCAACCTTTCCATCTTCGTACACGGTGGTGTTTCTTTCGGTCCCTATGTAAAGGGTTTTGAGAAGCTGCTGGGCAAACCCCTTACCTACATCGAAACCTATCTTGCATCAGAGGGTTTTATTGCGTTCCAGAGCCGGCCTTCAACAAACAGCATGCAGATGGTGCTTGATAATGGGATCTTTTTTGAGTTTGTGCCGTTCAATAAAGAAAACTTTGATGCCCAGGGTAACATTCGCCCCGACGCAAAAGCAGTGTGCATTGGTGATGTAGTGGAGGGTGTCGAATATGCCTTGCTGCTGAGTTCGTGCGCCGGCGCCTGGCGTTACCTGATCGGTGACGTGATAAAGTTTACCAGCATTGAGCGTCAGGAAATCATCATTACAGGCCGGACAAAACACTTTTTGAACCTTTGCGGCGAACACATGTCGGTCGAAAATATGAACATGGCCGTTAAAATGGCTGAAGATCAGCTGAACATCGAAATACGCGAATTCACTGTGGCAGGTATCAAATATGGCAGCATGTTTGCTCATAAATGGTATATCGGTACTGATAATGACGTTGACCCCCAGGTGCTGAGGGAAAGAATTGACGAGAACCTAAAGGTCCTGAATGATGATTACCGCGTTGAACGAATAGCCGCCATCAAAGATGTTATGGTGCAAGTTTTGCCCTCAAGGGTGTTTTATGACTGGATGCGCCTGAAAGGAAAGGAAGGGGCCCAGAACAAATTTCCCCGGGTTGTGAAGGATAAGGTGCTTGAAGACTGGGATACTTATCTGAAGTCTGTAGTGAAGGATGTTTGATGTTTTACGGACTGCTCTCCGGTGTCCGGCCATACCCAGCCCGATCATGGCGGCTGCCGGACAACTCGCTGACTCAGTTTTTTTTGATTAACGGTTTTACAGACAATGGTGTGTTCATGCGTTCTCTGTGAGTTCATGGTGTAAGGTCTGTTGTCGGAGACGAATGCTTCAATGGTTTTCCGGCGATTTAGTGTAGTTATTTATGGCAAATCCCTTTATTGAAGGTGTTTTTTTAGGCATAACCCTGGCGCTTCTGGTGGGACCTTCCTTCATTGCCCTGGTGCAAACCAGCATTAACCGCGGGTTTTACTCCGGACTCCAGTTTGCCATAGGCATTTCACTTAGCGACCTCACGCTGATCGGACTTAGCTACATTGGATTGCTGCAGATCTTTGACAATGCACAACAATACCTGGTGCTTGGCATTATTGGCGGCTGCGTGATGATAGGTTTTGGCATCATCACCTATAATCGTAAATACTCCATTCCCTCCAACATACCCATAAACTTAAAAGTCACTACAGGTCGCTTTTTTAAGCACCTCAGCCGGGGCTACTTCCTGAATATACTCAACCCCTTTCTGTTTATTTTCTGGGTTGGAGTTATGGGATTGGCAGGAGCAAAATATTCTATCCCATCGCTCGAAGTCCATCTGTTCTTTTCAGGATGCATCATGGCCGTGTTTACCACGGACATGATAAAAGTGCTGATTTCACAGCAGATCAAACGGTATTTAACCGTACGGGTGTTAACCCTGCTGAACCGGATTGTGGGCAGCCTGCTCGTGTTGTTTGGCCTTGTTCTGATTGTGCGTGTGCTATTCTTCCTTTGATCGCCTCACGGAACTAAAATAGCGATGCTGCAGGCAACCCGTCTTGATCTGTGTTCGTGGTAATAGTGTTTTGGGTTATAAAAATGCAAAACGATGCCATCCCAATAAACGGTTTTCATTACTTTTGATGTTCGTTTTCTGAAGCACTGAACTGCAGCCCCGGTGTCATCGGATGTTGTTTGCAAGGTTTCGGGCATTTTCAGCCTTTATGCATGCAGCAGGTGCTTTCAGGACATAAACGCAATTCATTTCACACATTAATAAACTTATGAGCGTTACAGTACGATTTGCCCCCAGCCCGACCGGCCCATTGCACATGGGTGGAGTGCGCACTGCGCTGTACAACTACCTTTTTGCGAAAAAGCATGGAGGGAAATTCACACTTCGTATAGAAGACACGGATCAGAAACGTTTTGTGCCCGGTGCGGAGCAATACATTATGGATGCACTGCGTTGGTGCGGCATACACTGGGACGAAGGTCCGGATACGGGAGGGCCGCATGCACCCTACAGGCAGTCGGAACGCAGGGAAGTGTATCATAAATACGCCTTGCAGCTTATCGAAAGCCAGCATGCATATTATGCCTTCGACACCCCGGAGGAGCTGGATCAAATGCGCCACCGCCTCGAACAGGACGGCAACGGTAATCCGCAATACGACAACAAAAGTCGCATGTTGATGAGCAACTCCTTAACGCTGTCGCCGGAGGAAGTCCGGCAGAAACTGGATGCTGGCCAACCCTACGTGATCCGTTTCAAAACGCCTGTTGACGAGGAGGTTGTTGTGCAAGACCTTATTCGGGGAAAAGTTGTTGTCAGCAGCAATTTGCTTGACGACAAGGTGATTTTCAAAAGCGATGGCTTGCCCACCTATCATCTGGCCAATGTGGTTGACGATTACCTGATGGAAATATCTCATGTGATACGGGGAGAGGAATGGCTGCCTTCGGCACCCCTGCACGTATTGTTGTACCGCTGCCTGGGATGGGAAGGACAGATGCCCGCATTTGCCCATTTGCCGCTCCTGCTGAAACCCGACGGCAAGGGAAAGCTCAGCAAAAGGGATGGTGACAGGCTGGGTTTTCCTGTATTCCCGCTTGAATGGAAAGACCCGGTATCAGGGGAGTCAAGTGCAGGCTACAGGGAAAGCGGCTATTTTCCCGAAGCCTTTGTGAACCTCCTTGCCTTGTTGGGCTGGAACCCGGGCACGGAACAGGAGGTTTTCAGCATGGATGAACTGATCAGCGCTTTTTCGCTGGAAAGAGTGGGGAAGTCCGGAGCGCGGTTTGACCCGGAAAAGGCTAAATGGTTCAACCATCAGCATCTGCAAAAATTGTCAGAAGACCAAGTGGCAGCACTGTTCGGGGAAGAGCTGGCTGCAAAAGGCATCAGTTGCGACACGAACGTTCTTGTAAAAATCGCAGGCCTCTTTCGTGAAAGAGTAAACTTCATTGATGAGCTTTATCAGCAAAGCCTTTTCTTGTTTAAGGCGCCCGTCTCTTATGACATGAAGTTTGCAAGTAAGAAATGGAAACCCGGCACTCCTGCCATACTGATGAACCTGGTTTCGGTTTTAGAAGACACTCAGCCCTTTAATGTTCCTGCTCTTGATGCCGCGCTACACCGGTTTATGGAAGACCGGCGAATAGCTGCAGGTCAGATCATGCCTGTGCTAAGACTGGCACTGGTAGGTGCCGGTATGGGGCCAGACCTGAAGGAAATTATGGCGCTGCTTGGCAAAGAAGAGGTTGTCAGGCGGATAAAACATGCGGTGAACACGATTGCAGTGGCATAGCAAGTAGTTGAGGTAAAGACTACTTGTCCTGATACGTATAGCGGATATAGGCTTCGAGTTCTTCATACCACTCCTTCCCGTATTTTCTTACCAGGGCATCCTGGACAAAACGGTACACCCTCACCTTTAGTTTTTTCCCTTTGGTCCGGGCACAGTCGCACAGATGCCAGCGATGATAGTTCAATGCCTCGTAATGGTTATAATTGCTCACCCTTACAGGGTACAAATGACAGGATAAAGGTTTCTGAAAGGTGATTAGTCCTTGCTCCCAGCACTGTTCAATGGCGCAGCAGGCAATACCCTCTTTGTCATAAAACACATAAGCACACTGCTTGCCTTCCACAAGGGGTGTGGTTAACTCCCCCTCCGTGTCTTTTACCCAGCAGCCCTGTTGGTTAACGGCCTCAATTCCTTCGGGAAGCATAAATGCAGACACTTTGGACACAATGGAATCCAGAATGCCTGCTTCTTCCTCACTCAGTGGAGCACCAGCGTCACCCTCCACGCAGCAACCGCCCTTGCACCGGTGAAGATCACAAACAAACCGTTCTTCATACAATTCGTCGGATAACAATGTCTGTCCAAGAATGATCACAACTTATCAGATGAGGTGTTTGTCGGGTTTTTGAACATAAAAAGCACATAGAGGCTGAACAATGCGGAGGTGCCCAGCTGCAACAGCAGGGGTGTTCCCACGAGGGGCTCGGCAGGGAGCACGGTAATGATGGCCAGGTATTTCAAACCATAATAAAACAACTTGCTGGCCCATATGCTGATAAAGATCGCTGCAAAGCTGTGCATGCGCGACACCAGCGAATAAAAAACAAACACCATGAACGACAGCTCAATGGCAATGAGCCCTGATTTTATGAAAACCGGATGCGAAGATATGAAGTAAGAGAACAAGGGCAGCGTGACGGCCAGCAGGCAGGCATTCGGTTTTCGCGTATGGACAAGCGCCAGAATAAGCATCAGCCGCATGGGCTCAAAGAGATAAAGCTTTATGCTGAGCATGTGCGAAATAGCCGGTATAAGGTAAATAAATGCAAGGGCAAAAATGTCGAAGATCAATGCCTTTATATGGCGTTGTGAAAACGCAATCGCTTTAGTGTTGCTGTTCAGGAACATATGCTTTTATTTAGTAGGGTTACTGTATTACAGATGTCATTTTGTTGTTTGAAATCATTATAAATAAACTACTTACAATACTTTTCATTGCCTCAAAAATAAAAAAAAGTGCTGTTAAATTTTATATTTGCACATAAAAACGGTCAAATTTATTTTGCAGCACCTGTTTTTTTCATTGGTGGGCCGGTCAGGGCAGCTAAAGCCTGGCATTTTGTTTAACGTATTGGTATTCGATTATGGACAGACGGCAATTTTTAAGAAAAGGGTTTCTTTATTCGGCGCTTGGCGGGTTGTATGCATCTACGATTGGCAGGTTGCCTTTGTTTGCTTCACGCCTGCAGGCTCACGGTCAGGGCAATTATGACCTGGTAGCGGTTCGCCGCGGTGAGCCTGTTGAGTTATACCGGCGGGCAATGGAGGAAATGGGAGGCATGTCACGCTTTGTCAGGCCTGGCCAAAGCGTCATCATTAAGCCAAACTGCAGCTGGGATGTGCCTCCGGAAAGGGGGGCCAACACGAATCCTGAACTCGTCAAGGCTATCGTTGAGGACTGCTTGCAGGCAGGAGCATCGCGTGTGTTTGCTTTTGACCATACCTGCGACAACTGGGAGCGCAGTTATGCCAACAGTGGCGTGGCTGATGCGGTTCGCCTTGGTGGCGGTCAAATGCTGCCGGCCAACCTCGAACGCTATTACACTGACGTAACCATACCGGGAGCAATGCGCCTGACATCCGCAAAGGTATATGAACGCCTGATGGAGAGTGATGTGTATATCAATGTACCCGTGCTGAAACATCACGCCTCTACCACCATAACCGTAGCCATGAAGAACCTGATGGGCGTGGTCTGGGACCGCCGGTTCTGGCATCGCAACGACCTGCATCAATGCATTGCAGATTTTTGCCTGTTTCGCAAGCCTGACCTTAATATTGTCGACGCTTACCGCGTGATGACCCAAAACGGACCGCGTGGAAGGTCTGAGGCTGATATTTCCGTGATGCGCAGCCTGCTTGTTTCCACGGATATTGTTGCTGTAGATGCCGCCGGAGCCATGATGCTTGGACATGAGCCTGAAGACATCGGACACCTGCGCATTGCAGCCGAAATGGGAATTGGCAGCATAGATCTGGAAGCGCTGAATATTAAGCGGGTAGCCTTGTAAAGGAGTTGTTCATGAATCAAATCCACCTTCGGAAAATACGCATCGTCGTATCGTTAATCGTTTTTGTTTCGTTGCTGTTCCTCTTTCTGGGCATCAGCCTGCCTCCTTTCAATCTGCTTGAAACGGTATTGCTTCGTCTGCAGTTTTTACCTTCGCTGCTAAGGCTTCTTGCGCTGTCTTTCAGCGTCACCGCCCTTGGCTTTCTGCTGGTGACCCTTCTCAGCCTTGTCTTCGGCAGAGTCTACTGTTCCGGCATTTGCCCGCTGGGTACCTTTCAGGACATTGTCAGCGCCCTTGCCCGAAGATTAAAACCCCGGAAGAAGCGGCGGTATATGTTTTCCGCCGGCCGGAAACGTATTTTTCGATACACTGTTTTAGGATTGACGGCGGGCTTTTGGGCTTTCGGGAGCCTCTTCCTGGTGAATTTGCTTGATCCTTTTTCAAATTTTGGCAAGATCTCTGTCAGTTTATTTCAGCCGGCCTATATCTGGTTGCACAACTCGATTGTTTTTTTTCTTGAACGTTTTGATGTGTTTATATGGTCACCCCTGAGTCTTCATGCCTTACCCCTGGATGTAGTGTTCGTTTCCCTGGCTGTTTTCGTTGTAATCTCCGTTATGGCTGCGCTGCGGGGTCGCTTGTTTTGCAACACTCTTTGCCCGGTTGGCAGTATATTGAGCCTGGTTGCTGTAAAACCCCTGGTCCGCATCCGCTTTAATGAAGAAGCATGCGCCGGTTGCCGGCGGTGTGAATGGGTTTGCAAAGCAGAATGCCTCGACAGCGCAAGGCGAACCATTGACTACAGCAGGTGCATCAATTGCTTTAACTGTTTTTCGTCCTGTCCCCAGGGTGGTATTCGCTACCAAACACATGCCTCAGGCGGTAACAGCAAAACATTCTCCCGTCAAGGCAACGAAAAACGGCAGTTCTTGCTGGGTTTCGCCGGTGCCCTGGTGAGCCTTCCGTTGCTGGGCCGTAAGGCGATGGCACAGGGCAGGGGAGGTGGAGGTCACGGCCGGCGAAGAGACTATGGCGACATCGTTGCTGCAAGTAAGCCCGGCATGATACCCATAGATGTGCAATACCCGGTGACACCACCCGGTTCGATCAGCCACAAACATTTTACCGGTCACTGCATCGCCTGCTATCTTTGCGTAAGCGCCTGCCCGACAAAGGTGATTGTCCCATCATTCTTTACCTACGGGCTGGAAGGATTTATGCAGCCGACTCTTGATTTTCACCGGAGTTTTTGCAATTACGACTGTGTGAAATGTACGGAGGTTTGCCCTACAGGTGCTATCACCCGGCAAACCCCCGAAGAAAAAAGACTTATTCAAATTGGTGTGGTCCGCTTCCTTGTGGAAAGCTGTGTGGTTACCGTTGACCGGACCGATTGCGGCGCCTGCTCTGAGCATTGCCCCACAAAAGCCGTTCAAATGGTTCGGTGGGAGGATGGACTGTTTATTCCTGAAATCACGCCCTCCTTATGCACGGGATGCGGTGCCTGCGAATTTGCTTGTCCCACAGAACCGTACAAGGCAATTTATGTCCACGGACGAAAGGAACACAGACAGGCTCGTGCGATAGACGACCGCAGAGGACCGCGCACTGAAGAACCCGATGATTTCCCTTTCTGAGTATCTTACTGGTTTCGGTTAGCCACGATGTGAAGCTTCAGGTTGAAGTCATCGTGAATAAGGTTGTCACCAAGATTATCGAAAAAGCGACCCGACCCGAAACGCACATCCCAGTCGGCGCGATCCAGGTCAAAATCAGCATAAGTGCTTATCCATGCATCTTCGATAATGATTTTCGCATTGAACGCAATGCCGTGCGTAATGCCCTTGATGGTCATGTTTCCATACACCCTGTGGGTTTCCTCTTCATTCGGATAATCCAGCGGTTCAATGCCGGTAATCTCGAATTCTGCCGTCGGGTAGGTGGCTGCGGAAAAGAAATCATCCGATTCAAGATGGCCTTTGAGACGTGCATTCATCGTTGGGTCTTCTATGTCGAGCACCACGATCCGGGTCATGTCTATGACAACGTTTCCGGCAAGCAAGTCTCCTTCATAAACATAAAGCTCTCCATGATGGACGCCTATGGTGCCATCGTGCTGGCCGCCGATTTTTGTTCCAAGCCAGGCTACCGTCGAATTAACCGCATCAACGGTGAACACATCTACTTCGGCAGGTATTTCACCCGCTTCCAGGCGTTCCATGATTTCCGCCCTTCTTTCACTGGGTCCGGCGCATGAGGCCAGGATGACCAGGGTGAGGGCGATCAGGCTGAATATTTTTGTGGTTTTCATAATGCAAATAGTTTTTAAGTTAGCAAAAGTATTTGTTTTGGTGTAGGTTAAAACAAATGTTCAGCAATAAAGTTCAGCATCCCTTGTGAGGACAGGCGTTTTAAACGTTAAAAAAGCAAAAGAGCCTGGAAAAGTCAAGTTGTGAATTTTGTAACAAAAGATATTAATTGTATTTTTGTGCCTTGTAACCAAATTTCACAATTTAGTTTTTTTCTCTTGAATTAAAGATATATTGAGATAGATGCTTTTTTTCTAAATCATTTTTCTAAATTTGCATCTCATTGGAACAAAGCTATTTTTATAAACGACACAGCCATGCAAAAAAAACTTCAGGAACTAACTGAAAAGATTTACCGGGAAGGTGTTGAGAAAGCCAACATGGAGGCAGAGAAAATTCTGTCGGAAGCCAGGAAGCAAGCGGAAAAAATGCTTGTTGAGGCCGAGAAGAACGCTGAAGCACACATGAAAAAGGCCGAAGCGGAAGCCGGTGATCTCCGAAAAAATGCACTTAATGAATTACAGCTTGCTGCCCGGCAAGCCGTTTCAGACATTAAACAACAAGTGGCAGGGCTCATCCAGGCAAAGTTAATTGAACCGGAAACCAAGGCGGCTTTTCAGGAGGTGGAGTTTACGAAAAACATCATTCAGACCGTCGTTGAAAACTGGGATCCCAAGAGCGGTGCTAACGTTGAGCTGGAGGTGCTGCTGCCTGAAGGTAAACAAAAAGAATTTGAAGCGTATTTTAAAGAAAAAGCCAAGGCCTTGTTAAGCAGTGGTTTAGAGGTCAGTTTCAGTGACAGGATCAAGGGTGGTTTTAAAATCGGTCCGAAAGACGGATCCTACAGGATTTCTTTTTCCGATGAAGATTTTAACAATTTCTTCAAAACGTACATGCGCCCAAGGCTGATTGACATGCTTTTTGAGAAAGAAGCGAAATCCGTTGAAAAGCAAGGGGAATAACCGCCATAAATTAACAAAAAGCAGAGTTCCGTGAAGCGACATTATTATTACCTGGTTGCAGGCCTTCAGGATTTAAATCTGGACATTCACAAGCTGGTATTCAGGCAGCTTGCTTTCAGGGATGAATTAAAACACGAATTGCATCCGGCCGATTATAAGCTTGTTGAACTGCTGTTTCTGCCTTTTGACAATGCCAATCTTTTAAAGCTTTTAACGAAGTCAGATAAAGCCTTCAATGAAAAGGGCAATTACACTGTGGAGCACCTGGAGGAAAACATCAAAGAGCCTGTAAGCCTGCCCTCCTACATGATCAAATTCATCAATGCATTTAAAAACCAGGATCCTTTTTATCCGGATATGAGTCCGGAAAATGAGCTGAGTACGCTGTTTTATGATGAGATGCTTGAAACGGTCAGCAACGACTTCCTGAGGGCATGGTTCGGCTTTGATCTTCATGTGAAGAACATCACACTGGCTCTTAATGCCCGCAAGTATAAGGTGCCTTATGAAAATCAGATCATCGGCACGAACGAAATTTCAGAAGCGGTCCGAAAAAGTCATGCCCGTGATTTTGGTCTGTCGAGGGACCTTGATGTAATGGACGAGCTCATTGCCATCTCGCGCCGGGAGGATATTAAGGAACGGGAGCAGGCTCTTGACCTGTTGAAGTGGAAGTACCTTGATGATGCGGTTTTCTTTCATTATTTCACCATAGAAAGAATTCTGGCCTTTGTCATCAAGCTGGGCATGATTGAGCGCTGGCTGGATATCGATAAAGACCATAGCAACACCATGTTCAAAAAGCTGCTGAAAGAGCTGCAGGCAAGTTATAAGTTACCTGAAACATTTACTGAAAAATAACCATATATGAACACAATTGGGAATGTAACCGGCATTATAGCCAACCTGGTAATTGTTGAGACAGACGGAAAAGTCGGGCAAAATGAGATCTGTTACATCAAGGACGGTGACATCCGTCTGATGGCAGAGGTGATCAAAGTGGCGGGAAACAAGGCGTATGTACAGGTGTTTGAAAGCACCCGCGGGCTGAAGGTCGGCGGTGAGGTTGAATTTATGGGTCATATGCTGGAAGCTACATTGGGTCCTGGAATACTGTCGAAAAACTTTGATGGTCTTCAGCATGACCTTCACAAGATGGAAGGTGTTTTTCTGAAGAAGGGGGAATATACCGATCCGCTTGATCTTGAAAAGAGCTATGAATTTGTGCCCCTGGCTAAAAAGGGTGATAAGGTGATTGCCGGCTCCTGGCTGGGAGAGGTCAAGGAAAACTGGATCAATCACAAGATCATGGTTCCTTTTAAGTTTACCGGTGAGTACACGGTTAAAAGCATCAGGGACAAGGGTACGTATTTGCCCGCCGATGTTATGGCGGTACTTACCGATAACGAAGGCAGGGATCATGATGTCAGCATGGTGCAGAAATGGCCTGTTAAGGTTCCTATAAGGGCATATACCAATAAGCCCAGACCTTTTAAGATCCTTGAAACGGGTATTCGTGTTATGGACACCCTCAATCCGATAGCAGAGGGAGGAACGGGTTTTATTCCGGGGCCTTTTGGTTCAGGGAAAACCGTTTTGCAGCACAACCTGTCAAAAAATGCGGCCGCTGACCTGGTTATCGTTGCCGCTTGCGGTGAACGTGCCAACGAAGTGGTGGAGTTGTTCACCGAGTTTCCTGAGCTTGACGATCCCAGGACTGGCCGTAAGCTTATGGAGCGCACCACCATCATCGCCAACACGTCAAACATGCCGGTGGCCGCCCGTGAAGCCTCCGTCTATACCGCAATGACCATCGCTGAATATTACCGTGCCATGGGACTCAAGGTGCTGCTGCTGGCCGACTCGACTTCGCGCTGGGCACAAGCACTGAGAGAAATGTCGAACCGCATGGAAGAACTTCCCGGTCCCGACGGATTCCCGATGGACCTTTCGGCCATTATTGCCAACTTTTATGCCAGGGCTGGCTTTGTTTATCTGCCCGGTGGAGAATCAGGTTCAATTACTTTTATCGGCACCGTGTCGCCTGCCGGGGGTAACCTCAAAGAGCCCGTCACGGAATCCACCAAAAAAGTGGCCAGAAGCTTTTACGCCCTCTCACAACAAAGAGCCGACAGCAAGAGATACCCGGCCATTGACCCCATCGACAGCTATTCAAAGTACCTGGAATATCCCGAAATTGCCGATTACCTCAACAACACCATTGCTGAACACTGGACAGACAATGTGTTTGAAGCCAAGGACATCCTGCTCAGGGGCAAGGAAACCTACGAGCAGATCAATATCCTGGGCGACGACGGGGTTCCTCTCGACTATCATGTTAAATTCTGGCGCTCCGAGCTTATTGATTTTGTGATCCTGCAACAGGATGCTTTCGACAAAATTGACGCATCCTCATCGCTTGAACGTCAGCATTATATGCTGGAAAAGACACTGGAAGTGGCCCGCATGGAGTTCGAATTCAGCAATTTTGAAGAGGTCGGCACCTATTTTAAGAAGATCATCAATGCGCTCAAGCAGATGAATTATTCTGAATTTGGATCGGATCAGTTTAAGAAAAACGAAAAGACGCTGGAAAAAATCCTGGAAGAAAGGCTGGTACAGCCTGAAGAAGCGTAACACTTATCGGGGAGACTCCGGTTTAGCACCGGCAGACTTTCAAAAAATAGAATCATTTTTTAAGGATAACATACACATAATGGAAAAGGACACAAAAGCATTTCAACGCGTTTATACAAAGCTGCATCAGCTTACCAAGGCTACGGTTTCCCTTCATGCCAAAGGCGTAAGCAATGAAGAGCTGGCCATTGTGGATGGCCGCCTGGCGCAGGTGGTAAAGATTATGGGTGACCTCGTGACGCTGCAGATTTTTGGCGGAACAGAGGGTATCGCCACGAATGCTGAAGTAATTTTTGCCGGCAAGGCACCTACCTTAATGGTGGGAGATGACCTGGCGGGCCGTTTCTTTAACGCTTATGGCGAACCGCTCGATGGTGGCAGGATTCTCGGAGAAGAACGGGAAATCGGAGGACCCAGCGTAAATCCTGTCAGAAGGAAACAGCCTTCCGAATTCATTCCAACCGGCATTGCAGGAATTGACCTCAACAATGCCCTGGTTACCGGGCAGAAAATTCCGTTCTTTGCCGATCCCGACCAACCCTATAACCAGGTAATGGCCATGGTGGCCTTACGTGCCAAGGCTGATAAAATCATTCTGGCAGGAATGGGACTTACCAACGACGATTACCTGTACTTTAAGAACGTATTTGACAATGCCGGGGCCCTCGACCGTATTGTCGGCTTTATCAATACCACCGAAGACCCGCCCGTGGAAAGGCTCCTGGTTCCTGACATGGCACTCACGGCAGCCGAGTATTTCGCCGTCGAAAAAAATGAAAAAGTACTGGTGCTGCTTACCGATATGACACTTTACTCGGATGCACTGAGTATCGTATCAAACCGCATGGACCAGATACCCTCCAAAGACTCAATGCCCGGCTCACTGTATTCTGACCTGGCACGGCTTTATGAAAAAGCCGTGCAGTTCCCCACCGGAGGCTCAATTACCATCATCGCCGTTACCACCCTCTCCGGTGGCGATATCACCCACGCCGTTCCGGATAATACCGGTTACATCACCGAAGGACAGCTTTTCCTGAGAAAAGACAGCGATGTGGGAAAGGTAATTGTGGATCCCTTCAGAAGTTTGTCGCGACTGAAACAGCTTGTCATTGGCAAAAAAACCCGCGAAGACCACCCGCAGGTAATGAATGCCGCCGTGCGGTTGTATGCCGACGCAGCCAACGCCAAAACCAAACAGGAGAATGGCTTCGATCTGACCGATTACGACGAACGCTCCCTGGAGTTTGCCAAGGCATACTCCGAACAACTGCTGGCCATTGATGTCAATATTGACATGGATACCATGCTTGAAACGGCTTACACCCTTTTCGCAAAATATTTCAAACCCGAAGAAGTGGGTATCAGACAAGAGTTTATTGATAAATACTGGCACAAAAACAGCTAGCATAAATCATGGCCATTAAATTTCAATACAACCAAACCTATCTGCAACGACTCAGGAAGCAGCTCCAGATAAGGATCAAAGCCCTTCCAACCTTAAAAAACAAGGAGTCGGCCCTGCGCAGCGAGGTCAAGAAGGCTAAGGAAGTTGCCGAGGAGTTTGACAGAAAGCTCGAAAAACAACTTGCAGAATATCAGCATGCAATTGCTCTCTGGGATGAGTTTGACAACCAACTGGTCAGGATTAAGGATGTTGAGCTCTCTGTGAAAAAAATTGCCGGTGTCAAAACACCCGTGCTTGAACAAATACTGTTTGAAATAGGTGAATTCAGCCTGTTTAACAAACCCAAATGGTATCTTGACGGCATCCAGATCATTAAACAGCTTGCACATACGGCCATTGAGCGCGAAGTCTTCTTCCAGAAAATGCAGTTGCTTGAATATGCCCGGAAAAAAACCACCCAAAAGGTTAACCTTTATGAGAAGGTTCAGATCCCGGGTTTTGAAGAAGCCATACTGAAAATAAAACGCTACCTCGAAGACGAGGAAAACCTGTCGAAAGCGGCTCAGAAAATTGTTAAAAACCGACTACAGCAAATGGAGGAAAGCGTATGATAGTGCCCATGCAAAAGTTTTCTTTCCTGGTGTTTCATCAGGACTATACCGGCTTCCTTGAGGAGGTACGCAGGATTGGTGTAGTTCACCTGATTGAGAAACAGGAAGATGTATCGGAAGAGGTCCGCACAAAATATGATCAGATCCGGCAGATTCAGGCGATGGTGAAGCTGCTTGACAAGCGAAAGCAGGCTGATGTTAGCGAGCCGGCACTTGATGATGGACAGGCGGCCTTTGAAAAAGCCAGTGAGCTGGTGACAACCCTTGAAGAGAAGTACCAGCAACTGGGTCATCTCGAAAAAGAAATCAGCCAGGTAAGGCCATGGGGGGAGTTTTCAAAGGAAATTATTCAGCGCCTGGAGGAAGAGGAGCTGCACATCAGGTTTTACAGTGTGGCGACCAGCCGCTTTGATGATGCATGGCTTGAGCATTATCCAGTGGAGATCATCGGGCAGCATGCCGGATTGCTCTATTTTGTGCTAGTTCAGCAGGGCAACACGGAGCCGGACATAGATGCGGAGGAGATGCGTCCGCCTGAAAGGGCTGTTTCGGAGCTGATCCATTACAAGAAGATGCTGGAAGAGGATATTCAGCGTATCAATAAGGAGATTGACGAGCTTGCTGTAACCGGAATTGACGCTATTAAGCGGTATGGTTATCAGATCAAGGAAACCGTGGATTACGCCAAGGCGCTCGAAAATACCGAAAAACAGGCTGAAGACAAGGTTATGCTGCTGGAAGGATGGGTTCCTGAAGAAAAAAAGGAAGCCCTGGTTTCGTTTCTGGAGAACACGGCCACTCTTTACATTGCACAGCCTCCCGGGCAGGAGGACAAGGTGCCCATTTTGCTGAAAAATAAAAAATTCGCCAGCAAATTCGAGATGCTCGGTGATCTCTATTCCCTGCCTTCATACAGGGAGCTGGACCTCACTCCGTTCTTTGCACCTTTTTACGTGTTGTTTTTCGGCTTTTGCCTCGGCGATGCCGGCTACGGTATCCTGATCGCCCTGGCGGCACTGCTGCTAAAGAAAAAAGTACAAAAAGAACTTGTCAAGGTAATGGGGCTGGTTTTCTACCTGGGTCTGTCAACCTTCTTTTTTGGAGTGATTTCAGGGGTGTTTTTTGGGATACCGCTTTTTGAAACCGGCCTGCCGGTGTACCGTGACCTCGCCCTGCGTTTTGATCAGGAAGGCACCGACATCAACATGCTTTTGTTCAACCTGTCGCTGGTTTTGGGTGGTATACAGATCATCTTCGGACTGGTGCTGAGGGCCATCAATGAGTGTCGTCAGTTCGGATGGAAGTTTGCCGTAGGTACTGCCGGCTGGCTGTTGTTGATCCTGGGAGGCATTGGCTTGTACGCCTACAGCCGCATAAGCGCCATTCCCATGTCGGAGCTCCGGACGGCCCTGTATGTGTTACTGACTGTTAGCGGTGTGCTTATCCTGTTCCTGAACAACATGACCCGCAACATCTTTATGAATTTCGGTGTGGGCTTATGGAACACCTACAATATGATTACAGGAATTCTTGGTGACATGCTTTCTTATATACGCCTGTTTGCCCTGGGTATTTCCAGTGCCATCATGGGATATGTGTTTAACAGCCTCGCCGTCGAAATGAGCGGCAATGTTCCGGTAATCAGCATCATCGTGATGGTCGTCATTCTGCTGATCGGACACAGCATCAATATTTTTATGTCGGGACTCGGCGCTTTTGTGCATCCGATGCGTCTCACCTTTGTGGAGTTTTACAAAAATGCAGGATTCACCGGAGGTGGCAAACAATACAATCCATTTAAGAAAATCACATAAACATTAATTAAAACAACTAGAATTATGGAACCAATTATTTTCGCTTACATAGGCATAGGGCTTATGATCGCATTAGCCGGGATCGGCAGTGCTTTTGGTGTATCAATGGGAGGCAATGCGTCTATCGGTGCGTTGAAGAAGAACGATGAGGCCTTTGGTAACTATATGATTCTTAGCGCTCTGCCTGGAACACAGGGATTGTATGGGTTCATGGGCTATTTTATCCTCTCCGGACATCTCGTAGCCGGAATGACCTGGGCTACGGCTGCTGCCATTTTCGGTGCCGGCCTTGCGCTGGGTCTGGTCGGCCTGTTGTCGGGCATCCGTCAGGGACAGGTATGTGCCAACGGCATTGCCGCCATTGGGTCAGGCCATAACGTTTTTGGAAACACCATGATCCTGGCAGTATTCCCCGAGCTCTACGCCATTGTGGCTTTTGCCGCCACCTTCCTTATCTCCGCCACCCTGCCTCTCTGATGAGATAAAGGCCTGCAACAATATTAACCCTGCCTCCCTGTAAGGTTTGGGCAGAACAGCTTAACCGTCGCTGCAAGATTGCAGTCGACGGTTTTTTAGTTTGTTCAACAAAGGAGCCTGTTTTTCACATTAAGGTTAAGATTTTCTCAACCGGCATTTTGCTCAATCAAAAAAAATAAGAAAATTATTAAAACAAATGTTGTAATAATTGCAAAATTATTCTTAGGTTTGTTAATTAGTGGCGACCGGCGAAGGTGATGTCAATTTCCTCGTCGCTCAAATATAAGTGAAAGAGAATCAGTACTATGTCTAATTTCTAAAACTTCAAAACCAAAACTTATGAAAGAAAAGAACATTACTATTGCCATAATGTTGAGTTTCTTTATGGCCTTTTCCTCTGTGCATCTGTACGCGCAGCTCTTTGATGTGGATGCTTCACGCATTGAAGCTGTTGACTCCAGAACGCACTATGACGGCAACACGGACGACCCTTTTGAGGATCCTGATTTTGTCAGGCGCTTTCTCGAAAGCTTTCACAGGGACGGAGACCGCATTGTAGGTGGAGATCCTGTAAATATCGATGATTTCCCCTGGCAGGTCTCCATGCAACTTCAACCTCAGTTCGGTGGTGCCCATTTCTGCGGCGGCACCATTGTGGATGATCAATGGTTGATCACTGCCAGCCACTGCCTGGTATTTGACGATAACGGTGATGATTTTTTCCTTCAGCCGTTTCATGTCCGGGTTAGGGCAGGATTCAGTCATCTGAGCTCCACCACGCAGGGCAGTTATTACAATGTTTCCCAGATTATCCTTCATCCCAGCTACAACTCCAACAGTCATCGTTTCGACATAGCCTTGGTCCAGATCAGCGGAAACTTTAACTTCAGTCATCCGGGTCAGGCCAAAGTTGGCATTGTAAGACAATCGGACGCAGCTGCCGGACTTACCAATCCCGGTGTTATGGGATGGGTTTCCGGTTGGGGAGCGCTGTCGTTTGGCGGCAGCTCACCCGATCAGCTGCGGGCAGTGCAGGTGCCCATTGTTGGGGGCTCTGCCAGTTACCCGCCATCGTGGATCACTCCCGACATGATGCTCGCCGGTGCAACCGGGCAGGATGCCTGTCAGGGCGACAGCGGCGGACCTTATGTGGTGCCCGACGGCAATGGCTGGCATAAACTCGCCGGCGTAGTTAGCTGGGGTAATGGATGCGGATTGGCAGGATATCCAGGTGTGTATGCCAGGGTTTCCTATTTCGAAGACTGGCTCGATCAGTATCTTGCCAGCGACTATACCGTTAGCTTTGATGTCAGGGATGTGTTCAATAACCCCATCCAGGATGCCCAGATCACCGTTTACCCGGATGGAAGAACGCAGATCGCCGAACCCGCCTTTACAAGAACCAAAGAAGGAGACGTTGCTGCTGAATACAGATCAGCTTCCTTTGAAACTGAGGTATATGATGCCTCTTTTGAAAAGCCTGAACCTCTGCCTGTCAGGGACGATGAAACTGTTCTGCTTCCGGGCAACTGGGCTCAGGCAGGAATGGTTGGCACCTACCGTTGGGTAGACGCCGATCAGAACCCCCTGGGCTGGATCTTCGGCAACAATACCTACGGCGATCAGGCAGTAGGGATGAAGTTTCCGGTAGATAACCCCTACACCATTACAGGTGCGTACTTCTGGATCGGCGAGGCCTCAGAAGGTCCCGGAGACGTGCATTTCAGGATTTACGATTACAATGGCGCCGTTGGCAGCCTGATCGCTACCAAAAGTGTCGCGCTCAACGACATTGTGCCCTTCCCCACTGTTGATGTAGGCCCGGGCGATTACCTGTCAAGCTTTTTTGTCGAATTTGACGAAGCTGTTGAAGTAACAGGTGATTACCTGATGGCTGTTGATTTTGGCGACCTGGTATGGAACGCACACCCCGATGGCATTGGCATGGCCAGCACTCTGGTCGGACAGGGCGGAGGCGGCCTGGATGTCGCCTATATCCGTGATGAAACAGGCGCATGGGTAAAAGCCACCTCCTATAATCCTGCTTTGGACCTCGACATCGGTATTTTCCCCGTGGTTAGCGGATACTCCGGTGGTGGTGAGCCCATTGTACTGTTCACCGACCATAATGGCGTGGCAAGCTTCCAGGCAACTCCGGGCTACTACTCCTTCCTCGCACAAAAAGAAGGCTATTTCGACGAAGGATGGGGATTTGATGTAGTGTCGGATAACATCACGGTCAACGTGACCATGTTCTCCGATTCAGATATGCCTCAGGTGTACTTTACCGTGGACATGACAGATGCCTTTGCATTCCAGGGGCCGGCTTTCGATCCTGACCTCCATAGTGTTTACATCACAGGTAGCTTTGCCGGCTGGGCTATGCCCGGTACGGAGACCCAGTACATGATGCAACCTCTCCGGAGAAAAGATGCCCAAACCTTCTATGAGAACTTTGAAGGCTTTGCTGACTTTACCACGGATCTATGGCCCTGGACCACCATTGATGTTCACGGTGGAAATACGTGGGGTGCAAACGACTTCGACTTTCCGATAGAAGGCGACGCATTTGCCTGGGGCGTAATGAACCCCTCACAGACAGATCCGCCAATTGACGGAAACCATCCCGCTTTTGACGGCAACAAATACCTGTTCTCTGTCGGACAAACATCCGCCCCCGCACAGGAAAACAAATGGCTGATCTCCCCGCCGCTTACCGTAACCGATGCATCAGTGCTTAGCTTCCATGCCAAGTCGATCACCGCCGCATACGGCCTTGAACGCATCAAGGTGTATGTGTCAACATCCGGCACAGATATCGCTGACTTTGATCTGATCTCGGAAGGCAGTTACCTGCAAGTGCCGGTGGAATGGACGGAGTTCAGCTTCCCGCTTGCAGCCTATGCCGGCCAGACCATCCACTTTGCCATAGAGAATGTTTCTCATGATGCATTTATACTGTTTGTTGACGCCATTGAGGTTTCAAACCTTGCCGGAGCCTATGATGAGAATATCTATGCCATTATGCTTGAAGTAGAGCCAGGTTATCAGCAGTACAAGTATTTCTTTATTGAGGATGAACCTACCTGGAACTTTGGTGAATGGGGCTCACCCTGGGACGGCTATCCCGACCGGGAAATTTTTGTTTACGGAGATATGATGATTCATGATATCTGGGGTGTGCCGGATGATCCTGCTGAAGGAGCACCTGTTAATTTCCATGTATACGATTATGATGAACAGCCACTGTCCAATGCCATGATCACCGTTATGCCCCATAGGAACGGCCCAAGAGAATCGGACAATGCCATGAAAAGGGGTGAGCATATCAATGCAAAGCTCAGGTCTGCTGATTATGAACCCGAGCGTTTTGCCACTACCACAGCTGCAGCTGCTGAAATGCTTCCTGCTAGGGATGGTGAAACAGTGCTCCTTCCGGGGAACTGGGCAATGGCCGGCAGCGTCGGTACTTACCGCTGGGTGGATGCCGACCAGAACCCTGTGGGCTGGATCTTTGGTAACAACACCTACGGTGACCAGGGTACTGGTATGGTGTTCTTTGTAGATGAACCGTACACCATACACGGCGCCTATTTCTGGATCGGAGCCGCAGAACCCGGTGAAGGTGATGTTCACTTCCGCATATACGAATACGACGACGGCTTCGTGGGAAGCGTCATCGCCACAAAAAGCATCCCGCTGAACGATATCGTGCCTTATCCTACAGGTGAAGGAATAACTCCCGATCAGTACATGCAGACCTTCTATGTTGAGTTCGACAATCCGGTGGACGTAGGTGTTGATTACTTAATGGCCGTTGATTATGGCGATCTGTTATGGAACGCCCACCCCGATGGCATAGGTATGGCCAGCACTTTAGTCGGCCAGGGCGGGGGCGGCCTGGATATTGCATATATTCGTGATGAAACAGGCGCATGGGTAAAAGCCACCTCTTACAATGCCGCCCTTGACCTCGATATCGGCATCTTCCCCGTTATCAGCGGCGATTATGATCCCATTGAACCCATATACCTCTTTACGGATGAAAACGGTTTCGCATCCTTCTTTGCTGATCCCGGTTTCTACAGCTATTATGTGGTAAAGGAAGGGTTTTATGATATTGACGGATATTTTTATGTGCACAATTACCCGGTTGACATTTTCATCTTTATGGGTCCATATGTAGATCAGGAGCACATGGTGACCTTCATGGTGGATATGACAAATGCTGTTGTTCCCGGATACGAGATGGACTTCGATCCGGATATCCACAGCGTTTACATCACCGGAAGCTTTGTCGACTGGCCCATGCCAGGAAGCGATGAGGCTATGATGATGCATCCGGTGCAAGGAAATGGCAACCTGGTGTTCTATGAGGATTTTAACGGCGGTTTACCTGCCGGATGGGAGAACCACGTGGTTTCAGGCCCCACCGGATTCCCGGGATGGGAGTGGACCACCACGGGAGCTGCCTACGGTGGCACCCTGGAGTCCTCAACAGCTGCTAACGGTTATATGAAACTGGATTCGGATGCCCACGGAGCACCCGGAAGTCCGGAAGAAGCAAACCTTATCTCACCACCGATTGACCTCAGCTATGCCGTAGCTGATGTCGTCCTCTCTGTGGAACACATGGCCAGGACCTATGGGGCCGCGGAAACCAGGATCTACATCAGTACGGACGATTTCGCCACTCAAACCATGATCTACGAATGGCAGGGTGGAGCAATGCACGACTATAATACCCCTGATGGAACGCGTCCCGATCCGGCCGTGGTCGTTGATGTGTTTGACATTACAGAACTCGCTGCCGGACATAGCAACGTCAGGATCAAGTTTAACTGGATAGGTGACTGGGATTACTGGTGGTTGCTGGATGATGTGATGATCACCGCCACCCTTGATGAGGAAGCCCCCGATACGCCACTTTACTACAGCATTACGCTGCCGGTGATGGAGGGCGAACAACAGTACAAGTACTTCCTCGTGGAAGACGAACCTACCTGGGAATATGGTGAATGGAGCGGAGAACCCAACAGGATCATCTGGGTTTATGAAGACGTAATGATTGAGGACATCTGGGGGGTTATAGGTTATACCGTCGGTTTTAATGTCTATGATATGGACTATGGCTGGAATATATACGACGCTACCATAACACTGGGGGATATTACCAACGATCCGGGCAGCTATGTCTTTTATGGCGTACCGGAAGGTGAATACTATGTTATCATCTCCAACCCTCCGTGTTACCTTGATCTGGAAGGAAACGTTTATATTTCAAACAATGTTACGTTCAATGCCTACCTGCAAGCTGATTTTATGCCCGGCGATGCCAATGGCGACGGAGTCGTGGATGTGCTTGACGTAATCCTCATGGCCAATTTCTTTGCAGGTGTTTATACCGGTGAAATCTGTTTCCGTAACGCCGATGTTAACTATGATGGCATTGTAAACATTCTCGACCTGATTGCAACAGTTAACCTGTTCGTTAGCGGAAAAACCACACCCTTCATTGGATTACAGTCGGAGGATGCACACCTCTACATGACCTCTTCTGGTATTTACCTTAAGAGTGACGGTACGCTTGCCGGTATTGAGTTTGAATTCTCCGGTGAGTTGCTCCATGATCTGAAACTGCAGGCAGCGCTCGCAGGCTTTGAATTGGTGTACACCTATGAAGACGGCAAGATCAGGGCTATGCTGTTCAGCATGGATAATAAGCCAATCCCAGCCGGCCTGATTTCTCTCGTTACCTTCAACCGCGACGTTGATTCGCTGACCTGGAGCTATGCCATTGCGGGTAACCTGAACGCTGATGAAGTGCCTGTGCTTACTCATGATGATCTGATCACAGATGTAGATGAGCTCACCGGCATCAACTTCAAAGCTTATCCGAATCCGGCTACCGATGTGCTGTGGGTGCAGTTTAACAATGCTGCCGGCAAAGCACAGGTGTCACTGATCAATATTCACGGTCAGGTTGTGAAAACACATGCGGTTCTCGAAAGTGGTCATCAGCAGTTAAGCTTTGATCTCAGCAATTTGCCCTCCGGCATCTACATGCTGAAACTGGAGCACAACGCAGATCAGATCATTGAAAGAATCATGCGCAGATAGACGTCCGCTTCATTGCGGCTTTAAAAAAAGAGGGTGTCTCAGACTTTTGAGACACCCTCTTTTTAATTGAACGCTTTACCCGGTAAGTTTTTTAATCATTAAAGCTCCAGAGGCAAAAAAAAGGAGTCAGCCTCTGTTGTTTTTGCAGGGGCACCATAAGGGTTGTTGTCAACACTGCCATCAATACCCGCTGGGAAAACCCCGGACTAAGTGTAGACGTGCTGACCTTTCTTCTTAACAAATTCAAATATCATGGTAACGATCAGCATCATTCCCATAAGATAAACAGTGTCTTCTGCCGGAATGGTATACAGGCGGAGGCCAAGATTTTCTGCATCAATATAGCTGACCACCGGAAATGAGGTCAGAATGCCGTTAACAATAAAAAACGGGATCAGGGTGATGACATAGGTCAGATAATAATGCGACAACCAGCTTTTATGCGTTTTGAGGATAACCTGGCCGAAAAGGAGCGCAGAAGTAAGCAACATTACCGTCAGCGTGTACGTCTGACTGGTGTTGAAAAGGGCCAGCACTAGAAAGAACACACCCAGTGCCAGCGAAATCCGGAGACTTGTTTTCGGCATGTAGAATTTCGGAAAGAAATACTTCAGTACTTCATAAGTGAACATCACACAATAGGGAATCACAATAAAAAACAGCCACTCTTCAAAGGGAAGCCCGAGAATATACCAGCCGAGCACAAAATCGTGGTTGAATGACCAGATCCCGTGATGCGTAAAAATAATGTCCCATGGGATGAACACCAGCATCATAACGAAAATACCGGCAAAAAGAGCCTTCCACTGCCGGTAAAACTGCACCCGCGACTCAAAACTCCTGATCATGGGAATCGAAATGCTGCCTATAAGCAGCAGGGCATATGTCCATTTTTCCATGAACATCTAACAAGAAAACAAGCTCTTTGTTTGTTCAGCCCATAAAAAACGAACCGTTTGATTTTGGAAGAGCTGCTGCCGATTATTTGTTATATTCGTACATTCAAAACAAAGATTATGGGTGTTTTTATCAGTACGCTGGTCATTTTGCTGTGGGGCGGCCATTTGTACTATATGTTGCTGTATGTTGAACCCGGTGTTGCCAATCCCTGGATGTACGTGCATATCCTGGTGCAGTCATATTTGTTCACGGGTTTGTTTATAACCGCCCACGATGCCATGCATGGCACTGTTTCAACTTCACGCGTGGTAAATTCCATTTATGGAAACCTTGCTTCCTTTTTGTTTGCAGGCATGCATTATAAGCGCTTGCGCAGGAATCACGGGAAGCATCACAAATATGCGGCCACGGTACAGGACCCTGATTTTTATGCGGGGTCGCAACACTTTTTTGTGTGGTGGGTTGTGTTTATGTGGCGGTATGTAACACTCATCCAGCTTGTGATTATGGCCGTATTTTTTAATTTGCTGATTTTAATACCCGGTGTGAATGAGCTGGTTGCCCTGCTTTACTGGGCATTGCCTGCCATACTGGGCACCTTGCAACTGTTCTGGGTCGGGGTTTACTGGCCGCACCGGTTACCGCATACTGAACTGATGGGACCACACAAGGCCAGAACGCAACGCAAAAATCATTTCCTGGCCATGATAAGTTGTTATTTTTTTGGGTATCACCGCGAACATCACAACAATCCGCGCATTCCCTGGTGGCAGCTTTACAAGACAAAGCAGGCGGCGCCGGAGCAATGATCAGACCTCGAGTAAGTGCTGTATGCACTGTTGCAGGCTTTGCCTCCAGTGCGGGATACAAAGGCCAAAATCTTTTTTAATGCTTGTTTTATCGAGAACACTGTAGTGAGGCCTTGCTGCGGGATTTTTCAGCTCATGACTCATAATTGGGATAACTTCATGATCTCGTCCCATGAATTCTGTTACAGCTTTAGCAAAATCGTACCAGCTGCATATCCCTTCGTTGCTGTAGTTATAGATTTTTCCGCGAATTTTTGAGGGCACCTGCGGGATCATGGTCAACAGGGCTTTTGCCAGATCGGTGGCGTAGGTTGGTGTGCCGGCCTGGTCAGCGACCACCTTCAGGGTTTCTCCTTTTATGGCTTTGTTCATTATGGCTTTGACGAAGTTGTGGCCGTATTCGGAATAGAGCCAGGACGTCCGGACGATGACAGAGCGGCCGGCATTGAAGATCACTTCCAGTTCGCCATTGAGCTTGCTTTTTCCGTAAGAAGTTTTAGGGTTTGTTGGATCGCTTTCTTTGTAAGGCCTGCAGTTTTTTCCGTCGAACACGTAATCCGTGGATATTTGGATAATCAGTGCCCCGATTTTTGTTGACGCTTCAGCAAGATGCCGTACGGCTGTGGCATTTAACAAATTTGCGTTTGCCTGTTCTGATTCGGCCTGATCTACAGCAGTGTAGGCGGCGCAGTTTATGACACAGTCAGGTTTATTGGCCGAAAAAAACCGCTTCACCTCCGCTTCGGAAGTGATGTCAAGCTCGGTAATATCGGTAAACATAAAATGGTCATTACTGAAATTGGAAGCTTCTTTCCGTAAAGCACTCCCGAGCTGACCATTGCTCCCCGTGACCAGAATGTTCATGGTTTTGTCCGTTAGGTTATTGCTCTCTCTCTCTTTTACAGCATGGGCACGAACCGGCCATCATAACCGTAGGTGCATCCGGCGCTTCTGCAGGGGTTTACCAGTAATTGTTGTGCGAATTGTTTGAATAATGATCTTTGACCTCCAAATCTCTTACTGCATCCGCTATTGGTGCAACGCCCGCCTTCGGTCAGGATTATCGATCCGGGACTAATCTTTACTGCCCAAGTTGATTTCAACTTATAATCATCCCGGCATCTGCAATCCGTCACCGCCACCCGCAGAAGGTTGAACTCAGACAAAAGTACATTTTATTTTTTATGTACAACCGCACAGAGGAACATAAAAAAATGACATGGTAATGCGAAGCGAATACTCGTATACAACAAGGGTTTTGGATCATTTTATACAAAGTGCTTGTTGTTGTATGAAACGCCCATGTTGAAGATTTTGACACACTGGAGGATGATTATATAAGCTAAAAGCTGGGAGCTCGAAGGAATAAAGAGGGGTTGGAGTTCAGAAGTCGGAAGTCAGCAGTCGGAAGTCAGAAATGGCTATACCTGCCGGCAAACCAATCAACCTGTTTTGACGTAGGTGTTTGCATGTAACCTTTTTATAATAAATCCTTAATCTTTTGATAACATAGTTAATGACTGAAATGATCAATTTTGTAAAGCATATCGTAAAACTGTACTTCAGAATGAAACGAAATCTGTTATTGCTTATTCTCTTTTTGTGCTATTTCAGCAGGATTTGAGCAAATCAGCACAAAACAACAACAAATATTAATGTAAGCATAAACAAATGAGAAAGAACCTGTTATTAAACCTTTTGGTTCTAGTGGCGTGGTATGGGGCTTTAGCACAATCAGGACAGATTGAGGGTATAATAAAAGACAGCAAAACCAAAGAAACGCTGGTTGGAGCGCAAATACTGGTTGAGGGAACAACAATAGGTGCTGTTACCAACCTCAACGGCGAGTTTGTGATCAACAATGTTCCTCAGGGGTATCATACTCTTTTTGTTTCCTATATCTCATACGAGCCTTTGTATGTTGAACAGGTTGAGGTTTCGGCGGGCAGGTCTTCATCGCTGGTTATAGAGTTGCATGAAACCAACATAACGATAAGTGGTGTTACAGTTACAGCCCGGAGGACAACGCATTCGGAAGTAGCCTTATTAAACAGCATCCGGTCAGGACAGGTGGTAGTGAGTGGTATTTCGGCGCAACAGATCAGCCGTTCGCAGGACAGCGATGCGGCAGAGGTAGTGAGGAGAATCCCGGGGGTTACCGTGATGAATGATCGCTTTATCATTGTGCGCGGGTTGAGCGAACGTTACAATCCCGTGAGGCTGCACGCCATGAATGCACCCAGCATGGAAGCTGACATCAGGTCTTTTTCATTCGACATGATACCCAGCAGTCAGATTGATCGTTTGCTGATCCATAAAAGCCCTGCACCCGATCTGCCAGGCGACTTTGCCGGCGGCATGATCAGGATATATACCCGGTCAATACCTGACCGGACTTCGTTCCAGGTGGGTTATTCAACAGGCTATCAGCAAGGAACAAGCTTTAATACCATGCAAATAACCGAACGGAATAATTCATCCTGGCTGGGGCTGGGCGAATCATATTTCCATCTGCCCGAAGGTTTTCCTGATGATATCCGGACAATTACCAACAATCCTGATGCACTTACTGAAGCCGGGCGCTCATTGAAGAACAACTGGGTGCCAAGCACCAAAACAGCACCTTTAGATCAGAGCTTTTCGTTATCGGCTGCTTTTCGAATGAACCCGCGCAACATTGATGTCGGCAACATTACAACCCTCTCTTACAGCAACAGCTACAGTCTTAACCAAATTGCACGCAGCGACTTTAACGCATATAACCACCAACAGGATGTTAGCCTTCCTATTTATCGTTTTAATGATGCACAGCATAACAACAACATAAAGATCGGTTTGCTTCATAACTGGGGAATACGGTTCAATGACAATCACTCCGTAGAGGTCATCAACCTGTATAACCACATCAGTTCTTATCGTTATGTAAACCGCCTGGGCGATCATCTTGACTTCGGGTTCATCATGAACAACCACGCCTTTCAGCAAGTGTTTCGCGGGTTGTATTCAGGTCAGGTTAATGGTACGCACCGGCTTTCTGAGAATACAGAAGTGGATTGGTCAGCAGGGCTCAGCAATTCATTCAGGAATATGCCTGATTATAAGCAATACCGGTCAGAAAGACCCATTAATGATGCAGATGCTGATTATTTTAATATTTATGTGCCGATCGGGGGAGCACAACCCTATTTTATGGGGCGGTTTTATTCTGAAATGCAGGAAGATGGCTTTGCCTACGGCGCAAATATCCGTCAGAAAGTTCAGCTTGGCAGCAATTTCACTCCTGAATTAAGAGCCGGTGTTTTTGTTGATCACCTTGAACGTTATTTCAGGGCGCGAAATATTGGATATACACAAGCAGTAGGGTTTGACCAGGGGCTAAGGGCTGTTTCGGTTGATTCGCTGTTTCACCCTGAACACATCAACAATTTTGGAGGGATCAAGCTCGACGAGCAGTCAAACCCCCAGGATTCATATGATGCTTCTAACAGTTTGTATGCTGCCTACCTTGCGTTGCACATTCCTTTCAATAAATTTGAATTATACGGGGGGCTTCGCTGGGAGCAAAACCACCGGATTTTGAACAGTGCTACAACTGAAGGTCCTGTTGAACTCGACAAAACCGACAAACATCTGCTGCCTTCCATAAATCTGACCTATAATTTTACCAATCAACTGCTACTTAGAGGTGCTTTTGGCAAAACGCTTAACAGACCCGAGTTCAGGGAAAACGCTCCCTTTGGTTTTTTTGATTTCGATTATAATCATGTAGTAACAGGTTTCCCCTATTTACAAACAGCTATTATTGACAATTATGATCTTCGTTTAGAGTATTATCCCTCTGTTTCTGAAGTGATCTCTTTATCATTTTTTTACAAAGACTTTTCAAATGCTATCGAACGGGTTTTTCTGCCCGGTGCCGGATCAGGGGGTGCTAAAAACTTTTCATTTGGAAATGCTGATCATGCAAGGATCATTGGCGGTGAAACAGAGATTCGCAAAAGCTTTGCCGGTATTTTTGATGCAGATCTGTTTAACTCGCTCTTTGTGGTGGTGAATGCTACCTTGTTGCGTAGCACGGTTGATATCGGTAAAGGAACCCGCTCACAAGGCAGAGACACAGACCCCAGGGCACTGCAAGGACAATCACCCTATATCTTCAATGCAGGCATTTTTTATAACAACATAGAAAGAAACCTGCAAATAAGCATTCTCTATAATATCATTGGAAAACGTATATACAGTGGCGGGTTCCGAGAGTTAGACGGCATTA
>JAVIYP010000119.1:0-2780 GCA_031323845.1 Bacteroidales bacterium | reverse complement strand
ACCTTCAAGAAATCGTGTGTTGGCCAAACTATAACCGATGCCACATTGGCGCTCGCAGCCGTTGACCCGTGCTATTGCTGCACTGAACGCATGGCTTATGTTTACGATGCTGAATCCCGAAAAAAAATTCTTGACGGAACAGCCTTGATCCGCTTGTCACAGGAACAGACTTTGAAACTCAAACAAAAAATGTAAACCTATATTCATGAGTGAGCTGCATTTCATAATCTTTGTACCGGTAATAGCAGGGTTGCTCCTGTTTGCTGTACCGGAAAAACTACAAAAGCTGAAAGGTGCTGTTTCGGTCGCTGTTGCCATTGGCACTCTTTTTTATTCATTTGCTGTGTATCTCGGACCGTCAGGAATGGTAAACCTGCTTCCGGGAGAACCATTGTTTCAGCAAGGAACGCTTGCTTACGCCTGCTCTGTTCAGGCAGGGTCATTCCTGTACATGAATATGGATAGCCTGGCAAAGCTGATCGTGTTGTTTATCGGTTTCTTTACCCTGATCGTTTCGGTGTACTCATTGGGATACCTTTTTCCAAAAAATCGTCCAAAACAGTATTGGGCCTATTTTTTGATCACGGCAGGTTGTTCTAACGGTGCTGTTCTGGCTGACCACATGTTGATGTTTATTTTCTTTTGGGGTATTCTGGGACTCACGCTTTATAAACTTATTAAGGGACATACGAGCATCAGCGCTTCAACTGCAAAAAAGACCTTCATTCTGATAGGTGCATCCGATGGTATCATGATACTTGGGCTGGCATTTATCATGCACCTGGGCTTTCCGCTTTCCATTTCGGCTATGAGCATACCTACTACTTCGGTTATTGGAGCGCTTGCGTTTATGTGTTTGGTAACAGGTGCGTTTACCAAGGCCGGTGCATTCCCGTTTCATACCTGGGTGCCCGATTATGCGAGTTTTGCCCCCGCCAGCTCCTCTGCGTTTCTGCCAGCATCACTCGATAAGCTGCTGGGCATTTATTTCCTTGCCCGGCTCTTTAACCAGATGTTTGTTTTGAATGAGTACCTTACCCTGCTCATGCTCTTTATTGGTGTGGTTACCATAATACTGGGTGTGATGATGGCGCTGGCTCAAAAAAATTACAAGCGATTACTCGGATATCATGCCGTTTCACAGGTAGGGTATATGGTAACCGGTTTTGCCCTGGGCACACCCCTTGGCATTGCCGGAGGGTTATTTCACATGATCAATAATGCACTGTACAAAAGCGGGTTGTTTATGGCAGCCGGTCATATTGAACGGCATACCGGAAAACACATGCTGGATGAGCTTGGAGGCTTGTCAAAAGTAATGCCCGTTACTTTTTTTTCCGTACTGGTATTCTCAATGTCAATCGCTGGTATACCTCCATTTAACGGATTCGCATCAAAATGGCTGTTATATCAGGGTATCATAGAATTTGGTGGAGGCGACGGAATAGCAAACCAGCTGTGGATCGTTTGGCTGGCACTGGCAATCATTGGCTCGGCACTTACTTTGGCAAGCTTCATAAAATTCATTGCCGGCATTTTCCTGGGACATACAAAATCAATGTACCGCTCAGTCAAAAGAAAAAATATGCTGTTATGCGTCCCGCAGGCAATAATCGCTGTTGTTTGCCTTGTTTTCGGTGTGTTTGCAACCAACTGGGTCATTCCGGTGATCATTCAGAATGTCAGCGGCGGGTTTGTTTTTATTGGAATGTGGGAATCTTCAGTAATGTCATTGCTGATTTTAATATCCATCATGTTAGGAGTGCTGATATACCTCTTCATGTTCGGACTGAAATTCCGTACCGATCAGGCTTTCCTGCTTGGCGAATCAACTGAGAGCAAAACAAACTTCCACGCCGGAGAGTATTACAAAACAATTACGAATCAAAAGATCCTGAGGTTGTTTTACAAAGGGGCTGAGAAAAAATACTTTGATATATATAATGTATGCAGGGAAGGGGTGCTGGGAGTCAGTAATGTTTTGAGCAAGCTGCATGCCGGTGTTTTGCCGGTTTATTTGATATGGATCATAGCAGGATTGCTGATCATGTTATTCATTTTTATGTAAAATAATATAATTATTATGGAAGCCATACTTGCCGTCATAATTGTTTTAATGATTGCCGGATCTGTGTATACGTTGCATGCGCGCGATCTGCTTTCAGCAGTTATTTCATATGGCATAACGGGTTTTGGGCTGGTAATCTGCTTCCTGTTATTGAAAGCTCCAGACCTGGCCATCGCTCAGCTTGTTGTAGAGATCATTACACTGATCATCATGATAGCTGTTATCCGGATCAGCACCAAAGAAGACCTTGCAGAGAAAACTACAATACGTGTAGAGGGCGAAAAATATGTGAATCTCAGATCAGCAGTATATTTTGTTTTCGGAATCACCTTCGCAGCCGGCTTCCTGTACTATTTTGCTGAAGCCACTTCAGGGCTTAATCCTTTCGGCATACATGTTTTGCGTATGGCAAGTGCATATGTTGAACAAGGTGTTTCATTAACGGGTGTTCAAAACCTCGTGGCAGGCGTGTTATTCGATTTCAGGGCTTATGATACGCTGGGTGAAGCAACCATACTGATCACGGCAGTTATTGGTGTGTTAACCGTTTTGCGAATTAAAGGAAAAAAATAATGGAACAGACAGGAATGACCAACATCGTAAAAACCGTTACACGCTTTATGTGTGGAGTCGTGTTCCTTTTTGGCGCCTATCTTCTTGCGCATGGTCATCTGACACCTGGCGGAGGGTTTGCAGGTGGTGCTGTAATCGC
>JAVIYP010000118.1:0-2878 GCA_031323845.1 Bacteroidales bacterium | reverse complement strand
CTCCCACGTTGATATAGCATTTTTTACAGATGCGCTGGATCAGCTTTGTGCAAAGCTTGGGCTAAGCAGGTTTTACCTCTACGGTCAGTCATGGGGTAGCTTGCTGGGACTCGAATACTATCTCAGGCATCCGGGAAACGTAAAGGCATTGATATTTAGCAGTCCGCTTATTTCTACCCCTGCATGGATAAAAGACACGGATGTTCTGATCAGCACTTTGCCTGAGGATACGCGGCAAACCATCCGGAAGCATGAGGCTGACGGCACGTATGAGTCGGTTGAATACCAGCAGGCTATGCAGGTATTTTACGAACGATTTGTTGCAAGAAAACTCCCCTGGTCTGAAGATTTGCTAAAATCACTGGAACTCATGGCTCCGGATATTTATCACCACATGTGGGGACCCAGTGAGTTTACGATCAACGGACTGTTACGCACTCACGATCGGAGCGCCTGCCTGAAAGACATTCGGGTGCCGGTGTTGTATCTCTGCGGTGAGTTCGATGAAGCCCGGCCGGAGACGATCAGCAAGTTTCATGCAATGACACCCGGTTCGAAAATGCATGTAATTAAAGGCGCCGCCCATGTAACCATGCATGATGCACCCGGGGCTGATGCCGCGATTATCAGGGAGTTTCTGGCTGAACTTCCCGAATGATCATTCCATAATGCTTATTAGCATTCAGGGTTTAATGTGTCTGGCTGAACTGAAAGATATGTTATGTTGATATGCACCGGATAAAGGGTGGCACTCAAAACCGGCCACCCTCCAATATATCCTGTGTTAATAGTCGCTGTGCTGCTTCACGCTGTTTTTAACAAAGATTCCGGAAAAAACAAAGCAAAGACTCCCGAAATATGCGGGTAAACATTCCTGTCAATGATGAACATAAACCCATGTACCAGGTTAAGAACTACAGCACAGCAACCCTTTATTTCAGATCAAAGCGGTCAAGATTCATCACTTTAGTCCAGGCAGCAGCAAAATCTTTAACGAGTTTTTCCTGGCCATCGGTACTGCCATAAACCTCGGCAATGGCTCTGAGTTCAGCGTTGGAACCAAAGATCAGGTCTGCACGGGTAGCTGTCCACTTGCGCGCACCGGTTTTCCGGTCTTTTCCTTCAAAGATCTCCTTGTCTTCTGAAACGGGTTTCCACTCAGTAGCCATATCAAGGAGGTTTATGAAAAAATCGTTGGTAAGCACTTCGGGGCGGTCGGTAAAAACACCGTGTTTTGAGTCGTCCCAGTTGGTATTCAGGACACGCATACCACCCACCAGGACCGTCATTTCGGGTGCCGTTAAGGTAAGCAGCTGTGCTTTATCGACCAGAAGATCCTCTGTACATATGGCGAATTTTTTCTTCAGGTAATTGCGGAAGCCGTCAGCAGCGGGTTCCAGCACTGCCATTGATTCAACATCTGTTTGCTCCTGGGTGGCATCAGTGCGCCCCGGTGAAAAATCCAGGGTCAGTTTGTGCCCTGCATCACCGGCGGCTTTCTCGACAGCTGCGCAACCGGCCAGCACGATCAGGTCAGCCAGTGAGACTTTTTTATTGTTTTTCTGCTCACTGTTAAATGCTTGTTGGATTCTCTCAAGTACTTCGAGTATTTTTTTGAGCCTCTCCGGCTTATTCACCTCCCAGTCCTTTTGAGGGGCCAGCCTGATACGGGCACCATTGGCACCTCCCCGTTTGTCGGAACCGCGAAACGTTGAAGCTGAAGCCCAGGCAACCGATACCAGTTCACCAACGGAAAGTCCGGCGGCAAGCACTTTTTCTTTCAGCACAGCAACATCGTTTTCATCAATCAGTTCATGATCAACAGCGGGTACAGGATCCTGCCACAGCAACACTTCTTTTGGCACTTCGGGACCAAGGTAACGGGAAACAGGCCCCATGTCGCGGTGAGTGAGCTTAAACCAGGCACGTGCAAAAGCGTCGGCAAAGGCATCAGGATTTTCGTAAAACCGTCTGGAGATCTTTTCATATTCCGGATCAAAACGCAGAGAAAGGTCGGTAGTAAGCATCGTGGGTTTGTTCATCTTTCCGGGGATGTGCGCATCGGGCACATTTGCCGGAGCGTCTTTGGCCACCCATTGATAGGCTCCTGCCGGACTTTTAGTCAGCTCCCACTCATAACTGAACAGGTTTTGGAAGAAAAGGTTGGTCCATTGGGTCGGTTTCTGCGTCCAGGTCACTTCTGGTCCACCCGTAATGGTATCAGCTCCCTTTCCTGTACCGTGACTGCTTTTCCAGCCCAGCCCCTGCTCTTCAAGACCGGCAGCTTCAGGCTCAGGTCCGAGCAGTCCGGGATCACCCGCACCATGCGATTTCCCAAAAGTGTGTCCGCCGGCAATCAGAGCCACGGTTTCCTCATCATTCATAGCCATCCGTGCAAAGGTATCGCGGATATCCTTCGCGGCCAATACAGGGTCTGGATTACCGTTTGGTCCTTCCGGATTTACATAGATCAACCCCATCTGTACCGCCGCGAGCGGATTTTCCAGGTCCCGGTCGCCCGAGTAACGCTTGTCACCAAGCCACTCGGTTTCCGAACCCCAGTAAACATCCTCTTCAGGCTCCCACGCATCTACGCGGCCACCGGCAAAACCGAATGTTTTAAAGCCCATAGACTCCAAAGCCACATTGCCTGTAAGCACCATCAGATCAGCCCAGGAGATTTTTCTTCCATACTTTTGCTTGATCGGCCAAAGCAGCCTGCGGGCCTTGTCAAGGTTCACGTTGTCGGGCCAGCTGCTGAGAGGCGGAAAGCGCAGCTGACCTGAACCGGCACCACCCCGGCCGTCACCGGTACGGTAAGTGCCAGCGCTGTGCCACGCCATGCGTATGAAAAACGGGCCATAGTGCCCGAAATCGG
>JAVIYP010000117.1:0-2956 GCA_031323845.1 Bacteroidales bacterium | reverse complement strand
TCTTAGCGTTCTTTGCGTGTCTTTTATTTTTGCGTTCTTTGCGAGAAAAATCCAGCTTTATGTTCCACGCAAAGGCCGCAAAGAGTTGAACGCAAAGGCCGCAAAAGACTGTATTGATTCTTCTTAGCGTTCTTTGCGTGTCTTTTATTTTTGCGTTCTTTGCGAGAAACAGAATCACAACATGCTGAATAATTATAAACACTTGAAACACATGAAACTAAACGTTACACTATTCTTTTTGATGATCTCGATGTTGGGCGCTTCCGGGCAGCAGGCTTCCCGGTACGGAAACAACATCTATGTTGAAGGAGATGTCTCCGGCGTATGGATGGCAGATACCGTTTTTGTTACCGGCCATATTACGTTACCGCCCAACGAGAGCCTCGAAATACCACCCGGCGTTTACGTGGAATTCCAGGGTTATTATGGTTTTTTGATCCGTGGCTACAGCTTCCTTGCTGAGGGAGCTCCGGGGGCGCCTGTTGTATTCAGCGTTAATGACACTACCGGTTTGCACGATATCTATTCGCCGGCTGGCGGCTGGGGGGGGATCACGATCATGGGCAGCAGCAGCAAAGACATTCCAGGCCCCTGGATTGAATTCCGGCACTGCCGGATCGAATATGCCAAGGCCATTTATGGTGAAAGCAACGCTAACGGCGGCGGTGTTCGCATCACTGGTGAAGGTCAATATTTGTTTTACAAAACGACATTTTACAAAAACCACTCCTATTTTCACGGGGGCGGTGCCTATTTCCAAAACGCAAGCGTTAATTTTCACGGGTGCCTGTTCGAGGATAATTATGCCGGGCATCCTCCAACCGAGCTTCAGACATTTGGCTCTGGAGGCGGGCTCTCCTGTAAGCACGGCGGTGGCTACATTACAAACAACACCTTTTTGAATAACGAAGCAACAGGCGTAGGCGGCGGCTTGTGCCTCGACAGTTCGGATGTCGTAATCAACAGCAATATATTCAAATACAATTTCTCAATCATCGGCGGCGGCGTCGGCTACCTGCGCTCAACACCCGGGAAGCTGATCGTTAATAACCTGATCGCAGAAAATATTGGCTATTATTTTGGCGGAGGCATTGCTTTTATAGATTTCGCCGGCAAAATGGTTAATAACACCATCGCCAACAATACTTCAGCGATGGGTGGCGGCATGTACCTGAATGATGATGCATCGCCCATTGTGGAGAATACCATTTTCTGGGGCAACACAGCAGGTGTGGAGGAGCAGTCGCAGGTGTTTATATGGGATGTGTTCTCAGATCCGGGCTTCTATTATTGCAACATGCAATTTGGTGTCAATGGCATCGGGGGCGCCGGCTTTTACGGCGATTACATAGAATGCATTGAAACGGATCCATTGTTTGCCGGCGAAGGAGAACATCCTTACCGGTTGTCGGGCAGTTCTCCAGCCATCAATGCAGGTGACCCGAACCTTGACCCCAACATGGTTCCGGCCACCGACCTGGCCGGCAACCCAAGGATCATCGGCAGCATTATTGACATTGGCGCCTATGAATTCCAGGGTAACGGCACCCCGGTTTATACCGTAAGCTTTGAGGTGTTCAACCAGTATGAAGAGCCCCTGCCGGATGCCGTCATCACCCTTAACGGGCTTACCAATGAGGCAGGCAACTACGTTTTTCATAACGTGCAACCGGGCACTTACACCTACAGCTCTGAGCTGTTCTGCTACCATTCGCTGGAAGGGGAGCTCACGGTTACCGGCGATGATGTGCATACAATACTGGTGCAGGCACACCTTCCCGGTGATGCCAACGGCGACGGCGTCATTGACGTAACAGACATCATTACCCTCGTTAATTATTTTATCAATGCCAACCCCGACCCCTTCTGTCTTGTCAATGCCGATACCAATAACGACGGAGAGATCAATGTTCTGGATGTCATTGATGTGGTAGCTCTTTTTTCAGAAAGCCGGTAGCGGAAACACGGGCGGCAGCCGGCCGCCGGGGTCAGCAGGTTGCTAGGTACATTTCGAAGTCATACAACACGTCATAGGTTCTTTTGCTGAAGGCATCGTCAAGCAGATAGGCACCCTGCACCATAGGTGTTTTCCTGATGTGTTCGACAAGCAGGGGCAGGTCCTCGCGGACAGCACCGTTCCTGACAAGCATCAGAAAGTCGAGGTTTTTCGGCAGCTCAAAAAGCACACCCTCCGCGCTTTTGTTCCCCAGTAAATAATACTGTTGCCGCAGGCGTTCGTTGTAGTGATGAAACACCGTAAATGCAGCGGGGCTTTCCTGCTTATAGGGCGTGTAGCTGAATGCGGGAAGCCGCTTCAGGTCAAGCTTAAGCCTGCGGTTAAGAAACCAGCAAAAGCGGTAGTCTTTTTGTGTGGTGAAGATTCCGAGAACGCTGAATTCTGGGACATAAGAAAGGTTGAGCGTTCGTTTTTTTACCATGGTGCTCTCCGGAGGTTGAACTGTGCTGCAATACCGCTTATGCAAATGTATATGAAATTTTTTTCATACGAAATTACACACAGACTCAGGAATATGATTGTTTGGCTCCTGTAAGATCATGGGGGAGATAGACAGTAAGCCAGAAGCTGCAACTACAGGGTGTTGCGGCATATAATAAGGCTGATAAGGTTCGGAGCGCTATGTTCCCATCAGCATCTTTAGAAACTTTTCCAGGGAGCCAGGATCGGTGTTGCCGCTAAAACACCTTAATTTCTGGTCAAAGCGGCCGATACTCTCAACTTTTGAGAGCCCCGTGTAATAATCAAAAATAGGATGTTCCGCCTCCAGTCCGGCGATATAATCATGAAGCTTTTGCAAACGCTCTATCTGCAACTGTCTTTTTCCGGCACTTTGCTGATCCTTGTATGCCAGCTGTTTAAACTCAATGATGCCTTTAATTTCCTCCAGGAGCATCTCCCTGGTATTGTTTAGTTCGCTTCCTTTCATTTAATGTTTAC
>JAVIYP010000116.1:0-2998 GCA_031323845.1 Bacteroidales bacterium | reverse complement strand
GCTTCTTGCGCTCATGATCACGGTATAACTTAAAGGCACCGGATATGACAATGAAGAAGAACAGATTTTTTAGGTTGTCCGTAAATGGCATTCTTAAAATGACAAAGTCCAGCTGCGATATTTTGGTTATGAGATAAGCACCGCCAACAAGTACCAGGGCCAGGGTCAGAAAATATGGAACATACTTGCGCCTGAAGTAGAGGCTTGGAATCAAAACATAGAGGTTCACATAGACAACCAGCACCACGACAGTCAGAATGCTAAACCAGGAGATGAACATGGCGGCACTTAGTGGCTTGGGTGGACTGATGAAGAAAACCACGGTAAAAAACATCCAGAAAGCGGTGTGCAACAGCAATCGGACTGTTTTCTTACCTGGAACCGGATCGGCTGGATTTCGAGAGGCATTCATGAGCAATACTTCATACATCAAAATCAAGGATTAAAATTACAAAAAACCCCGAAGGCTACCTCCAGGGTTTTCAGAAATTATGAATTGTTGAAAAAATTATCGCCCTGAGCTGAAAATTGTTACGATGCTTATGATATCCATCACGTTGATTACGCCATCTCCGTTGACGTCAGCATTGTTAAAGCAGAGGCCACTGGTATCATTGCCCACATAGTAATTTACGAGCATGTTAACGTCAAGCACGTTTACGACGCCATCACCGTTTGCATCACCGGCAAGCGCCTCAAGCTCAATATCAATAACAATGTCTGTGCCGGCAACGACAAACTGGCTTTCATGATCAGAAAAGCAATCTTTTTCGATGACCATGTCATAATTGCCGGGTGCTGCAAGAAAAACAGCCTGACCGTCTTCGTCAGTAAACAGTGTAACAGCCTCTTCTGCGTTTTGTGCATCACCGGGGTATATGGTGATCATGGTGCCGGCCACAGGCACCCCCTGCTGATCTGCAACGCTGATTGTTACCGTTAGCTCAGGAGTTTCAAGCACTTCATCATTGAGCTTTGCAATGAAAATATCCTGTATGCTGATGGTATTCAGCGTGATGTCACCAAAAGAGATGTTGTTATAAAAATAGCCGGTAAGATAGACATTTCCCATGGCATCGGCGGCGATGGCGTCGCCTACGTCGGTGCTTATACCGCCTGCACTCACTGCCCAGAGTGCATCGCCTTGCGGCGAATACTTAACGACATAGGCATCCGTGTTATCTCCGGCCGTGATGCTGAGGTCATCAAAAGTGGCCGTAAGGTGGAAATTGCCCGTTATGAAGCTGTTGCCCTGGCCATCAACGGCGATTCCACGGCCATAGTCGTGACTGGAACTGCCTCCTGAACTGGCCCACTGAACCACGCCATCAGCATCCTGTCTCACGACAAATATGGAATAATACATGCCATCGCCATTAATGGTATGATCACCAAATGAGACACTCGTGCTGGAGAAAATACCTGTGAACCAAGTATCTCCATTTGGATGGGTTTGTAAGTCCCAGATGGTTTCGCTGAGGTTACCCCCATAAGCATTTGCCCAAAGCCAGTTGCCGTCCGGGTCAAGCTTAAACACTACAATATTGGCTAATCCCGCCATAGTCAGCTGGATGTCGCCAAATGTGATGGTTTCTGAGAATCCACCCCCGCCATAAATATTGCCATCTGCATCGGTATCAAGGGCAAAGCCCCTGTTGTTTCCGGGGCCGGTGGCAGCCCTGGCCCAGATCAGGTTGCCGTTAAAGTCGTACGCAGCCACAAAAATATCTTCGTTGCCGGCACCAGTTAGTGTGATCATACTGCCTGAGAATGACATTGAATTCTGAAAGTTCCCTGTTATGTAAACCCTTTGAAGCGTATTATCCACGGCTACTCCTTCGCCATGATCAAGGCCGGGTCCACCGGCACTTCTCACCCAGGCCAGCTGACCATCAGCGTTATATTTTGCCAGGAACACATCCCTGATTCCAAATGGTGTTACCGGTCCTACGTCGGTATCCATCGTTTCGCCGAAGTAGCCGGTGACGTAAACGTTTTGGTCAGCATCAACGGCCAGTGATATTCCATAATCGAGGAAAACACTTCCCATACCAGCAGCCCAAACGGCTTCACCTTCCGCATCATATTTTGCAACGAACATGTCAAAACCACCCTCAGTGGTAATAGAGTGCTCACCAAAAGTAGCGGTACCCTGGAAAAAACCGGTCACATAGAAATTGCCATATTCGTCTGTCACAACATCCTTCCCTGAATTAAAGTTGTTACCGCCGGCCTGCTTGGCCCACTCCCATGTGGGCGATTCAGAAAAAACCAGGAGTGGAATAAGGCAGAATAACAGCAATCCGGTTTTCATGGATTGATTCAATAATAGTAATGTTTTCTTCATTGTAATCAGGGTTTTTGGTTCATAAAAGCCATTAAGTAAAGCATCAGCGCCAGGCATGACATAATCAGCACGCACTGCAAATGATGCAAACGCTACAACGAATTTAGTTTCAATACCTGTTTCCAGGAAATATAAATGACGGTTGCTGATGGAATAATGATGAACGGGGCAGAATTAGATGCAAGCGGAATCCAAACAAACAATCGGGTAAGGGAAACACACACCGTTATAACTTTAAATATGAATTCTTTGTAATGGATATTGAAACAATGACATTGATCTTCGAGAAAAAATCCAAAATTCCGAATTTAACACAACCTTAATGATGCCTTAACTTTTACAAAACACTCCTCTCATACTTTTGCCCTGTATCGAATTTTTAACAATTCGTGAGCAAATCCATTCATTAACCAAACCAAAAAAAATGAAGAAAATCAGACAAATGGGAGGTTCTCTCCTGGGGTGTTTTATTCTGCTTTTGCTTTTTCCGCTGTTTGTTTCTGCTGATGGCAATCTTTCAGTGGCAGAAGCAGATATGATGTCAGCAGGTGCAGTTACCGGCCGCATCTCGGATGCCGAAACCGGAGAATACCTGGTCGGGGCTACGGTTTTTATTCGCAAATTATCAATTGGCACTGCCACCGACCGTTA
>JAVIYP010000013.1:0-51859 GCA_031323845.1 Bacteroidales bacterium | reverse complement strand
AGGACGCCCTTGCCTACCCTTCGCGGATGCCTTCCGGCAATCCGCGCATCGACTTTTCACTTAAGCAGGTGCTTGAACTGGAGCCTGCTGTCATCAACGACCACCCCTGCCTGAAATTGTCATGGGAGGCGATGAACAAAGGCGGCAACATGCCCTGTGTGCTGAATGCGGCCAACGAAGAAGCCGTAGCAGCCTTTCTCTCCGGGCAGATCAGTTTTACCAGTATCCCCAATGTTATCAGCCACTGCATGGAACAACAACCATTTATTGAAAAAGCCGATCTTCCGTGCATTTTTGAAACAGACAGGGCAAGCAGGGAGGCCGCCCGGCAAATGATCAAAACAATTCGCCGCTGATTCCGTTTATCTATGCAGCAGGAGTATTAACCTTATAAAAATTATTAATACTTTTGCTCTCCTGTAACCCCGCGGTTTTTATATGCGGGAACGCCGGAAACATCATTAAAAAAGCATTTTCTAAAGATGGAGATCCTGATAAAGACCCTGCAGTTTCTGCTCAGCCTTTCAATACTTATCATCATCCACGAATACGGGCATTTTCTTTTTGCCCGCCTTTTTAAAGTCAGGGTGGAAAAGTTTTACCTGTTTTTCAACCCCTGGTTTTCCCTGTTTAAGGTGCGCCGGGGCGAAACCGAATACGGTATGGGCTGGCTGCCCCTGGGCGGCTATGTAAAGATTGCCGGCATGATTGATGAGTCGATGGATAAAGAACAGATGAAGCAGCCAGCGAAGCCCTGGGAGTTTCGTTCAAAGCCGGCCTGGCAGCGTTTGCTGGTGATGATAGGCGGCGTGCTGTTCAACATTGCCCTGGCTGCGCTCATCTATGTGTTCATGCTGTTCATCATCGGTGAAGAATACCTTCCGGTTAAAAACCTGAAATACGGTATCGTAGCCGAACCGCTGGGTAAAGAGATAGGCTTGCAAACCGGCGACCACATCCTGGCACTGAACGGCGAGGAGGTGGGCGACTGGATGTCTATGATAAGAAGCTTTGCCAGAGGCGAGGTGTCAGAAGTCACCGTGCTGCGCGACGGCCAGATTGAGGATCTTACTGTTCCTGAAGATTTTTTCGGGAAACTGATTTCCGCCCGCGGCAGCGATTTTATTTCCATCCGGTTTCCATTTATCGTTGATGGCTTTTTGCCTGATTCACCGGGAGAGAAAGCCGGTGTTAAGGTCGGCGACCACATCAAGGGCATTGGAGGAAATGAAACATGGTCTTTTACCGAGTTTGCAGGCGCCATAGGTGAATATGCCGGTCAGGAAACCACACTTACCGTGGAACGCAACGGCGAAACCCTGGTGCTGGATATTGCCATCCCTGAACGGGCAATGATAGGCGCGTACCGTAAGGACCCCTTTGAGTTGCTCAGCACGGAAACCAAAGCCTATTCCTTCGTTGCAGCCATCCCGGCCGGGGCTGTAAAAGCGTTCACAACCACCAGGGACTACTTCCGCGACCTCAGGCTGCTCTTCCGGCCCGAGGTAAGCGCCCGCGACAGCCTGGGAGGTTTTATCACCATCGGAGGCATTTTTTCACCCACGTGGGACTGGGTCCACTTCTGGACCATGACGGCCTTCCTTTCCATCATTCTGGCGGTCATGAACATCCTGCCCATTCCGGCACTCGACGGCGGTCACGTCATGTTTCTCTTTTATGAAATCATTGTTGGGAAAAAACCGCCGGATAAGTTCATGGAATATGCCCAAATGGTAGGCATGATTCTGCTGCTTTCACTGATATTGCTCGTGAACCTCAACGACGTGCTCAGGTTGTTCAGATGATGACAGATGTGCAGATGTGCAGATGTGCAGATGTGAAAATGTGAAAATGTGAAAATGAGCAGATGGGTAGATGGGTTAATTAGGACTGTATGTCACAAGTGTTCAAAATCAAAATACTGGGATCGTCGGCGGCCATACCGACTTCATCGCGTCATACCACCGCACAACTGCTGCAGCATCACAACAAGCGTTTCCTGCTCGATTGCGCCGAAGGAACGCAGATGCAGCTGCGACGCTTTAAGCTGCCACTTACGAAGATTGACCATGTGTTTATCAGCCACCTGCACGGCGATCACTTCCTTGGACTGCCGGGGCTGCTTTTTTCTCTGCATCTGCTGGGCAGGACCAAAACCATGCACCTATATTCACCTCCCGGCCTGGAAGAAATTATCGCAACACAGTACCGCATCTCACAACTCATCCCCTCTTTTGAGATACATTTTCATGAGCTTCACGCCGGTGGTGAACACATATACGACGATGAGAATCTCACCGTACATACCATTGCCATGGAGCATCGTATTCCTACTTATGGTTTTTTGTTTTCTGAAAAGCAAAAAGAAAAAAACATACGCAAGGAAGCCATTGCAACATACAAGATCCGAATCGACCAAATGCCGGGGCTTAAAAAAGGCGAGGACCTCATCACCGCAGGTGGAACCGTCATTCCGAACCACCGGATAACCAATGCTCCGCCACCACCGAGATCATACGCGTTTTGCTCCGACACCGCGTATACGGAAACGTTCATAGAACAGATCAAAGGCGTTGATGTGCTGTACCATGAAGCGACCTTCCTTCATGATAGAGCGGGAACGGCCCGTGAAAAAATGCACAGTACCGCCCTTGAAGCAGCTACACTGGCCCAAAAAGCCGGAGCAGGCAGACTGCTGCTCGGTCATTACTCAGCGCGATACAAAGAAGTGGAAGCCTTCAGGGATGAGGCCTGCACGGTATTTCCAAACACATTCATTGCCCGTGAAGGTGACGAATTTTACCTGTAAAACCCGTAGTCCCTACTCTAAAACTTTCTGATCTTAAAAAAGCTGTTACCTGCTGCAGCATATCTTACGATAGTACCGGGGGGTATAAACGGACCTCCCAGCTGCGCGTGGTCTCTGTTTTCAGAAGAATAAATCAAGCAGTTCAGCCGGAATCCTTTCTTCATTCTTATCAACCAAATGGTGCTTTTTGAGGAGGTTCAGCACCGTGTCCGTATGGTGTCGTTTGCCTGTGAGATCCCTGGCCAGGGCAAGCCAAGGAGGAGTTACCGAAGGTCCATCCATTTCCGCCCCGGCAATGATTCCTTTTTTGACTTCGAGTGAAAGTGTTAATGAATGGCCGTCAGCATGGTAAGAGCCAGTGAAGGCATAGTCGGGCGAATAGGCGTAATTCCAGTCCCATTGTGCGTATTTTTCGAGGGCAAGTCGCCGTACCATCTCAACTTCATGCCTTGTAAGTGCATCATCGCCAAGGGAACTTCCGTCACCGTTTTGATCAAAGTATTCTTTCAGGAACCGTGTCATCATGCCGCGAAATTCTTCAAACGCAGGCGGATCATCAAGGAAGCTGATAATGTTGGACACCTTGCTGCGGACCGACTGTACGCTTTTGTCCCGGTAACGGCCTGCACGCATTTTAATGGCTTCATTCAGCATATGCAACGGGGCATCGTACAACAGCGTGCCGTGGTGCAACACCCGTTTTTTATAAACGTGCTCGGCATTTCCCGAAATTTTGAGCCCTTCCACCCGCAGATCGTTTTTTCCTTCAGAGCGCGCATTCACACCCAGGGTTTTCAGAAACGCAATGACCGGGGCCGTATGCTTTCGGAAGTCAATCAGCTTACCTTCACTTCCGTTGGCAATAAAGGTAAAGTTCAGGTTGCCCGGCCCGTGAAACACGGTTCCTCCGCCCGACAGGCGGCGTGCCACTTTAATATCGTTTGCCAGTACGAAAGGCAGGTTTATCTCTGCCAGCGCATTCTGATGCTTACCCAGGACAACGGCGGGTTCGCTCTGCCATAACATAAAACAATCTATGTCAGTTTCATGCAGCAGGTATTCTTCAAGGGCCAGGTTGAAGAATATATCCTCTTCCGTATGGTATATGTGTCTCATAGAATATGTCGGCAGGGCTAATCCGTGACAAATGTATATGAATTTTTTTTCTTGCGAAATTATACACAGACGCACGAAAAAAATTCATGGGAAAGCGAAGCGGCTCCTCCTGTACATCTCCATTTTGTATATTATTTCAACAAAATGAAGATGCTTTTTTACAGGAGAAATGTACATCAAATATATTCATTCGGATTTACATTTGCACATCTGCACATTTGCACATCTTCACATTTTCACATTTGCACATCTCCAAGAGAAATGTATCAGCATGCATGCGGTTTTTTTATAACTTTGTCAGGTTTTTTTCAACATGATGCATCCTATGGAGAACAATATTCCAAAGCAATATTCACCGGCAGGTACGGAGTCTGCATGGTATGACAAGTGGGTTGAAGCCGGTTATTTCAAATCCGAGCCTGACGACCGGCAGCCCTATTCGATGGTGATACCTCCGCCAAACGTTACCGGGGTGCTGCATATGGGCCACATGCTGAACAACACCATTCAGGATGTGCTGGTTCGCCGTGCGCGGATGCAGGGGCTCAACACGCTGTGGTTGCCCGGCACCGACCATGCCTCCATAGCCACTGAGGCTAAAGTGGTGAACAAGCTTACAAGCGAAGGCATTGATAAAAAAAGCCTCAGCCGCGAAGAATTCCTGAGCCATGCCTGGGAATGGAAAGAAAAACACGGCGGCATTATCCTGGAACAACTGAAAAAGCTGGGTGCATCGTGCGATTGGGACAGAACCCGCTTTACCATGGACGAGACTTTAAGCGCATCGGTGATTCGAGTTTTTATTGATCTTTATGAGAAAGGATTGATTTACAGGGGCGTACGCATGGTCAACTGGGATCCCAAAGCGCTTACCGCCCTCTCCGACGAAGAAGTGGTGCATAAAGAAGTTCAGTCGAAGTTTTATTACGTCCGCTATTTTATTGAAGACAGTGATGAGTTCATCACCATTGCCACCACGCGTCCGGAAACCATTCTTGGCGACACCGCCATCTGCATCCATCCCGACGATGACCGTTACAGGCACTTTATCGGGAAAAAAGCACTGGTTCCGCTGATCAACCGCCCGGTACCTTTCATCCTGGATGAATATGTTGACAGGGAATTTGGCACCGGAGCCCTGAAAGTTACACCCGCCCACGACATTAACGACTACAATCTTGGCCTGAAGCACAACCTGCCCTCCATTGATATCTTTAACGACAACGGCACACTCAGCGAAGCTGCAGAGATATATATTGGTGAAGACCGTTTCGTTGTCAGGGAAAAGATCAGTAAAGAGCTTGAAGATCGGGGCCATTTGATCAAGGTCGAGGAGATCACCAACAGCATTGGTTACTCGGAGCGCACTGACGAGGTGATTGAACCCAAGCTTTCGTTGCAGTGGTTTTTAAGGATGGAAGAACTGGCCGGTCCTGCCCTTGAAGTGGTCATGAACGATACGGTTAAGTTTCATCCTCCTAAATTCAAAAACATTTACAAACACTGGATGGAGAATGTCCGCGACTGGTGCATCAGCAGGCAGCTGTGGTGGGGCCACAGGATTCCGGCCTATTACCTTCCCGACGGACGTTTTGTTGTAGCCGAAAGCAGGGAGGCCGCCCTGATCATGGCCAGGGAAAAATACCACAAAACCCTTCGCGACGAAGAGTTGATACAGGATGAAGACGTTCTCGACACCTGGTTTTCGTCTTGGTTGTGGCCGATCTCCGTTTTTGACGGTATCAACAAGCCAAATAATCCTGAAATCAGCTATTATTACCCGACCAATGACCTGGTGACCGCACCTGAGATCCTCTTTTTCTGGGTAGCCCGTATGATTATGGCCGGACTGGAATTCCGAAATGCAATTCCTTTTCGCAATGTATACCTGCACGGCATTGTCAGGGACAAGCAAGGCCGCAAAATGTCAAAGTCGCTGGGCAATTCACCTGATCCGCTGGAGCTTATTGACAGCTATGGTGCCGACGGGGTTCGGGTGGGCATGCTCCTCTGCTCCCCTGCGGGCAACGACCTGCTTTTTGACGAAAGCCTGTGCCAGCAAGGCAGGAACTTTTGCAACAAGATATGGAACGCCTTCCGGCTGACACAAGGCTGGGAAGTGTCTGATAGTATGGCACAGCCCACTGAGGCTGCCACCGCCATCCAATGGTTTGAAGCCAACCTTAACAAGGCCATCGAAACACTCGACGACCATTTCATTAAATTTCGTATTGCCGACGCCCTGATGACGGTTTACAAGCTGATATGGGACGATTTCTGCTCCTGGTACCTGGAGATGGTTAAGCCTGCCTATCAAACCCCCATTGATGCCGCAACCTATAACACGACCATCGGTTTCCTGAACAAGCTGATGCGATTGCTGCACCCCTTCATGCCTTTCATCTCCGAAGAGATCTATCAGCGCATCAAAGAGGACAATGACACCGAAAGCATCACCATTGCAGCAATACCCGGAGCAGAGCCCTATGATAAGCAGATGGAAGCGAAGTTTGACTTTGCCCGTAGGGTCATTATGGCCATCCGGAATCTGAGGCAGGAAAAAAACATCCCTCCAAAAGAAAGTATTGAACTGTTCATTAAGAAGAACAACAGCGAAAAACCGGATATTACTTTTGACGGCATCGTAAAAAAACTCTGCAATATCAGTAACCTTGGCTATGTAACCGACAAACCCCCGGGCTGTGCTTCCGTAATTGTGAAGGCAACAGAGCTCTATGTTCCTATAGAACAGCATCTTGACACAGAAGAGGAGCAACAAAAGCTGATGGAGGAACTGCACTACCAGGAAGGCTTCCTGAAAAGCGTGGAGAAAAAGCTGTCAAACGAACGGTTTGTGAATAATGCTCCCGGGAACGTTGTTGCCCTCGAACGAAAAAAGCGCGACGATGCAGTGGCCCGTATCAAGGTGATCAGGGAACAACTGGAGAACCTCTGAGGCAATTCAAGCACCAGGATGTCATTCCCGAACTGACCTGCAGCGTGTTGTACGAGACCTCATGGCCGCACGCGTATGACTCTTTCTGTCATTAGGGCAGCGCCGGCACGCACGACAACAACATACACTCCTGTTTCCATATTACGGTATACTGATTCCAGTGAAAACCGGTGTTCACCGGGAGGCAGCATGCCGGTATAAATCCGCCCGAGTAGTTTTCCCTGCATGCTGAACACGGCTACATCCACATCCTCTGCCTGGCTTAGACGTATCTTAAGCGCAGAGTGCTCAACAACCGGATTCGGATAAACCGCCATACCTGCTCCGGCATCGGGATCCATGGCGACATGTGTTGGGTCCACCCCCTCGCCCAGCAACATTAGTCCGGTAGCAGTTTCATTCAGGGCATCACTCACCAGAATAGCTTGTTGTTCAAAGACACCTGCCGTCTGAGGTTGAAAACTTAGCGTAAGCACATAATGGTCACCCGGGTCTATGCCTACAGGAAATTCACCATCAATAAAAAACACATCGCTGTCAAGATCTATCTCTTCCAGCGTAAAGGAAAGATTTCCTTCATTGTAAACCGTAACTTCCTTTTGAGCCGTCTCACTAATGTTGACTTTAGCAAAATCGAGAAAGGATTCAGAAAGGTGGATGAGTGCACCTTCATGCACGGCTGATCCGGTAACTGCTATGATTATCACATACATATAAGGGTCATTGCTGTTAATGACCAGCTGGGCGACATACTCATCTTCATCATAAGGAAGGAAGTAAACGGGCACAGCTTGCTCACTGCCGGGCCCGATATGATAGGTGTGTTTCGCGGCGGGCTCTTCCAGGGAAAAAGCCTCATCACCTTCCAGCTCAAGATGCACCGACAACATGGCGTTGCCAAGATTTCTTATCACAAGTTCCCTGCTGTGGACTTTTCCTGTCAGGCGCATTCCGAAATCTAGGTGATATTGATCCAGTGCGATGGACGGTTCTTCGGGCACTTTTTCGAAAAAGGCGATGATCTCGGTATTTCCTTCAAGAGTGTGCACGAGCTCCTCCTTCTCAAAATACTCCCCGTTGATCAGCCAATGTACAAACATCCAATCCTCTTCGGGCTGCGCCTGGAGGAACACATTGGCACCCTGGTTGAACCACTCAACACCCACAAAAGGATCAACGGCGCCCAGCCCCTCAACCTCTATGCTGACCTCCACCGCCTGAGTGCCCACGCCCTCACCCAGCGCAACATTGAGCCGGGTTGTCTGGTAGTTCTCAACCGAAACACCGGAAATGCTCACCGGTCCAAAGCCGCTCGAACTGAAGCTAAGATCATAACTGCCCGACAGCAATGGACGGTTATAATACCCGTAAGGCATCGTGGTATGAACCTCGGAATTATGCTGATCGTAGCCCGGTATCGAAACCAATGCCTCGAGTGGCAAACCGGTCGCGTTATCATAAACAAAACCATGAACACCATAGGTCGACTGGCGTATGTAGTTCAGCAACGAACGGTAGTTGTACTCCCAGTGTGCAGGAAGCTGCGAGGGGTTGAGTATCTTCTGGTTGCTCAGCTCAAGAGTAAATTCACGACAGCTGCGGTAATAGTTGAAATAATCCTGACGGCTGCCGTAAACCACATACCAGTCGCCACCGTGCGTAACCCCATCGCCCATGCCCGTCATGTAACCCGACGGACTGTAGGCGTGTACCGTATCCACGTATTCATACATCACAAATTCCCACCAGTCATGGTCAGCATGTGTCTGCTGCCACGACTTCCAGCTGTCAAATGGATAGTTCACCAGCTCGATGCCCCCGTGCATGTTCGCCGACATGATGAAATTGATCGTATCGGTGAAGTTGATCATCGCTGTGGTCTCCGGCTGCTGTGCCTGCCAGGGATTGCTCACCGGGTTCGGGTAATTGCGGTTGAGATCAACACCGTTGGCGTTGCCACGTGTGGCTCCCCAAACCGTGGAATTATTGTTCGTGTAGGTGCCGTCGGGGTTCTCATTGGGACATATATAAATCTCAACACTGTGCATCAGTTCGGTAATCGAGGCATCAACACCGTAATTGCTCAAAAGGTAATGGATCAACCGAAGCGAAAGCACAAAACCGGCGGTCTCATCTCCATGCATCGTTGAGGTGTACATAAACCGCGGTACGCCACCCGGAGCATCCAGATCAGGTGAAATGCGCGCAAACAGCAGATCACGGCCCATAACCGTCGCTCCTATGTTGATGATCTCTACCAGGTCAGGATAATCCTCCTCAAACTGGTACATCAGGGCAACGTATGCCTCATAGGTGGGGTAAAAGTCCCAGCTGTCTGTCAGGTCACGGGACAGCAAAGAGGCGCGGTCCAGCATGTTCAGGGGAAAATCAACCTCGCCCGGTGGGCGCAGCACCGTGTAGGGCAGATCAAAATCACGAAATCTTGAATAACCGGCAGCATTCACATAAACATACAGGCTGTCAGCGCTCATCTTATCAACAGATACAACCTGAAACAGGGCCTCCAGATCATCAGCACCGGGACGTACAACCGACAGGTAAACCTCCGAACGATCCGTAAAATAGTCAGCAGCGGCATCATGCTGAGCCTGAGCTGAATGAAACAAAAGTATCACAGAAAACAACAGAAAAACAAATGGCTTTTTCACAACAAACAAAACTTTTAATAACATAACAATTTAAGGCAAAGGTATTGATCCTTAATGTAACACTACATCGCATCAAACGATTCAAGGATTTTTGCCATATGCAGCAAGAGGCCTTTGCTGACTTTTACCAGGGGCAGCCTGACTGCGTTTTCACAGAGCCCCTTATGATGGAGGACAGCTTTTACACCCGACGGGCTTCCTTCCGCATAAATGGCTTGAACGATATCGAGGAGCTTCAGGTGAAGGATACGAGCCTCAGCAAAGCGGTTCTTAAGGCACAGGCCCACCATTTGGGAGAATTCCGACGGGAACGCATTGGCGATCACTGAAATTACGCCATCACCCCCCAGCGCCATAAAGGGCAATGTCAGTTCGTCACTACCCGAAATAACAAGAAAATCTTCCGGTTTGTCCTTGATGATGCGCGCGCATTGCTCCAGGTCCTTTGAAGCTTCCTTTACGGCGATCACATTGGTTATTTCATGTGCGATACGCAAGGTAGTCTCGGCGTCGATGTTGGAAGCTGTGCGGCCCGGCACGTTGTAAATAATCATGGGCACAGGACATGCAGCCGCAATTTCCTTATAGTGATAAAAGAGCCCTTTTGCCTGAGGCTTGTTGTAATACGGACTTACGGAAAGCACAGCATCAATACCGTCAAAAGAGGTGTTTTGCATGCTGTGAACGATCTGGCGCGTGTTGTTACCTCCGATGCCGACTACTACAGGCACACGGCCATCAACGACCTCAACGGCAAAGTTGATCACAGCATTTTTTTCGTCGTCACTGAGTGTGACCGCTTCACCGGTGGTGCCCAGGAAAACAAGGTAATTCACTCCTCCGGCAATCTGGTAATCCACCAATTTACCAAAAGAGTTAAAATCAATATTACCATCTTTATGAAAAGGCGTGACAATAGCCGTTCCTGTACCCCGAAATGTTTTCAGCATGGTTTATTTTGTTTTGATCATTTTTAAATAATGAAGGATATGGTTGTACAGGTCTGAAACTGAACAAGTTTCATCAACCTGCAGTAAAAGGTCATAAATGTCGTTATAATCGTTGTTATAGGCACCGGTTTTATAGGCCGCCTGCGAGACGGCAGCAAGATATTTCATGCCATATGCCCGGGTGGAAGTAAGGTCAATGAGAAGGTCCAGCTCCATACCTGCAAAAGTGGCCAATGCTTCGTTTTTCGGCTTTAACAGCCAGGAAAAGTCTTTTTCCGTTACCGGGTATGTTTGTTCAGGCAGTTCAAGGCCTGAAAGAAGCGGTTTTTTCCCGGAGTAGAGAACCACAGTGGTGTTTTTAAGGTCTGATTTCAGCTGGTCAGTCAAGCTTCTGATAAAAGCAACATCGGTTTCACCGGTTGCTTCACACAGCAGACCGATCTGAACTGCATCGCTGTAGCTGTTGACCCGCCGCTTCCTGGTGGCAGACTTCAGACCGCGCCGGACCAGATACAGGCGAAAACGATGTCGTATTTTCTTCACAAAACCCACTTATTTGTTGTTTATAATACGAAACCCGCTCCTGAACTGAGATCAATCAGTTTTCTTTTCCCAGACCTGCATGATCTGCCCAATGTAAAACCGGTGATAATCTTTTGAGGGGTATATGGTTTCAAGTTCAAAAACCTGGAAAAAGTCCGGATTGATGTCGTCGTAGTAAATCTTTCTGCATTCCAGCGTCATTTTGGCCTCCTCAAAGCCTACGGCACCCGATGGCGTTTCCAGCGGAGTAAGTCCGTCAATGTTCATCTTGTCGAGGTCTCTGCCGGAGGTGGTGCCACAAAGATTAAGGATTTCCTTCCGGTCTTCGGGGAAAAACGACACGGTAAACATGGGATGATTCTCAAGAAACTCATAAGTATGGCGCTGCGGCCTGACAAAAATGATGACCACGGGTTTTCTCCATAACACGCCAGCGGCACCCCAACTGGCAGTCATCATATTATACGCCAAAGGCTTGCCGGCGGTAATCAACATCCATTCCTTACCAATCAGCCTGAACATATTTTCACTTACATCCTCAGGATTGATTCTCTTAAATAATTTTTCCATTGAAAAAGCATGATTAAAAAACGGCACAATTTACGAATTTTTATCCGAAGGAGCTTTGATTAAGGTGCTTATTTCGCGTATTTAACTTTTTGCTTTTATTTGCTTAAATTTCTCCTGTAAAAAACATCTTCATTTTGTTGAAACAATTTACAAAATGAAGATGTACAGGAGGAAGCGCTTCGCTTTCCCATGATTTTTTTTTCATGCGTCTGTGTGTAATTTCGCATGAAAAAAAATTCATGTACATTTGCCGGAGTTCAGTGCATAATTCTTGTTGATGGCATCTATGGAAGATCATGTAAAGGTATGCATTCTGGGCAGTGGCACATCACAGGGAGTTCCCGTTGTAGGATGCTCATGTGCAGTGTGTCAGAGCAATGATCCGTGCGACAAGCGCCTGCGCACATCCATCCTGGTAAGCTACCGGAACACTACCGTTGTGATTGATGCAGGTCCTGACTTCAGGCAGCAGATGCTCAGGGAAAAGGTTTCATCGCTGGATGCGGTTGTCATAACCCATAACCATAAAGACCACACGGGAGGACTTGATGACGTAAGGGCGTTCAACTGGATACAGAAAAAACCCATGGATATTTTTGCCCGCGACTCGGTTCTGGATTCCATAAAAAAGGAGTTTTCCTATGCTTTTGACGAGCACAAATATCCCGGCGTGCCTCAGATCAACCTGCACACCATTAATAATCAGCCCTTTATCATAGGCGACATGCGGCTCATTCCCATTGAGGCCATGCATCATCAAATGCCGGTTTACGGATTCAGAATCGGAGGTTTGTCGTACCTGACCGATGCCAGCCACATAGAGCAGCATGAGCTGGAGAAGATGAAAGGCAGTCGTGTCGTGATCATCAATGCGCTTCGTAAGGAAAAGCATATTTCACACTTCACGCTTGATGAAGCCATTGACATCATCCGTTACCTGGCTCCTGAGAAGGGGCTGATCACTCATGTGAGCCATCAGATGGGGCTCTCAAAGGATGTCGGGTTGGAGCTTCCGGAAAACATTTCTCTGGCTTGCGATGGCATGCACATTAGCTGCTGATTCGCACCGCCATTGTTGTCCATTCAAAACATCCCTGACAAAGAAAAGGTTACTTCCGCTTTTCGCGGACAGGCTCCTCACACCACCCCCAGACATAGGAGCATTATTCCCTGTTAATTTCCACGCGTTTAAGCACCAGGTGGTTCAGGGGGTTGTTGGTCATGTTTGACACATTGTTGTGCACAAAACGCGCTGACCTGTCGTAAAACAGGAATACTTTGGGGGCCTGGTCTATGATGATGCCGTCCATTTTATGATAAAGCCGGTACCGGAGGCTGTCGTTGGTCTCAGCGAGTGACTGTTCATACAGTGCGTCGAAATACGGATCTGAGAAGTGGGTGTAGTTCGGGCCGGCAGGTGTTTTGTTCTGGCTGTAAAACAGCGCCAGGTAGTTTTCCGCGTCAGGATAATCGGCGATCCATGATCCTCTGAAAAAGGGCGCCTGGCCTCCGGCCATCATTTCCCGGAGGGTGGCCGGCGGAATCACGTCGATGGCGATGTTCATTCCAAGATGCGACAGTTCAAACTGCAGGTATTGCGCAATATCCTGGTAGGCCTGGGTAGTGTGCAGTGTAATTGCCGGCAGGCCAGTACCACCCGGGTATCCCGCTTCAGCCAGCAATTGCGCCGCCCTGTCCGGATCATACCGGTACCCGCCGCTGTTCTCCGTAAAGCCCGGCATCCCCACCGGAACAAAGCCGGCATGTGCCGGTGTGCCCAGGTTGTTGCGCAGAAAAGTGAGCATACGCTGCCGGTCAAAACCATAGTTAATGGCCTGCCGCACCCTCTTGTCATGCAACGGCCAGTCTTCGGTATGCCGCACGCTTTCGCCAAGGAAAAAACCGAGATACTCAGAGTTGAGAAAAGGCATGGTGATCATGGTCAGCCTGTCCTGGTACCTGCCCTGCAATTCGCCAAGGGGGGTTATGAGTTCATCTTTGTAGCTGGGATCAATGCGGGTAAGCAGATCCAGGTTGCCTTTGACAAACTCAAGAAAGGCAGTATGCCGGTCGCTGATAAAACTAATGGATACCGCATCCAGGAAGGGCAGTTGCCGGCCGCCATCCCATTCAAAATAGCGTTCATTCCTCCTGTAAACCAGCTTTACACCTTCCTTCCAGTATGCAAACTGAAAAGGACCTGTGCCCACAGGGTTCCTGCGAAAATCCTGGCCGTATTTATTGATGGCTTCTTCAGGGACAACAGCACAGTACTGCATGGTCAGCAAGCCTGGGAATGGCGGAAAGGCATGGCTCAGTCTGATCACCAGCGTTGTGTCATTAACAGCATGAATGTCAAGGCTTCCGTCTGCCTTTCTGTTTACCGGGTTCATAACCCAGGCACCGGGGGCATTCAGCCGTGTGTCGACCAGGCGCGAAAAGCTGTACACAAAGTCGGAAGCGACGGCACGTCTTCCCCGGCCACCGGGAAAACACGCATCATCATGAAAATACACATCATCACGCAGATAGAACGTATATTCTTTCCCATCGTCAGAAACTTCCCAGCGCCGTGCTATGGCCGGCCGCACAAAAAGCGAGTCGTCAAGTTCAACAAGGCCGTTGTACAGCTGAGCCACACCCCAGATATTCGCCTGGTTGCGCGCATAAACCGGATCAAGAGAGGTGATGTTAAGGTCTTCGTTGTACCTGAACACAGTGAGGTGTTCGGGGACTTCAAGTCTGCTTCCGCAGGAAGGCAGGGTAAACAACAACACAGCAAATACAGCCGCAAACAGGATGTTTCCTGGACTTTTTTTAACGAATGGCTGCCTGTTCCCGGCCATGATTGTTGATTTTAAGGCTACTCCCCCATCATGCCGGGAATAGTCGATTCATAGCGCTTTGTCAGTTCCCTGATGCTGCCGAAGCTCTCATGGTCAACAACCGCATCTTCACCTCCGGTTTCGCCAAGGAGAGAGCACTCCGTTTCACTTGCGGCAATGATTTCAGCCAGCAAGTCTTCATTGCCGGGTTTCACGGTAATCACCGCACGGCTTTGTGACTCACCAAACAAAAAGGCATCCTTGCGGATACCGGCATCCGACACAACAGAAAAACCGATACCGGCTACCTTTGCAGACTCAAACAGGCTGACAAAAAGACCTCCGTCCGAAACGTCATGCGCTGACTCCACAATGCCCGACCTGATCAGCTGCATCATGACCTGCTGAAACTCATACTCTTCATCCAGATCAAAATGAGGAGGGGGTGATAGCTTTACTTTGTGATAGTTATACAGGTATTCGGAACAGTTGATGTCGTTCCGCGACTTGCCAATAAGGAAGATGAGGTCACCTTCATGTTTGAATCCAATACCTGTAGCGTGGCTTTTGTCGTGAATCAGTCCCAGCATGCCAATGACCGGTGTTGGGAAGACCGGCTGGGAATCATTTCCTGAGCTTGCCTGGTTGTAAAAGCTGACGTTGCCACCTGTAACCGGTGTGCCGAATTTTTCGCAGGCTTTTCCCATACCTTTTATTGCACCAACAAATTGCCAGTACACCTCAGGGTTATAGGGATTTCCGAAATTGAGGCAATTGGTAATGGCCAGGGGATCTCCGCCGCTGCAAACGACGTTGCGGGCGCTTTCGGCCACAGCGATGGCGGCACCGGTTTCAGGATCGGCATGAACATACCTGGCATTGCAGTCGACCGAAAGCGACAGTGCCTTAGGGGTGCCTTTCAGATTGACGATGCCCGCGTCGGCAGGCATGTTAGTCGACATGTTCTTGGTACCGACCATGGTGTCGTACTGATCGATGACCCAGTTCCGGGAGGCCACGTTATGTGCTGCCACCAGAAAATGTGCCACTGCTTTCAGATCGGCGGGTACCGGTATCTGATCTATGGCGAAGGCATCCTTTTCAGTGAAATAAGCAGGCTCTTTGTATTCGCGTTCATAAACCGGTGCACCCCCGCCCAGCACCAGGGAGTCGGCCGGAACTTCGGCTACCAGTTCCCCGTGGAAATAATACTGCAGCAGGTTGCCATCGGTCACCTCACCTATCTGCACACAGTTCAGGTCCCACTTTTCAAACACCTTCCTTACTTCGTCTTCACGACCCTTCTTAACGACGACCAGCATACGTTCCTGTGATTCACTGAGCAGGATCTCAAAAGGTTGCATGTCGTTCTGCCTGAGCGGCACCCTGTCGAGGTCAACCCTCATGCCATGCTTGCCCTTGGCCGACATTTCCGAAGTGGAACAGGTGATGCCGGCGGCACCCATATCCTGCATGCCGACCACAGCACCTGTTTTGATGACCTCAAGGCTGGCCTCCAGCAGCAGTTTTTCCTGAAAAGGATCGCCCACCTGCACGGCGGGAATCTTTTCGGCAGATGCTTCGGTGATGTCTTCCGAAGCAAAGGTCGCACCATGTATGCCATCTTTCCCGGTAGATGACCCCACTATGAAAACAGGGTTCCCTTTACCGTAGGAGATGGCAGATATGGTGTTGCCCGTTTTGACGACTCCCACCGACATGGCATTCACCAGGGGATTCGTATTGTAACAATCATCGAACCACACCTCACCGGCAACTACGGGCACACCAAAGGCATTGCCATAATCACCGATGCCCTTTACCACGCCTTTCAACAGCCATTTGGTGCGTTCCAGCCCGGGGTTGCCAAAGCGCAGGGAGTTCAGCTGGGCCACAGGCCGTGCGCCCATGGTGAAAATATCCCTGTTGATGCCACCTACACCAGTGGCTGCACCCTGGTAAGGCTCCAGCGCCGACGGGTGGTTGTGCGACTCTATCTTAAAGGCACACGCCAGGCCGTCGCCGAGGTCCACAAGCCCGGCATTCTCATCACCCGCTTCAACAAGCAGATGGGGACCCTTGCGGGGCAAAGTCTTTAACCACCTGATGGAGTTCTTGTAAGAACAATGCTCTGACCACATCACAGAATATATGCTCAGCTCAGTGAAGTTGGGCACCCGTCCAAGAAAAGCAATGATCTTGTCAAACTCCTCAGGGATGAGCCCAAGCTGCAGGGCCATCTCAAGTGTCGCAGGCGGGTTTTTCGTCAGTGAATCCATAATAATAGGAAAGGATTAACGGTAAATGAATGCTGATCACAAAAATAAGCAACTAAGTGTATCCCTGAAAATATTTCTTTGTGAAATAAGCGTGAGTATACAAGCATGCTGTTTGACGGCGACCACGGACAATCTGTGCTCATTATCTGCGCCGCTTGCACTATAATTACTTACCTTTGACAAAAAACTATCATCATAGCAGGGTATCATGGAGTCAAAAACCATTTTTATAACAGGAGCCACAAGCGGTATTGGAATGGCCTGTGCCGAAAAGTTTGCAGAAGCGGGCCATCAACTTATTCTGTGCGGCAGACGCAGGGAAAGACTTGAACAACTGAGGGTAAAGCTGGAGAAAGAATGCAAAATCGCCGTGCACACCCTTACCCTCGACGTCAGCGACAGAAAAGCGGTGGAGCAGGCTGTGAAAAAACTTCCTTTTCATTGGAAAAAAATTGATGTCCTTATTAACAATGCCGGACTGGCCATCGGCTTCACCGAATTCGACAAAGGAAATACGGACGACTGGGAACAGATGATTGACACCAACCTGAAAGGCATGCTTTACGTTAGCAGCGCCGTTGTGCCGCTGATGAAAGAACAGGGTGGCGGACACATCATTAACATCGGTTCCATTGCAGGTGTTGAGACTTATCCCAAAGGCAACGTCTATTGCGCCACCAAACATGCCGTGGCCTCGCTGACCAAAGGCATGCGCATGGACCTTCTGCCCTATGGCATTAAAGTGAGCCAGGTGAGCCCGGGTGCCACCGAAACGGAATTTTCCGTGGTTCGCTTTTATGGCGACAAACAAAGAGCTGCCGATGTGTACAAAGGTTACCAGCCCCTCACAGGCAAAGATGTTGCCGGGGTGATCTTCTTTGTGGCCGGGTTGCCTCCACATGTCAATGTAAACGATTTGTTGCTGATGCCCACCGCCCAGGCCTCGGCAACCCTGTTTAACAAAAACGAGGAACAATAATTCCGGAAGGTCATTGAGTCCCGCAAACAATACCTGGGCTGATATTACGTATCTTTGTTAAAGGCATCACCTGAAAACAACAGCTTACAAAGCCATGAAAAAACTGCACAAACTGGTCATTACCTCTTACATCGGGCCCTTTGTTGTGACCTTTTTCATTTCGCTGTTTATCCTTTTGATGCAGTTTCTCTGGAAATATATTGATGACCTGGTTGGTAAAGGTCTTGAATGGTATATCATAGCCGAACTCCTGTTCTATTTTACCGCAACATTTGTCCCGCTGGCACTGCCCCTTGCAGTGCTGCTTTCCTCAATCATGACCATGGGCCGGATGGGTGAGCATTACGAACTGGTGGCCTTTAAGTCGGCCGGTATCTCGCTGCGAAAGATTATGTGGCCGATGGTCATGATTTCCATGTTTCTGGTATTGGCCGCCTTTTATTTTTCCAATAATGTATTGCCGGTTGCCAACCTCAAAGGCTTATCCCTGTTATATGATGTGCGGCAGCAAAGGCCGGCCTTCAACATACAGGAAGGTTTTTATTATCATGGCATCGACAACTTCGTTATCCGTGTTGATGAAAAAGACGATGGTGGGCAAACGCTCCGCGGAATAAAAATCTATGACCACAGCGACAGGCGTGGCAACATTAACCTGAGCCTGGCCGAATGGGGCACCATGGCTGTTACGCCCGACAAACGGTTTCTGGTGTTAACCCTCTATAACGGCGTAAACTACCAGGAAGCAGGCACAGCAGGTCCGCTGGATCCCTCGCGTCCGTTTCAGCGTACAAAATTTGAACAACAAACCCGTAAATTCGACCTGAGCATGTTCGACCTGAGGCGAACGGATGAAGACCTGTTCAGGGGAAATTTCAGAATGCTCAACATCAGTCAGTTGATTCACTTTGAAGATTCTTTGTCAACCGTCTTGAACAACAGAAAAAACACCTTCATACAAACCTATAAACGGCGCATGCCAAATTTCCCTGGCAGTGATAAAAACATAAAGGACTCTATTGACCCGGCACTGTTCAGGTATGCCGACATCCATTACATAAAGGAAAGTCCGGTGAACATGCAGATGGTCATCAACAACGCCATGGACCTTATACGCACGAACCGCGATCATACCAATTTTTCACACGAAGATTTCAGGCAGCGGCAACGGACCCTGGCAAGGTACCAGATCGAATTTCACAGGAAATTTACGCTATCCTTTGCCTGCGTGGTGCTTTTCCTGATCGGGGCGCCCCTGGGGGCCATTATTCGCAAAGGAGGGTTTGGCCTGCCCCTGGTTATTTCGGTGTTGCTGTTTGTGGTCTTTCATGTGATGTCGATGATGGGAGAAAAGTTCGTCAGGGAAGGTGTGCTTCAGGCACATCTGGGTATGTGGCTGGCACCCGCTGCCCTGCTGCCTGTTGGCATATTGCTTACCATAAAAGCCACGACCGATTCATCATTGCTTAATACCGACAGCTACCTCATGAAGCTGGAAAAGATGTTCTCGTTTCTTATAAAAGGGAAAAACAACCAAGCCTCATAAAAGCCATGCGCATCCTTCAGTTATGCCACAAATTGCCCTACCCTCCGAGCGACGGAGGCTCGATTGCCATGAACCAGATCACGCAGGGACTGTTAAACAATGGCTATTCCGTTAAAGTCGTTGCTTTGGCTCCCCCGGGCAGCGAAGAACGGATCAAAAGCATTCCTGAATCATACATCAAGGCAACGAAGTTTGAAGCCCTTTCCATTGACACGCGCATAAAGGTCGTGGATGCCTTTCTGAATCTTTTCACCAAAAAATCATACAATATTGCACGGTTTTACTCAAAAAACGTGTCAAAAAGACTGGCTCAGATACTGCAGAACGAGGATTTTGACATCATACAGCTGGAGGGGCTCTTCCTTACTCCCTACATTCCCGTGATCAGGCAACACACGGGAGCCCCTTTGTTATTCAGATCACACAACATCGAACACTTTATCTGGGAACGATTGTCGCTGGCCTGCAAAAATCCATTGAAAAAAATTTACCTGCGACTGCTGGCAAAAAGGTTAAAGCGGTTTGAGCTGAAAACCGTACACCAGGTTGACGGACTGATTGCCATTTCGCCGGTTGACATGCAATTCTTTTTGAAGAACGGTTTTTCCCAGGCCGCGGTAACCATACCGGTGGCGGTAGACCCTGAAAGCTTCGACAAAAAAACGACAGAAAAGCAAAATCCTACGGTGTTCCATATAGGCAGCATGGATTGGCGCCCTAACCAGGAAGGATTGCTGTGGTTCCTTGACCATGTATGGCCCCTGGTTAGTGCCAAAAAGCCGGACCTTCGTTTTGTGCTTGCAGGGAAGAACATCCCGGGTCGTTTTTACGAATATGATAGCGGACAGGTGCATGTGGCCGGAGAAGTGCCTGATGCTTCCGCTTTTATGCTTTCAAACGGACTTATGGTCGTTCCATTGCAGTCGGGTGGCGGGATGCGCGTAAAAATAATCGAGGGCATGGCGGCAGGTAAAGCTATCGTTTCAACGAGCATAGGCGCTGAAGGCATCTCCTGCTTACATGGCGAAAACATTTTACTGGCCGACACACCGGACGAAATGGCCGATGCTATAATCTATTGCTTTGACAATCCCGCTTTTATGAACAAGCTTGCAAACAACGCAAAACAGTTTGCCAGGACTAATCATCATATACAACCGGTTATTGACAAGCTCACCGGCTTTTATAAGACATTTTACAAAGCCTGAAGATTAAAATTAATACCTTTGCCGCACTGTCGTTTTAATCAGCGAAAGCTTTGAAAAAAAAGATTTTTGTCATACTGTCGAGGATACCCTACCCGTTGGAAAAAGGTGATAAGCTCAGGGCGTTTCATCAGCTCAGAGAACTGTCAAAGAATAACGAGTTGATTATTTGCGCTGTATCCGATATCCCGGTCCACAAGGAGGCTTACAACATCATCAGGGAGTTCGGCTCATCCGTTTATTTTTTCAGGCTGAGAAAAGCAGGCATCGTTCTACGGCTGCTCAGGGCATTTTTTTCCGACAAACCCTATCAGGTGGCATACTTTTATCACAAAGGCATTCATCGGAAGATCGAACAACTCATCGAGCTTCATCAGCCGGACCACCTTTTTTGCCAGCTGATCAGGACTGCAGCATATGCACGTCATAGCAGCGTGGACAAAACGATTGACTACCAGGATGTTTTTTCAACCGGACTCAAGCGGAGGCTGGATGTAGCTCCCTGGTATTTAAAACCGCTGCTTCGGTCGGAGCATAAGAGAGTAAGCCGTTACGAAGCGTATGCATTTGATCTTTTCGATAAGAAAACCATCATTTCCAGACCTGATCGTGATAACATACCGCACCCTCTCAGGGAAGAGATCCACGTGATTCCCAACGGCGTTGATTCCGATTACTTCACGCCCCTTGACAGGGAAAAGCGTTTCGACATCATCTTTTCAGGCAACATGGCCTATCCGCCTAACGTTAATGGTGCCGAATACCTGGTAAAAAAGATCATGCCCCTGGTTTGGGAGGAGCGCAGCGACACCCGTGTTGTGCTTGCCGGGGCGACACCCTCCGGAAAGGTAAAAGCGCTGGCCTCAGAAAAGGTAACCGTTACAGGCTGGGTGGACGATATCAGGGAGTACTATGCGCAATCGCGCATCTTTGTGGCGCCCATGCAAATTGGCACCGGTTTGCAAAACAAAGTGCTTGAAGCCATGGCCATGCAATTGCCGTCAGTTACTTCACCCCTGGCAAACAAGGCGTTACGGGCACTCGACGGAGAACAACTACTAATTGGAAGAAATGCTTCCGAGTATGCCCGACATATATTATCTTTGCTGTCGGATTCCAGCCTTTCCAAGAACTTAGGAGAAAAAGGCTATCGTTTTGTATTAGAGAACTTTAACTGGGCAAGCACTTCTGCCATGCTCGAAAAAGTGATTACAGCTTAACTGTTTCATCCAGGAATGCAAGAACAATTCAATACCATAGAAGAGGCCATTGCGGAAGTCAGGGCGGGCAACGTCGTCATCGTCGTTGACGACGAAGACAGGGAGAATGAAGGGGATTTTATTGCCGCGGCCGAAACCATCACCCCAGGCATCATAAACTTTATGGCCACTCACGGGCGCGGTCTTATCTGTGCTCCCATAACCCGGCGCCGCTGTGAGCAGCTTGACCTGGACCTGATGGTTCCAAAAAACACTTCGGCGCATGAAACTCCTTTCACTGTTTCCGTTGATTTGAAAGGGAAAGGCTGCACTACGGGCATTTCTGCTTCCGACCGCGCAAAGACCGTTAAAGCACTGGCTGACCCGGAAACGAATCCAGAAGAGCTTGCGCGGCCCGGACATATCTTTCCGTTGCGTGCCCGCGAGGGAGGCGTGCTTCAACGTGCCGGCCATACGGAAGCCTCCATTGACCTGGCACGCCTTGCAGGGCTCCAACCCGCCGGCGCACTTGTTGAAATCATGAACGAAGACGGCTCCATGGCCCGTTTGCCCGATCTTTTTGATATCGCCAAACGCTTTAACCTGAAAATCATCTCCATTGAAGACCTCATTGCCTATCGCATCCGTAACGAAAGTCTTATTTCGCAGGAAATAACCGTGGACCTGCCTACGGAATGGGGGCATTTCAAACTTACCGCATACCGGCAGACCACCAACAACATGTTGCACCTGGCATTGGTAAAAGGAAGCTGGAAAGCCAACGAAGAGGTGCTGGTGAGGGTGCATTCGTCATGCATTACCGGGGACATCTTCGGATCATGCAAGTGCGATTGCGGCGGCCAGCTTCATAAAGCTATGCAGATGGTAGAAGAAGCCGGAACAGGAGTGATCCTTTACATGAACCAGGAAGGCCGCGGCATAGGCCTGCTCAACAAACTGAAAGCTTATCACCTCCAGGAAATGGGACTGGATACGGTGGAAGCCAATATCGAACTCGGCTTTAAAGCTGATGAAAGGGATTACGGTATAGGGGCACAAATATTGAGAGACCTCGGTGCCAATAAGATTAAGTTAATCACCAACAACCCGGGCAAAAAAACCGGACTTACAGGTTACGGAATCGAAATCACCGAAAACATACCCATCATAGTCAACAGTTCACCGCACTGCAAGGTATACATGGATACCAAAAAGAACAAAATGGGGCATATGCTCTAATAGAGATTGACTTCATCCTCCGAGGTTGGAGGTTCGGGTTCCATAAGCAGTCCTTCGCTGCTTTGGCGCTGCCGGCGAAACAGTTCGGACAGATCATCAAACTCTCTGCGGTAAAACAAGCCAATCCCCTGTGTGTAGGGCGAGTTGGTGTTAATGATGTCAAAGGTATTTGACCTGTTAAAGGCTTTTACCCGAAATTTTCCTTCAGGCGTGATCTTTACTTCCACATTGACATCACCTATGATCTGGCTCGTCGCCTGCGTACTGTGTCCGGTCGCCGTTTGGTTGCCGGCAACTCCAAAATTCCCGTCAATAAGCACCCTGTCGTCAAAAAGCTGTGTAGACAACGCCAGTTCCACTTCCTGGCTGCTGAGTTCATCGCCAGGCCTGTAATTGATGCCGATATCAAAATCATTGCTGATTTGAGAGAGCCAGTTGCTCAACTGGTTTGACAGCAGCTCCGAAGAGGTACTTCCAACGCCGTAACCAAGCGCCGTGTTGTACTGATCGGTGGTGGCGGGCATAAAGCGGTTCAGCACCAGCAGCGAAAAAACCTGGCGGTTCATCTCCTGCTCCGTGGTGATGATGCGCTCAATCAAATCCCGGACACTCTCATCGCCGCCAGGCACCTGAATTTCAAAACTAATGGCAGGATTGAACAGTTTATCTTCAAGGATCAGCATGGTCTCAACGGGAACGCGCCGCCGGTATAATTCCGCCGTTTCAGGATCAATACCCTCTCCCACGAGCAGATCATAAAGAGCCGTTCGCAAGCGGTAAGCAGCACGCAAATCCACGTCAGCATCGTTCAGGTCGCCCGTCCACCGGATCGTGCTCCCCTGCTCGATCCGGAATCGCTTATTGATGATGTTCTGCAGTGAAAAAATGTATTCACCGTCTTCAATAACATAATCCCCGTAAATATTGAAAGCACCCTGGGGCGATATCTCCAGCTTGAGGTTACCGGAACCCCTGCCGCGGATAATATCCCCGAAGCGTGTATCAAAAAACAACTGAACGTCTGCATCTGGAGTAACTTCAAGGTCGAAATTCATGGTAATGCCCCCGGGAATTGCAGGCTGACTGAAGGGCTGGTTGTTGTTGTTGAGCGGATCCCTTGAAACAAATGAGATGAAATGGCTCTCCCTGATCTCACCAGAGTAGTTTAAAGGCACCATCACACTGGTGCCCCTGTTGGTACGGGCGTTTACATCCATAAAAACGTTATCAGCAGGTCCGTATATATGGATGAGGCCGGAAATAAAAGCCGTTCCGAAGTAATAATCCCGATGCCGCTGATCCTTATTGAAAATGATCATCCGTTCAGGATTTAACCTCAAGTCAAAAGAAAAATACTTAAAGCGGTCGTGATACAGGTAACCATACATCCGCCCCCTGTTACCCAGGGTGTCGGTCAGCATTATGTTATCAAAGTAAAAATAGTTTTTTGCAAACTCCACCTCATGACTGAAGCTGTAACGTGTGTTCAGGTATGGAATGTACAGTTCCGTTTCGTTCACGAAAGCCTTACCCGAAAGTTCAGGACTGTGAAACGGTCCGTCCAGCCGCAACCGGCCACTGGCCCGGCCGTCAAAGTTCTGAGCAAAGTTCTTCATGTACCGGCCCCACACCGACATTTTTTTATTGTCCAGTTTAATATCAAGGTCAAAATTCTGATCACCGCCTGCAGGATGGATATAGCCTGTGGCAATTAAAGGATGGAAGAATCCTGAGTCATCAACATCAGTGATTACGGTCTCTACGGCGAAGGCTTGTTTTTCAGCGTCCCACAGGCTATTCACTTCAAGATCACCCAGACGGTCGTGGTTGAACGAAAAATCCGTAACGAACAACTCGGTACCAATGCTCAGAGGTTGATACATGGCTTTTAAGGTGATATAGCCGTCCATAATGCCTCCGAACTCAAAATTTTGCGTTCTCATAAGATGAGCAGAGAGGGCCACGTCAAAATTGGCAAAGGAGAACAACATCTGGTCGGCGTCATCGGCACTGAACACTCCATCGGCCCTGATGAACTGGTCTTCGTGATAAGCTACCAGCTGTTTAATCTCAAGCCTTTCTTTATCAATAATGATCTTATTATCAACGTTGAATCGCCAGAGATCTCCTCTGAAGTAGGCTTCGGAGGGCAAAAACACGAATTCAAGGCTGCCGGGGCTGTAAAACCGGGCAACACCATTCAGCCTGCCCTGGTTGTGCATGTCTTCCGATTGATCGTTCCATTGCATTTTGAGCAGCACCGTATCGGAGAAAAAAACGGTTCGCGCCTCAAAGCGATCAAGAAACAGGCTATCGGAAATTGCGAGCTTACTGGCGAAAGTTGTAATCTCGAATTGATCCTGGTCCCGTTCTCCCACAATATGCCAGTCAATAAATTCCCGTCCGGCAAAGTTGAGATGGGCAGCCCTTGCCTCTATTTCTGCATGGTTGTGAGCCACACTCACCGCAGGGAAAAATATTGACGTTAACTCTTCTGTGTCTTTAAACCGGATGGAATAGTCAATATCCTGCAGGCCATTTACCGTGCTTTCATCAAGAGGCTTGTTGTTGAACAGGGCAGGCATGAAATGATTTATGAAGCCCGCAGCGGATTGCCCGATCTGCGCAAAGTTGATCTGCCCGTAAAGGTCAGTATCCAGAAAGGCCGAGCGTATTCTCAGGTGTTTGTTATTATCAGCCCATAGCGTATTGCTTATAAAAAGACTGTCTGTGAAGTATCTAAGAATTTCAGCTTCCGGCAAGCGTTTGTCCAGAGGATATTCCTCGTAAATAATATCCCTGATGGTAATGGTGCCTTCAAGGTCATCCAGTGAAAGAGCCTGTGCATTGATGAACATATTGGCTGACAATACCGACTCAAACGCAGGATCACGCTGGTAAATGTTCATCTTGCTCAGATAAGCCTGATCTACCAGGGCATGAAAGTCAAAGACAGGAATTTCGTCACTGAAATCAACCGTGCCCTTAAAATCGAGAAACAGGTCAGCGTCATCAACCAGGAAAGAGCCGTTGAAGGTTTTGTTCGCAAATCCTCCCCGGAGGGCAAGATTAGAATAATTATTGTTCATAAATTCTAGCGATGCGATGCTTCCCTCAATGGAGATATCCAGGTTTTCCATAAAAAAACCCTGTCCGGACAGATTGGCAAACATGGATACCTTGCCAAGATATTCACCCGTGTCAAAAAATTGGCCGGCGTCAAAATCTAAAGCTTGTAAGGTACCCTTGTATTGATAAAGCGTATCACGTCCTGTTTTTTGAAAAACCACATCGCCGTTCATCACTCCGATATCGGTCTCCAGGCTGCCTCGTGCAGTAAAATCATCCAGTGAGCCGTCAAGGTCACCGGTAAAATGAATATGTCCCAGATTATGAACATAACCCGGAAGATCCAGGGTATTGCTGATGTGCGAAGCAGGCAGGCGGAATGAGCTGATGTCTTCAATGGAACTCCGGAGTTCGGTGATCCGGGCATTCAGCCGCGCTTTCTCCACATCATTGATATCATACAGTGCAAGATCTCCTGAAACACGGGTATGCTTTCCTGCCGACAAATCCAGATTACTGGCAACTAAATTGTTGGCAGACCCTTGAATGACACCACTGATGGACAATACATCCTCTGCACCGTACAAAAACGGCAAGAAGTAGCCCACCTCACAAGATGCCACGGTAGAAGGTTTAAGCTCTAACTTGAAGTACAGATCATCCAGGGAGAAACCCTTAGTGGTGTCTGATCTGTATTCGAACGCACTGTTGAGCATAAGTTCTGAATCACGGGTGCGCAGCAGGAAGTTGGAAAGTGTTCCTTCGTGGAGCGAGAATTTCGCACTGGTCGAGAGATGATTAACCACAAAACCCCGGCTTTCTTTTGCACGGAAATAGTCGAGTTCGAAAGCCAGCTGCTCGTTTGCCAGCACAATGTCACTCACAGCCAGGTACACATTGCTCAATTGGATGTCAGATGGGTTCAGGCCGGTATCACGGTTAGGGGCCAAAACATCCCTGAACGTTAAGTCAGTGTCCGAAAGGCTTACTGATGCAAAAGACAGGTGCCACTTCCCCGCCCTTCGGTTGCTGTCCTGGTTTTGTTCTATGTAATCAAAGATAAATCGAAAATTGAAGTTTTCGTAAGGATCGTCACGGGTAAGGCGAATAAGAGCCTGATCGAGACGTATTTCTTTCACATACAGGACATTATGTCGAAGTGAAAGCCTGCCGATATCTACCGCTATTTCATCAACAAAAAGCAAATCGCCATCTGACTGATCCTTAATATTTACTTCACTGAGCAGCAAGCTTCTGAACGGTTTAAACTCAAGGTTTCCGACCGTTATTTCCGTTTGGAGTTCATTTGAGACATAAGAAGTAATCCTGTTGAGCACCCAAGTTTGCAGCACCCGGGTATGTAACAAACCATACAGCATTACCGGGACAAGCAACACCATGAGCAGCAGCACTAAGAATATGTTTCGCTTATTTTTGATACTTTTGTCCTCCGGTAATTAACAGCTATTGGTTTTTTGATATAACGTTATGAGTATATATTTATTGGGCATAGAATCATCTTGCGACGACACTTCTGCTGCCATCATCAAAGATCGCAAAATTCTTGCCAATCTCATTGCCAACCAGGAAGTTCATAAAGATTTTGGTGGTGTTGTTCCCGAGCTTGCCTCCAGGGCACATCAAAAACATATCATTCCTGTTATTGATAAAGCCATTTCTCTTGCAAAGATACATAAAAATCAACTGAATGCGGTTGCTTTTACCAATGGTCCCGGGCTTCTTGGCTCGTTGCTTGTAGGCACTTCCTTTGCCAAGTCGTTTGCGCTGGCACTGGGCATACCCCTGATTACGGTGAATCACATGCATGCGCACATTCTTGCCCTTTTTATTGAAGATGAAAGCCATGAAAAGCATCCACCATTCCCTTTTCTGTGCCTGACGGTTTCGGGCGGGCACACACAGATCGTACTGGTGAAGAGCCATTATGACATGCAAATCATCGGTCAGACCATTGATGATGCTGCGGGAGAAGCATTTGACAAAGCAGCCAAAACCATGGGGCTCCCTTATCCGGGAGGTCCGCTTATTGATAAACTTGCACAGGAAGGAAACCCGAAAGCCTTTCAGTTTCCACATCCCAGGGTGGGTGGTTTCGACTACAGTTTCAGCGGCCTGAAGACATCCATACTGTATTTTTTGCGCGACAGCTTAAAAGAAGATCCTGATTTCATTCAGAAAAACATTCACGATTTATCTGCCAGCATTCAGTTTACCATCGTAGAGATTCTGATGCACAAGCTGCAGGCAGCTGCCGATCAGCTGGGCATCAAACACGTAGCCATGGCCGGTGGTGTTTCGGCCAATTCATGGCTTCGCCGGGCTTTCCTGGAACAGGAGAAGGCGGGGATCTGGGAGGTGTACATTCCTAAGTTTCAATACTGCACCGACAATGCAGCAATGATCGCCATCAGTGGTTATTACAAATACCTGGCCGGCGATTTTGCCTCGCAGAGCGTCAGCCCCTTTACCCGTTACGGCAGTTAATGATCCGTGTCGGAGTGCGGCTCATCCTCCGGCTCGTTGGCAGTAGACTTAATGACTATGAATGCGGGCTGCTCCCGGTTAATGATGGCATGCTCATCAATATCATAGTGATAGTAATTCTGTGGGTCATAGCCCATCCGCTCTTGTATGTAAAGATTCATCAGGTGGTTGAACATATTCTGGGCATTTTGTTTCCCTGAAAATGCTGCCAGGTCTGAAAGGTCTTCTGCGGTAAGCGGATACCGCTCCGGATCAAAATACACCCTTCCGTCGGCTTGTCTCACAAAACGTCCTTCAACATAGTCGCTGGTAACATGCGCGCTGTAGAGCACCTGCATGCCAAAGCCGGCATCGTGCAGTTTCATGAATTCAAACCAGGTGCTGTTTTCAAGTACCGTGACGGGTTCGCGCCGGACAAAGGTTGTTCCGGCATCGCGGGCAACAAAAACCTCTTCGTGCAGGTATTCCAGCAGCTCCATCTGCGCAATGGAGAAGATGTAGGCCGGTCTTTCGAGCCTGAAAAATTCATCCATATCCTGAGCATCATAAACAGTAACATACAAACGCTCCAGGTGGTGCTTCAGGGCAGTCATGAAGGCAGCGATATGCAGCGAGTCATTTACGTCGCGGATAAAGCGGATTTTCTCCTCATCAATGGTGTAGAGGCTGTCTTCGTCAAGTTCATTGGGGTGTACGGGCGAAAAGTTTTTGATGAGGCTTCCGGGAGGCAGCACCAGGACATGTATTTCGGTTTCCTCCACTACAAAACGGCTGGCATAATACAGACTGCTGGTGCATGAAGCGAGCATTCCCATTACCACAAAAAGTATCACAAGAAAAGGCCTGACGGTATAACCCATAACTGAGGTTTTCTTTGGCATTATTGTTCAGCGAGTTTTTCTCCTATGCCCTGACCATAGCGAAAACACATGTCGTACTCATTTTCATGAGGGGTGAATTTTACAAAAACACCATCTCCCTGCACATTGAGTTTGAGATTACTCAGTGTGGCGTTGATCAGTTTTGACGCCTCACCGCTCCACCCATAGGAGCCAAAGGCTCCGGCCAGTTTCCTGTTGTCGCGTATCGGGCTGATGACGGCAAAAAGCTTATAAACCGGCAGCAGTATGTTTTGATTGATGGTCGGGCACCCAACAATAAGGGCACTGCTTCGGGCTACCTTCTCGTCCATATCGCCCACCGACATCGTCTCTATATCAGCCACTTCTACCTCAAAATCACCCACGCTCTGTATGCCATCGCGGATGGCACCGGCCATTTTACCGGTATTGTGATAGGCCGACACATAAGGAATGAAGACATAGTTCTTCTGTGGTGTTTGCAGGGCATCCCTGGCATATTGCTCCGAGAGGTCCACCCATTTTTGCCAGTCTTTCATAAGCAGCGGCCCGTGACCCGTGAGCACTGCATTGATCTCCAGGGGCCTGATCTTATCTATGGCCTTCAGCATAAACTTGCTGAAAGGTTTGAGGATCACATCAAAATAATACTTAAACGCCTCACTGAAGTCCCCCACCCTGTCGTCGTACATGTCGGGATGTGCATAATGACAACCGAACGAATCACAGGTAAACAACAGCCGGTCCTCTTCAAGATAGGTGTACATGCTGTCGGGCCAGTGCAGATTGGGTGCAGCAATGAAGCGCAGGGTTTTATTGCCAAGGTCAAGGGTGTCTCCGTCTTTGGCAATCAAATGCCTGAAATCACGGCCCAGAAAATCTTTAAGGTAATTGATGGCCAGACGGCTTCCAACCACCGTAGCCTCAGGTGCCAAAGCCAGTAAATGAGCAAGGTTGCCGCTGTGGTCAGGTTCCGTATGATTCAGGATAATATATTGTATGTCAGCAGGATCAGTAACTTGCCTGATCTTATCAAGATAGGTGTCGAGGAATTTTTCCTTGGTGGTTTCTATCAGTGTTTTCTTTTCGGCATTGATGAAATATGAATTGTAGGTGGTCCCGAATTCGGTTTCCATAACAACATCAAAAGTAACTATGTCATAATCAATCACTCCCACCCATTTTACATCATCATTGATGTCAAGTACTTCATGATCAGGTCTTCTTATGTCTTTCAGGTTTTTCATAACAGGCATTAACTATAAATTATTATCGAGATACTTAATCAAGGTTCCGAGGCTGGTGGCATAACTGCCGTATTCGTTATCATACCATCCGAAAATTTTGGCATGGGTGACCGGCAGGTGCAGGTCTTTTCCGGCGTTGATGCCCAGGCTGGCCATCATGGCTTCCGTCAGGCTGATGAAGCCCGTGCGCGTATGCGTTTCGTGGCCCTCTATGACAACGGCTGCAGGCAGACCGATAAGGTCGGCCGACACGTTTTGCCGTTCACTGAACACAAGCAGCCCTTTTTGGGGCCCTTGCGCAGCTTCCCTGTAAAGGGTATCCAGAAAAGCTTTGTTGATAAGAGGCTCGCCTTTTTCATTCATCCGGGTGTTGAAGGTGACGTTCAGGATGATCAATGACACCGTATTGGTGGGGATGCGCACCGAGTCGGCCATAAACCCAATTTCTTCTATTTGCGGCATGATCTTTTCGAGCGCTTTGGCCGCGCCGGTCGTTGACAGGATGATGTTGTTAAACACCGATCTGTTTTTTCTGAGGTCGGTGGCTGCAGCCTTGGGAACGGCATCCAGGACATTCTGCGTATTGGTGGCTGCGTGTATGGTTGACATCGAAGCTGTCAGTATTTGTGATGTTTCTTCTTTCTGAAGAAGAGGTTGCAGCATATGCGCAAGTCCGGTGGTTGTACAGCTGGCAGCCGATACCAGGCGGTGTTTGCCCGGCTTCAGGTCAAGATGGTTGATGCCATAAACCATCATAATGCTGTCGTCGGGCATCTTTTTAGCTTTATCCTTGATTTTGAAAGGAGCGCTGAGCACTACCAGTTCCGCACCGGCCTCCAGGTGCCCGCGAAGGCTTCCTCCCTCCTTTTCAGCCGGAGCCGTCGGATCGGTAAACTTACCCGTACAGTCAACCACCAGCCTGACGTTATTTTCCCGCCATTCAATCTGCGCAGGGTTTCGATGATTACGCAGAATCTTTATCCGGAAACCGTCAAAGCCAAGAAGGCCCTCCGCTTCATCAAGGATCTCAAAATGTTTTGCCGGGGTGGCCAGGCCGTAGATAAAATGCGAAACATTACCGTAAGTGGAATCCGTTTCCATCAGGTGTACCAGGTCTTTGAGCGAAGACCCCACTTCACGTCCAACATTGATGACGGCACCATCGAACCGGCGATGGATCATTTCGTTCCACAGTACCAGTTTTCCTATCCGGCCGAGACCGTTAATGCCAAGCAGCCTGTTTTCGTTTTTGTTTGTCATAGCTTACGCAGTTACTGTCAATAAATAACGTTTTATCTCAGGATCTCAGTATAATCGGTTTTATAATGCCCCTTATAGATGTTTCCGGAGAAACCGTCAATAGAGATTTGATCACCGGGTGTAAGGTGTTCTCCATTGATGTGACATACTTTTTCCTTTTCGTTGACATGCAGCTGCCGGCAGTTCAGCACGCACACCTTTCCAAGACTGGCTGCTGTGACGGCTGCATGTGAGGTGGTGCCGCCCCGGGAGGCCACCAGTCCATCGCATTCAAAGATAATAGGAATATCGTCCGGAACCGTATCAGGCCTTAACAAAATGCATGATTCTTTGGGGTATTTTTTCCTGAGCATCACAATATCATCCATATCAATGGCCAGACGTCCGTTCAATGCACCGCCTCCGCCTCCGATACCGCGCCCCAGCAGCTGCATGTGGTCGGCGGCCTCTACAAACACCTGCAAGCGTTCGGTTTTCCGGGTCTCCTGGTCCCTGATCTGCAAAATATACAGGTCGGAAGGATCTCTTGATTCAAACGTAAATTCTATTTCAAGATGGTTGTAGCCTTTCTTTTCAACAAGATCATGGGCAATCTCGAAAAGTCTGCGGTACATGTCAGGCATGAACTCCTCCAGCGATGGCTGATTTTCGCGCCCGGTCAGCTGCTTTTGCAGCACGGACACCGGCAGGGCATGAACCAGTCCTGCAACAATATCCTCTCCCTGGCTACACATGGTGAAATCACCGTTCAGGTAAATACCAGGCTTTGGCACCATGGGGTTGTGCGTAAAAACAACACCCGTGCCTGAGTAGTCGTCGATATTGCCTAATACCATTTGCTGTATGACCACTGCCGTGCCCCATTCATCGGCAATCTGCAGGTGGTTCCGATAAACGTTGGCCCTTTCAGAATCCCAGGAGTCAAATACACGGATAATGGTTTGTTCAAGCTGCAACCAGGGGTCCTCCTCAAAGCGTATGTTACGTTCAGCAAGAATGTGCTTGTATGCAAAGGCCATTTCCTTCATCTGCCCGGGGGTGAACATAACCTTTTGTTCAACCTTGTAGCGCTCCTTGAAGTCAATCATCACCTGGTCGAACACATCGCGTTCGATGCCATAGGTCATGCCCCAGCTTTGCAGCAAACGGCGGTAGCAATCCCAGGATGTCCATCCAAAGTTGGGCTGCCTGCTGAGTTTTTCTACAATGTCGTCATTAAGGCCTACATTCAGAAAGGTATTCATGGCTCCCGGCATGGAGATGGCTGTACCCGACCTGACCGACAGCAACAAGGGGTTGGGGGTTCCTCCATAAATCCTGCCGGTCATTTCTTCAAGACGTTTAATATTTTGGAACACCAGGTCAAAGACTTCCTGCTTTAAGCTGGCATTCGCCATAATGGCCCGCCTCCGGCGAAACACCTCAGTACTCAGCACAAATCCCGGAGGCACAGGAAAATGCTGCATATACAGCTTCTTCTGAAAATAAGCCTTGGAGCCGAGAAAGATCTGGTTGTCAATTTCAGGGCTTTCCTCATATAACGGACTGATAACCAGATCACGATTGTACGACATGATATCGCGGATGATTGCCAGCGGAAAATTGTCGACCATGTTCTGCAGGGTATGTACCATGCGACTTATGTAGCTGTCGAGTTGCTGTATGAGAAAAGAAGCCGACATGATTTCACGGTAGAAGGTCTCCGAATGCCTGGTGATCAGCTGGTTCTTTTCTTTTTCTGAAAGCTCTTTGTCCTGGAAGAAAATCCGGGGAATGATTACCCTCAGGGGCTGATCATAAAAACCAAAAAAGTAGGTATTGGTGATCTCTTTCACATTTTTTGCCAAAAACTGAAACAGGTTAATGAATTGAGCCAGTGAAAAGCTTTCGCTGGTCAGTCCGTATTTAAGCATTTTCAGGTTTGCTTCAAACCCCTGGCTGCTGACCCCGTCCAGTTCTAGCCCACGCCTGAACAGCGAGAGTATGTCGAATGAGGTTCTCAATGATCTGGCGGTGACATATTCGGCTTTAAGGGAAAAAACTTTATCCTCCATTAACCGGGCTGCCTGTCGCTCAAGCCGGAATATCAACCCGAGTGCTTCAAACTTATCTTCACGGTATTGACCATACATTGACGGAATACCGAAAGCAATGTGTCTTTTGTGATAGATGCTCTCCCAGCCCTCACTGTGTTCGGGATCAAAGATCACCTGGTTCAGGCGTTCTATATAATCAAAGATCAGCACCAGGGCCTCATCCGGACGCTCAGCCAGTAAATGCTGAAGGGATTGTACTTCATCATCAGTAAAAAAGCGATACCTTTTAAGATGCACCGTCAGGTCGGCAATGTCAAACGAATATTTTTCGCGCAGAAGCGCATAAAGCTTAAACAACAGCGTGAGCCTGGTCTTGTCATCCTCGTTGTTATGTTCTGTATCTTCAACCAACTTTGCAAAGGCCGGATCGGTCATCAGCAGCAAATCGTCAGGAAGGCAGTGCCTGCTGCTGCACAGCTTATGTATGAGCTGGTTTACTCCCTTAAACCACCGGCTTTGCAGATCGAGGCTTTGTGAAACATCCGGGGGCAGGATCTCTTCCAGCGGCCCTTTCTCACCATCATACCAAAACCTGAATATCTTTCTGCAAAGCTCAATATGTGTATTGTTTCCTTCAATATGCACCTGCTTTCGCAGAAAATGAATCAGCTTGTCCTGCCGGCCCGACAGTTCGTCCATCACCGTGGTCACATCACGCAGTTCTCCCTCGGCACCTATCTCATTAAAATACACGGGGAAGATACGAGTGAGCTGTTTTATCTGCTTGTAGAGCGGTGAGATATCGCTGTTGAGAAGGCGTGTGATGTCGCGCTGAAAAAGGTCGGTGTCAAAAATGAAAATACCGCCCAGGCGCAGGTTCACAATAAGGGCCGACAGCAGTTTGCGGAACGTATAGGGCGCATGCATGATCAGCTCAAGCCATACCCTGATATTTTTCAGATGATTGGGGTCGGTTTTCAACTGCCAGTTTTCCTGGATGTAAACCGATCCCGGATTGACAAAGCCAAAGACGATAAGCTTGTTCTCGAAATAGCTGATCAGTTTTTTATCTTTGGTTTCAATAACCTCCTTTCCAAGAGTCAGTACACAATCGAGTACGGTAGCCATACAGGATGTCTTCAGCTCTTCAAAAAGCAGGAAAATATTATCAAGGAAATGAGAAAAATCGTCGTTATCAACTTCGTTACGGATGTTGCGCAACACCTTGTTGAGGGCGTATAAAAGCTGGGTTTGCCGGGCTTTCATACCGGGCAGGTAAAGCAGGAACAGGATGTAGTAAAAACGTTCTATGTGTTTTTCAAAGCGGTCGATCATTTGGGTGTAGTGGCCGGCAATTTCGTTGTAAAACAACACCTTGTCACATAAATCAGACCAGTTTTTTGATTCGGAAAGCAACAAATGCTGCCGTTCGAAAAAAGGTGCGCCTATTGCCGCTTCCACCTCCGAATAATCCCTGGAGAACAAATGGCGGTATTTATTGAACCATTCTTCTGCCGGGGAAGTCGAACGCCAGATCTCGAGGCTTTGCCTTACGATTTTATGAAGAACTGTAAAGAGTTCCTTTTTAACAGTGTTATGGCCGGCAGCCCAGCCAAGATGGGTTTTAAGCTGGTCAGCATGTTTTACAAGCAGCTCCGGGCGGTTCTCCAACAGGTAATTCAGCTGTTCGACAAGGTGGTGCAACAGTTTTTCGGAACAGACTTCATCAGCCTGTTCGCAACTTCCAAAAAACTCAAGATAGCTGCGAAGCAACTGGGCCAGTTCCTCTTCCTTGAGGGGCATCCTGAACAGCTCGGCGGCTATGTTCAGCAGGTTCAGAAAAACATGGCCGGAATCTTCCTGTTTTTGATAAAACCATTTGTCGCCAAGCAGGATTTTCCTGTATTCTTCCACGACAACTCCATAGTTTGAATAGGGATGATGTAGTTCCTGAAAGAATTCGAACGTCCGTTTATTTATACCCCAGTGATCTTTCGACAGCGCTATGATTTCCTTGTGAGAATCGGGAATATTGATTTCGGCAGTACGGGTTTCCTCCAAGTTTACCTGCAACGCCCCGGATGTAAACTTTTTGTTGGCCATCAGGTTCTTTTCTTAAAATGCTTTGAATCGCCCCATTCTCCGTATCCAATCTGGCCACCGGCCATATGTATCCGTGCTTCCAGGCAACGCTTGCACTCCTCGGCATCCTCGTCGGTACAGGGCTTGTCCTCGTAAAGTAAATAGTCCTCTCTGTATTTTGTCGGGGTGAGGTTGGGCATAATGATATTGGCACCTACCTTGATCGATTTTTCACGACCCATGGGGTCAATAGCCTGCATGGCGGTGGTGGCGGCTATGTTGATGTCTTTCATCAGAATACGCAATACGGCCACCATTTTCAGGCTGAGGTAAAAGCGTTCCATTTTCGGAAGCAGCTTATCCTTGTATTGGTACATCGGTGTTTGCTCATGTTCGATGTAAGGTCCCATACCGACCATGTCGATGTCGTGCTCAACGAAGAACAGCAGGTCGTCGGCAAGGTCTTCTATTGTCTGAAACGGTAAGCCGATCATCACACCGGTGCCCACCTGGTAACCCACTTTTCGCAAGCGGTACAAGGCATCAAGGCGTTCCCGGTAGTCGTGTTTTTTGTTGCCGGGATGGTATAAAGGATAAAGGTCCGGATTGGAAACCTCAATACGTAGCAGGTAGCGGTGCGCACCGGCTTCAAACCACCGGCGGTAGGTCTCCTCGCTCTGTTCTCCCAAAGAAAGGGTAATGCCCAACTCACCGTTACTCATCTGCTTGATCATTTTTACGAGGCGCTCGATGCGTTGCACGTATCGCGTGCCGCTGCGTTCGCCGGCCTGTATGACAAGGCTGCCAAACTTGTTCTCCCAGGCGTAGCGGGCCGCTTCAAGCACTTCCTGCTCGGTGACTTCATAGCGGTGAGCCTCCTTGTTGCCTGCCCTGATACCGCAATACAGACAGTTTTTTCCGCAAAGGTTCGAGAATTCAATCAGGCCGCGGTAATACACCTTATTGCCCACATACTCGTTCTTTACCTGCTCTCCCCTGGCAAAAACCAGCTGGCGCGAAGCCTCATCGGCTGATAACAGCGTAACGAGGTCCTGTTTGGTAAACGAATCCTTCTTAAGTATGTCACGGATCAGTAATTCCATTTGTTTTTCAGTTTGTGCCGGGCTTTTACCGGTCAGGCCTTTTTATATTAAAGATAATCATGTTCTTGTTCCTTCAGCTTTACAAAAGGCGCAACCGCCCTGTGATAGATGCCGTGCATCCAGGCGATGGCCATACCATAGTTGGTCACAGGCACTCCGGCTTCAACAGCCGGCCTGAGACGGTTGATAATCTGTTTGCGTGTAATCATACAGCCGCCGCATTGCACCACCAGTGAATAATCGGTGATGGGACGCGGCAGTTCTCCAAGTCCGGCCACTACGTCATATTCCAGCTTTTTCCCCGAATAGGCACTCATCCAGCGGGGGATTTTCACCCTTCCGATATCATCGCACGCAACGTGATGGGTGCATGACTCGAGCAGTAAAATGCGGTCTCCGTCTTTCAGTGCGTCAATCCGGGGTGTGCCACGAAGGTAGTTTTGAAAATCGCCTTTATGCCGGGCCAGCATGATGCTGAAGCTGGTCAGAGGAATGTCTTTGGGTATGGATGCGTCAGCCCGGAGAAATACCTGGCTGTCGGTGACCACCAGGCTGGGCCTTGGCTGCAGTATCTTCATCAGTGCATCAACTTCTTTTTCCTTGACCACCACCGCAATACAGTCGTTGTCGATAATGTCGCGGATTGCCTGCACCTGGGGCAATATTAGCCGGCCCTCCGGTGCCTCAGTGTCGATGGGTGTGATCAACACAACAAGATCTCCATAGCTTAACAAATCACCCAGCAGGCTCTTTGCCCGGTAAGCCGTTTCAGGCATTGTTTGCCTGAGTGCACCAGTCAGCTCCCCGAGATTATCAGGCCTGAGCGCACAAAAAGACAGTACAGGCGCCTCGTAGTCGCCGGCGATCTTTGTGGCCAATGATTCGTTAAGTGCTTCAATGTCCGATTTGTTGTGAACGACAAGGAAGGGCACCTCCTGCTTTTCAAAAGCCTTAATGAGCTTTTCCTCCGGCTCGCCAAACACATTACCGGTGATCACCAGCAAGGCAAGGTCAACGGTTCTTAACGCAGCCAGACTGCGGCTCACACGCTTGCTTCCCAAATCACCGATATCATCAATGCCGGCCGTGTCAACCAGTATCGCCGGCCCAATACCCGGGATCTCCATCGATTTCCTGACAGGGTCAGTGGTTGTACCCGGCACCTCGGATACAATGGCAATGTCCTGCCCCGCAAGGGCGTTTATCAATGAGCTCTTACCGTTATTGCGGCGCCCGAAAATGCCGATATGTGGTTTGGATTCCCTGCCTTTAGCCATGATTTTTGCTTGATGAACTACAAAGATACACGAAAAGGCCAAAAGGAAGACATGGAACAAAGCGGGAAAATTGTATATTTACGTTTTGTTAATCTTACCTGCATCATAAAGGCTAAAACCTAATCAAGCATGATACCATTGATCAAACGTTTTATTTTCCCTGTACTGATCCTGCTGCTGGCACTGTTGCTTAAGATCATTGTTCCGGATGCTGCCGTTGTCCCGCAGGAGCTGCAACACTACCTTGGCCTTCTGGGTTCAGTGTTTATCATTGTTGCCGTGAGCTGGGCGCTAGTTGCTTTCCTGCGAACAGCCAAACTGGGCTTGCTAAAGAGGTACGACATCAGTCAGGCCGACAACTTGCACAGCAGGAAGGTTTATACCCAATACAATATTCTTGAAAAGATACTGGTCTTCATCATCATTGTCATTGCAATCAGTGCAACGCTTATGCTTTTTGACGGATTCAGAAATATAGGCATCAGTTTGTTCGCCTCCGCCGGACTGGCAGGCCTGATCCTCGGACTGGCAGCGCAAAAAGTACTGGGCACGATTCTGGCCGGCTTGCAGATTGCCATCACCCAGCCCATCCGCATGGACGATGTGGTTATTGTTGAGAACGAGTGGGGCTGGATCGAAGAGATCAACCTGACCTATGTGGTGATCAAGATCTGGGATCAGCGTCGCCTGGTGGTGCCTTCCACCTATTTCCTGGAGAACGCTTTTCAGAACTGGACCCGCACTTCTGCCGACATTCTTGGTACGGTGTTCATTTACACCGATTACAGCATGCCGGTAGAAGCACTCAGGAAAGAATTGTCGCGACTGCTGAAAACAACCCCGCTCTGGGACGGAAGAGTAGATGTGCTGCAGGTAACCAATGCAACTCCCAATACCTTGGAGATAAGAGCGCTGATGAGCGCAGAAAGTTCTCCCAAGGCCTGGGATCTGAGGGTTTATATTCGTGAGAAGCTGGTGGAGTTCATCCAAAAAGAATATCCCCATTGTTTGCCCGTCACCCGTGTCGTGATGCAGCAAAAAGAACAAAAGTGAGTTGCCGGCCAGCATCTCATCAATCGAAACAGTTCACTAAAATTAAGTTGATAATGTTACAATCCATCAACCCGGTATGCGGTTCCATAATTGCCGAATACGCTGAACACAGCATGGAGGCATCTGCCCTGATCATCGGGAAATGCGCTAAAGCACAAAAGCTTTGGGAACATACGGATTTTGCAGTCAGGAAGTCTGTCATGAAGCTCGTTGCTGATCTGCTTCGTACAAATACCGAAGAGTATGCAAAGATGATCACCCTGGAAATGGGTAAGCCGATTGTACAATCGCGGGCAGAAGTGCTGAAATGCGCTTCGGTTTGCGATTATTATGCAGACCATGCAGAGGCTTTTCTTTCCAATGAAAGTGTTTCCACCGACGCCTCTGAGAGCTATATTGCCTACCGTCCCCTGGGTGTCGTACTGGCGGTGATGCCCTGGAATTTCCCATTCTGGCAGGTTTTTCGTTTTGCTGCCCCTGCGCTGATGTCAGGCAACGGCGTTTTGCTGAAGCATGCTTCCAACGTAACGGGTTCGGCACTGCTGATAGAGAAAGTGTTTCGGGATGCCGGTTTTCCGGACCACCTTTTCCGCACCTTAAAAGTGCCCGGGAAAAACGTGGGGCAACTGATCGAAAACCCACTGGTAAAGGCAGTGACGCTCACAGGCAGCGTTCCGGCGGGAAGGGCGGTTGCGGCCAAAGCCGGACAGATGCTAAAAAAAACAGTGCTGGAGCTTGGCGGCAGCGACCCGTACATCATACTGGAAGATGCCGACCTGGATACCGCTGCTGAGCTTTGTGTAAACAGCAGGCTGATCAACAGCGGGCAAAGCTGCATTGCTGCCAAACGTTTTATCGCTGTGAGACCAGTGTACGAGGCTTTTGTGGAACTCTTTATTCAAAAAATGCAAAAAAAGTCAATGGGAGATCCGGTTCTTGAAGAAATCGACGTAGGCCCGCAAGCGTCTGTTTCGCTGCGCGACGAGTTGCATGAACAGGTGCTGCGCAGCATCGAAAAAGGAGCCCGTTGCGAGCTCGGAGGAAAAATTCCGGATCAAAAAGGCGCCTGGTACCCTCCCACGGTATTGACTGATGTAACTCCCGGTATGCCGGCATTCGATGAGGAACTTTTTGGTCCCGTTGCAGCCATTATTGAGGCTAAAGATGAAGCCGATGCCGTTCGCCTCGCAAACAACACGGTATTCGGACTGGGTGCTGCCGTTTTTACCGGCGACGGCAATCGCGGAAAGCGAATCGCAGAAATGGAACTCCGGGCAGGATGCTGTTTTGTTAATGATATGGTAAAGTCCGATCCGCGGCTTCCCTTTGGCGGCATTGGTGACAGCGGGTACGGCAGGGAATTATCCTGTGTCGGAATCCGTGAATTTACAAACATCAAAACCGTCGTTATCAGGTAGCAAACGGAACAGGCCAGGTGTCCCGCCTGTCCGGAGAAAGGAACTTATTTCACAAAAATACTCTGTAAATAATTCAGATCAGCGAGAACATTCACCGGTTGCAATAAACAGGAAAGTCTGTTCTATAACCTGTTATGACAACGGTTGTATTAGCTTCTCAAGGATCCTGACAGCATCATCCTGTTTTCTGATAACAAACCTGGCATCGGTCTGGCTCATCCCCACTTTAACAGACCACGCATGTTCCGGTAAGGTCTGGAACAATAATTCATCAGACCATCCTGCACCCATGGCAAGCACAAAGTCATATTCTTTTTTGGATAACCAGTGCATGGCAAGCTCACCTTTGTTAATACCTGAATTGCTGACTTCTATGACTCCGTTTCCCTGGAGCACCTGCAAATTAATGTTTGTTGTAATGCTTAACAGATGGTCGTTTACCTCTGTTACCAGTTTGGCTGCCTGCTCCACATCGGCTTTATCGTAATGCCATGCCAGGGAGTAAGCACGTTCATGCAGGTAGGCACCCGGCAATCGGTCTGAATACATTTCCAAAATGGGAATGATCTCCTTTTTCCATTCCTGCGACAACGGCTTAAAAAGCTTCCAATCAGCAGTTTCCGCCTCCCGGATCCATGACCCGTGTTCTGCAGTCAGGTTTACCGGCAGCGTTGCCAGCCAGGAATCTAGTTCATCCTTGCTGCGGCCGCTAATAATCACCATATCCGTATTTTCCTGAGCATCTATGTTTTGCAAAATACCCAGCAAGGCGTCAGGAGGGGCTGCATGGGTCGGATATTTTGAATACGGAACCAGTGTGCCATCATAATTCACAATAATAATACGTCTCTTTGCAGCACGATACGCTTTATGCATTAAGGAAATCAAATCTTCATTCAGCAACTTTTTTCGTGCGGTGTACTGCGACCTTTCCGACGACTCCAGAAGGACACGCACGAAATCATTGGCCCATTTGGTAACGGTATACCGTTTCAACCTTTTCTGCATGATAACATTACCCCTGACCTGTTCCTTCCCCTTAATATCCAGAGCCTCTGCAATGGAATCGGCAATTTCATCGTAACTGTTTGGATTGATAATGACTGCCTCGCTAAGCTCCTTGGCAGCCCCGGTAAACTCACTAAGTATCAACACTCCTTTCTGATCAGTAAGTGATGCAATGTACTCTTTAGCCACCAGGTTCATGCCATCTCTCAAGGGTGTAAGCAAGGCTACGTCACACATCCGGTATTGGGCAATAAGTTCTTTATGCGGCAGGGATGTGTACTGATAAATAACCGGCGTCCAGGTAATGGAGCCATACTGGCCATTGATCCTTCCTACCAGCTCATCAAGGCGTTTTTTTATTTGCAGGTAGGTGCTTACTCCCGTCCTTGAAGGCACCACGATCATGTTCAAATACACCTTGCCACGCCATTCGGGATACCTGAGCAGGAAAAGCTCAAAGCCTTTCAGCCGGTTGACGATTCCTTTTGAGTAATCCAGGCGGTCAACCGACAGCACCATTTTGGGCTCACCGGGTCCTGCCTTGTGCGACCGGAAAGGAGAAACATCCATCGAGTGAAACTTGGCATAGTCAATACCCATCGGGAAGGTCTCTACCTCAACCGTATGATCTGGCATATCAATCCGCCCCATGTGGTTTTCCCTGCCCAGCACCCTGAGCACACATCTCAGAAAATACTGACTGTAGTCATGCGTGTGAAAACCGATCAGGTCGCAGCCCATAAGGCCCTGTAACACCTTTGTTCTGCTTTCAGCCGGCAACAGCCTGTACATTTCATACGTCGGGAAAGGTATGTGAAGAAAAAATCCAATGGGGTTTGTTACCTTTTCACGCAACAGTCCGGGCAGTAACATTAAGTGATAGTCGTGTACCCAGATTACATCATCAGGCCTTAACACACGCAGTATTTCCTCACAAAAGATTTCGTTCATCTTTTGGTAATCGGCCCAGAAATGCATATCAAAGCGGGCGTGTTGCGGAAAATAATGGAACAGCGGCCAGATGGTCTTGTTGCAAAATCCCAGGTACACGTTCTCCATCAACTCTTTTTCAAGAAAGATGGGTGCAGCATTAAAGTTTTCCCTGACCCTCTGCCGCACCTGGTCGTGGTGTTTTGGTTTGACAGACAAACCAGGCCAGCCCATCCACAGGTATTCCGTTACCGGTCCGCTGTTTTTGCCAAGCCCTGTTAAATAATCACTCAGTCCTGATACCAGGCCTCCGGCACTTTTTTCTGCTTTAAACGTGCCATCACTCTCCTTGCTCACGGCAACGGGCAGTCTGTTTGAAATGATTAACAATCTCATAATATATGTTCTTTTATGTTATTTTCTGATCATTACTGATGATGAAGAACGGCAAAGATCAGCAGGCTGGCAGTCAGACTCAGCGTTTATCCTTACCGGAAGCAGCAGATAACCGGAATTCTTTGTGGTCACCTGTTTTGATGCTGTATGTTTTGCCCCGAACACCGACATAAAAATTTTCGGCCCAGCCCTTATCAACATCAAGCTTCAGCTTTTCCCTGTTGATGGTGAGCTTTATCCAATGATTGCGAAAACGGACACGAAACGACATTTCACCGATGTCATCCGGAAGCCTGGGATTAAGCCACAGCACATGGTCGCGGATCTCCATGCCGGAATAACAGCGTTGCAGCAAATCAAGCGTACCGGCCATCGCCCCGAGATGTATTCCTTCGTGTGTGGTGCCACCCTGAACGTCCTTATAATCGGCAACTAAGGCTTTTTTGAAGCTTTTCCAGGACAGGTCGCGGTGCGAGCGTGCATACACCCAGGCATGAATAACCTGGCTCAGGGTCGAACCGTGCGCTGTTCTCTGATGGTAATACTCAATGGTACGGGGTATGCTTTCAGGGTCAAATTCATAACCCATACCGCTGAATAGCGTTGTCAATTCTTCACAGGAAAACAAATAATAGAGCATCAATACATCAGCCTGCTTGCTGGCTTTGTAATAATTTGGAGAATCGCCTTTGCTCTCCAGGATGCGGTCAAGCCGGATAGCCTCACCGTATTTTTCCCGATAATAATCCCAGTCAAGCTCTTTCAGCTTCTCATAACCTTCGAATTGCGAAATGATCCCTGAATCATGAAAAGGCACAAACATCTTTTCTGTTATTTCCTTCCAGGTGTCAAGATCATCATCATTGATACCTATATTGGCTGCAATCCTGTCGCAGCAGGATCTGTCGAGCAACTCATAAAGTTCAAGGGCCTTGCGCAGCACCCAGACAGCCATTACATTGGTGTAGGCATTGTTGTTCAGTCCCGGATTTTCCGCATCAGGATAATGAGTATGATATTCATCAGGGCCCATGACTCCGTGTATTTCATATCTGCCTTTTTGAGGATTGAAATGAACCAGGTCTGACCAGAACAATGCAGTTGCCATGATAATCTCAGCACCATAGGTATGCAGAAAATCCATATCGCCTGAGCTTTGGTAATAATGCCATACATTGTAGGCAACTGCGGCGTTGATATGATATTGCAGATGAGAAACATCGGGCAGCCAGCGGCCTGATTCAGGATTCAGATGGATCTTCTGGGTTTCTTCACGGCCATTGCTTCCGCTCTGCCAGGGGAACAGGGCGCCACGGAAGCCATAGGATGCAGCCAGCGCATATGCTTCGGGCAAGCGCCGGTAGCGGTACAGCAGCAAGGAACGCGACAGTTGAGGATAATGCAGGTCGATGAACGGCAGGATATAAAGCTCATCCCAAAAGACATGACCGCGATAGGCTTCACCGTGCCAGCCTCTGGCAGGAACTCCGATGTCATAATCCATACTGTTTTTTGAAACAGTCTGATAAAGATGAAAGATATGCATACGCAGCAAACGCTGGTCCTCATCTGAAGAATCAAGCAACATGTCATTGTAGTCCCAGATCTGCTGCCAGGCCATTTTTTGCCTTCGGGCAACTGAAGAAAAGGAACCCGTCCTGCGGAGTTTTGACAATGCTTCAGTCAGCGGGTCGCTGATGGCCGTATCGCGTGAGGTGTAAACTGCCACTATTTTTTCTATCCGCACAGGCTCCAGTTTCGCACAGCGTATACGGTAATCACCCGCAATAAACCCTTTTTCACTGACAACACGCTGCTCTGTCGACTGCTGCTTTTCGTGTAAAACAATAGTGGTTCTTGCCGCCTGTGTCATCCGTATGTCCGATTGCTTGGTGCGCGCTGTCAGATACACCCGGTTATGCGCATCACTTCCGGAATCAACAACTGTCAGATGGTCCTGGCTGAGATCCCTGTACCGGGCTACGTTGTTGTTGATTACCTTACCATCAATGCCGGAGCGAATCGTTAACTTACCCGACCAGTTTTCGGGGATCAGCGTCCATTCAATACCTGCCAGATGATAATCGTCCATGCTGACCAGGCGCCGGCTGATCAGGGTGGTAATGCGCTTTTGCTTGTCGCGGAAACGCAGCTTGCGCAACAATATTCCTTCCTGCATGTTCAGGGTTGTAACATAATCCAGTATATCCGCATCATCCATGCTGAACCAGGCACTGTTACCGATTCTGAAGGTCATGTACAACCAATTGGGCCAGTTAACCAGGTCTTCATTTTCAACCTCTTTGCCATGGATTTTGGATGTAATGCGGTTATATCCACCGGCCAGATAGGTGCCCGGATAATTACACCCATTGTCCTTTTCCTGCTCCAACGCACCACGTGTTACGATATATCCGTTGCCAAGGGCGCACAACGCCTCCTGCGCAGGATGATCTTCTGCATTCCATTGATCAAATTGAATATTCCAGGGATTCATAGGTTCAACTTTTGTCAACTCTTAATCAATACATCTCCAACATGCGTTCAAAAAGCTTTCGCACCTGGTACACATTTTTAAGACTGTAGGCCGCAGCCGTTTCCTGACCGTGATTTTCGACCAGCACTCCAACACCTTTATCTTTAATGGCCATAAAAGCATCCTCATCGGTTATATCGTCACCAATAAAGACGGGCAGTATATCCCGGTCGTTGTCAAGTCCCAAAGCCTCCATGATCCATAACACCGCTTTCCCTTTGTGCCAGTCAATGTCCGGTTTGATCTCAACCACCATCTTTCCTTCCCCTTTTTTATGGCCCTTGTGCTTTTTCAGCATACGGTCAACGACATCAAAAACAAAAGAAATGTCCTTCTTATCCGCATTACGGTAATGAACGGCAACGGCAAATCGCTTGCGGTCAACTTGCACGCCCCGTGCCTTATTCTTAAAGGCCCCGTGTAATTCCTCTTCAATAACATCCATTGCAGTGGTGATCTTTTCAGCATCCTCGTGTTCCATATACATGCCGTCCGGGCCTGAGGTCACATAGCCATGGCTGCCGGAATAGATGATGTTGTCGAGCCGGATAAATTGCTGAACGTCCTCAATATCGCGCCCGGTAACTACGGCAACGCTGAATTTTTCTGCCAGTTTTGAAAGGGTTTCGCGCATTTCGTCAGACAGTACGGCATCTTCTGGCCTTTGCACAATAGGCGTCAGTGTGCCATCATAATCAAGAAAAAAAGCAGGCTTTTTCTTATTAAAGCGTTGAAAGAAGGCAGTTTCTTTTGAGAAAACCATCGGTGCGCTTGCCTTGAAAAACTTTTCAACATCATCATTATCAATTATTTCAAATTCGAGAAAATCGTCAATGCAAACATCTGCGCCATTGTTAAAAAGCTCCCGGGCATTGTCAAACCGGCTGACTCCAACCACCAGGCCGAAACAGCCCGCTTGTCCTGCCTGAACGCCCGATGCGGCATCTTCAAATACGATGCAGCGTTCATGCCGGGCATTCAGCTTCTCTGCCGCTTTAAGGAAAATGTCAGGATGCGGTTTGCCTTTCAAACCCAGTTCTTCTGATATGACGCCATCAACGCGAACATCGAACAGTCCTTCAATGCCCGCCTGTTCAAGAATCGTCTTGCAGTTTTTGCTTGAGGATACAATGGCCGTTTTCAGGCCATGCTGCCGCCAGTGATGGATTTTATCCACAGTATCCTGATATACTTCAGCGCCTTCATCGGTCAGGAGCTGACGAAACAGTTCATTTTTCCTGTTGCCAAGTCCGCAGATAGTCAACGCATCAGGCGGGTCACCGGCATCTCCGGAGGAGAGCCCGATGTTCCTGGACTTCAAAAAGCTTTTCACACCTTCGTAACGGGGTTTCCCATCAATATAAACAGCATAGTCATTATCTGACATGCCCGATGGATTGTCATCGGACAGCTGAACTCCGGAATTTCGTTTTGAAGCCTGCAGAAAAAACTCATCAAACAACTGCTTCCAGGCCTTTTTATGTAGTTTTCGTGTTTGGGTCACTACCCCATCCAAATCGAAGATGAGGGCATCAATACGGGTTTGTCCTCCAGTTTTATGTTCTTCCATAACGCTAAATATACGAATTTTTGGCGAACACGGGCAGTGCTTACGGACCTGCATCTATTGTTTTGGACAGATTTCTCCTAAAAAAAACCGCAAGTATTTCGTTAAAAAAATCCAAATGCTTATAACAGCAGAATCCGCTGCGCATTCGCATTGAACAGTAATGAAAAGAGAAACGCAGGTTTTCCGGGCGTTCACAGCAGGCTACCTCAGAGGTTTGCATGCAGGCGTTCGAGCATACTTAACGGAATGACCATGGAAGCCGGGTCATGCCTGACAAAATAGTTCAGTTCCTGCACGGCTTTTTCCAGCATGTACATATTGACCAGGTCGTTGACCTGGTGCATATCATCGGGGATCAGCTGGCTGCCGGCCAGGGTTTCGGCATACACCTTCACAAAAACTTCCGACACATTCCGGTACCACTGATTGACCAACGGACGAAGATAGTTGGCATTGACGGGCACATATTCTTTACGCTTGGTATAGCCTTTGTGAATTGCAAAATGGAAGGAGGTGATCATGGAAGCCACATCCCTGAGCGGACTATGTTTTATCTTTCTGACGCTGAAGCTGCTCTCCAGCTGTCCTTCAAAATCAGTGATCACAAAATCATTGCCGGTAAACAGCACTTTATCGAGTTTGTAATTTCCGTGCAAACGGCATTTAACCGAAGACAACTTCCCTGATTCCAACACCCTTCTGACATCATTCAAAAAGTCGTCAGCCTGTCTCATCATGTCTTCCAAAGCATCCTTGTAGTCTTCCGGTATGTTTTGGGCATTCGACCTAATGGTCCGGAACGATTTCATAATATAGGTGCGAAATGCCTGATAGAGAGACTTTTGATATAATACGGAAAATTTTTCCGGGGCGAATGCCGGAAGGTCTTTTATGGATGCAAGGGCCAGGTGCATTTCAGCAGTGCGCCTGGCCAGGAGCTCTACCATATCCAAGAAAAAAGGACCGATGAGATCATCAAGATCCACTTCATCAAAATGCCCGGTTTTCATGATCTCAGCTTTTTCTGAAAGCACTTTGTCAAAAAAGCTCTCAATGGAGGTTTGCGTCATCTCCCAGGCAGTTCCGACATTGGGAATGAACTCCATAAGCATGGCCAGCGAGGTGGTTTCAAGCTGCGGATTATGATAGTCGAGCCTGCCCATATACCTTGGCACATTGTGAAAGGTAGTCTTGCGTTTAATTTGTTTGACCAGCTCCACATCCGGGTTCTCACCTTCCTGGGGCGTCCGGTAGATCTTCATAAAAAAACTGTCACCAAAGATAATGGAAGAGTTGGTCTGTCTTGAAGAAATCATTTTTGGGATGACAGGACGATGTTCTTCCATCATTTTACGGAGCTTATGTCCTGACTTTCCCTCAATGAAGCCATGCAGGCCTTTCATTCTGGCACGCCGGCGTAACAGGTCAAAAAGAGCCTCGGTCACGGCCTTGTCTGCAGCACCATCATAAACCACACCTTCCTCGCCTGCGATAATTACCGGGGTTATGACTGTGTCCGGATGTGCAGCTCTGATCTCGGCGGCCCTTGCATTGAGGGCTATCGACAAGGGCATGAGGTAAATATCATTGGTTGCATCGATGATGTCGAGCTGAATTAAAAACAAAAAAGGACTGAGTTTTTTATTGTTCAGGCGAATTACATCGATGATGTTCAGACTGCGAAGCTTACGCACATCACCGCGAAACCATTGTATGTGAAGCAAGTGTTTGTGCAGCCGCTCCCTGATCACCTGCTGCAGGGAGGCATCCATCTTTTGCCAGCTTTTATCACTTATTTCGACAGCATCCCCGGCGGGACCTGCATTTATCAGTTCCTCTTTTCCGGTCTTTTTTAACTCAAACCAGAAATAATTTTTGAACTGCATTGCAAATGGCCATGGTTCTTCTGAAACCGGTGAAAAACGGTTTCGGCTGAAAACCTCAATCGGCACCGAACCGGCATATTCGGACAGTTCAAGTTCCACATATTGTGAATAACGGGATAAGTTCACCACTACCAAAATGGTTTCCTCCTCATATTCCCTGACAAAAGCCAGGATTTTCGGATTGCTGGTATTGATAAACTTTATGGTGCCGCGCCCAAAAGCTTTGTATTGCGCTCTTTTGGCGATGACACGTCGTTGCCACCATAAAAAAGATGAAGGGTTTTTTTCCTGATTTTCTACATTCACCGTGGTATAATGGTAGTAGTAGTCGATAATCACCGGAAGAAACAGTCTTTGCGGGTCAGCATTTGAAAAGCCGGCATTTTTGTTGGGAGACCATTGCATGGGTGTCCTTACACCATCGCGGTCGCCCAGATAGTAATTATCACCCATGCCTATCTCATCACCGTAATAAATGATGGGAGTGCCGGGCATGGACAGCAGCAGTACGTTGAGCAGTTCGATGCTCCTGGTGTCGCCGCCAAGAAGGGGAAACAAACGTCGCCTGATGCCCACGTTGATACGTTTCCGGGGGTCCAGGGCAAAGGCCCGGTACATATATTCGCGCTCTTCATCCGATACCATCTCCAGGGTAAGCTCGTCGTGGTTTCGCAGAAAAATTGCCCACTGACAGTTATCAGGGATATCTGGGGTTTGCTCCAGTATGTCAACCACCGGAAACCTGTCTTCCATGCGTAAAGCCATATACAACCTGGGCATGAGCGGGAAATGAAAAGCCATGTGGCATTCATCGCCGTCACCAAAATAGGCACAGGCATCGGAAGGCCACTGGTTTGCCTCTGCCAGCAAGAGCTTGTCCTGGTAATGCTCATCAACATAGCGCCGCAGTTTTTTTAGGTATGCATGAGTTTCGGGAAGGTTTTCACAATTCGTACCCTCTGCTTCATACAAATATGGCACGGCATCGAGCCGGAATCCATCCACGCCTGTATCAAACCAGAAATCGAGCACTTTATAAATCTCTTCCTGCACCCTTGGGTTTTCAAAATTCAAATCGGGCTGATGAGAATAGAACCGGTGCCAGTAATAGGCACCTGCAACATGATCATAGGTCCAGTTCGACACCTCAAAGTCCTGGAAAATAATCCGGGCATCCGCATATTTATCAGGAGTATCGCTCCATACATAATAATCTCGGTACACACTGCCCGGCTTCGCTCTCCTGGCACGCTGAAACCACTTGTGTTCCGTTGACGTATGATTCAACACGAGTTCTGTAATGATCCGCAACCCCCTGCTGTGGGCTTCCTTCACGAAACGTCTGAAATCGGCAAGCGTGCCATAATCAGGATGGATGTCCTTAAAGTCGGCAATGTCATAACCGCCGTCTTTCAATGGTGACGGATAAAAGGGAAGCAACCATATGGTGTTGACGCCAAGACCTTTTATGTAGTCGAGCTTCCGGATCAGACCTTTAAAGTCGCCAATGCCATCATCATTGCTGTCGAAAAAAGCCCTGACATGCAGTTGATAGATAATCGCATCCTTGTACCATAATGGATTCTGTTTTCCGGACATATCGCTTGGTTTTAATAAAAGAACAAAGATATAATGTTTGAGGCCAAAGACAAGATGTTTAACAATTGTTTACCTTTGTGTATAACCATATATGTTCGTTATGAAGTCCATAAAGGAAGTCCTCAAGACCATTGATGCATACTTAAAGTACCCCCTGCTGGAACTCGGCACTTTTGAATTTACGCTCTGGCTGCTTATTTATATTGCCGTTGGCCTTTTTCTGCTATTCTTTCTGACTGCACGCTTTAAACATTTTCTTATAAACCATGTCCTCATCAGGTATACCAAGGAAATCGGCATCAGGCAAGCTATTGGTGGAATAGTAAAATATGTGCTAATTTTTTTTGGATTGCTTATCATTCTGCAAACAGCAGGTATTGACCTGAGCACGCTGACCGTGCTTGCCGGCGCACTCGGTATCGGTATCGGGTTCGGCTTGCAAAACATTACCAACAATTTTATCAGCGGTATAATCATTCTTTTTGAACGGCCTATAAAGGTTGGCGATCGCATTGAAATTGGTGAAACGCACGGCCAGATAACCGATATTTCTGCAAGGGCGACCACCATCACCACCAACGACAATGTGTCGATCATAGTTCCCAATTCTGAATTTATGCAATCAAAGGTCATCAATTGGAGCCATAATGATTACAAAGTTCGTTTTCGCATACCTGTAAGTGTTGCCTATGGCAGTGATGTTGAACAAGTAAGCCGCCTGCTGCTCGAGCTGGCAAAAGAAGATCCACATGTGCTTAATGATCCAAAGCCATCATTACGTTTGAAAGAATTTGGCGACAACGGCATCCATTTTGAATTGCTGGTCTGGACTGATGAATACATTCACCGCAGAGGTAAATTTATCAGCGACATCAATTTCAGGATCATAAAAAAGTTTACCAAACACGGCATACAGATCCCTTTCCCCCAGAGAGATATTTATATAAAGGAACATCCAGCAGGACAGAAACCGGCTGTTGTATAAAAACATCGCCACAATGAGTTATATCACAGGGGGATGATTATGCAAACCTGAGGTTGGAGGTTGGAGGTTTGAGATTAGAAAAAAGAAAATCTAACATCCAACATCTAACCTCTAATATCAATTCCTGATCTTGGAAAAACTCACAAAACACAGA
>JAVIYP010000115.1:0-3178 GCA_031323845.1 Bacteroidales bacterium | reverse complement strand
GCTTTTGGCCTTTGGCTTTTAGCTTTTAGCAAGACCAGCTTCCAGTTTTTCATCATCCGTTAACATGTTTAATTTGTGTCTCATAATCCTGATTTTTGTTTACAAAATGTGTAAACCTATTTCAGGACAAGACACCAACAAATAAACGATTAAACGATTCAACAATAGTTTTTCTGACTTCCGACTTCCAATAATCATGTTCCTGTGTGTTGAAAAATCTGTTCCTGTATGGTCGGTTTTTTCAACATGGATGTTTTTGCTTCGCCGGGATGGAAAGTGCCCGGTTCATATGTTAATAATTATTCAGCATGTTGTGATTCTGTTTCTCGCAAAGAACGCAAAATATAAGACACGCAAAGAACGCTAAGAAGAATCAATACAGACTTTTGCGACCTTCGCGTTTAACATTTTGCGGCCTTTGCGTTCAACTCTTTGCGGCCTTTGCGTGAAACATAAAGCTGGCTTTTTCTCGCAAAGCGTCGCAGACATAAAAACTCCAGGCAGTCATAATCATCCCCCAGTGTGCGTCAAAATTTGGTCATGCCGGTTTCATCATTAAAAGATTTTGAGTTAAACAGGACTGCAAAATAGGAATAATTATGAAAACACGGACGGCTTTATGTCTGTGTTTTACCGCCCCCGGTCGAAAACCGGCTTCAAAAACCACACCCAGGTAACCGATGCCGCATAGGCTGCAAGCGTTCCCATCCAAATACCGACAAGAGGAAACAATAAGCCGGCAACCAGGCTATACAGTACGATGTTGGTGGAGGCCAGCAGCATGATCTTTCCTGTGGCCTTTGCGAAAGCCTGACCGGCCGACAGGCTCAGTATCACCATGGACGACAGCATCATTGCGGGAAATGATGCCATGATTCCTGCCCAGAAGGTGGATCCCGCATGCGCTATCAATACGGAACACCCAACAACGCTTCCTGCAAATAAAGCCCTGAAAACCAACTGCCGTGAAGAATAGTTCCGGACAACTTTCTGTTGTGACGGAATGTTCTGAACCTTTTCGGCCAGGAAATAGGTGAACACCGCACCAAGGACATACAAAACAAGCCAGCTTACCATGGAGGCATCCTGAAAGAACGAAAACACAAGAGCCAGAAGAACCCAGGCCGATAATCCCACAACTACGGCAAAAAGAATTCCTTTATGTACCAGGCTGATGAACAGGAAGAGAAACATGGTGCTCAGGAACATCCCCAGGGGGACGCTCACGGTTGCCTCAGCAGCAAAATCAGGACTTTGCGTTATGCCAATAAACAGCAGCGATGTAAATATGGTGGAAGGCAGATTGCCGATCATGCCACCCAGCCTGGATCCAAGTTTTTCGGACAGGACCGTGGCCAGCGTAATCCAGACGCCGGCAACCACCACCGATAACATCAATTGCTGAATGAATAACTGTGACATGCGGTATGTATTGACAGGGCAAAAGTAGGTATTTTCAATTTGAGGAATATAATTTGTTAAAAGTAGGCTTTGGGTTTTTGTAATCAGGCAGAAATGATTATTTTGGTCGCAGAATTGTGTTGCTTTGTTTACGACAGCAGCACCTTTCTGTGACATATTACGGCCATTTCCACCTTGCCGGGAAAGGCAGGTGTATTGAAATCTGCAAGATTCAGACTCAGCATGACTGTGCCGCAGCACCTGGCGGTATCAACTGCTTAAGAATGCAATTCCATAAATGTAACCATATAAAGCATCCTAATTATGAGAAAAGATACACCTATTTCATCGGCAGTTGTTGAAAAGTATATTAAACAAATGAACCTGGAGCATGTGGGCAAGGCTTCCATCCGCGAGATCAAAAGGCTTGTTGATTTTATTGAAACCGAAACCGGTGAGCGTTACATCCGCATGGAGATGGGCATCCCAGGTCTTAAGCCGGCTCAGCTCGGTGTTGAAGCGGAAAAGGCTGCGCTTGACAGGGGCGTTGCGGCCATTTATCCCGACATTGACGGTACGCGAAGCCTGAAAACTGAGATCAGCCGCTTTGTTAAACTCTTCATGAACATTGAGGTGCAAGCGTCCGGATGCATCCCTACGGTAGGTTCCATGCAGGGCAGTTTTGCCTGCTTTCTTACGCTGACACGCATGAATCAGGCGAAGGATACCGTGCTGTTTATTGATCCCGGTTTTCCGGTGCACAAGCAGCAATGCCGTGTGCTGGGCAGGAGGTTCGACAGCTTTGATGTGTACAATTACCGTGGCGAAAAATTGCGCGAAAAGCTTGAGTCGCACCTGGAAACCGGCAGGGTGGCCGCCTTGCTTTATTCCAATCCGAACAATCCCTCCTGGATCTGCTTTACGGAAACCGAGCTGAAAATTATCGGTGAACTGGCAAACAAGTACGATGTGGTGGTCATTGAAGACCTGGCCTATTTTGCCATGGACTTTCGCCAGGATTTTTCCAAACCCGGGCAGCCTCCTTATCAGCCGAGCGTTGCCAACTACACGGATCAGTATATTTTGCTGATTTCCAGCTCTAAGGTGTTCAGCTACGCCGGTCAGCGTATTGGAATGATGGTGATTTCGGATGCTCTTTTTGAGCGACGGTCCAAAGATCTTATGCCCTATTACGGCATGGAGCAACTCGGACGAGCCATGGTGTTTGGCACCATGTATGCGCTTAGCTCGGGTACGGCACACTCTCCCCAATATGCCCTTGAGGCCATGTTAAAAGCCGTTAATGACGGTGAATACAATTTTATTGATGTGGTGAAGGAATACGGTGCAAAGGCGAAGATCATGAAAAAGATGTTCACCGACAACGGTTTCAGGATTGTTTACGACAAGGATGAAGACAAGCCGCTGGCCGATGGTTTTTATTTCACGATCGCCTATCCGGGGTTCACCGGTGAGCAGTTGATAGAGGCGCTGATTTATTACGGTATCAGTGCTATATCGCTGGCAATCACCGGCAGTGAGCGCCTGGAGGGTCTGCGCGCCTGTGTTTCTCTTGTTGGCAGGGATCAGTTCCCTGATCTGGAATACAGGTTGCAGAAGTTTCATGAGCATCATGGGTGATGTGCAGATGTGCAAATGTGCAGATGTGCTGATGTGCAAATGTGCAGATGTGCTGATGTGAAGATTTGCAGATTGTAACGATTGGTTAGTTGTTGCGGTTGTGATGCATAAAACTTTTTTAGGAATGGTTGTGGGA
>JAVIYP010000114.1:0-3572 GCA_031323845.1 Bacteroidales bacterium | reverse complement strand
AATCTTGCTGTTTTCAAACGCTGAAGAGCTGCCGAACAACGTTGGTCATCCGTTCAACATATTGGCGCGGCTGAGCGATAAGCACAACTTCAGGAGAGACGTCCGGCGATTTTTTTCAGAAGCGTCTCACCCAAAGGTCATAGAAGGTATCAAAGATCACCTCTGCACGTTCTGCCAGTTCGTCCTGTGCATAGAGTTCACAGACAAAGCTGATGCGTTGCAGCAAGGCCAGGCTTTCCTGCTTGTTGCTGAACACCATATCGGCTTTTGATTCAGGGAATCTGAAGTAATACACCAGGTTTTCCTCATGAATGTCGATCATGCGCTCTATGACGGGGTTGGCTTTTTCCCAGGCTCCTGCTTCATAATACAGTTCGGCCAAAAGCAGGTTAAAGTAATTGTAGGGTACGTTATATTCGGGCATTACCTCGAAGGCCTTATCGAGAACGGCAATGGCGGAGTCCGGTTTGTTTTCTTCGAGCAGGGCGCGGGCAAGGCGCTGAAACACGTTTCTGAAACTGACGGTCAGACGGCGGTGGTCCTCATCGAGATATACAGAGGGGTCGGCCATGTTGCCCCACTGGAACTTGTTCATCAGGTTGTCATACAGAATGCGCGTATTGATTCTGCCGGGTTCGATACGGTCGCTGTTTGACTTTATGGGCACCAGCCGGTAGGCCATGCCTTCGAGCTGGAAATAATCCTCAAGGCCCATGTACGATTCGCTCCCTGTGGTGATGGCAAAATACACCGGCCGCTCCCAGTTGTTCACTGCCAAAAAGTTGAGAGCCATCAGGTGGTTTTTATTCATGCCGGTGCCGGGCATGGTCCATTCCACGGCATCTGCAATCAGGTGTGCATCCTCCGGGGCAACGGTGCCGTTTTCAACCACCAGGGCCGAATCTACGGGCAAGCGGAATTTGTTGGTAGGGAAAACACCGGTGCTCTGACGGATCAGGCGCCTGTCGTCAGCAACATGCTCCATAAGCCTGCTCAGATCAACGTGGCGGTCAATCCTTCTGTCGAGGTGCATATAATCCCTGGTGCCGTCCCTGTACTGACGGGGCTCAAAGCTGAAGGGCACCGGATCGGCCTCATAGGTTTTCCTTCGCAGCATGTTGTCAATGTACCAGTCGGTATTGAGCAGACTCATGTTAACCACTTTAATATCGGTCCTTATGCCTTCTACTTCCTGTGCATACCACAGCGGGAAGGTATCATTGTCGCCGTTGGTGAATATGATGGCATTCGGGGCGCATGATTCGAGGTAGTTGACGGCCACATCTCGGGCGCCGTAGCGACCTGAACGGTCGTGGTCGTCCCAGTTTTCGCGGGCCATGTTTACCGGCACGAGCACGATGCCTGCGACAACGGCCAGGACGACGGCCAGCCGGCTTTTGTTGCTGTCCTGTGTGCCTTTCAGGTTCTTCATCCTGCGAAGCAAACCCTCAATGATCGCCAGCATGCCAAGGCCTGCCCAGATCGAAAACGCGTAAAACGACCCGATGTAGGAATAATCTCTTTCCCTGGGTTGAAAGGGCGTTTGGTTGAGGTATATGATGATGGCAATTCCCGTCATAAAAAAGAGCAATCCGACCACGAGGGCGTCGTTGGGGCGATGCTTCAGCTGATAGAGAAAGCCGAGCACCCCAAGCAGGAACGGCAGCATATAATACCGGTTATATCCCCGGTTTGACGCCATACTTTCCGGAAGATCGCTTTGAGGCCCAAGCCGGAGTTCATCAATGAAACGAATGCCTGTGAGCCAATTGCCTTCCAGCGGACTGCCATGTCCCTGGATGTCGTTTTGCCGGCCACTGAAGTTCCACATCAGGTACCTCAGGTACATATGTCCCAGCTGATGCGAAAAGAAAAACCTCAGATTTTCGCCAAAGGTGGGTTTGTTGATGACTTCGCTTGTCCCGTCAAATTGTGTCACCCTGACAGGCCTGCCGCGCACATTTCCCCAGCTTTCATATCCCTGCGGATGTTGTCCGCGGCTGCTCCACATCCTGGGAAAGAGGGTAATAAACCGGGGATCATACACAGGTTCGAGCTCGGTACGCGGGTTTATGATCTCGTAACGGCCTGTTTCGCGGTTCTTTCCCCATACAGGGATGCCGTCATCGAGATCTATGACCGGCGCATTGTAATACGGACCGCGGATCAGCGGCCAGGCGCCGTACTGTTCCCGCCCGAGATAAGCTTTCATGGACAGGGCATCCTTGGGTGCATTTTCATTGATGGGTACCTGGGCATTGGATCGTATCACCAGCATGAAAAAGGATGAATAGCCGATGACAATAAAGGTAAAGCAGAGGATGACGGTATTCCAGAATACCTTTTTTCTTTTCTGAGTAACATAAAGCCCGTACACGATAGCCGCAATGAGTGCTATAAAAAACACCAGCGTACCGCTGTGGAAGGGCAAACCCAGGCTGTTCACAAAGAAACGTTCGAACTGCCAGTCGAGGTTGAGCAGTCCGGGAATCAGCACCGACTGGATAAAGTACAGCAGGGCGACTGCCACAATGCCGGTAAGCACGATACCTTTCGGGCTTGGTGTGTATTTTTTGAAATAGTAAACAAAGACAATGGCAGGTATGGCGAGCAGGTTGAGCAAATGCACGCCGATGGACAACCCGATGACATAGAAGATGAGGACCAGCCATTTGTTGGCGTCGGGCTGGCCGGCTCTTGCCTCCCATTGCAGAATGGCCCAGAAGACAAAGGCGGTCAGGAACACCGAGGTAACATACACTTCGGCTTCGACGGCGGTAAACCAGAAGGAGTCGCTGAAGGTCAGGGTCAACGCACCGGCAATGCCGCTTCCGAATATGGCCAGGGCTTGTGTAACAGTCATTTCACGTCCGGCGACCAGCAGCTTTTTCGCCAGGATATTGATGGTCCAGAACAGGAACATCACCGCCAGTCCGCCGGCCACGGCCGACATGGCGTTGATCCAGAAAGCCACCCGCGACACCTCGCCAAAGGCAAGCAAGGAGAACACCCTTGCCAGCATCTGGTAGAGCGGCGCACCCGGGGGGTGACCGATCTGCAGTTTGTAGGACACGGCGATGCGTTCGCCGGCATCCCAGAAACTTACCGTAGGTTCAATCGTGAGCAGGTATATAAGTGCGGCAAACGCAAATAAGGCCCAACCCAGGTAGTTGTTGACCTTACGATACAAAAGTTCCTCCATGGATACTGCTTATTGTGTTGATGTTGTTGAGCTTGTGCCGAAAATATGCCGTTTGGCGGAATGCGAAATTACAAAAAAAGATGCTTCGTGCCGTATTTTTAACATCTGTTGTATGAGCAGGCGGGGGGGGGGATTTTTTTGGAGGTTGGAGGTTGGATGCTGGAGGTTGGAGTGCAGAAGGTGGAAATCAGAAGTTTATTTCGAACGCAGTGAGAAATCTGCCAGGAGGTCTGTGGTTTTTGACGAACGCAGTGAGAAATCTGCCAGGAGGTCTGTGGTTTTTGACGAACGCAGTGAGAAATCTGCCAGGAGGTCTGTGGTTTTTGACGAACGCAGTGAGAAATCTGCCAGGAGGTCTGTGGTTTTTGAC
>JAVIYP010000113.1:0-3712 GCA_031323845.1 Bacteroidales bacterium | reverse complement strand
ATTTCAAAGGTGTTCATGAGCTCACTTCGTTCGGTTCACAGATTATGAAATTATAAAAATTTTAATGTGCACATATTCAATAACATAAAAAGGAATAAATGTTCAAATCTGTGAATCTGTGGCTATAATCGACTTTTCGTAGCGGACTCACAATTCAACGATTAAACGATTAAACAATTCAACACCAGGCAAAAACCATTGACGATTAACCACACCAACAACCCCAGCCAGTCATGTCGAATTACATCAGGAACCTTATTTTACAGGGAGAACACCAGCAGCAGGACTTCAAGTACCAGGTGAACGACAGCCGGAAAATTGCGCGGACGCTGGTTGCCTTTGCCAACACCGACGGCGGCAAGCTGCTTATCGGGGTTAAGGACAACGGGGCGATTGCCGGAATACGCGCCGATGAGGAATACCATATGATAGAAGCCGCGGCGCAGCTCTATTGCAACCCGGAGGTGGATTTTGCCTTTCGCCACTGGAACATGGAAGGCCGCAGGCTGCTGGAGATCGATGTGCCCAGGGCTCAGGCCAAGCCGGTAATGGCGCGCTCGGAAGACGGGCACTGGCAGGCATGGGTGCGGGTAGGCGACCAGAACATACTGGCAGACGACATCATGGTTAAGTTCTGGAAAAAAATTAAGAGTCCGCGCGGAGCCTTCATACAGTATTCAGAAAAAGAAAAGCTCTTGCTCGAATACCTGGCAAGCCATCCCACCATAAGCCTTCAGAAATACATCCTGATAGCCGGCATTCCCAGGCCTGAGGCCGAAAACATCATTGTGAACCTGATGATTGCCGGGCTGGTGGAAATCCGGCAAAACGAACACCACACCTGGTTCAGGCTCAAAGATCCGGACGAAGTCCCCGGCCGGTAAACCAGCGAAATTGCATATCTTTACAGTTCGTTTGTCTGGGCGACGCGTCAGGGATCCCGTGCCGCGCCGGCCACAGGGATCGTAACGGGCCCTGCAAGCGCAGGCTGCCTGTTGCAGGGCTAACAGTGGCTGCACCCTGTGGCAGCCCGCAAAAAGTCATCCGGAATACTATGAGCAAGACGAAAAAACATAAAAAGCACAAGCCTGCGCCGGAGCGTCCGGCATCTTACGACCGGCGTAAGCGGAGGAATAAAAGGGAGCCGGGAAAACCCCTGATACCCCTGGCGCAGATACCTCCAGCCCTGATCATACTGGCCTACATCGTCGTGGTGACCTTTACGCCCAACTGGATGGCGCTCGACACCAACACCACCAAGTTTCTGACGCTCTCCCTTCTTAACCTGGCTTCTTTTCTCTACCTGGTCACCAACCGCGAGCTGCGAAGGGAGCCAGGCGTCCTGCTGAAGTTCTTTAAAGCACCCGCCGCAATGGCCTATGCCGGCTTTCTGCTTGTGGTATTGGCCTCTTTCACACACGCCATTAACCTTCAGGAATCCCTGCTGCAGTTTTTTAAGCTGTTCTCGGTGTTTGCCGCCGTGTTTATCCTTGCGGTGCTGCTCATGCGCGACATACGCCTGGTGAAGATGATACTTGTGGTGATGACAGCCTTGCTGATATTCGACTCGGTTTCGGTATTCTACTACATCAACAAATTCATCCAGGGCGACGTCGAGCGGATTTCCGACATAAAAACTGTCTATTCGAACAAGAACATTCTGGCCTCCTCGCTGTATGTCAAGCTGCCGTTTGCCCTGTCAATGCTGATGTTTGACCGGGGCAGGCTTCGTCAGCTCGGATGGGTGGCGTTATTTTTCGGGATGCTGGCTACCTTTTTCATGGCCACGCGCGCGTTTTACCTTGGACTGATCGTTTTGTCGCTGGTTTTTCTGACATACACCGCTGTGCACTTTATGCGTAAGCGCGAAAGGCGTTATGCGTACCTTGCCGGCGCCTACGTTGCCGCATTGGCTTTGTCGCTCCTGGTGTTTTCCGTGGTGCAGCAAAATTTTTATCCCGGCGTGCGTGATGCGCGCTCACCTGTCCCGCGCCCCGGCTTCAGCGAGCTGACCATCGCAACCCCGCGCTTGTCTGCACCACTGGTGTTCATCAGTCCCGAAGTGGGCAGCAGCACAGGAGGAGGCACCAGGGGCGCTGCCGGCGGCCAAAGGCATACGCAGTCCGTTGGGGAGCAGCTGGCCTCCATAACCCGGGAGGATGGCTCCATGCGCAACAGGATCAATGCGTGGACATGGTCGCTGGACCTGATCAGGCGTTACCCCTTGCTGGGTGTGGGCGCAGGAAACTGGAAAGTAAACATCCTGGAGTACGAAAACCAGGAGAACCCGGGCTTTATTTACCTGTACAAGGCACACAACGACTTCCTTGAGACCACTGCCGAGACAGGCATTCCGGGAGGCTTGCTCTTTATCTCCATATTTTTGCTGACGGGCTGGAGCTTCATCAGGCATTACCGGAAAAAGGCGGACGACCCCGGCGTGCTCTACCGCGCCCTCTTCCTGTCGGCATCCGGGCTGGCCTTTTATGCCGTGGATGCCTTCTTCAACTTCCCCGCTGACCGGCCGGAGATCCTCCTGTTGTGGTCCCTGTACCTGTCGATGGGCATTGCTGCCACCGTCATCAGTAAAGAACAGGGCAGCCAGGAACAGCCCGAAGAGCCCGGCGCCGAAACAATCGCCGCAACCGCAGCCCCGGCTCCCGTAAAACCCGCACTGGCCAAAACACTGGCTGCCGTGGTTGTCGTGATGCTGACCGCCAACGCTTACCTCTTTTACCTAAACTACCAGTCGTCGAAACTACAGCGCCTGGTCTATCAGGACATCATGGCCGGCCAGCTGCGGCACACCTCCGATGAATTCACAGGTGTTTTCCCGTTCATGCCCAACATCAGCATCTGGGGTGAGTCTGTAACGTCACTGAAAGCCCGCTACCTGCTGGACGAAGGGAAGTACAGGGAAACCATTGAGGTCCTGATCAACGACCATGGCAATCCGTGGGACGCGCGCCGCGAGTATTTCCTGGCCACCGCCTACAGTAGTCTTGAACAGTACGACAGCGCGCTGTATTATTCGGAGATTGCGCATCGGCTGAAGCCATATTATTTCAGAAACACGCACCTTATGATGACGCTCCTGGAGCGCTTTGAAAGGTACGATGAAATACCCGCCATCATTGATGCCTATCTCGACACCGACAAAAGGACGGCAGCTGCATGGCTTTATGCTTCAGGATTTTATGTGAGGGCCGGCGATGCCGACAAGGCGTATGCGCTGATCACCGAGGCCAGGAGATACCTGAGGGGCAACAGCGACATCGCGCAACAATATGATTTTGTGTATCACCACAAATACATCCGCCCTAACCGCCAGCTCTTCCAGGCCGCGATGGATCGCTTTGACGCCGATGACTTCCGCGGTGCCATATCCAGGCTTAACGAATATATAGCCCTTGTAGAAAGAGACCCTAACGCCTATCGCATCAGGGCCTTTTCCCATTACCGCACGGGTCGGTTCCAGGAAAGCCTGGACGACATCAGGCGGTTTTCAGAGTTACACGAAATTGACGGTGCTTTGATGAACCTCCGGGGGGTGTGCCTGCGCGAACTGGGGGATCTGGAGGGTGCCTGCAGGGCTTTTGAGCAGGCGGTCCGGATGGGAAGTGCTGGTGCGGAGCAGAACTACCGGAACTTTTGTACCGGCGGGTGACCTGTTGACCGCATCATGGAGCGCGCTCAGGCGCCCGGGCCGCTG
>JAVIYP010000112.1:0-3740 GCA_031323845.1 Bacteroidales bacterium | reverse complement strand
GTTTGAGAGGCGGAAGGCAACCTTTGGCAGTTTCTGTGTTTTCGCCTCTCCGAGCCCTGTTTCAGATAAAAAAAATGAAAGTATACGACAAAATTAAAAAAATTTAAAAACCCTGCAACATTCTTAACATATTAAATGTATATTTGTAGTAACTTTTTTTTTGTTGGATAACAACCGGCTGTATCCCAGTACATAAAAAGCAAATAAATCTTGTAGCCACCAAATCCCGTAATTATTATGATCAGAAAAATATCTCACATCGGCGAATCCCCGATTTCCTACACGGATGTTGAGCGGGCATTCATTCAGAAAAGCGGCATTGAGAAAATCGGCACACAGATCCCATACATTGTTGTGGATAATTTTCCACGGCTGGGTTTGTTCACTTCTTTAAGGTTTTTGGAATGGGTTGCAGATAATCCTGAGGGTGTTGTCAGTCTTCCGACAGGTAAAACACCGGAGTTCTTTATTAAGTGGACAGAGTATTTGCTGGAAAACTGGGATAATAACAATGGGATCAGCATCAGGAAGCAGTATGGCCTCAATGTCCCAAAAAAGCCGGACCTGAGGGGGTTACAGTTTATTCAGATCGATGAGTTTTATCCGATCAGCAGCAGGCAGCACAACAGTTTCTATCATTATGTGCAAAAATATTACATAGAGGGTTTTGGCATGAGCAGGGACAATGCCTTGCTGATCAAATGTGAAGACATCCCCCTGGCTGGAAACAGGCACTATTCCGAAGTTTTTCCTGAAGGGAACATTGATCTTTCCCTGAGGTACAGGGAAGCGCGGAGCGTAGCCGAAGAAATCCAGAAGGAGTCAATTTTCTTAATTGATGACTGGTGCAGCGACTATGAGCAGCAGATCCGGGACAAGGGAGGTATCGGCTTTTTCCTGGGCGGTATTGGTCCTGACGGCCACATTGCCTTTAATGTAAGAGGCTCTGATGAATTCAGCACTACCCGGCTTACGGAAACGAATTTTGAAACCCAGGCGGTGGCAGCCTCAGACCTGGGGGGTATTGAAATTTCCGCGAACCGTTTGGTCATAACCATTGGTCTGGAAACCATCACCTACAATCCGGATGCAGTGGCTATCATCATTGCAGCTGGTGAGGCAAAGGCAACTGTTGTCCGGGACTCGCTCGAACATGACATGTCGAACCTTTACCCCGCCAGTGTGCTGGCAAAGCTGCGCAATGGCCGATTCTACATCACACAGGGCGCAGCGTCGCTCCTAACTGACATGCTTGACAGGTATTACCAAAAAGATGACTGGAGCATTGAGAAAAGTGAAAAAGCAGTGATCGAGCTCTGCAAAAAACTGCAAAAGTTCGGTCACCGGCTCTTACTTGATGATCTTAAGAATGACAGGTTCTGCTCACTCATACCCAACCTGGGCGAACAAGTCGTGCAAGAGGTCTCCGACAGTATCATTGAAAAGATATTCAGAGGATTGAAGCATGAAGAGAACCAGGTTTTTCTTCACACCGGCCCCCATCACGACGATATTATGCTGGGAATACTGCCCTTTATCACCAAGCACATAAGCACGCCCTCCAATAAATTCAAGTTCGCAGTGCTGACCAGCGGGTTTACTGCCGTTACCAACCGCTTTGTAATTGCGCTTCTGAAGGACACCAAAAAGCTTCTTGACAAAGATCTGATTCAGATGGTCAGGTATTCCGACTTTTTTGAATCGGGCTATAAGTTGAAGAGTGACAAGGATGTATACCATTATTTGAACAATGTGGCGTCAGGCAATCAGGACGAATGCCGCCGTGGCGTTTGCCATCGCCTTGTAAGGGCGCTTGTCAGGATTTATGATATTAAGAATGTGGATCATTTGCGCGAGGTGCTGAACGAGGTTATCGTCATACTGAAAAACAGCTATGATGGTGAAAAGAATCCGCCTAAAGTGCAGCAACTTAAAGGGATGATCCGCGAATTTGAGGAAGAGCTTGTCTGGGCTCATTACGGCATCCAGGTGAAAAACGTGGAACACCTGAGGCTCGGGTTTTATAAGGGTGACATCTTTACGGAGCAACCCAGGGAGGAGCGGGATGTTGAACCCGTATTACGTATGTTGCGAGAGATCCACCCAACGGTGTTAAGTCTCACATTTGATCCCGAAGGCAGCGGTCCCGACACGCATTATAAGGTGCTGCAAACCATTGCGGAAGCGCTGCGCCGCTGGAAAAAGGAAGAAGACATCTCCGGTTTGCGCATCTGGGGCTACCGAAATGTCTGGTACCGCTTCCATCCGAGTGAAGCCAACATAATCTTTCCCGTTTCGCTTAATGCCATGGCAGAGATGAATGACTCCTTCAGCAACTGCTATGTAAGCCAGGTTGATGCATCGTTTCCAAGCTATGAGCTGAATGGAAAGTTCAGCGAGCTGGCCCAGAAGATCTGGGTGCGGCAGCTCAAGGATGTGCAATTGCTTCTTGGGAAGAACTATTTTTATCTTAATGAAGACCCAAGGATTAGAGCCAGCCATGGCCTGCTTTATCTCAAGGAAATGACAGTGGATGAATTCCTGGTCACCGCACGCGAACTGAAAGAGTCGATGGAAGGTTTTGTGCTTTAGTGGGCACGACCCGGTTCGTTTTTCGGGTGACATGAAACGCCCATGTTGAAAATCCTGACCATTCGGCAGCAGTTTTTTTTAACACACAGGAGGATGATTATAAAAGCTCGAAGCTTGTTTCGAACGCAGTGAGAAATCTGTTAGGAAGTCGGAAGTCTGAAGTCAGAAGTCGGAAGGCTGCAACAAATTAACTATTAAACGATTAAACGAATCAACAATTAATCAATAACCTTACATCTGCACATTTGCACATTTGCACATCTGCACATCTGTTCAGCCTCTAAGGTATCAACACAAAACACAGAAAAACAGCCATATACGCAAAAACAAACATATGAAATACAGCCTTCATATGGCGCACAAAACTGGTGGACAAACAACGCCGGCCTGTCAATATTGACCCTTTCTTTGCTTCAGACAGTGCAATCTCCATTAAAAAACTACACCAGCCTCATTGGCTGGTGTAGTTTTTTAATGAAAGAGTACCTAACGACCTTACCTTATCTTGCGATGTGGATTCTCTCGGTAAACAGACCTTTGTCGCTGATTAGCTGAATGAAATAGATACCCTTGTTCAGGTGGCTGACATCCACGTGCAGCTGATGGCCGCCGGTTGAAGCGGAATAAACAACCTGACCCAGCATGTCAATCAACCGAATACCATAAACTTCCATATCGGTTCTGATATAGACTGTGCTCGAGGCCGGATTGGGATAAATGCTTACCGCCGTAATTCCGGCATCAATAACACCTACCTCTTCCTGTTCAACAATGTCATCAGCAAACCGGGGTACGATCTGCATGCTTGCCTGGTGCTGTAGTATTACACCGGTGACATGCAGCGGGGTGTTTGCTCCCGGTATGGGTTGTCCAATGTAATCTGCATTATAGAAATCAGTGCGGAGTACAAATTCCGTTTCGTTGTCGGTTATCGTATAATTCTGGCCATTCATAAAGGTGCCTGATGCACCGGTAATGAAGACATCTTCGAATTTGACCAGCTTTGCCTGATCTCCCGTGCCCACATCAGCAAGTGTGAAAAGTTGAGGCTCAACAGGCGTGTTCTCTGTGGATGCTTCAGTATTGGCCGTTGGTTGAAAACGAACCAATTGATTCCAGATATTGATCCTGCCTTCAATATTACTGAT
>JAVIYP010000111.1:0-3755 GCA_031323845.1 Bacteroidales bacterium | reverse complement strand
CAGATGTCAGGTTATTGTTTAATTGTTTAATTGTTGATTCGTTGAATTTTTACTTTTCACTTAATCTGCTTTTGGCCTTTGGCTTTTAGCTTTTAGCAAGAAAATCTGACTTCTGATTTCTGACTTCCGACTTCCTATCAGATTTCTCACCGCGTTCGAAAACAAGTTTCCGAACTCTCTTTCTTCCTTCAAGCTTCGAGCTTCGAGCTATTTTTCTTCCTTCGAGCTTCCCTGATAATCTCCTGTGTGTCAATATTTTCAACATGGGCGTTTCACCATATAGCGTTTTTTTCTACAATCCTTTCACCGCTTCGGCGGGTTTCAGGCGAAGTGCTTTCATAGCCGGATAAACGGCCGTTAGCACTGCGCATACGATAACCTGCAGGGTTAACCCAACATAGGATGCAAGATCAAGCTGTGGGTGCACCACCGCATCGAAACCCAGGTCTGCAAGACTGTCGCCACCAATGACCGTCAGATCCATACCCGATCGTCCCAACGGTCTGACGCTTGCCCAGGTTGCCAGCATTCCCGCAACAGCCCCGCTCAGTGCAAGAAAAACGGTTTCGAGCATGATCATCGAAAACAGCTTTCTTTTATTCATTCCGATGGCCATCAGCATGCCCAGTTCCTTAACCCGCTCAAACACCGACATCAGCATGGTGTTAAGCAGCCCAAAGGCCAGGGCCATCAATATGATGGTAAGAATGATGTACATCATAAACCCAGCCATTTCATTAAGGAAAGCCAGCTCGGGGGCTATTTCAGCCCACATCCTGACCTCCAGCGAAGGAAATGCCTTCTGTACCTTTGCTGTAACATCAGCCGATAAACGATGGTCATCAAGCAACAGGTGAACAGCATTGACCTGGTTGTCGTAGCCGATATATTCATTGATGTTGTCGTGCAGCACAAAGATGTGGTGTTCGTCCCACAAACTGTTGGCTGTCTGAAAGATGCCTGCAACCCTGAACGTGGTTGATGTCAGCTCATTGTTGATGTCCTGGAAGGTAAGTACGATGCGCGATCCGGGTCTTGCTTTCACTTTGTCGGCCAGGCGTTTTCCAATGAGCAGCGGGTTCCTGAGCTCCTCTTCAAAATAGCTTCCTTCAATGATGTTTTCCCCGAGGGCGCTGGTTTGAGTTTCCATGCGAGGGTCGATCCCGATGATCTGTACTCCGCTGGTAAGATTGGCTGTTGCCAGCATGGCACTTACCAGGGTACGGCCTGAATAGGCCACCACTTCCGGGGTGTTATCCAGGTATGACCGTAACGCCTCCCATTCATCAATGTAAAATTCAACGTTTTGATCAATCAAAAACTCCGGGTGGTTCACCTGGACGTGTGACACATGCTGTTCGATGCCAGTTTCGAAACGCTTTGACACCAGTCCAACCATGATGGATGTCGCCATCAGGCCACCCCACAGGCCGGCAGCAATGGCAACGATCATCACTATGCTGCGCTGCCGGTTCCGCCAGATATTGCGCCATGCTATGTTTATCAGAAGCTTCACTTGGTTGTTGATTTGTTTATTTGATGATGTCCAGTCGGTATGCTTTGTATACAGGGTAAAGGCCGATGATAAGGGCAAGCAGCAGCACTATCAGCGCCTGGGAGTAGAAAATCTCCGGCGAGGAAGAAAAGGGTAAGAGAGGTTCAAAACCGTAATCTTGTATCACCTCTGCCATGGATCCCGTTAACCGGATTGGGTTATACACAAAGTACGTCACAACCGGTATGGCTGCTCCTATGCCGGCAATCACGCCGGCAATACTGATCATCAGTGATTCAAAAAGACACATCGTTGCCAGTTTTCCCCGTTTCATGCCGAGGGCAAAGAGCAGTGCGAATTCTTTTTGCCGTTCAATCATCATGGTGATGATGGTTCCGAATAATCCGAATGCAATCACCACATAGAGAATGAACATCAGCAGGAACGTGCCTGCCATATCGAACTGCATCAGTTTCAGCAAATCCGCAAGAAGCTCTTCCCAGGTGAGCACCCGCTGCCACTCGGGATCAAGCTGTTCTGCTATAGCTGCGGCCAGCGCGTTGGTCTGCGCGGGATTTTCGGGCATGATGATGATGGATGTGAGCTGTTCGTCAGCCATGTAAAACCATTGGGCCTGCTTCAGCGACATGTATATGGTGTTGTTGTTGAGCTCAGGTAGTTTCAGGTCGATGATGCCGCTGACCGGAAACATGCCTGCTGCCGTAGCACCGTGAAACCCCTGCCCAAGCAACACCAGTGTGTCGCCGATGGTGACACGCAGAATAGCCGCCAGCCCCTCAGCAATCAGTATGCCTTCATCGTTATCGGTAAGGTAGTTGCCGGCAACCATATCTTCAGAAAGACCGCTGAGCTTGTTTTCCAGCACGGGATCAATCCCGGTGACCATGGCGACGCGGCTGATGTTCTCCGTCGCAACCAGGGCAAAGTTCTGTAGCCGCGGGACATAAAAGTCGATTTGGTCATCAAGGCTTTGGAGAAGCGCTTTCATTTCATGATCAAAATGAACGCTATGGTCTATTGACGGCTCTTCTTCGTAAAGCACATCCTGTATCTGCAGATAGCCGGTACTGTAGCGCACCATAGTGTCGATCATGCGGTCATACGCCCCCTTTTCCATCGAATAGAAGATGATAGCCAGCAACACCGCGAAGAGCACCGAACTGATGGTAATCAGTGTGCGTCTGCGGTTGCGCCAGATATTGCGCCAGGCCAGGATCAGGATAAGCTTCATTGGATGGAGGATTCGTGTTAATTATTGAGGCTGAATAATGATTGCCTCTGCGCTTTACAATGTTTAGCGATCAAAGGTTTCGTCTTTGTCAACGGCGCCGTCAACAAGGGTGATTACCCGGCGGGCCCTGTCAATCACCCTCTGGTCGTGTGTTGAAAAAATCAGGGTGATGTTTTCCTCTTTGTTAAGCCGGGCCATAATGTCGAGCAGGTTGAATGCCGACTCCGTGTCCAGGTTTGCCGTGGGCTCATCAGCCAGGACAAAATCGGGTTTGGAGGCGAGTGCCCGGGCCACGGCAACCCTTTGCTGCTGTCCGCCCGAAAGCTTGCCCGGACGCACATCCAGCTTGTCGCCCAGCCCAACCTGCTCCAGCATCTCTTGAGCACGTTTTTCCATCTCTTTCTTTGGCGCTTTCTGCAAAAGCATGATGAAAGAAACATTTTCGGTAGCCGTAAGCACGGGAATAAGGTTGTACGACTGAAATACAAACCCGATATGCCTCAGCCTGAAGTCAAACAACTGGCTCTCTCTGAGTGTGGCAATATCCACACCGTCAATCACCACGCTGCCTTCCGTGGGCTTATCCAGTCCTCCGATCACGTTCAGAAACGTGGTTTTCCCGCTTCCTGACGGACCCACAATGGCTGTGAATTCACCCTCTTTGAACTCCAGGTCGACATTTTTCAAGGCGTGCACGGGCACAGCGGCATCACTGTATACCTTTGACAGATTACTTGTTTTGATTACGGTTTTCATGTTTTTTATATTTTATAAGTGTTTGTATATCTGTGCTTTGTGTTTATGTCTAAGATACTGATTGGATATGCAGATTAGCAGATGTGAAGATGTGCAGATGTCAAGCTTTTGTTTAATTGTTTAATCGTTTAATTGTTTAATCGTTGATTTTCACTTTTCACTTTTCATTTTTCACTTAATCTGCTTTTGGCCTTTGGCTTTTAGCTTTTAGCAAGAAAATCTGACTTCTGACTTCTGACTTCCGACTTCCGA
>JAVIYP010000012.1:0-55056 GCA_031323845.1 Bacteroidales bacterium | reverse complement strand
GATATACAAACACTTATAAAACACAAACAGTTGAACCGAGCACTTGCGAGCTCGGCGAAGACACACACCCATGACAGGATTTTTGACATACAGGAGGATGATTAATGAGTTCGAAGTTTATTTCGACCGCCCATAACCCTGATTTTTGTTTACAATGTTTACAAAATGTGTAAACCTATTTCAGGACAAGACACCTCTCTTTTTTCCTTCGAGCTTAGAGCTTCCAGCTTCGAGCTATCTTACTTCCTTCGAGCTCCCAGCTCCTAACAGATTTCTCCATGCGGTCGCCACAAACCCCATCAACGATTAAACGATTAAACAACAAACGATTAAACGATTAAACAATAAACGATTCAACAATAGCCTCACATCTGAAATCTGCACATCTTCACATCTGCACATTTGCACATTTAAACATTTGCACATTTGAACATTTGCCGCCATAACCCCTTTATTCATATAAAAAGTAAAAAGACCATCCATGACACAAAAACATGCCTTACTCATTGGTGCAACGGGTCTCGTCGGATCTCATTTGCTGAAACGGCTTCTTGATGATGAGCGGTTTGCTTCGGTAACGGTTTTGGGCCGACGCACTGCGGGCCTGCAACACCCAAAATTAACAGAGCATATCATCGACTTTTCAAAACCGGAAGCCTGGGCGCCCCTGGTTCAGGGCGATGTACTCTACCTCTGTCTTGGCACCACCCGAGCCAAAGCGGGCAGCAAACAGGCACAGTACGAAGTGGATTACAGCTATCAGTTCAACATGGCTACAGTGGCAGTAAAAAACGGTGTTGGCAGTGTGGTGCTGGTGTCTTCGGCGGGTGCCAGGCATACGTCACCGTTTTTCTATATGCGGATGAAGGGCGAGCTGGAACGGGATCTTTCAACGCTGCCTTTCCGGCACAAGGTCTTTATAAGACCCGGGCCGCTCACTGGACCGCGCTCCGAGGATCGCCGGGCCGAAAACCTTGGTGTTGCTGTCATCAGCACCATCAACCGCCTGGGCCTGATGAAAAAATACAAACCCATACACGGCGATACCGTGGCCCTGGCCATGATCAATGCCACATTCATTCAAGCCCAAGACAAGCATATCTTTGAATATTCGGAAGTGTTCAGGCTGGCCGGAGTATGATGTCTGCATGTCGAAGGTTTTATTCACCAGATATAGGCAATGCCCTTAATTCTTGGTTTTTTTGGTTTAGTTTACAGCCAATAAGCTTTAGAAGTTTGCATTGCCGGGTTCTCTTTTTGTGAAGCCCATATTGACAAGTGTATTTGTTTTTGCTAAACGCGAGGGTTGGTTTGGCGTTTTTTGGTCCGGGTGAAGCTCTTCACGCCCTGCAGGCAAAATGGGCCGCATTCCTTGCTTCGTTGCTGCCATACCTTTTGCCCTGCAGGCGAAAGATAGGAGATATGTCACCACTTCCCCGCCTCGTGGCTTGACCTGACGAAAGGAACGGGCCTGCCCTGACGTCAGGAACGGGTCTGCCCTGACGAAAGGAATGGGCCTCTCAACATTCCCATGTCTTTTTTTGTGTCTGTGTGTGATTTGACATAAAAAAATAAGGTGTAAATTTGACCTGAAATTTTTCTGACTCGCATTATTTCACCATTAAACCTTTTCAAACCTATGCAAGCAATTGTTAGCATCATCATGGGCAGCACGTCCGACATGCCGGTCATGGAGCAGGCCGCCATGTTTTTTGACGAGATGGAGATCCCCTTCGAGATCAATGCACTTTCAGCGCACCGTACACCGGAACGGGTGATGGAATTCGCTGAGCAGGCGCACCACCGCGGCATCAAAATCATCATTGCCGGGGCAGGAGGCGCAGCCCACCTTCCGGGTGTAATCGCAGCAGGAACGTTTTTGCCGGTAATCGGGGTGCCTGTCCGGTCATCCTTGTCTATTGACGGCTGGGACAGCATACTGTCGATTCTGCAGATGCCCGCAGGCATACCGGTGGCGACGGTCGCCCTTGATGGAGCAAAAAATGCAGCCATTCTGGCCACCCAGATGCTTGCCTTGTCGGATGAAGGAATCAGGGGAAAGTTGTTGCAGTTCAAAAAAGACCTGAAAAAGAAGGTCGTGAAAGCCAATGAGGACCTGAAGTCGGCCGACTTCCGCTTTCGTGTCAAATAACCCATAATTTTGACCGAACAGATTCTTTTGTTTTAATTCTTTTCTTTTTCATAGATTATTATTGTTACTTTGGCTTATATTCTATATGAGCCGATGAGAAATCCCTTATATTTTGCATGTCTGCTGTTCATGGGCCTGCTGCCCTGTAAGCTGCCTGCAGCGGATAATCTATTCTCCGGGGCGCGGGCAGCCGGGTTAAGCAATGCCACCATAGCCATCTTCGACTTCTGGGCCATCACCCACAATCAGGCCGGCATAACCCGGATAAGCGTACCTGCCGCCGGCATTTACACAGAAAACCGGTTTTTGCTGAAAGAGCTGTCGATTGTTGCAGCCGCCGTGATCTATCCCACAACGCAAGGACATTTCGGGTTCTCCTTTCAATATTTCGGAAGCAGTCTGTATGGCGAAGGCAAGGCAGGTCTGGCCTACGCACGAAATTTCGGAGATAAACTGTCGGCGGGTGTAAAACTCAGCTATATGTTTACGGCCATCGGCGAGCATTATGGTTCGGCAGGCACGGCAGTGGCTGAAGCCGGTATCATCTATGAACTGACGCCCGGTCTCTTTATCGGCACACATATCTTTAACCCGCACAAAGCACGCTTAAAAACCCGTGGCTACCTGTATGGCACCGAATACATCCCCGGCATCATCCGGACTGGAATTGCCTATCATATCAGCGAAACAGTGCTGATATGCCTGGAAGCGGAAAAAGACCTCCGGCATATCCCAGGTTTCAAGGCAGGTGTTGAGTACAGCATCACCGACAGGATAGCAGTACGTGCCGGCATCAGCAACGAACCGGCAATGAATGCATTTGGTTTCGGCATACAGACTGAAACGCTGCAGATTGATATCAGCGCTTCCTATCATCACATACTTGGCTACAGTCCTCAGTCAGGCCTAATCTATTCATTCAGATGACAGAGGTGTTCAAAAAGTATTTCGGCCTGCTACCCTTCCTGTTTATGGGATCAGTGACCGGCATGGCCATGGATACAGCTCCGGACGACACTCATGAGCATTTGCTGATGTATATCGAGAGTCTGCTGGAAACGGGTGAATTCGAGGACACAGGCGGACAGGATGAGCTGCTGGAGAGGCTGGAGCTGCTGAGCATGCATCCGGTCAATCTGAACCGAAGCTCCATGGAAGAGCTTCGGCAGTTATTCATGCTCAACGACATACAATTGTTCAATCTGCTACAACACATTGAAACCCATGGCAGGTTGATCAGCATTGATGAATTGCAAAGCATTGAGGGCTTCGACCGGCAAACCATTGCTGCCATACTGCCCTTTGTGTACCTTGGCGACACCCGTGACAGGCGCCATTTCCGCTTCGAGAATATGTTCAGGGATGGAGAGCAGGTGCTGTTTGTCCGATATCAGCAACTCATGGAGGAACAGAAAGGCTTCAGCCCCGTTAATGAGGAAGAGCTGGAGGCGAACCCCAACGCACGTTACCTCGGAAGCCCTTACCGGCTCTACACAAGATACCGGTTTACCTGGTACCGCAACATCAGCTTCGGCTTCACCGCAGAAAAAGACCCGGGCGAAGAGTTTTTCCGGGGTTCGCAGCCTTACGGCTTCGATTTTTATTCGGGGCACCTGCATCTGCAGGACTTTGGCAGGCTGAAAAGCCTGTCGGTGGGTGACTTTCAGGCGCAGTTCGGTCAGGGCCTTTGTTTCTGGTCAGGCATGGGTTTTGGCAAAAGCACTGAGGCCATAGGCATAAAAAAGAATGCCCCGGGGCTAAGGCCGTACACCTCAGTTGATGAAAACAATTTTTTAAGAGGCGTTGGTAGCAGCGTTCATCTCGGACCACTTAACGTCACTGCTTTTATCTCATCAAAAAAACGCGACGCCAACATACTGACTGCTGATGCCGGTGATGGGAAGCCGGTGATCACCTCTCTGCAGCAATCTGGCTTTCACCGCACTCCGCGCGAGCTGGAAGGGAAGCATGCCGTAAATGAACGTATCCTTGGCGCCAATGTCTCCTACGGTCATCGCCGGATTGAGCTAGGCCTCACGGCCTATCACATACACCTGGATGCTCATTACAACCGGCAGTTGTCTGTGTATAATCAGTTTGACTTCAGTGCATCCAGCCACGCCGGCATGAGCTTTGACTACAGCTTCCTTGCCCGTAACCTCAACCTTTTCGGCGAGATGGCCACCGATCTGAACCTTCGAACGGCCTTCCTGAACGGCATCATGATCAGTCTCGACAGGCGGCTGTCCTTTGCTTTGGCCCACCGTCACTACAACAAAGCCTATCAGGCGCCATTCAGCGCCGCCTTTGGTGAAAACAGCAGGACGGCCAATGAAAACGGGCTCTATGCCGCCGTTGAGATACGACCCTCACGACGGCTGCGCCTGTATGCTTATGCCGACCATTATGCATTTCCCTGGATGAAGCATCGCACTTATATGCCTTCCCGCGGAAGCGACTACCTGATACATCTCGAGTACCGGCCCATGAGAGGTATGGAGTTTTATATACGTTTTCGCTCCAAAACAGGTGAACGCAATACGGGTGAAGCCGTTGCGATCCGGCACCTCGATGGTTTAGTGCGCCGTCAATACAGGCTCAATGCCGCTTATCCCATATCACCATCCCTGTCGATGCGCAGCAGGCTGGAACTGGTAACCCACAGCTTTGGGACAGAACAACAGCGGGGTGTGCTCTTCTACCATGATGTCCTGTACAGAAGTTTGGGCAGCCCTTTCGCCATCACCCTGCGCTACGCCCTTTTCGACACCGATGGCTACGACGCCAGGATATATGCCTACGAGCACGATGTGCTCTATGCTTTCTCATTTCCATTTTATTCCGACAAAGGGATACGCACCTATGTGCTGGTCAGGTACAGGCTGGCACGCCCTGTCGATCTCTATGTGCGGTTCGCGCAAACCACCTACATCAACAGAAACAGCAGCGGAAGCGGCCTTGACCTGGTGGAGGGCAATACGCGTTCGGAACTGAAAGCACAGATCAGGATCCGGTTCTGATGTAAAAATCAAAATTACCGGTCATTAGTGTTAGTCAAAAATTAATATCTTTGACGGCATTCCACACAGGCTATTCATTAAACATTGTGCATTATGATATTCTTTTGGGTAGTAGTAGGTTACTTATTCATCCTGATGTCGATCTCCATTTACAAGAGCTTCATGGTTAAGAATCAGGAAGATTTTATGGTTGCAGGGCGGTCCGTTTCCACACCGAGGCTTGTGGGCACCTTGCTTTGCACCTGGATGGGTTCGGGCAGTTTGCTGGCCGGAGCAGGGCTGGCCGCCAATGTTGGCTTCAGCGAGCTCTGGATGGCTGCAGGCGCCTGGATAGGCATCATCATCGTGTTTTTCCTGGCAGCACGTGTCCGGCGCATCGCAGAATATACGGTGCCTGACATCCTTGAACTCCGCTACAACAAGTGGGCACGTATCCTGGGAACCATCGTCATCGTGATCGCCTATACCACCATCGTGGGTTATCAGTTCCGTGCCGGAGGCTTTGTACTCGACCTCGTGGCAGGCATTCCTGAATGGCAGGGCGTACTGTTAACGGCCGGATTCATTGTTGCCTTCACGGCATTTGCGGGTATGATGTCTATCGTTTCCGTGGATATCATCAACGGAGCGGTAATCACCATTGCCATGCTGATCGCTGCCCCTGTGGTATTTTTCCACATCGGCGGCGCGGAACACCTGACGGCAACACTCGACCCTTCGCACTTTAAAATTTTCGGAGATAAAAACTTTTTCTGGGCCATGGGCATCTTTTTACCCACCTTCTTTCTTCTGCTTGGGGAATCAAATATGTACCAGAAGTTTTTCTCGGCAAAGAATGAAAAGTCTGCAAAGTCGGCAGTTTTGTGGTGGGTTTCTGGTACCATTGTGGTGGAAACTGCCCTTGCATCACTGGCCATTTTTGCTTTCAGCCATTTTAACCTGCTTGACAAAGCCAGCGATATGTTTCTTGCTTCGGAACAGGCAGAGCGCATCATCCTGCACACAGCCAGGTACAGCACCGAGGTCGGGTTGCCTTTATGGGGCGGCCTGTTGCTGATCGCTGCATCAGTGGCCATCATCACCTCCACAGGTAACAGCTTTCTGCTAACGCCATCCACCAACCTTACCCGCGATGTATACCAACGCTTCATCAACAGAAATGCCGACCCCGGAAAGATCGTCATATTCCAGCGCATTATGGTGGTATTGCTTGGCCTTCTGGCCTACCTGATCCTGACCCAGTTCCAGACCATTCTGGCCATGGCCCTGACTGCGTATACCATGGTTGGTGCAGGCCTTACCCCTGCCCTGCTGGCGGCCTTCCTGTGGAAACGGGTGACGGTTGCAGGAGGCGTAGCCTCCATTGCCACCGGCATGGGCGTGACGCTGTTCATAACGATTACTAACTCCATAATGTCCAACTTCTTCGGCAGTCAGCTGCTCAGCGAACAATACATCATACTGCCGGCGGCCAGTGCCTCCATCATCACCCTCATTGTGGTGTCGCTGGCCACCAAACCCGACCCAAAGAGCAAGTGGGGGCGGTTTTACACCGAAGACACCTCCCTGGCCAAAGCCATGGAGGAGGTAAAGGGTTGATGGCAGATGTGCAAATGTGAAGATGTGAAGATGTGAAGATGTGCAGATGTGAAGATGTGAAGATGTGCAAATGTGAAGATGTGAAGATTATCTATGATAATACTATCTGGTGATAAGATTAATACGGTTTTTCTGTATTTATTTGGGGTTTCGTTTTTTGACCGTAGAAATTATTTTTCCGAGAATCTTTTTCAGACTCACAATTTCTGTAAGCAAACATCCGGGGTGTGGATAATTTGCTGATGATTTGCATAATAGCAACCAGTATTCGGTCTCTTCGGCCTCTTTGCCTGCAATCTTCATTTTATGACAAAAGTCAGCTATGCTTTCAGCATTCTGAGCTTCACGTACTAACGCACCAATAGATGTACCAGACCTAACCAATTGGTTTGCGATGACAAACTTTCTTTGCTGTTGAAGCAATTCACAGTACTTGATTATGTTCAGTGCAAAGGCAAAGCTTTTGTCCAAAATCAAATTATTTTGAACCATTTTTTGACGAATATCTATTTTACTACTACAAACCTTCGTCAAATATAAACAAAATAAATTTAATACAAAATATATATTATTTGGAAGAAAATAATAATTATTCTATGATAATTAAACCTTTGCATTTTGCTGATTTACAAATTCGCACATTTGCACATCTGCACATCTTCACATCTGCACATCTGCACATCTGCACATCTCTTACCATCCGGGCAGGAAGTTAACGCCCCAGACGCCTTCGCGTATGCCCCTGGTATGGAAAGGAAAGGCAAGGTAGGGTTCGACGATGAGTGCACCAAAGAGATTGATCCGTAGCGAAGGGCCTGTGCTGAAGAGGGGAAAGCGCTTGCCGGGTTCCATAGCCTCCGACCGGTTCAGTGTTATGCGGTTGCTGTTATCCCAGGCAACGCCCATATCGAGGAAGAGTGCCAGTTCGGTGAAAAAGATGCCGCTGGAGATCAGGGCCAGCCGGTCAGGTCCGGTGAAAGGAAAGCGTATTTCGACGCCGCCCAGGAGCACCCGGCTTCCCAGCAGCTGTTCAAACATAAATTCATCTTCAAAGGTAGACTGTATTTGTCCAAGCGTGGTATAGTCATATCCTCTGACAAAGCCGGGAAAGCCGAGGTACAACGGATAAAACAGTCTTTCTTTGTCTACATCGGGACCATAGCGGCCATAGTGCACACCTCTGATGGCAAAGGTGAAAGGCCGGAGATGCAGGTAGTGCCGGTAGTCGGCCGTTACGTTATACATATTTACCCGGCCAAACATCCGTTCACCGCTCAGGCGGTAGCGGAATCCGGCCATGGGTGAGGCCATACCAAAGAATGAATTATCGCCGACGTACGCCATGCTGACCCGCTGCAGGCCGAATCCGTCAGGAGCATCCAGCCTTTCGGTGTCAGGATACCGGGCGGGGATGTTCGTTCCCCTGTAATAGTAGTTGTTGATGGCATCCACCCTGAAGTAATACCATGCAATGCTTGCACCAACCTCAATACGTCGGGTTGTGGACAAAGGCAGGTAGGCAAACGCACTGATCTGGTCTTCGAAGGTTCGTTGCTTGAGAAGCTGGAGGTTATCCACCAGCAGCGGTCCCTGGTCGGTACTTATGGTATCGGCGATGAATCGCAGGGCAGCATAGGCATAGGGAATGTGCGATACGGAGCCACCCCAGTTAATTCTTCCTTTTTGGTTTAGATAGCCCACCATGCCGCCAAAATCATAGATTTCGCCATTGACGGCCAGGGTGGTAAACAGTTGATTGTCGCCGGTAATGTCGGAGAAGAGCATGCTTACTCCGCCGGCAACACCGGTTCCCCAGCGGTTGGTGGCCATGCCTACTCCTGAGCTGCCGATAAAGGTGAGTCCGAAGCGGGACTCAAAGGGGATCTCTGCAAAAGTGTCAGGAGGAAAAATACTTTCTACCGGCTCATCTTCAAGGCCTGCATCCACAATCGGGGGTACGGCGCGCACTCCAGGAGGAAGCACGGAAGCCGTCATGTCCAGATGCATCGGGTCAACCCGGACTGCTTCAAAGTCATCACGGGCCGCAAAAAACACGGAGTACGTACCATGCTGATAATGGCTGTAAACAATATCGCCGGTGTTTCTTGCAATGCTTACAGAGGGCGTCATATGAGTGATCCCGCTGATGCCGGTGTAATAATTGGTCAGGCGAAACACATCTGCCGTGGCCAGATCAACGAAGTAGAGGTTTCGAAAACCATCGGCATTGGAGAGAAAGAATATGCCGTCCTGCTCTGCAGCAAAGACGGGGTTCAGGTTATCGGCCCCGGGAAAGACATCCAGTACCCGGATGTGCCTGCTGTCGTCATGCAGGTCCATAATACCCAGGTTCATGCGCATGTTCAGGCGACCATCGCCCTGTGTGCTCTGCGGCCTGTCAGTGGCAAACACCAGATACCTGCCATCAGGAGAAAAGGAAGCATGAGCATAGGAATACCTGTCGTTGGTGAGCCGGGTAACTTTTTTAGAGTCAAGATCGTACCGGAAAAGATCAGGCCGGCCGTCAACAAGGCCGTTAAAGACAATATAGTTACCGTCTGGCGACCATGTGGGATTGTTAAAACTCGGCACGCCTTTTATTGCAATTTCCCTTGTCCTTCGCGGCCGGTCAACATCAACAATAATCAATTGATTTACCCCTCTCTTTACAGCCACATGGGCAAATTGCCTGCCATCGGGCGACCACGTACCCATTGACTCAAAAAAGTTGTAACCGTCAATGTCGCCTGTCCGGCTGGCGCTGGCTAACTTGCGAAGAATGCGGCCCGATTCTGCATCGGCGAGAAACAGGTCTATGGAAATCAGGTCACGCTCCGAGAAAAAAGCGACATGCCTGCCGTCAGGACTAACCGAGGGGCTAATATTGATACGGCCTGAGTTTTCGGCCGATAATAGCTTGCGACCGACAGGGATATGCTTTGTAGTGTCCTCGAGAAAGGGCGCATAATGGTACTCCATTGCCGACTTCCACAGGTTACTGACGGTTTTTTCTCCAAGACCAAGGACTCTTTCCAGAGCACGTTCATAGCCGAATTTGGCGGTTTCTGAAAAGAGAGGCACGATCAGCGAGTCTCCCCATGTCCTTCCCATAAAAGCAACAAAGGCATGACCGTAACGATAGGGGTTGTACCTGTAGTTCCTCGTCATGTCGCGTAATGTAGGAAAGTCGTCCTTATGGATGGCATCCCTCATGATCATGGCTGTGTGGGGGTCAACGCTTCCCAGTGAAAAGTATTCAGCCATGCCTTCCACAAGCCACAAAGGCAGGTTGCGGATTGAATTCAGCGACAGTGAGTCGTCGAGAAACATAGAGCGAAACTGAAAAACGTGCACCAGCTCATGGCCGATAACGTGGTCGGTTTGCGCGTTGGTCTCGAGTATGGGCATCACGACCCTGTTTTTGAGAGCTTCAGTGACGCCCATAGTGCCGATGCCTATCATTCCGCCAATGGCTGTTGTTTGCTGAAAATCAGGGTGGTTGGCGTAGAAAATAATGGGATTTTGCTTTTCAAATGTGTCTTTAAAGACCCGTTGATGACGCAGATACCACTTTTCTAGCGAATTCGCTAAAAATTCCGGTATCGAATCATCCTCAAAATAATGATAAATATCAAAGTGGGGAGTTTGAAAAACGTTGAAATCAAAGCGCTGATAACTGGGCTTGTTTCGTCCGAAATACTGTGAAAACCCTGCAGTCGGAATCATCAGCAACAACAGAACGAGCCATAGCGGATACCAGCAAAGCCGGCCGGATATGATTTGTTTTTTTTTCATGCAGAACAACTTAAACGTAGCTTTTGCCAACTGGACGTATATACATGCAAAGTTACTGTAGTTTAACATCAAACAAAAACTATTCCAAAGAATAACACTTTTTGACAAAGAAACAAGTTGGTCACCGCTTTGTTTGGGTTGCCCTGACCGGCAGGCTTTTTTCAACTCCTTCCGGGGAGAACCCGCGATGCATACAACCTCTCGAAGTATATGAACAACTGCCTATGAAACAAGAACATAATTGCCGTATCGTTTTTTTTTGCACTTTTGTAAAAAAATCCAAATGACGGAGCTGGAAAAATATTTTGCGCCTTTCAGGAAGAACATCATTGGCATCAACACTTCTTATACAGGCCCTTACGGGCGAAAAAAGATTGTTTACGCTGACTGGATTGCAAGCGGCAGGATGTACAGGCCGGTTGAGCGGGTGATGACTGAGCGTTTTGCCCCTTTTGTTGCCAACACCCACACGGAGGCAAGCGAAACAGGCACGCTGATGACAACGGCTTATCATTGTGCCCACCGCATCATCAAGGAACATGTGAATGCAGGTCCAAATGATGTGATCATCACTGCCGGCAGCGGCATGACCACCGTGATCAATAAATTCCAACGCATGCTCGGACTGCGGGTCACCAGCGAACTGATCGAGAAGCCAAGGCTTAAGTCATCGGAGCGACCCGTGGTTTTTATTTCCCACATGGAGCATCACAGCAACCACACATCGTGGTTTGAAACGCTTGCCGATGTAGTACAGTTGCGGCCCGATAAACATTTGCTGGTTGACCTGGATGACCTGCGCCAACAGCTTGAAAAATACAAAGACAGAAAGCTGAAGATCGGTTCCTTCACCGCTTGCAGCAATGTTACGGGCATTGAGACACCCATCCACGACATGGCAAAGATCATGCATGAGCATGGTGGTGTTTGTGTGGCCGACTATGCTGCTTCTGCGCCTTATACCGACATTGACATGCATCCGGGCGATCCCATGAAGAAGCTTGATGCCGTAATGTTTTCGCCGCATAAATTCCTGGGAGGGCCGGGCACCTCGGGTGTCCTCATTTTTGACGCTGCCTTTTACAACAGCAAGGTGCCCGATAACCCCGGCGGCGGAACGGTTGACTGGACCAATCCGTGGGGCGAATACAAATACATCGACGATATTGAGCTCCGTGAAGACGGTGGCACCCCCGGCTTTTTGCAGGCCATCCGGACAGCCTTGTGTATTGACCTGAAAAACCAGATGGGGACAGAATACATCAGGCAAAGAGAACAAGAAATGCTCGACATCCTGTTCGACGGATTGCGTAGCATCCCAAACACACACATCCTGGCCGACAACGTCGAAGACCGCCTGGCGGTGGTATCCTTTTATTTCGACAACATCCACTACAACCTGGTGGTAAGAATGCTCAGCGACAGGTTCGGCATACAGGCAAGGGGAGGGTGCGCCTGTGCGGGCACCTACGGGCATTTTCTGCTTGATGTCGATTATAACCTTTCAAAACAGATCACCGAAAAGATCAACACCGGCGATTTGTCCGAAAAACCAGGATGGGTACGCCTCTCACTTCATCCTACAATGACCGACAAAGAGGTGCGGCACATCATTAAAGCCCTGGAACAAATACAAAAGCATCACAAAGAATGGGGAAAAGAATACACGTACATCAACAAAAAGAATGAATTTGTGCATGCGGGTGCAAACAAGGACAATGCAAACCGTGTCAGGCGGTGGTTTTATCTGCCATCGCCACAGAAACAGATGCCCTCGTGGTTAGGGATTAAATAAACGCTGCAGTTTCTTTACCTGGGCGTCCCAAAGTCGTTGAGAAAAATCAAGATCCTGCTCCTCGGCATAATCGGTTATGATAAGTGCAACCTCCCGGGAAACCGGCTCATGAGTAATTTCCATTTCCAGGCACTCTTCACGCTCCGGATCATCAAGCCACTGAAAATGCACAAACTCGTTTTCCTTAAACCTTACCATTCGCGCCTTTTGCTCCGACCCTTCCCATTTAAAATGAAACACATCACCCTCAATATCTACCAGGTCGGCAAACCAGCGCGACAATCCTTCCGGTGTCGAAATAGCAGTGTATAAAAGCTTTGGAGTTGTTTTAAACCCGTACTCGAGTTGAAACTTTTTCAGCGTATTCATGGCGATTCCAATTTGCAGCTATTCCGCAATATACAAAAAAATCATTTGCATATTGTTTTTTCCTGTTCGTTTAATTTTTTTTATTCGCTTTGATTAGCTTTGCACCATTTCAACTGAAGACCATAACCAAAAACATGCCCCGAAACAAAGCCTATATCTATGTGCTGGTCCTGCTGGCCGTGACCTTCTGGGGGCTGAGTTATGTCTGGACCAAAATGGCTTTTGAGTATTACAGGCCCATCAGCGTTATGTTTGTCAGGCTTTCGGTGGCCAGTCTCATCATGTGGGGCATCGTGAACGTCATGCGCAACAAACAAAAGGTTGAGCGCAGCGACTACAAAACCTTTGTGATCTTGTCGTTTTTTTCGCCCTTTTGCTATTTCATTGGTGAGAACTTTGGCGTATTTCATGTTTCTCCGACACTGGCAGCGGTAATTATCGCCACCATTCCGGTCTTCTCACCCCTGGTGGCTTATTTTGGGTTCAGGGAAAAGATATCCGCGATCAATGTACTGGGTTTCATCCTTTCTTTTCTTGGAATTACGATAATGGTTCTGGATGCTGATTTCAGGTTTACGGCTTCGCCCATCGGGCTCTTCTGGCTGTTCTTCGCCGTACTGTCGGCCCTTATCAATGTGATTTTCCTAAAAAAACTGGCCGTAAAATACTCTTCGTTCACCATCATACGTGTTCAGAACCTTTTAGGTGCACTTTTTTTCCTTCCGTTGTTCCTGATTATGGATTTCAGGGAGTTTGTGCACGTCAGACCCTCGCCGGATGCTTTGGCAGCCCTGCTGGCCCTGGCCGTTTTCGGATCCACGCTGGCGTTCATGTTTTTTACCTCGGGGGTGCGCGCCATAGGCATAGCCCGTACCTCCATCTTTACCAACCTGATCCCCGTGGTAACTGCAGTGACCTCCTTTTTGCTGTTAAAGGAAGTCATTGACCTGAGCAAGATCATAGGCATGCTGATCGTTATCGGAGGGCTGCTGATGACACAGATCACGCGTCTCCGCAACAGGAAGCGGCTGTTAAAAAAGTAAGAAAAGCGCTTGTTTTTAGAAATAGTTTTATAATTTTGCACCACCTTAATCCGGCGGGGTAGCTCAGGTGGTTAGAGCGTCGGATTCATAACCCGAAGGTCACGGGTTCAACTCCCGTCCCCGCTACTAAAACAGCCTGTTTGTCGACTGACAGACAGGCTGTTGCATTTATTATGGCAACAAAGGAGTAACAAAAGGGGCCATCCTGATGCGGCTTGAGCAGCAGCATCACAACCTTAACATGCTGAACAAGCCTCTGGCTAAGATAAAGCCAATAATTACGAGAAGAATGCCAAGGATGTTATTTGCCAGGATGTTTATCAAGGTCATTTTTACCTCTCCTTCCCTGAACAGCTGAAGCGTTTCCAGGGTAAACGTCGAAAAAGTTGTAAACCCGCCAAGGATACCGATAAACAGAAAAGTCCGCATACTGGTGGAGATATTGTCTTCTCCCAGAAACCCCCATAGCAGACCGATAATAAAGGAGCCAGTCATATTTACAACAAGCGTTCCAACTGGAAATACCCCATCAAAGAATTTATGCATCATCCCCGAAAGCCCGTAACGCGCCAGAGTTCCGATTGCCCCGCCGGTTATCAACAACAAGATATTTGCCATAGAATTCGTTTTTATTGAAAAATTTGCCCGCTCTAATGTATTATCAGATCCGGGCAACACAAAAACCCTGCAAAGTTAACACAAAGTTCCGTATTGGAGCATTCCACTCTCTGCAATCAGATAATCACCCGCGCATTATTGCACGAAAAAGCTGAGATCAGGGCAAATACACTACGGTTTAACATGTTTTAATAATTCCCGTTTGGCTGGAACGCCCAGTTTTACTACCTTGCAGCCTTTGTTAATGTTTCTGATACCAATTCCTGTTATGAATTCCAACGTTGTTACAGGGAACACCGGACTTTTGCTGTTCCTTTTTTCTTTTTTACTGCCCTTTTTACTGCCCTCCTGCCAACAAGAAACCGAAACCGCTTCTTATCCTCAACACAAGCTGCAACTGGAAACGTCGCCCGAAGAAGCGGGTGTGGTTTATGGGTCAGGAAGTTACAATGAGGATGAACAGGTGTCGCTGATGGCAATCGCCCATAATGGTTACAGGTTCACACACTGGAGCGACGCCGGCCAGAACAAGCTGCACAAATACGCCTATTTCAGCTATATCATGCCGGGCAGCGACATGCTGCTTACGGCAAACTTCAAGGTGCATGAGAACAATGAAGACTCCTTCAATACCGTTACAGATGTTGATGGCAATGTATATAAAACCGTTGTCATAGGTGCACAGGAGTGGATGGCCGAAAATTTGCGCACAAGAAGGTATGCCGATGGCACTAAAATTCCGATGCTTGAGTCTGACCCCCAGCTTGATGAAAACAACACGGGCGGTTACATCGTGTATCCTCATACCATTGTAGAAGATATCCATTCTGAAGAAGAAATGCTGCAGGCCTACGGTCTCCTGTACAACTGGTATGTGGTGGAAAAAGACAATAACATCTGTCCGGAAGGCTGGAGGGTCCCTTCCGACCGGGACTGGACTGCTTTAAACACTTACCTGGGGACCAACGGCTTTGACGCTGGCAGTCTCAAAGGCACCAGGGTGGCCCCCGACGCTCATCCGAGATGGGAGCTTCCCAACGCCGATGCTACCAATGAAACCGGATTCAGTGCTTATCCAAGCGGATACAGGCAGGTGAACGGCTCGTTTCAGTTGCAGGGACAGGCTGCCTTTTTCTGGACCTCAACAAAAAGTACCGGCATACCAACAGACGAAGAACCCGAAGAGTTTTTTAAACCTGCCGGTACCAAAACAGCGGCCGCTAGCGGCAAAAAAGAGCTTCCGGAAATGGCCTACTTCAGCATGCTGCAATCGGAAAACAACAATCTCGACATACTGAACCTGGACAAGCAGACAGAGATGTCGATCCGCTGCATACGTAATTAATACCCGGAATAGTCCTCTTCCTTTCCGTAAGAAGCATCCTGTTTTTCTCATACGGCTTTCTTACCTTTGCACCGGAAACGTAAACAGGTTACCCGTGATCTATCCAGACAATTTTGAAGAGAAGACCGGTTTTGACCGGATACGTGAGATGTTGCGCGGGCAGTGCTTCTCCCCGCTGGGCATGCAAGAGGTGGATAAGATTGCCTTCAGCGCCGACATAGGGCGTATAGCGCACCTGCTCAGGCAGACGGAAGAGTTCCGCCAGGTATTGCTTTCCGGGGAACACTTTCCCGGCACCAATTATTTTGACCTTTCCGAAACCTTTGCCATGCTTCGTATTGCAGACACGTTTGCTGAGCCTGAGGTGCTGCTTGAGCTGAAGCTTTCGCTGGAAACAATCCTTGCCATCATTGCCTTTCTTGGGAGGAAGCGTGACGACGGTCAGCCCAAGTACCCATCGCTTTCAGAGCTTACTTCGGACCTGTTGATCGACGATGATCTGCCCTCCCGGATCAACGCCATTATTGATGAAAAGGCAGTGGTTCGCAGCAATGCTTCTCCTGAACTTGCAGAGATACGACGGCAGATGCACCAGCTTGAACAACAGGCAAACCGGCGCATTGCCCGCATTTTTTCTGAGGGAAAAAAGGAGGGCTGGATACAAAAAGATGTTGAGCTGGCCCTGCGTAACGGCAGGCAGGTAATACCGGTGGCTGTGGCTTTCAAGCGCAGGATCAGGGGGTTTGTGCATGACCATTCCTCCTCAGGACAAACAGCCTTCCTGGAGCCGGAAGAGGTCTTTGAGATCAACAACCAGATCAAGGAACTTGAAGCGGATGAACGAAGGGAGATCATACGCATCCTGAAAGCATTCGCTGATCACCTCCGGCCCATGATCCCTGAGCTTGAGAAAGCCTTCAGGATGCTTGGGGTGGCAGACCTTATCAGGGCAAAGGCAAGGCTCGCTCTGGAGATGGACGCGCAGCTGCCCAGACTCAAAGAAGGGCCCATGCTGAACTGGACACAAGCCAGGCATCCGCTGCTGTACCTTTCCTACAAAAAACAAAACAAACATGTGGAGCCGATGAGCATACGGCTCGACAGCGAAGTCCGCATACTCATCATCTCCGGCCCCAATGCGGGAGGCAAGTCGGTATGCCTTAAAACATGCGGCCTGATCCAGTATATGCTGCAATGCGGCTTGCTGGTGCCCATGCTCAACCATTCGGAAGCCGGCATATTTACCTCGCTGTTCATTGATATCGGAGATGAACAATCGCTCGACAACGACCTGAGCACATACAGTTCTCATCTGCTCAACATGAAACACTTCCTGGCCCAATGCAACGAATCGTCGCTGTTTCTTATTGATGAATTCGGTGCTGGCACGGAACCGCGCATTGGCGGGGCCATTGCCGAGTCAATTCTGGAGCGGCTCAATGAAAAAGGTGCCCTGGGAGTCGTCACAACTCATTATGCGAACCTGAAGCTGATGGCGGGAAAACATCCGGGCATCAGCAATGGCTCCATGCTCTTCGACAGCAAAAACATCAGGCCTTTATACCGGCTTAAAACGGGCATTCCTGGAAGCAGTTTTGCTTTTGAGATCGCAAAATCCATCGGCCTGCCCGGGGAGCTGCTGGAGAAGGCAGCTCATTTTGCCGGAGAGCAGGATCTGGATTTTGACATACAGCTGCAAAACCTTGAAGCGCGGAAGGCGGAACTGGACGAGAAAGAGCAGCAGCTCAGGCACGCCGATGATTTCATGTCGGGCATCATAGATAAATACGAAAAGCTGCGTGATGATCTGGAGAGCCGCAAAAATGAGATCCTCCTCAAGGCCCGGCAGGAAGCCGGTGATATCCTCTCCGGGGCGAACAGAAGGATTGAAAACACCATCAGGGAGATCAGGGAAGCCCAGGCCGGAACAGAAAAAACCAGGGAGGTGAGGAAAGAGCTGGCAGCCTATATCCGAGAACAGGAGGAGGCAATTGAGCAGTCACCCAGGCCTTTGCTGCCCAGGAAAGAGAAAAAAAAGAAAAAACCGGTGCCCGCTGCAGCGGAGGTGGACCCCACGCCTTTACAAAAAGGCGACATTGTCCGCATCAAAGGCCACGAGACTCAGGGCGAGCTTATTGAGCTTTCGGGCGACAAAGCCGTGATCAGCACCGGCAACATAAAGATTCGCACCTTTGTAAGAGAACTGGAAAAACTGAAAAAAGGCAGCATCACGACTGTGACGCCCAAAAAGTCTGCCAGGGGTTTGTTCGACATCAATGAGAAAGCGGCCAGTTTTTCACCCGAGATTGACCTGCGGGGAGCCCGCCTGGACGATGCGACTAAAAGGCTGCAGCGTCACCTTGACGATGCATTTTTACTGGGTGTCCCCCAGATAAGGATACTTCATGGCAAAGGAGATGGCATCCTGCGACCTGCGATCAGGGAGTTTTTGAAGGCGGTGCCTCACGTGCACCGTATCAGGGACGAACATCCTGACAGGGGTGGTGCAGGCGTTACCATAGTGGATTTTTCATAGCCCCTGCTCTTCGCTCTCGGGAGCAAACAGCTCCAGTTGATTTTCGGTTACATAGGACGGAGGCGGAGCGCCGGGTTTGTAACGGGCAACATGTCCGTTTATCAAAGCCTTCATGAAGCGGACAGGTGTCAGGTTATACATCTTGCAGTAGCTGTCAAGGGCTTTTTTCTGGCCCTCGGTGAGTTTAAAAACAATCTGCCGGTACCTGATTACATTTTTTTTTCGCCTGGCTCTTTTGCGGGCACGTGCCGGAGCTTTTTTCTCAGCCATGGTTAATCTTTTTTATGTTCTCTGATCAGATAAACGCAAACCGGAAAATGGTCGCTGTATCCACCCAGGTAAACACCTCCGCCAAAGGTACGGAACGGGTAACCCTGAAACCTCCCGGTGGGTTGACGCAGGAAAGGCCTGTTGAACACTTCTGCTCTCAGGTAGGTAAAGGTGCTGAAATCGTCACCAAGGACAGCCGGCGTCATGAGGATCTGGTCAAAAAGACTCCACGCATCACGCCAGGCGTTCGTGCCGATACCACGCCTGAAAAAGCTTTCAAAAGGATTGTACAGCTCATTGTCCTTGATGCCTTCTTTAGTGCCCTTTGATCGTAAATGCTTTCGGATACTGATGTCGGTGGGATTGTCGTTAAAGTCGCCCATCATGAACACCTTGGCACCGGGTTCAGCGGCCTGTATGGAGTCGATGACGTTGCGTGCAATATCAGCCGCTGCAATTCTTCCGGGGCGGCTGCGGGCCTCTCCTCCCACCCTGCTGGGCCAGTGACCAACGATAAAATGCATGCGCTCACCCAGCACATTGCCGGTCAGCAAAAGCTGGTCACGCGTGATAAAATCCGGCCTGCCGGGAACAATGGTAGGATAAGCCTCATGGCTTATATGCTCAAAGTAGGCAGGATTGTAAAAAAATGCGTTGTGTACCCCCCTGCGGTCGGGACCCTGAACAAATATGATCTGATAGTTGCGATCCCTGATCTTTTCCTGGGCCGCCAGATCCTCCAGCACCCGGACGTTCTCAACCTCAGCCAGACCCAAAACCGCAACGCCGTCAGGATTCACATCACGACCGAGATGGTAAATAACCTCAGCGAGATTTTCAAGTTTTTCAAAATATTTTTCAGTGTTCCACCGGTTGCTGCCCTGGGGCGTAAAATCATCATCGCGGATGTTCGGATCGTTAATGGTGTCGAAAAGGTTTTCCACATTATAAAAACCTATGGCTACCGCAATAAATTCTTTTTCACCCTTGTCATGCCCGGCATGCAACGTTGCTGTACTGACAAAAAAGAAGCCAATGGCAACAGTCAATGCCATCCAAAAAATCCTTAAGCGCGCTGTATTATCCATAATAATTGATTAATTTTGATGTCCAAAAATAAGCATTTTAAGGGAATCAAATTCAATTCTTTAAAATCTTTAACTGTTATTTCAAAATAAATTTCTCATTATGAAAAATTTGAGTAAGTCCTTTTTATTGTTTCCGTTTCTTTTGCTGTTGCTTTCTTCGGTTCTGGCAGCTCAGCCTCTCCCGTCGACAGTGAGAGGCACTGTAGCGAATGCAGAAGGGCAGCACCTTGCGGGAGCAGATGTGGTGCTGGAAAACACAGGAGTGCAAACGGTAACCGATTTTGCAGGGAATTACACCATTGACCTTCCCGCCGGCATGGAGCAGGCTGTGCTGTTATTCAGCTTTGACGGTTATGAAAACCTTCGAATTGTTGTAGGAAGCGACGAGGTCATTGATGTGGTGATGACACCGGATGAGATGGCAGACGTTTCCGAAGAACGCGAAATTCCTATCCTGACGATATCCATTGCCGATCTTGAAGGCGAAGAAGACTCGCACGACATTTCAAGTTTGCTGCAGGGCTCGCGCGACGTTTATGTGAGCACGGCCGGCTTTAATTTCGGCTCGGCCCGCTATCGTATTCGCGGCTATGATTCTGAGAACACAACCGTAATGATCAATCATGTTCCGGTAAACGATGCTGAGACCGGCCGGGCGTTCTTTTCTGTATGGGGCGGACTTAACGACGTCACCCGTATGTCGGAACCGGTGAATGGCATTGGGGCCTCGCGGCAAACCTTTGGAGGTATCGGTGGTGCCACGAACATTGTAACCCGCGCCTCAAGGTTCGGAGAAGGAACACGGTTGACCTACTCCAGCGCGAACCGCACGTATAACCACCGTATGATGTTTACTCACAGCACGGGTATTATGGATAACGGATGGGCGTTTACCATGAGCGGATCGCGCAGATCGGCCAACGAGGGTTACGCACCCGGAACCTTTTATGACGCCTGGGGATACTTCCTTTCTACAGAAAAAATTCTGAACAGGCAGCACAGCATCGGACTTATTGCCTTTGGCGCTCCCTCGCGCACAGGCAGACCGGGAGTTGCCGTACAGGAAGTATATGACCTCACCGGTGACAATTTCTACAATCCGAACTGGGGATGGCAAAACGGTGAAAAACGTAACTCCAGGGTAAACAACTATCACAATCCCTATATCATCCTCTCACACTACTTCACGCCAAACAACCAAACCGAAATAGCCACCAGCGCTGCCTACACCTTCGGCCGGGGCGGCTCAACAGCCCTGAACTGGTATGACAGCCACAAATCCTTTGATCACCCCGACTATACCTTTGCCGGTGACCCAAGGCCCGACTATTACCGGTGGCTCCCAAGCTGGCACCAGAATAACCCGGCTATGTTCGGACTGCTTACAGACCTGTGGCAAAACGACGATAGCTTCAGGCAGCTTGACTGGCAATGGTTTTATGATGCCAACAGGAGAAACCTGTTCACCGTTAAAAATGTGGATGGCATCGAAGGGAACAACCTTACAGGAATGCGCTCGAAGTATATTATTGAAGAGCGCCGTAACGACCGCACCCAACTGGTGCTCAACACCAACATCGAGCATTATGTCAACCCCCGCCATGTGCTGACAGGCGGCATTAACGTATCGCTGTCGAAAACCCATCAGTTCAAAACAATTGATGACCTGCTGGGCGGCGACTTTTTCTTCGACATCGATCAGTTCGCTGAGCGGGATTTTGATGACCCCATGATGGCGCAACCCGACCTGAACAATCCGAACCGCGTGGTGAGGGAGGGCGATGTCTTTGGCTACGACTTTACAGGCAACATCAACCAATACTCCATGTTTGCACAGAGCGAATGGATCCTGCCCCGCTGGGATTTTTTCGCATCAGCCATGCTGTCGCACACCACTTTCTGGCGCACCGGACACATGAAGAATGCCCGTTTCCCGGATAACTCCTATGGTGACGGTGAAAAACATAACTTTACCAATTTCGGGGTCAAGGGCGGGGCCACCTTCAAAATTACCGGCCGCCACTACGTTACATCCAACGCTGCCTATATGACCCGGGCACCTTACTTCCGGAACGCTTACATCTCATCAAGGGTAAGAGACGATGTGATCGAAAACCTGACCAGCGAAACCATCATGTCGGGCGACATCAGCTACATCATACGCTCACCCTTTATCAAGTCCAGGCTGACCCTGTTCTATACCGAGTTCCTTGACCAGACCTGGGCGCGCAGCTTCTACCACGACGAACTCAGGACCTTTGTCAACTACATCATGACAGGCGTCGACACCAGGCACATGGGTGTGGAGCTGGGCATAGACCTTAACATTTCATCGACTGTATCCGCCTATATCGTGGCAGGAACCGGCGACTATATCTATAACTCACGTCCGCAGGTTACCATCGCCAGGGATAACGACTCGGAAATCATGGCACAGGGCCGCGAGGTGTTTCTGCAAAACTACAAACTCGGAGGCATGACGCACACCGCCGGATCTGTCGGACTACGTTACAACAGCCCCCGCTATTGGTTTATCGGCGTTAATGCCAACTATTATGACGACATCTATATCGACATTAATCCTGACAGAAGAACAGCAGAAGCCGTTCAGAACCTGGTTGAAACCGACCCGCAATGGCATCAGTTGCTGCATCAGGAGAAGATGGACCACAACATCACCTTCGACGCTTTTTTTGGCAGATCATGGAGGATCCGCAGGCAATACTTCATCAACTTCAACGTCAGCGTAACCAACATTACCAATGTTACCGACTTCCGGGTTGGCGGGTTTGAACAGCTGAGATACAATGCCGGCAACCCGGACCAGTTTGCCTCAAAATATTTTTACCTGTACGGCAGAACCTATTTTGCAAACCTTGCCTTCAGGTTTTAATTGCTTAACCTATAAAACATACCAATATGATCAAGCTGTTTAAGAAGAATCCACTCATACTGTTACTGGGCCTTGTGATGGTCATGATGCATGCGTGCATCCATGATGATTTTGAGGAGCCGCCACTCTCTGAAATCCCTGTTGGCACCGTTCTGACGGTTTCGGAGCTCCTGGATCTGTTCCAGGGAGATCCCGTTGTCTTTACAGATGACTACTCGGTTTTCGCTACCGTTACCATGGACGATAAATCGGGCAATATTTACCGCAGCGCCTTTGTAGCCGACCATACCGGGGCGGTAAACCTGAGGTTGCAGGCACCGGGAGGTATCTACCAGGGCGATTCTGTCAGAATATACCTCAAAGGCACTACTTTGGGCATGTATCAGCAGATGATGCAGCTCGACAATGTGAATGTGGACAGAAACATTGTCAAAATTGCAACCAATGTGGCCGTTGAGCCCGGGGTAATCACCATTCCGGAAATTACTTCCGCACATCAGGCTCACCTGATCCGGTTAGAAGACGTGCAATTTGTTGCCAACGAAGTCGGCCTGCCTTTTGCTGACAGTGAAAACCTGCTGTCGATGAATCGTTTGCTCGAAGATTGCAGCGGCAACCGGATCGTTGTCAGGACAAGCGGTTACGCCAATTTTGCCGATATTCCGGTACCCGAGGGCAGAGGCTCTTTGATAGCCATAGTGGCGCAATATGGGGGCACCCTGCAGCTCTACATCAGGAGTATCAATGAACTGAGCATGGACGACGAGCGCTGCCCCGTTCCCGGTGACGACTACGACCTTATCACCATTAAAGAGCTGCGCGAGAATTACCTCGACGGTGTCACCAGCATCCCACCCAATACGCGTATCGAAGGAGTGGTGATCAGCGACAGGGAACACAGCAACCACCCGAGCCAAAACCTCTTTATGATGGATGATTCAGGACAGGGAATAGTGATCAGGTTTGCCGGATCGCACAACTTCGAGATGGGCACGTTGCTCAGGGTAATTGTTTCCAATATGGTTGTCAGCGAATTCAACGGTCTTATGCAAATTGACAACACACCCATCGGAAACGCCTGGGATCTTGGAACGAGCGAATTACCGGAACCCAGAGTCGCCACCATCCAGGAAATCAAAGACAACATAACCACTTACCAGTCAACCCTGGTAAGGATACACGGTGTTACCTTCTCCGGAGGAAGCACTTTTGCAGGTTCGATCAACATTACAGATGCAACCGGAAGCATGCCGGTGTTCACCCACGCCTGGGCGTCCTTTGCCAACAGTCAGGTGCCCACCCAAACCGTGACCCTGACCGGAATAGCATCCATACATTTTGACCCGCAGCTGATGATCCGGAGTTTGAACGATATTGTTGAAGAATAAACATATATGTCATGAAGAAAAACAAAAGTTATAAAAAAATCTTCCCTGCTGTATTCCTGATGTTAGCCCTGGCTTTTTCAGGATGCGAGGAAGAACCCGATCATCCGCCTGTCAACCTCCCGGATGAGGTAATCACCATCGGTGAACTCAGGGACCTGTATGCGGGGCAGCCGGTTTCTTTCCAGAACAACATATCCGTATATGCTACAGTAAGCATGGATCAGTCAACAGGAAACATTTACCGCCAGGCCTATGTTCAGGATCACACAGCAGCCATTAACCTGCGTGTTGATTTTGGGGACAACATCATAGAAGGTGACTCGGTGCGCCTGGGACTCAGGGGTGCCGTGCTGAACAGCTACAACAATATGTTGCAGCTTGATTCCATGAGGTACGGCATCAATGTAATCACTCTTGGAGAAGCCACTCCCGTTACACCAAAAACGGTCACCATAAGTGACATTCAGGGTGGTGGCTACCAGGGTCAGCTTGTAAAACTGGAAGAAGTGCAATTCGCCCTGGCCGATTTGGGCAAGACCTTTGCCAACCCGGTAACACAAATGGCAGAAAACAGGATGCTGCAGGATTGCAGCACCAACCAGATCATTGTCCGTACAAGCGGATTTGCGGATTTTGCCGGTGAACAGGTGCCTGAAGGCAATGGCAGCCTTATTGCGGTTGTTTCCCAGTTCGGCAACATCTGGCAGTTGCTCATACGCCACCCCGATGAACTCGATATGCAGGGAGAACGCTGTGAAACAGATGAACCGCAGGGCTCAGGAACTTTTGACGACCCGTACAACGTGGCTCATGCCATAGCCTTTAACACAGGGAGCAATGTGTGGGTCGAAGGATACATTGTGGGAGTTATGGAAACCAACCAGGACCCGTTTGCTCCTTCGTTTGAGCCTCCCTTCCAGACCAATTCAAACATTATCATTGCCGATAATGCTGATGAAACATCCTTGACAAACTCCCTGATCGTGCAGTTGCTGCCCGGGGATATAAGAAACGTTCTGAACCTGGTCAGCAACCCTGAAAATCGTGGAAAGCAGGTCAAATTACTGGGCAACCTGGAATCCTATTTTGGCCAGCCGGGTCTGCGCGGCACTTCGGGATACTGGATGGATGATGACGGGATTGTACCAACCATCAGCTTCTGGGAGGCCACCTTCAGCAATGAAGCGGACGGCATTTCACCGTTTACCGATATCAACGTTGCAGGTAGCGAGCAGTGGTACTGGGCCAGCTTTGATGGCGGTTGCGTTGTGATGAACGGCTTTGTTGCAGGATCACCCCGCGCCAATGAAAACTGGCTTGTCTCTCCGGAGATAGACCTGAGTGACCGGACACAGGTTGGACTGGAAATCAGGGAAGCCATAAATTACATCACTACATACAGCGACATGCAGGTGCTGGTAGCCAATGATTACGAAGGCGGCAACCCCAACGACTCAGGCACCTGGGTGCTGCTCGAAGGCTTTAACCGCCCTCCGGGCAACAGCTGGACCTTTTTTGACAGCGGCAACATCGACCTGTCGCAATTCGACGGTCAGTCCATCCACATAGCCTTCAAGTACATCAGCTCCACCTCAGGAGCCGCCACCTGGGAAATAAGTGCGGTCAGACTGTTTGAAAGTCAATAATCAACCCGGGAACACCACCCACACCAAAAGAGGCTGCCGGTTACCGGCAGCCTCTTTTGGTGTGGGCCCCGCCGTTGAAGGGCCGGGCCGGCCAGCAACGCCGGTTTATGCTTCAAAACCGAGCGTCGGTCCAAACAAGGTATACAGGAAGTTTTATTTGCGGACTGAGAGCTTCCGGATTACTTCCACAAAAGAAGTTACCTCATCAGATGTGTTGTAGCGGCTGAAAGAAATCCTAAGGGAGGATTGTGCCGGATCGGCACCCAAAGCCTTCAGCACATGAGAACCCGACAGGCTTCCCGAGGCACATGCGCTGCCCGATGATACACAGATGCCTTCAATATCCAAAGCAGGAAGCAACATCTCACTGTTTGTCCCGGCACAAAGCGCAATGTTGAGAATGCTGTGCAGACTATTACCCTCCGGATCACCCCAAAAACGAATACCCGGAACCTCCTTTTTCAGCAAAACCATGCATTCCTTTTTCAGGCTCAGAATATACTGCCTGTCTTCTTCCAGCTGCTGATGGGCTTCTTCAAGCGCTTTGGCCATACCGGCAATACCGTAAATGTTTTCCGTTCCGGCCCTCATGTTGCGCTCCTGTCCGCCACCCTTTATGAAAGCATTGAGAAGACGGCCACGGCGAATGTACATGAAGCCGGCACCCTTGGGTCCATGAAATTTATGCGCACTGGCAACGGCAAAATCAATTCCCGAACGATCAAGATCCATGGCGAACTTCCCTACTGTCTGAACCGTATCGGAATGAAACAGGGCATTATTTTGGCTGCAAAGCAAAGCCACCGATTTCACCGGAAGCAGATTACCGGTTTCGTTGTTGGCATGCATCAGGCTGACCAGTGATGACGGATACTTTTTCAGCAGTTCTTCGAGATGATCAAGACGGATATGACCCAACTCATCAACATCGACAAAGTGTACTGTGATGCCCATGCTCTGCTTCAGGGCTTCAAGGCACTGCAGAACGGCCGGGTGTTCGAGCCGGCTGGTGATGACATTGCTGCAGCTGAAAGCGTTGCAGGCGCCCCACAAGACCGCATTGTTGGCTTCAGTGCCGCCACTGGTAAAAAAGAGTTCGGCGGGTGTAATGCCAAACATCCGGGCAATGTGCCTCCGCGACTGCTCCACAAGTACCCGGGCACGTCGTCCGAATTCATGCAATGAAGAGGGGTTTCCGTAAATATCACGCATTATCTCACTCATATGCTGTATCACAGCCTCACTCATCGAAGTGCTGGCAGCATTGTCAAGATATATGATTCGTTTGCTCATCATTCAAAGCTTAATGTTTCTTGTGTTTTTCGGCTAATGTTTGCTTTTAACCGTTGCCTTCGACCCGGTCAGCTATCTAACCGGGCATCACTGTAAAGATACAAGTTTTGAACCAGGTAAGAGGACTGCGCAAGCACAGAAAGCATCGCAGGCCCTGGTTAAAAAATGTTATAATCGGTAAGCATAAAAAAAACAAACAGCTATTTAGGACGTTTTTCTTATAAAAAACGTATTTTTGAGGTCTGGGGCGACGGCCTGCGAGCCGTATCTCATGACGCCGCCGCCCTGGCAAAACCTAAAATCCGGAAGAGAAAGTGGTTGACAGTCTGGTCATTATCCCCACATATAATGAGCGGGATAATATAGGAAAAGTTATACATTTGATTTTTTCGCTGCCGCAGGATTTTCATATCCTGGTGGTAGACGACAATTCACCCGACGGGACTGCCGCACTGGTGCAAACACTTATGCAGGAATTTCCCGGGAAGCTGTTTCTGAATTCACGCGAAGCCAAACTGGGACTGGGTACAGCCTATATCCAGGGTTTCAAATGGGCACTCGAAAGAAAGTATCAGTACATTTTCGAAATGGACGCCGACCTCTCACATAATCCCGACGATCTTGTTTTTTTGTACAATGCCTGTGCCCATGAAGGTTTTGACCTGGCCATCGGTTCCCGTTATGTTGACGGCGTCAACGTGGTGAACTGGCCCCTGGGCCGGGTACTGATGTCCTATTTTGCCTCCATTTATGTCAGGATCATTACCGGACTGCCTGTGTACGACACCACGGCCGGGTTCAAATGCTACAGGAGGGAGGTGCTGGAAGCCATCGACCTCGACGACGTCAGGTTCTCCGGCTATGCTTTTCAGATAGAAATGAAGTTTACCGCCTGGAAGCTTGGGTTTAAGCTTAAGGAAGTTTCCATTGTGTTTACCGACCGCACTCAGGGCTCATCAAAAATGAGTACGGGTATTTTCAGGGAAGCCGTCATGGGTGTCATAAAACTGCGCTGGCAAAGTATTATTGGCCGGAAGAAATACAAGCCCATCGCTCGTTGAACTGTCCTCTCAATCCATCATCATAAACAGCAATCTCTATGTCTGAAACCGGCATCTTGTTGAAAAACGCACACATTATCAACGAAGGTCAAACCTACCGGGGAGACCTGATGATCTCCAGGGGTAAGATCAGGCAAATCTTCCGGGACGGTCATGGGGGCCGCATCCATGAAGACCAGGTCAGGGTGATGGACCTCAGCGGGTTGTGGGTGTTACCGGGAGTTATTGATGACCAGGTGCATTTTCGCGAACCCGGTCTTACGCACAAAGCAGATTTGTTTTCCGAATCGCGTGCTGCCGTGGCAGGCGGCATCACCAGTTTCATGGAAATGCCGAATACCGACCCGCAGACCGTTACGCAGCAGCGGCTTGAAGACAAGTTCAAACGGGCTTCCGAAAAAAGTATCGCCAACTATTCCTTCTATATCGGAGCTACCAACAATAATCCGGATGAGCTGAAAGCCACAGACCCCAACCATGTATGCGGAATCAAAGTGTTTATGGGTTCTTCAACCGGCAATATGCTGGTTGATGATGAAACGGCCCTCAGCAACATTTTCAGGGAGAGCAGGCTGCCTGTTGCCGTGCACTGCGAGGATGAGGCCACCGTCCTCCGAAACCTGCAGAACGCCAGGGCACAATACGGCGACAACATCCCTGCGTTTATGCATGCCGCCATCAGAAACCATGAAGCTTGCGAAAAGTCATCGCGCATGGCGGTTTCGCTTGCCCAAAAGTTCGGCACACGGCTGCACCTGCTGCACCTCAGCACCGCTAACGAGCTGCGTTTTCTGGAAAACAACACACCCCTGAAAGATAAAAGAATCACTGCCGAGGTCTGTGTGCACCACCTGTGGTTTTCCATGGACGATTATGCAGCACGCGGTTCGCTCATCAAATGGAATCCGGCGGTAAAATTTGAGTCCGACCGCCAGGCCCTCATCAACGGCATCCTGGATGGCTACCTCGATGTAGTGGCCACCGATCATGCGCCACACACCCTTGAAGAAAAACAGAAGCCATACCTCCTCTGTCCTTCAGGCGGACCCATGGTGCAGCATTCGCTGCCGGCCATGCTCACCCTGGCAGCACAGCATGATATTCCTGTCGAAAAAGTAGTGTCCCTGATGTGCCACAACCCGGCCATCTGCTTTAACATCAAAAACAGGGGCTTCATCCGCGAAGGTTATGCAGCCGACATCGTGGTGGTGGATCCCGCATCGAAAACCATGATCGACAGAGAAAAGCTGCTGTACAAATGCGGCTGGTCGCCTTTGGAAGGCGTCAGCCTGGATTACAGGGTAATTTATACCTTTGTAAACGGTAACATCGTTTACGAAAAGGGAGAAATTAAGGAAGGAACAAGCGGTGAAGCCCTGGTTTTCGAAAGATAAAAACAACCCTTCAAACATGCAGTATCACATGGATCGCTTACGCTCAGGCAGAGCAACCGGAATTGTCAGGCGATGCCTGGTGATCGGCCTGGCCCTGGCGCTGGTTTCCTGTGGCTTCTTCAGGGCACCGGGCAAGGACAAATGCGACAAACTGCTGCCACGCGAAAAGATGGTGGATGTACTCACCGACATATACCTTCTTGAAGCATATATCAGGGACATGCAGCAGTTTGAACGGCGCGCCCGCGATTCGGCACGCTATTACTATATGGGCATTTTTGACCATCACCAGGTTGATGTCGCGATATTTGAAGCAGCTTTTGACTGTTATCTTCTTGACAAGAAGGAGATGGACCTTATTCACGAAAAGATGCTGAACCGTTTGAGCATCATAGAAAGCGAGATGGGATGGGAGGAGGAAAAAGAAGAAGTAATGCCTGCCCTGATTCCCGCTGCCGACCCATAGCAAGGGTTTCCTAGAAGGGCTTCCTGCTTACCTGGGGGAGCACTAACCTATCAGAACAGTTTTTCCAGCAAGTTATCATCAGCCGGATGCGGCAGCGTTACCTGCAACCGGGGTTCGGCCTGCATTGCCCTCTTAATGGCGAATATGGCTTCCTTGTTCCTGGCCCAGCTGCGTCGTGCTATGCCATTGTTAACATCCCAGAACAGCATGCTTTCGAGACGGCGGTCGGCCTCTTCGGAGCCATCGAGGACCAGGCCGAAGCCTCCGTTGATGACTTCACCCCAGCCCACACCACCACCGTTGTGGATGGACACCCAGCTTGCCCCGCGAAAACTGTCGCCAATGACGTTATGGATGGCCATGTCGGCGGTGAACTGCGAACCGTCGTAAATGTTTGAAGTCTCCCTGTAGGGACTGTCGGTGCCGCTGACATCATGATGGTCACGGCCCAGGATCACCGGTGCGCTGATCCGTTTCTCGCGTATGGCCTTGTTAAACGCACGGGCTATACGGATGCGTCCCTCACTGTCAGCATAAAGGATGCGTGCCTGAGAACCCACTACCAGGTTGTTTTCTTCGGCCTGCTCAATCCATAACAGATTGTCCCGGAGCTGTTGCATAATCTCCGGCGGTGCCTCCTCTATCATCTCCCTGATGACCTCCGCAGCAATACGGTCTGTGGTGAGCAGGTCCGCAGGGTCAGAGGATGCACATACCCAACGGAAAGGACCAAAGCCGTAATCAAAGCACATGGGCCCCATAATGTCTTGCACATACGACGGATACCTGTATGTTTTCCTGTCCTCCGTAAACACGTCGGCCCCTGCCCTGCCCGCCTCCAGAAGGAATGCATTGCCGTAATCCCAGAAATACATACCTCTTTCCGTCAGCTTATTGATGACATTCACATGGCGGATAAGGGACTCCCGGACCTTTTGCTTAAACTGTTCCGGATGCCTGTGCATCATCTCATTAGACTCTTCAAAGCTGAGGCCGGCCGGATAATAGCCACCGGCAAAAGGATTGTGCAGGGAGGTCTGGTCGGAGCCAAGCTCCACCTCAAAGTCTGCCTCAAGCAGCTTTTCCCAGAGGTCTACGATATTTCCCTGGTAGGCGAGCGAAACAGCCTCTTTTTTTTCCTTTGCCATCCGGATACGGGATATCAGCCGGTTGAGGTCATCATACACTTCATCCACCCAACCCTGGGCATGCCGCGTTTGCGTGGCTTTGGGGTTGATCTCTGCAACAACGCCGATGGCACCTGCAATGACAGCTGCCTTTGGCTGTGCACCCGACATGCCGCCCAGACCGCTGGAAACAAAAAGTTTACCGGCCAAGTCGCTGCCCCTGCCTGCAATCATGCGACCGGCATTCAGCACCGTAATAGTGGTGCCGTGCACAATGCCTTGCGGACCAATGTACATGAAAGAACCCGCCGTCATCTGCCCGTATTGCGTAACGCCTAAAGCATTGAAACGCTCCCAGTCGTCAGGCGCCGAATAGTTAGGGATCATCATACCGTTGGTAACAACCACGCGCGGTGCTTCAGGATGCGACGGGAAAAGCCCCATAGGATGACCGCTGTAAAGGACAAGCGTCTGCTCTTCCGTCATCTCAGCAAGGTATTTCATGCACAACAGGTACTGCGCCCAATTCTGAAAAACCGCGCCATTCCCGCCATAAGTGATGAGCTCATGAGGATGCTGCGCAACTGCCGAATCCAGGTTGTTGCTCAACATGAGCATGATGGCGCCGGCCTGCGTCGAACGGAAAGGAAAATCGCTAAGCTTGCGTGCCGTAATGGGATAGTCAGGACGAAAACGGTACATGTAAATACGTCCGTATTTATTAAGCTCATCAGCAAATTCAGGAGCAAGTTCCTGGTGGAAGCGTTCAGGGAAATAACGCAACGCATTCCTGACCGCCAACCGCTTTTCATCAGGCGTCAATATATCTTTCCTGCGAGGCGCATGATTTACAGTAGCATCATGGGCGCGGGGAGCAGGCAATTCGTCCGGTATGCCCCGGAGAATGGCCTTCTGAAAATCCGATAAAGACATAATTGTGTGTTTTTGATATTAACAAAGTCAGATGCGGGCTTCAAGCCTTCTTACACCTCAATCGCAACCCGGCACCTCCCGAAGGTCACGGATCAGGATGTCCCACGTAAAATCATCCTTCTGAACATCATCCAGGCCAATGCCCTCCGCAAAGAAACGAAGCCCCGAGGCAAAGCCTCGACGCCGCTGGCCGGGCTTAAAACACAGCATGTTTTCCTCACTTTCGAACACGATCTGTTTATCTCTGTAAAAGGCAATGACAAAGCTAAGCTCCCGGTGCTGGTCCTGTAAGTTCGTGAGCTGCAGGTTCAGTACGGCATTGCCCTTGCGTGTATAGATCCGCTCACGCTGCCAGCGATATTCAATGCGCAGTTCCTCAGTTTCACCATGTTCGTGATACTTCACGATCTGTGCATGGGAGATGTCTACAAAGGTCAGCATCAGCCCGAAAACAAAAAGTTTTAATAAGCTCGCTTTCATAGTTTTTTGTTTTATTGTGAAACGAAATATTATCTGATCCGCATCAGCCGGAGCCCAGACCCTAAGAGTAACACAAAATCCTGCCCCTTATTATCCGGGAGAACAGTGTTGCATGTCGGGGCGGTCATATTCTTTCCATCATATTCCGCAAAGAGCGGTACAGGAAGTCTCTTGCCCTGAACAACTGCGCTTTGACCGTTCCCAGGGGTATGTCAAGCTCCGATGCAATTTCTTCGTACGAACGTTCCTCAAAATAGCGGAGCAAGATCAACTGCCTGTAGCGCGGCTTGAGGGTTTCAACAACCTGCCGCACCATTTCGGCCTTCTGGCTTTTGATAAACTTTTCCTCAGGATTGATCAAATCGGCAACAAAATCAAATTTACTTTCATCATCCTCGTGAATATCCTCGTTGGCTTCCAGGTTAAGCACGTTTTTCTTGCTTTTCCGGATAAAATCGATGCCGTTATTGGAAGCGATTTTAAAAAGCCAGGTGCTGAAAGCATACTGTTCGTTGTATTGATGAATGTTGACGAAGGCCTTCCCAAAGGTTTCAATGGTAAGGTCCTCAGCATCCTGGTGGTTGCCTGTCATTTTCAGCAACAGAAAAAAAATGGCATCCCTGTATTTGTCCAGCAACTCCGAAAACGCCTGCTGATTGCCTTCCCGGCATGCTTCCCTGACCAGGAGAAGATCTTGCTGCGCCTTTTCTGTATGTCTGGAATTATTGGTCATTACCTTATGTTCAGGATCACAAACCGGAGAGTGCTTTGTTACGGCAACCGGCCTCTTTGAAAACAATGACAACGAAATTAATCAAAATTTACATTCAGCATTTATTCTTTTCTCCATACACCCCGGAAGCGGGTGGAAAAAGGCTGATGCTTGCTGAATAGTTTTATCTTTGGGAAAAATTTTCAAGATGAAGTATGAGTTGTTGGCCAGAGACGGTAAAAGCAAGGCGCGGGCAGGCTTTCTCACCACTGATCACGGAATCATTGAGACTCCGGTTTTTATGCCGGTAGGCACGGCGGCCACCGTAAAGGCGATTCATCATAAAGACCTGGCAGAACAGGTAAACCCCGACATTATTTTGGGCAACACCTACCATCTGTTTTTGCGTCCGGGGCTGGAGGTGATGGAAGCAGCAGGCGGCATTCACCGTTTTATGTCGTGGGAAAAGCCGGTGCTGACCGACAGCGGGGGCTACCAGGTATACTCGCTGGCGGAAAAAAGAAAACTCACCGACGACGGCGTAACCTTTCAATCCCACATTGACGGATCGCGGCATTTCTTTTCTCCCGAAAGGGTCATGGACATACAACGCATCCTTGGAGCAGACATTATTATGGCTTTCGACGAGTGCACGCCCTATCCCTGCGACCACGGCTATGCAGAAAAGTCGATGAAGCTTACGCATGCCTGGCTTAACAGATGCTGTAGCCATTTCGACCAGACAGCACCCCGTTACGGATACCAGCAAAGCCTTTTCCCAATAGTACAGGGCAGCACCTATGCCGGCCTGCGTCGCGATTCTGCCCGGTTTGTAAGCGATTGCGACCGCGAGGGGAACGCCATCGGCGGACTGTCGGTAGGAGAGCCCGTGGAACTCATGTACGAAATGACGGAGCTGGTATGCGCCATACTTCCGGAAGACAAACCCCGTTATCTTATGGGTGTTGGCACACCCGAAAACATCCTGGAAAGCATAGCGCTGGGCGTAGATATGTTCGACTGTGTGATGCCTACCCGCAACGCGCGCAACGGCATGTTATTCACCGGCGAAGGCATCATCAACATAAGGAATAAAAAATGGCAGCACGACTTCTCGCCCATCGACCCGGAAGGAACGGCTTTTGTTGACCAGATGTACAGCCGTGCCTACCTGCGGCACCTGTTTGTTGCCGGTGAAATGCTCGGACCAATGATCGCCACGCAGCATAACCTGAGCTTTTATGTATGGCTGGTGCGGGAGGCAAGAAAACATATTCTGCAAAACGATTACAACGCCTGGAAAGACAGCATGATCGGGAAGATCAGCAGGCGATTATAGAATTGAAGTATCTTTGTGTGATACGGATCAGGATCAATAGGGCATCCTTACCAAAAAGAACCAGACCAGAATGCTGAAAAAACTTGATTACTATATCATCAGGAAGTTCTTAGGCACTTTTGTGTTTGCGATCACTTTGATCATTTTCATCGTCATCATTTTTGACCTTTCGGAAAAGATTGACAGGTTCATTGATAACCAGGCAAGCCTGCGCGACATCGTGCTGGTGTATTATGTGAACTTCATTCCCTATTTCATTAATTTGTTCAGTCCCTTGTTCACCTTCATCACCGTGGTGTTTTTTACTTCGCGCCTGGCCTTCAACACAGAGATCATTGCCATGCTGAGCTCCGGGGTAAGTTTCCGGCGTTTGCTGGTGCCCTATCTGATATCGGCCGTGCTGCTGGCATTGCTTTCTGTATACCTCTCCAACGTGGTGATCCCTCCCGCCAATGAAAAGCGCCTGGCCTTTGAGTTCGAGTTCGTGCGGCAGCCCGACAGGATTGTCGGGAGAAACATCCACATGCAAATACGCCCTGGCATTTTCATTTACCTGGAATCGTACAGCGAGAGGACAAAGACAGGCTATCGCTTCAGCCTGGAAGAAATCACCGATGGTACCCTGACCTATAAACTGTTTGCAGATCAGATCAGGTTCAATGAGGCAGAAGGGAAGTGGACCATCGAGAATTATAACGAGAGAAAGATAGAAGGCCTCCATGAGGAACTCAGCTTCGGGCGAAGGCTCGACACCTTACTGCCGTTTACACCCATGGATTTTACACAGACGCTGAAAGAAATGGAGACCATGAACTTCAGGGAACTGAATGCTTTTATCGCCAACGAGCGCCTTAAAGGTTCCGAGATCGTCCGTTTTTACGAAGTGGAAAAGCACCGCAGGATTGCGTTTCCTTTTGCAACCATTGTGCTGACGTTAATTGGTGTGGCCCTGTCGAGCAGGAAGGTAAGAGGTGGTATCGGCTTGCATCTGGGCGCCGGCATTACCATCAGTTTTTCTTTTATCCTCTTCATGCAGGTAACCACCACGTTCGCCACGAACGGAAACCTGCATCCCATGATCGCTGTTTGGATACCCAACATCATCTTCGGAGTCCTTGGCGCCTATCTGCTAAAGGTAGCTCCAAAATAAGCCGGATTATGCCTCCGTTTTTTTCACAAAGAAATCAGGCAGGAGGTAACCCATGATGCCTCCCCACAGCATGCTCATGTATGGGTTGGAAGTAATGGCGCATCCGCCGCTCTGGCAACCGATAAAGTGATAATAGGCGTAGCCGCCGAGGATTCCGGCCGCCACAAAAGCAGCCAGGACCCAGGTATAGCGCCGCGGTGGCACCGGCCGGGGGGAAAACAACCGTCGTCCTCCCCCGCCACGCCCTTTATTGTCTTCCTTCTGAAGGTTTTCCATAAAGAAATGATACGTTAAGTTAACGAAGAAGGGTTTGTAAACGAAACACTATGAAGGCTTAACATCCAGGATGTCTTCAATGGCCTTGATAAGGGTTTCTTTGGGAAGCGCGCCAGTAGCCATCTGAGGCTGGGCAGCCGCCGGTACAAAAAGAATCGAAGGAATGCTCCTGATACCGAACATACCGGCCAGTTCCTGCTCTTTTTCGGTGTCAATCTTGTAAATGTCCACCTTGCCTTTGTACTCTTCCGACAGCTCTTCCATAACCGGGGTCAGTGCGCGGCATGGTGCACACCAGTCGGCATAAAAGTCAATGATGCAAGGCCGCTCACCTTCAAATTTCCACTCTTTGCCGGCTTCAAAATTGAATACTTTTTCTTTGAATGTTTCTTTTGTTAAATTTTCCATGTTAACTGTTTGTATGATTAGATAATGAATTGAATTAGCAGTTACAAATAACGTTCAATGGCAGCTTTGAGCGTCTCTTTCTGCTGAACCCCCATGTAGCGTTCTACCTTCTCACCATCCTTGAACAGGATCAGCGTTGGGATGCTGCGAACACCAAAGCGAGCAGCGAGGCCGCCATGATCATCAACATTTACCTTGGTAATGGTGGCCACTTCGTGTATTTCTTTGGCCAGTTCTTCCAGAATGGGATTCTGAATGCGGCAGGGAGCACACCAGGCAGCCCAGAAATCTACAAGCACCACACCCTCTTGAATGGCCTGATCAAAGCCCTCAGTGTCCAGGTCAATAACCAGTCCCGATGAAGCATATCCGGCATTTCCATTGGCCAATGTCGTATTGCTGCTGCTCACCAAGAAATAAACCAGGAAAGAGACCAGCAATAAGCCTCCAAGTATAAAAATGGAAGGCAATACTTTGTTGTTTTTTTGATTTGTCATGACTTATCTTTTTTGTTTTGAAACATCAGTTTTCGTTCCTGTAGCAAAATGAACTATACCAACAATCCTACCTGTTATATTTTATTACATCTACCTTTTTACATATATAACGCACAAAGTTATATATATGTTTTATTACAGCCAAACACCTCCTGTTAAAAAAGCATAAAGCCTGTTCTTATGGTCATTTTTGGCCTGATCCAGGGCTGGCAGGGCGGCAGTTATGACGTTGATTTTATGATAACAAATGATTACAAACAGCATTATGTGCCGTTATGGGTAAGTGAACATGGTTATGCCGGAACATTATTCAATACCGGCAAAATGCTTCATGAACTGTACACGAAGGAAGGCAGCCGGTTTATCCGTCATTTTCTGGCTCATGCTTCCTTGGAAGTCTTTAATTGTTTGGTAATTGTTTTTTTCCATCCATTCGGTCATCTGTTTTTGGATGAGATCGAGCTGGTCGAATCCGTTTTTGTATAGGGTGGAGCACACCTGCACTGCTTTGGCGCCGGCGAGCAGTTGTTTGATCACTCCATGACCGTCGTGGACACCGGTAGAGGCGCAAAGGTCAGCCTGTACATTGCCTGACATGATGGCGATCCAGCGGAGTGAAGCCGTTATTTCTTCAGGATCGCTGTAGAGGTGGGCGGGTTTAATGCGGAAATGCTCTATGTCTATATCCGGATTAAAGAAGCGGTTGAACAGCACCAGGGCCTGCACACCGCTCCACGACAATTTTTTGATCATGGATGCCAGTCCGGAGAAGTGGGTGCCGATTTTAAGAGCCAGGGGTATGTTGGTTTGTTTTTTAACCTGTTCCACTACGTCAAAATAGAGTTTCTCATAGTCGGCAGCTTCTTTGCTCATATCAGCAGGAAGCGCGTAAACATTGAGTTCCAGGGCGTCCGCACCAGCCTGCTGGATGTTTTTGGCAAAGGCCGGCCATTCAGTCGAACTCGTGCAGTTGATGCTGGCAATAACGGGGATGGACAGTTTTTTCTTTGCGTCCTGTATGAGGTTCAGGTATTCATCAAGGGTATGTTCGCGGGCATAATTTCTTATGTAATCTTCAGCTTCAGTGTAAGCACTTTGGGCATCATCATAAGAAAACATTTTTCGAATTTCGAGTTTTATCTGTTCCTCGAAAAGCGATTTAAGTACAACGGCGCCTGCACCCTTTTTCTCTGCCAGTTCCAGATTGCTGATGCTTTTGGTAAGGCCCGAACTGCCGACAATAACGGGGCTGTTCAGTTTGAGGCCCATATAGGTTACGGATAAATCAATCATACTGTGTTGTTTCTGCGTAGTTATGACCAAATGAGTTTGCGGCAACAAATATACATGAAATTTTTTCATGCGAAATTACACACAGACGCATGAAAAAAATTCCTGAGTCATGGGGTGGCTCCTTCTGTTTAAAGTGCCTGAGGTAATTCTTTCTGATGGAAATGCTTTTTGTTTTGAGAACCTTATGAATGTTATTTTTAATAAGAAACTGATAATCAGACAATCTTTTTCTCAGCGCTCACCTATGCGGGCGATGCTGCACATAAAGACACACAGCTCAAACCGACCCGGCCGCAAGGAATGGGTTTGCTGAAGGACCTAAGGAATGCATTCTGAACTCATTTGCTGCTGGTTCACGAAGAATTCTGCAACACTTATTCAAAAAATAAACCCGTTAGCGCACGAAAGCCTGATAGTTGTGGGCTGATTGATTATCTTTGTGACCCTTTTGCAATGATGCTGGCACACGGAAATACCGGTAATTTTTAATGACCGAACACAGGGCCCATACAGGAATCAACGAATCGAAGCAACCTGAGGCTGTTAAGCTTTCATTCAGACGGCTCATGGAGCCTTTGCTGGTTTTGTTCAACAAAGCCGCAGGTAAAGTACTGCCAAACAGATCGTTCTACATCGCCTACAGCATACCGGGAGGTGTGTATGGCTATTTTGATCAGTACGTTGCCAACCATCGTGAACTGGCCGGCATTGCAGAAAACATCAGGCAGATGATGGCTCAGAATGAGCGCATCAGGCATGAACAGTTGTCAACCGAAGCTTTGCTCTCTTTCTTTCGCAAACACCAAAGAACCGATGTTGTTGACCTGATCCTGTCAAAAACGCCGCACATTGACTCGGAAGGCTTTCCTCTTGCACATCTGAACGGATACGGAGAGTTTTTTCCAAACTACATCAATGAAAACTACGATCGTCTGCATCACTTTCAGCTTAAGCCTTTTCGGAAAGGTTTTTTCCTGATTGCCGATCCTGATTTTTTCTCCAGGGTGATGCCTGCGATGGCCATTCAGAGCAAGTATTTTCAGGGATTTGAAGAGTCCGAGGAAACCATGAAGTTTCTTGGTGTATCCAGCTTTGCCGAATTGAACGATATTGTTGGCAGCGGGCAGCTGCCAGAATTCATCAAACTGTCGGAGGCATGGCAATCACGGCGTATCTCGCAAATTGCCGATACCATTATTTCACACAAGAACCAACCCCGGCTGATCTTTCTGGCCGGGCCCACATCATCCGGAAAAACCACTTCTGCAAAACGTCTGGCGATAGAGCTCAAAGTGCTCAAGCAACAAGTGATATTGTTGTCGCTGGACAACTTTTACCTGCCGCACAGGCTGATTCCTGACGACCCTCAAACCGGATTAAAGAATTTTGAACTGATCACTGCGCTTGACCTTAAGCTATTCAGGAACAACATCAACGACCTGCTGGCCGGCAAAGCCGTAAGGCTTCCCAGGTACCATTTTGACGGCAAAGGAGCCACTCCTGAAAAAGAGGCCACACAAATTAGCAAAGGAACCTACATTATTGTTGAAGGCATTCACGGACTGAATCCTGAACTCTGGCACAGGGTAATGGATGTGGAATCTTACCGGCTTTATGTCTCCGCCCTGAGTACTCTGAACATACATGACCATCTGCCACTATCCACTTCCGATCACCGGCTCATGCGACGCATGGTGAGAGACCAGTTGTTCAGAGGTTACGGATATATCGAAACGCTCAGTCGCTGGCCCGATGTGATACAAAACGAGTATCAAAGCATTTTTCCCTTCCAGGAAAGCGCACACGCCCTGTTTAATTCCGCATTGGTTTACGAACCGGCTGTGTTCGCCCACTATGCGCCAAAAATTCTTCAGGCTGAAAACCCCGGCAGCGAGATAATCAGCGAGGAAGCCAAACGCATCAGCCGCATCCTTTCCCTGCTTGTTCCAATCAATCCCGTCGACATACCCCCCACTTCAATCCTCAGAGAATTCATAGGAGGAAGCAGCTTCACCTATTAAAATGTGTAAACATTTGTTTAATATCTTCTTTTTTTTTTATATCTTGCGCCACTTTTTGATCATCTAATTTTACAATGCTCACTAAAACTCACGATTATGCAAAAATCCAGGATCATTGCTTTGTCGCTCATGCTGATTACTGCTTTTGCTTATGCAGGCGGTTACCAGGTAAGCTTACACGGGCAAAAACAAATTGGGATGGGGTTGATTGGTACGTCGCTAAACATGGACGCCAGTGCAGCCTTTTACAACCCCGGTGCATTGGCCATGATGCCCGGCAGTATCAGTCTGCAGGCAGGCGCAAGCGGCATCTTTTCCAATATTACTTACCAGGCGGAGCATCCGTCACTGTACCAGGCAAAAACCGATAACCCGATCGGCACTCCGTTTTACATTTATGCCGCCGGGATGATCACCGACAAACTTGCTGCGGGTATTGCAGTGAACACTCCTTACGGAAACAGCCTCCAGTGGGAGGATGGATGGGCCGGACGTTTTCTCATTCAGGATATTTCGCTTAGGGCCATCACCATTCAGCCAACGCTCTCATACAGGCTTACAGATCATCTGTCGGTGGGTGCCGGGCTGGTTTATGTGCTCGGTCAGGTTGATCTCGGCCGCGCGCTTCCGGTTGAAAGCAGCGCCGGTGAGGGCTTTGTAAATATTGAAGGCAGTACTTCCAGCATAGGTTTTAATGCCGGTGTCCTCTATGCATCTGATGCAGGCATCAATATCGGGGTCAGCTATCGCTCGCGTACCGATATGGAAGTGGATGACGGAAAAGCTGTCTTTGAAGTCCCTGCCTCGCTGGCCGGACTATTCCCGAACAGTGATGTGGCCACCATGCTGCCCCTGCCGGCAAACCTTGACATAGGGCTTTCTTACCAGGTGTCGCCCGATTTAATGATTGGCATGGCCCTCAACTATGTCTTCTGGGAAGCCTATGAAAACCTTTCTTTTACCTTTGCCCAAAACCCGACACTGGACAACGTGAGTCCCAGGGAGTACAGCAACACGCTTATTGCTCGCATAGGCGGGCAATACAGGGTTAACGAAACTCTGTATTTCCGTATGGGTGCTTATTTTGACCCCTCACCCGTCAATGACATCTATTTTTCGCCGGAAACGCCCAGCCTCGACAACCTTGCCTTTACCGGCGGTCTGTCGTTCCTGCCTGGTCAGAACCTGAGTATTGATGTCAGTTTGTTGTACATCATGGGCCTGGAAGGTGACCGTACTTTTGCCCCTGCCAGCTTCGGAGGCACCTACAAATCGAGAGTGCTGATTCCCGGCCTGGGTATAAGCTACAGTTTATAAACCTTTAAAGATTAAGCATATGTATTTGAAAAGAATCAACTATATCATAGCTTTCCTGCTTATCGCCGCCTTTACGGCGTGCGAAGCAGAAATTGAACAGTACACGCCCGATGCCGGCGATATTGAGCTCACCACATTTGTTGCTTTGGGAAATTCACTGACTGCAGGTTTTGCCGACGGAGAGCTATACAAGGACGGTCAAATCAATTCTATGGCCAACATCCTGGCGGGGCAGCTTATGCATGTCGGACTGGAGAGTTTCCGGCAACCGCTTATGAAAGACAATCTTGGCTTTGGCGGAAGACTGGTGCTGGGTGTTGTTAACGGGCAGCTTATGCCTGTGCCGGCCGGAGGCAACCCGTCGCCTGATAACTTTGTCAACATCTACACACCGGACGCCCCTTTCCACAACCTGGGTGTGCCCGGTGCAACCACACAACACTTGCTGGCACCCGGATACGGAACCATGAACCCCTATTTTGGGCGCTTTGCTTCAAATCCGGCTTCGGCGAGTGTCATTGGCGACGCCATGGCCCTGAACCCGAGCTTCTTCTCGCTTTGGGCAGGAAACGACGACATTCTTAACTTTGCCCGCAGCGGTGGCGAAGGTGCCGGCATTACACCCCTGTCAGATTTTGAAACCTATTACAACATGCTGCTGGGGCAGCTTACCTCTCAAGGCGCAAAAGGCGTTATTGCGAATATTCCCGGCATCATCAATATTCCTTTCTTTAACACCATTCCGTTTAACGCCATAGTTCTCGCAGACCAGAATATTGTCGATGCCCTTAATGCCGCCTATGCTGCAGCACCCCATGTGTCATTCGAACTGGGGCCAAACCCGCTCGTTGTTGAAGACAACCAGCATCCTGCAGGCTTCAGGCAATTACAGGCAGGAGAGCTGGTGCTCCTCACCGCCATGGCCGGAATAAGCGGACAAGGCTGGGGCACATCGGAATTTTTGCCGGCCCAGTATTACCTTTCACTGGACCAGGTTGATGAGATCCAGACGGCCACGCAGGACTATAACAACGCACTCATCAGTTTTGCAAACAATTATGGTCTCGCCTTAGCAGACATACATGGCGTTCTGGGAGCGGCCGAAACCGGAATATTTTTTGATGCCATTGAATTTACCACAGCATTCATTACAGGAGGAGCGTTTTCTCTCGATGGCATTCATCTGAATGCCAGGGGCAATGCAATCGTTGCCAATGAATTTATTGATGCCATCAACAATAAGTATAACGCCACTATTCCAAAAGTCCAGGTGGGTCAGTTCAGCGGTATAATTTTTCCGTAAATGCCCGAATTCATGGTGCACTCCGGTAAATGGAGGCACCCTTCAAATAAAAAAACCGGCTGAGAATAACGCTTAGCCGGTTTTTTTGCTTATGACTGACTCCATCAATGGTTCATAAAACCCTGGTCGCGCAACACATCCAGCAGCACCTTGCTGAAATGCAGGTTGTCTTTTTTGGTATACCTCTTGTAGGCAAAGATCTGGGCGAGGTTGTCCAGCTGGTTTTCCTCAATAAGCTGAGCAGTCAGCGGAAGATTCTCTCTGGTGCGATAAATGTTGTCTATGTCATCCGAAGTATAGTCTTTGTAGGTTTCATGATGAATGATTCCCTCTGCAGGCAGCCGGTCAGCCTGATCCGGATCTTCATCCGGATATCCGACCACGAGTGTGGTAACCGGCACAACGCCTTCCGGAAGGTCGAAGAACTCGATCAGTTTGTCTGCCTGGTAGGTGGTTGTTCCGAGATAACAAATGCCCAGGTCATGAGCTTCGGCAGCCACAGCAACATTTTGGGCAACCAGTAATGCGTCAATGGCAGCAGTGAAAAATGACAGGAAATTATCGTAGCCGGGTTCAGCATCGCGTTGCCGGCACCATTTGTTAAACCGGTTAAAGTCGGCACAGAAAGTCAGTAACACCGGGGCCTGCTCTACCATTTTCTGACCAAAGTGCAACTGGCAAAGCTCCTTTCTCTTTTCTTCGTCCTTGCTGACAATTACGCTGTACACCTGCATGTTGCCCGTGGTTGAAGCACGGAAGCCCGCCTCCAGGATCTCACTTAACACTTCATCTGCGATGGGTTTGCTTTTGTATTTTCTGATCGTTCTGTGTTCTAATAGCGTTTTAATGGTTTCCATAACTGTACGTGGTTTTCTTAAGGCACAAAAGTAATGGTTACTGAAGGAAAAACAAACTTTTAGCAACAACACTCCTATGAGGCAGGCTTCCCTTCTTAAGGTGGAGCCTGTGTCGTTTTATTGTTCAGAGGTTGTTGGGAGGGCTTATCTCTTCTTGTAGAACACATCCATGGCAACGAGGATGGCCATCATCCCCCAGAAGGGGACTGATGCTTTATCTGTATCGAGAAAGTTGTTGAGCAGACCATGCGTAAAATAGGTGATCAGGCCCAGGGTTAGTCCGAGGGCGATCAGTCGCATTTCACGTGTCGGTGCCTTTTTCCAGAGTTTTACTCCTGTGGCGAGCACTGACAGTGCAAGAGCGACGACCAGCAGCATGCCCGGCATTCCGCTTTCTGCAAGCGGACCGATATATTCGCTGTGTGCATTACCCAGATCACCGAAATGAGTGGTGATGATGGTATAATCTTCTGCTCGCTGAAAGGGTGCATAGACGAACTGGTATGTTCCCGGACCCCAGCCCAGGACAGGGCGTTCCTGGTACATCCTGTAAGCAGAACGCCAACGGTTAATACGTTCCAGATTGGAAGCATCGGAGGTAATGTTGGAGATGGAACGCACGTGCTCCGAAAACTCCCCGGAAGATTCCTGCTGATTGCGTTCGAGCTCCATGATGATTTCCGTTTGAAACAGGTACAAACTACCCAAAACCAGTATCAGACCTGCAACAATAAAACGGAACTTTACCCGGAACACGAGTATGATGAAACCGGCGAAGGCAACCATAATGCTCACCCATGATGCCCGGCTGTAACTAAAGAGTATCCCGGCACAAAACACTACAAAAACAAGCAGGGCCACTCTTCGCCGAAGGACACTGTCGGAAGGGTTAAAACTGGTAACAATGAAAAAGGGAGCCACCAGTGCCAGCACAGCAGCATAGTGTGTATGGTCGTTAAAGAACGGCCGTACCACCCAGTAACCAACATCACGTTCAAAACCAAGCAGGTAATGCTTATAAGTGGCTATCAGTACAACAACAAACAGCGCGCTGCCAAAAAGCCACATATATTTTTTCATATTGTCTGTATCACGAAAGAGATAAATCGCGACAAAGTAAAAGGTGATCACAAACCACAACCTGGAGATAAAAAATTTAAACGACACGAGAGGTATTTCACTGGTCACCGTCGTTACAAACATCCAAACCAGGTTGAGCATCAACAAAATACTGACGGGGTGTTTTAATATCCTGTGGTCGTACTGACGTTCATAGGCCAGACGAAAGAAAAACAGCAACATGATGGCCACAATGACCGGTTCTGTAGGGAGATCAATGGTAAATCCCAGTCCTTCGTGTATGTATTTAAACGTAAGTGGCGTAAGGAATACCAGCAGAAGAATTAATTTATCGAGCGAGAAAAAGAACAGCAGCATAATGGCAAGGGCGAAAGGCAGCGCCGACAGCCAATATACATCATATATGATCAATACGATATTCAATGCTGTGAATACAGCACTGCTGATGTAAAGGGATTTCAGTTTAATGTCCTTAAACACTGGAATATCAGGCCTTTTTTGAAGTTTTGGCAGTTGTTTTTATGATGCCTTTTGCTTGCAGGTTTTCATAAACCATTAAGGTCATCACTCCCATTAATCCGGCGGCGAAGGTACTCAGGAAGACAATAAGCCATCGTACCGGGTACACTTTTCTTTCGGCCTCGTAAGCACTGTCGAGCACAAATTTAAATGGCAGGAAGTTTTCGAGATCGGCCTTTGCCTCCTGGTATCTGCGTTGTATCTGTATCACCTGTCCGCTGATACTCATCAGGTAATAGGATGTGTAGAGGTAGCCGCCACCATACTCGGCGAGTTTGTTAAGGTTGTCCTGAAGGGCCCGGATTCCTTCCACGTGATTGTCGGAAATATCTTTGGCCAGTTGGCGGGTGAGCATGGTCGACTGCCCTTCCAGGTCAAAGACACCCTGCTGCATGATCATGCGCAACGAATCCTCGGCCTGTTTCACCTGGAGCTGCAATGCCTGCAGCTGGGTTTTGGCCACATCATAGGCCAGCTGAGCCCTCTCATGCCTTAACTCATTCTGCACCGTATCAGCAAGGGCAGCCAGCTCATTGGCAATGTCGGCAGCCATCGCGGGGTCCTTATCACGAACCCTGATCTCAACCGCACCATACTGCGTGCGCCTGAAAGAGATGTTGCTGCGGTATTCCTGGGTCAGCCGTGTCCGCTTGTACTGGGCATCTTCAGAAATACCATAATGATCAAGAAGATTGAAACGCTCAATAATTACTTCCCGGATGGTTGCTGACTCCAGCACCTGCAACAAGCGTTCGGCATCCTCCACCTCACCGTATTCCAGGAAATCCTGGCTCGGCACATTGCCGCCGGTAAGCACCGAACGCGACAAACTGGTGGCCGTGGCAGGAAACATGGTTACCGAAGACTGAAACTTCGGCGTAATGAAAAAAGGTGAAGAAAATATTACCGCAGCCACAGCTGCCGCAAAGCAAATAATAAACAAATGCTTCCACCAGCGTATGATAAATACAAAGACGTTGGTAGCATCGAAAACATCGTTTTTCTGATTCATGTTCATGGATTTGTTGGTAATAACTTGTTTCAACTGACAGGCTGCAGCCTGGTTTCACGAGTGGTTAAATGATTGTATGTAAGGGGTTTTGTTTTGAATGTAAGATGTCGTATTTCCTGCATGTATTAACCGATGGATCGGTGCGCCGGGCAAGCCAGGGATTAAAAATGGCGTCAAAGTTAAGCATATTTCATCAATTGATAAATATGTCGAAGGCTCAGCAACCTTAGTGCCAAAGCCAGCAGCAAACCGGCAATCCCTACCAGGGGAATATTGAACAGCCAGGTGAACGGACTCAGCATGGACCATAACATGTTGATGCCGATAATTGTCACAACAAATACAAGCAATCGCATCAGGAATGAATAATTAACATGAATCCTGAAAATCCGTTTTACCGCAATCACCTGGATTACGGCCACAAGCAGTTGCGTAAACAGGCTGGAAACGGCCGAGCCGGTTGCCTGAAACTGCGGAATAAGGATAAAGTTCAGCGTTATGTTCAACATCATGCCGGACAGTGCAATGATGTTTAAATGCCACAGATTGCCATTGGCGGTAAGCAAGGTGCCGAAAATATAGGTTGTGGAGATGGCGATGAAGCAGCTCATCAGCAGGCCAAACACCCTCGACGACTCAAGCATCCTGTACTGATAGGCCAGCTCTGTTTCTCCGGGATGCATGGGATACAGCAATTCCATGATCTCCTGTGAATAAAAGAAGGCCGCAGAGGCGATGATGATGGCCGGTGCAATGATCAGGGTAAAGGCCAGTTTCAGCAGGTGTTCAATGTTTTCCTGTTGTTTAATCATGCGCGCAAAAATGGGAAGCAGCAACACAGCAAACAGATAGGCAATCATGTTGGTGGCATCGAGCAACCGGTACGCTGATGCATAAATGCCACTGTAACGCGCCCCGTCGTCAAGCAAGCGCTCGAGCATGACACTGTCGATACGGTTGTAGAATGTCATGAGAAGAACAAGAATGGCAAAGGGAAAACTTTTTCGCACAATGGCCAGTAAAAAAGGGTAGTTCCACTGCAATCTGAAGTTTATCCGTTGCGTGCGCGCCAGCACCAGCATAAAGGTAACCACGGCGGTAATGGAGTAGCCGGCTGTTTGTGCATAGATGTAATACTGTATCCTGAATTCTTCAACAACATTTCCCCACAGCAGCAGGGCGCAAATAACGATCATCAGGCTTCTGTCCAGCACAGAAATGATGCTGTCGGTCCGGAACAGATGCAGGCCGCCCAGGTTCGACCTGAGGTAAAGGATCATGCTGATCAGAAACTGGTTAAGGCCGAGAAAATAGAGCAGGCGTATTTGTTCCTGGCTGTAATTGATAAACAAGGCACCGGACAGGGTAACCGCAATGTACACGAGGAACAGCAGCAGTTTCAGCACCAGGAGGTTTGACAGGTATTTGGTGAGCAGGTGGTTGTTCTGGGCAATGTTTTTATTGTTGAAGTTGGTGATGCCAAAGTCAAGCAGTATGTTGAACAGAAAGGAAAAGTTAAACACGGCAAAGTAGAAGCCGTACTCTTCGGCGCCCACGGTGTTTTGAACGGACCGGTCTATACCCAGAATCCAGAAAGGTTTGATCAGCAGGTTAAGTACCAGCAGAAGACTGAGATTTCTGACAAATTTTCCCTGCATGCACCTTAGGGTTTATGGTTGAACAACAACCGCTGACACACGAACGATCAATTAAGTGTTTAGGCTCCTTTTAACGCAACAGATTTTTGGTGTGTGATTGCCTGACGGCGGAAAACGTATCATCATGACTTTTAGATAACGTAAGAGTACCTTAATATATTAGCATGATTTGTATTATTTTTGCATATTTATTGCAATATATACGGAATGCGTTCTTGTTTTCGTTATAATGCGAAAAAGGCAGGTTGTCCTGTCGCGTTCTGCCGGGTGCAGGATGAGGAAAGTCCGGACAACAAAGAGCAGCATACTTCCTAACGGGAAGCCGGCTGGCCTGAGGGCTGGCCGAGAGACAGTGCCGCAGAAAACAACCGCCTAAGCCGGGTTATCCCGGCCGGTAAGGGTGAAAACGTGGGGTAAGAGCCCACGGCTTGCCGGGGTGACCCGGCAGGCGGGTAAACCTTATGCGTTGAAAGGCCAAATATACCGGGGCCTGAGGGTTGCTCGCCCGATCCCGGAGGGTAGGCCGCTGGAAACTGCACGTGAGTGCCGTTCAAGATTAATGACAGGAAGCATTTCTTTGTGAATGCTACAGAATCCGGCTTACAGACCTGCCTTTTTCTTTTTTCAAAATACCGATAACTAAAATGACAAAAAAGCTCTTCTTTATTCTGCTGCTTTTCTTTGTGATACCAAAGGAAGGCCTGCCCCAGCAAACCGCTGTCCATGCTGAACCCGAGGTCACCTTTAAAACAGCCCTGGAGCTGTTCTCAAAAGAACACTATGGCCCGGCCCAGCGCCTGTTCCGGCAACTCATGGATGCCGGCCTGACAGAACACCGTGAACTGCTGGCCGGTGCCCAGCTCCATGCCGCCCTGTGTGCTGCAGAGCTTCAACAGTCTGATGCCGAAGAAAAACTGCTGACTTTCCTTAAAGAACATCCGGTACACCAGGGACAAATGAGAGCGCGCTTTCACCTGGGCATCATCAGCCATAAACGTAACGATTACGCTGAAGCAAGCAAATGGTTTGAACCGGTACGTGCCGAAAACCTGCCAAAATCCAAATACGACCAGTTCCATTTCAAGTCATCACACAGCCTGCTGATGAACGGCAGGCTGACGGAAGCAGCCGACGGATTCCTGAAAATTACAGATCCCTCTTCGGATTATTTTACCTCTGCTTCCTACTATTACGGTCATATCGCCTACCTTGAAGGAGCTTATGACACTGCCCTCGAACGGTTTGAGGCACTCACCGGCGATGCGGTCTTTTCCGATGTTGTCCCCTATTACATCGCGCATATCTATTTTCTTGAACAACGCTTTGACGAATTGCTGGACATGGCACCCGGACTCCTTGACGAGGCCGCACCGGAACGCATCCCTGAACTGTCAAGACTCATCGGGGAAGCTTATATTGAAAAATCAAGGTATGAAGAAGCCATACCCTACCTGCTTACGTTTTTCAGCAGCACGGATATTGTTCCTGATGCCGGTGATCACTATCAGCTCGGTTTTGCTTTTTTTATTACCGGTAACTTCGAAAATGCCATTCCCCACCTCGAAATGGTAACCGCTGCCGACAATGCACTGGCCCAAAACGCTTACTTCCACCTCGGGTACAGCTATGTGCAAACCGGTCAAAAACGCTTTGCACGCAATGCATTCATGCAGGCACACCAAATGCCCTACCTGGAAGACATAGCGCGCGAATCGCTGTTTCACTATGCCATGTTGTCGTTTGAACTGTCTTACGACCCCTACAACGAGGCGATCCTGTCGTTTAACAGGTACCTGGAACAATACCCTGACTCTCCCCGCCGCGAGGAAGCTTACGGACACCTTGTCGACCTTTACCTGACCACACGCAACTACAAGGATGCCCTGGCGTCGCTTGAAAAGACACAACATGACACCCGGAAGCTCAGGGAGGCCTACCAGAGAGTGACCTACTTCAGAGGGGTGGAGCTGTTCAACAACGGGGATTTCCGCAATGCCATTGAGCATTTCTCAAAAACGCAGCGATACACCGATAACCGAGAGCTCTCGGCATCAGCCCTGTTCTGGACAGGCGAAGCCTTTTTCCGCATGGGCCAATACGACGATGCCCTGTCGGCCCACCGCAGATTTCTTTCCGCACCGGGATCCTCCAGCCTCGACTTCCATAACCAGTCGCACTATTCCATTGGCTATGCCTTTTTCAAAAAAGAAGACTACAGCCGCGCCATACCTCCGTTCAGCCGGTTTATCAGTTCCCCGGGCTCAGCCCCAGCAGCCATGGTGAACGATGCCGTACTGCGCGTCGCAGATGCTCATTTCATCACCAAAGCATACCAGCAGGCCATGCGCTACTATGAGCGCGCCATCACCATGAACATAATCGACACCGATTATGCCGTGTTTCAGAAAGGATTGGTGTATGGGATCCTGGGAAGGTTTGAAGAGAAAATTGCCACCATGCAGGAACTCATCAGCGAATACCCAAACTCTTCATTTATTGACGACGGCAGATATGAAATCGCCAACACCTATTTAATTCTTGAAAACAACACCGAGGCGAAAAATTATTTCGGACAGGTCATCAGCAGGCATCCCAACAGCACCTATGTGCAAAGCGCCATGCTGAAAACCGGTCTCATCCATTACAATGACAACCGTGACGAAGAAGCCCTCGCCATGTTCATGCAGGTGATCGAGAAATTTCCGGCAACGGTGCAAGCACAAGAGGCACTTGCCGCCATGCAGACCATTTACGTCGGGCTCGATCGCATTGACGAATACGTTCAGCTGACAGAAAGACTGGGCATTGCCGATATCAGCCGTGCGCAGCAGGACTCGCTGACCTACCAGGCTGCAGAACACCGCTACATGCAGGGCGATTGCAATGCAGCCATCCAGAGCTTCTCGAACTACCTGGAGCGTTTCCCTGAAGGCATCTTTGCCATCAACGCCAATTTTTATCGCTCCGAATGCTATTTCAGGATGAACGAACTGCAACGTGCTTATGAAGGTTACCGGTTTGTGGCAGAAGCATCGAGATCGAAATTCCTTGAAAATGCGCTGCTCAGGGCATCCGCCATTCAGTTTCAATTTGAACAGTACGCACCGGCCCTGAGGTATTACCAGCAATTGGAACAGCATGCCTCGTTCCGGAACAATATACTGATTGCCCGCGAAGGCATCATGCGTTCTTACTACCGCATGCGGCAACACGAAGAAGTGCTGACCGCCGCCCTGGCTGTGATCAATACCGAAAAAATTCCCCGTGAAACGGAGCAGGAGGCCTATCTGTTGAAAGGATTATCTGCCCTGGAACTGAACAATTATCAGCTGGCAGGCGAATCATTGAGGCAGGCAAAGGGAATTGCTGAAAACATCAGGGCTGCGGAAGCCATGTATGCCCTGGCACTGATCAGCTTCAAACAAGGAAACTACGAGGAGGCTGAAGAAGAAATCTTTTCGTACATCAACAGGCTTACCGCCTATGATTACTGGCTCGCCAAAATCTTCCTTCTGCTGGCGGATGTGTATCTGGAGAAGGACAATGCGTTCCAGGCCAAACATACCCTGCAAAGCATCATTGATAATTATGATGGTGAAGAACTACGCCGCGAGGCAAAAAACAAGCTGGACCTGATAAACGAAAGGCAAAATGAGCCGGCTTTGCGAGGATCACAGCATCCTGAGGAAACAGAATAAGACTGGAATTATCTTTAAAGAAAAGGACGAGACATGTATAATAAATTATTGGTTAAGGGGTTAGTGTTTGGATTGGTGATATTGTTATGCCACGCATTCGACAGCCATGGCCAGCGACCTCTGCAGATTGACGAAATAAAGGTGATTGCGCCTTATGAGCCCAGCATTTCTGATGCGTTTAAAATCAACCTGAACCCGGTCATCACCGACACGCTGGCTGTGGAAATGGACTTCAATTACAGCATTCGCCCGCAAAAAATCGTAACCCGGTACACTCCCGGGACACTCGCTGCGGCCGCCGTCCCTGAAAGAACGCCGTTCCGGCGGCATAGCGGACTGGTCAAGGCCGGCTTTGGCAACTATCAAACACCTTACTTCGAAGGTTTTTACACGCTATCAGCCACCGAAGATTTCCTGCTGGGTGTCAAACTGAAGCATTTATCATCGGGCAAAGGCATTGAAGAGCTTGAAAACAGCATCTTCAGCAGGAACAAAGCCGGCATTTATGCCACCAGGCAGTTTAAAAATACAAGCCTGGATGTGGACGTACACTACGACAGACACACGGTTCACTATTACGGAAAAACAGAAACCGGCTTATCGCATGACGGCGTGCGGCTCATCACCCTGCCGGCGGCAGGCCGGAAACAACGCTACGATTTTCTTTCAACCGGAATGCAGTTTGGAACGCATCATGCTGATTCTTCCAAAACCAGGTACCAGGCCGGGTTTACCCATAAGTTTCTTGCTGACCGCTTTGACGCATCAGAGCACCATTTCGGACTTACCGGCATGCTGGGAAAAGACATCTCGGAAGGAATCCCGCAGTTGTCCAACCCCTTGTATGTCCAGGTGGACATGTCGGCCGACTATTTTTATAACCAGCGGTTCCCGGGTGACACACAAAACACAGGCATATACAGCCTAAAACCGGCAATACATTCTCAATTCGGCAGCATACGAATGCATGTGGGCGTAAACCTGGCGGTTGAAGACTATAATGCCGATTACCGGCTTAGAGCCTATCCCGTATCCGGCCTTGAAGTCATGCTCGTACCCGGAACCTTCAATTTCTTTGCCACGCTGACAGGCAGTGTTGAGAAACAGTCATACCGCAAACTCTCTCAGCAGAACCCATTCGTGCAGCCCTTGATAAACCTGCAGTTCAGCAACATACGTTCAGCCTTCAGCACAGGGTTCAAAGGATCTTTCAACGACAGGTTGTCCTACAGATTGTCGCTGAACCACAGCAACATCCGGAATCAGGCATTCTATTCACTGGCCATCTTCAGAATGCCCTTGTTCGACAATCGTTTCGAGGTAATTTATGACGATATGAAGCTGCTGAATTTCCGTGCCGAGCTGGTTGCCAGGGCGGGAGATCACTTTTCGCTCAAACTCAGGGGAGACTATTTCGACTACGACCTGAGAAATGAATCAAAGCCATGGCATATGCCCGCCTACAGCCTGGCGTTGAACGCCTCCTACACCATAGCCGGGCAATTCATCGTTTCGGCTGATGTTTACGGCTTTGGCGACACCTACGGAAGGTTCCTTTCACCCTGGAGGGATATTGCAGAAGCAAGACTGATCTCGTTTTACACGGATATAAACCTGGGCGTTGAATACCGTTACAACCAGAACTTTTCGGCATTCCTCAACTTCAGCAACCTCCAGAATGCATCCTATGAAGTCTGGACTTTTTATCCCACATACAAACTGGGTCTTCTTGGCGGGATAAGCTATTCATTATAAAGGAAAAATACGCTAAACCCTTGTTTTTTCAAGATTTAAGGCGTTGAATAGCTATTGAGGCTGCTATCTATTGATTTACAATCACTTATGTGTCATTTTTTTCTTTTGGAAATTTTGGATTTTTCTGCTTTTTTTTCCGGGAAAACCGGTTAAAAATTAGTACCTTTGCCTGTTATTCAAAAGACAGCGAATATGAAGGCACCAACTAAGCCGTTTGAAGTAGAAAAAATGAATTACGATGCCACGAGCATCCAGGTTTTAGAAGGACTGGAAGCCGTAAGAAAGCGTCCGGCCATGTACATAGGTGATGTCAGCAGCAAAGGCCTGCATCATTTGGTCTATGAAGTGCTTGACAACAGCATTGACGAAGCCATGGGCGGTTATTGCGACGAGATAGAGGTCATCATCAACGAAGATGGCTCTGTCAGCGTCATAGACAACGGGCGCGGCATTCCGGTTGATATTCATGAAAAGGAGGGCCGGAGCGCGCTTGAGGTGGTCATGACCGTGTTGCATGCCGGCGGAAAGTTTGACAAGGACACCTACAAGGTTTCCGGAGGCTTGCACGGAGTTGGCGTGTCGTGCGTGAATGCCTTGTCGGAGCATATGACCGTGGAGGTCCATCGCGACAATAACCGTTACGTCCAGGAATACAGAAAAGGTAAGCCCCAGTATGATGTCAAGCATATTGGCACAACCGACATCAGAGGCACCAAGGTCACTTTTATCCCCGATGCCGGCATTTTTCAAACTACCCTCTTTAATTATGAAATTCTGACAAACCGCCTTCGTGAACTGTCATACCTGAATAAAGGGGTGCAGCTGAGCATCACCGATATGCGTCAGCGCGACGATCAGGGACAGCCTGTCAGGGATGTCTATCTTTCAGAAGCAGGGCTGCCTGAGTTTGTCGAATACCTCGACGACACCCGTGAAAAACTGATCGACAAGCCTATTTGCATGTTTTCCGAGAAAGCGGGGATACCTGTGGAAGTTGCCATGCAGTACAACGCCTCTTTCACGGAAAACGTACATGCTTACGTGAACAATATCAATACCATTGAAGGCGGAACGCATCTTGCAGGTTTCAGGAGGGCGCTAACACGCACCCTGAAGTCATACGCAGAAAAGTCAGGCATGCTGGCTAAACTTAAATTTGAAATCAATGGTGACGACTTCAGGGAAGGTCTGACGGCTGTTATTTCCGTTAAAGTGGCCGAACCTCAGTTCGAAGGGCAGACAAAAACCAAACTGGGTAACACCGAAGTGATGGGTGCCGTGGATCAGGCCGTCAGCGAAATGCTCACCAACTACCTTGAAGAAAACCCCAGAGACGCAAAAACCATTGTAAATAAGGTTATCCTGGCCGCCACGGCGCGTCATGCAGCACGTAAAGCAAGGGAACTGGTGCAAAGAAAAAACGTGCTGAGCAGCACCGGCCTCCCCGGCAAACTGTCCGACTGCTCCGAGAAAGACCCCGCCCTGTGCGAGATTTTCCTGGTTGAGGGTGACTCTGCAGGAGGTACAGCAAAACAAGGACGCGATCGCCGTTTCCAGGCCATTTTGCCACTGCGTGGTAAGATCCTCAATGTGGAAAAAGCCATGCCGCACAAGATTTTCGAAAACGAAGAAATAAAAACCATCTTTACGGCACTTGGGCTCTCCATAGGCACCGATGACGACAGCAAGGCGCTGAACCTGGAAAGGCTGAGATACCATAAAGTAATAATCATGACAGACGCCGATGTTGATGGCAGCCATATTGCCACCCTCATCCTGACCTTCTTTTTCCGCTATATGAAAGAAATGATAGAACTGGGGCATATTTATATCGCCACGCCGCCTCTGTA
>JAVIYP010000110.1:0-3756 GCA_031323845.1 Bacteroidales bacterium | reverse complement strand
GGCCTTTGGCTTTTAGCAAGAAAAATAGCCAAGAGCCAACAGCCAGGAGCTAATCTTCAACAAAAAAACCAATAAATAAACGATTAAACGATTCAACAATTCAACAATAGTTTTCCGACCTCTCTTTCTTCCTTCGAGCTTCCAGCTTAGAGCTTCGAGCTTATATAATCCTCCCACTGTATGTCAAAATCCCAGACTTTGCCGTTTATTTCATGCTGCTTAATGTTATGAAGCGGTTATGATACATGTTTTTCCGCATGGTAAGAAGACCTTACCAGGGGTGCACTTTCAACATATAAAAACCCCTTAGCCCTGGCAATCGAGGCATACCTTTCAAAATCATCAGGGTGTATGTATTTCTTAACGGGCAGGTGCCTGATGGTTGGTTGCAGATACTGCCCGATGGTGATCACTTTAGTGTTGACCATGAGCAGATCGTCCATGGTTTCGAGGATCTCCTCTTCTGTTTCACCCAAACCCAGCATGATTCCGGATTTGGTTCTTATGTTGCTGTTCCCGGCAATATAGTTCAGCACCTGCAAACTGGTTTCATAATTGGCATACACCCTGACTTCCCTGGTCAGCCTTCTGACGGTTTCGAGGTTGTGGCTGATGACTTCAGGACGGGCATCCATAACGGTTTTTATATCGGCTGTCTTCCCTTTGAAGTCGGGTATAAGCGCTTCAATGGTGGTGTCCGGGCTGAGTTTTTTTATTGCCTTAAGCGTATGTGCCCAGTGGGCTGCGCCTCCGTCAGGCAGGTCGTCGCGGTCAACGCTGGTAATCACGCAGTGCCTGATGTTCATTTCTTTGACCATCCGGGCAACATTTTCAGGTTCGCCAGGATTTGGCGGAAGAGGTTTGCCTGTTTTTACATTGCAAAAACGGCAACTTCGGGTACAGATGTCGCCAAGGATCATAAACGTTGCTGTTCCGGCTCCCCAGCACTCCCCTTTGTTCGGGCATGCCCCGCTTTCACAGATGGTGTGCAGCGCAGCCGTATCAAGATTACCTTTTACCTTACGGTAGTCGTAAGCATTGGTCAGCTGTCTGCGCAGCCAGGGTGGTTTTTTCAGGTATTTCATTCTTGATGTGTAACTGGTTTTTTTATCCGACAGTTGATAACTTCCTCAGAGACGGCACCGGCAACTGATAAGGTTTGCACATCCATGCCCCGAACGTGAAATCCTGGATCCGTGTATCCGTTACTAATGTATCCTGCAAAGGTAGTGTTATCCAACCAAAAAAAGAAATGCCATTCCGCTCAATAACGCGAAATGGCATTCTGTCAGGTAATCATCAGATCAGTTGCTTACCAGCATAAACGGTTGCCCTTTCCTGTCGTGCATCACATCAAGAGCTTTTGCATAATTCATGATGTTCCTGATAACATGCCTTCCGGGCATTTGAGAGGAAACCATGGATTGTTCATGATCTTTTTCTCCGTTAATACTGCTAAAATACCTGATCATTTCATTGTTGATAGTATGGGCTTGTTTCATAGGCGGAAAAATTGGTTATGAACTGAGTTTATTTTAGAAACGAAAGGCATATTAAATTATTTTACAAGGCTGAAAAAACAACGGATCATTTTGGCTTTAATTACGTAACGGCCATTGTGCCTGCGCATGTTGACGTCTCTCAACAGGGTTTTTTTAAGAAATGGCAGGAATCGCTCACATACCCCAAATCACAAAAAATACTTTTACTTTTGTTTTCCTGATATCTTTGCTGAAGAATGTCTGGTTTTTTTAAGAGCCTAACAACGGTGCGGGCAAACCACGACATCTGACAGTCATGATCAGTATGATCAGGAGTTTGCTATGACGGCATCTGGGAAAATAACCTATGTTCAACTTTAAACAATTGATATGAATTTACACGAATACCAAGGAAAGGAGTTGTTAATGCGTTATGACGTCCCGGTTGCGATGGGTATACTGGTTGAGGAGCCTGCATCGGCTGTTTCAGCGGCAAAAAAAATCCAGGAAAAGACCGGTCTTAACATCTGGGCGGTTAAGGCGCAGGTTCATGCCGGAGGCCGCGGTAAAGGCGGTGGTGTGAAAATTGCAAAAAGCCTGGATGATGTTGAAAAGTTCGCTGAACAGATCATTGGCATGCGCCTGGTAACGCCTCAAACAAGCAGGGAAGGCAAACTGGTCAGAAAGGTACTGGTTGAACAGGGTATATACTATCCCGGTGAAAGTGAGCCGGCGGAATTTTATATGAGCATCCTGCTGAACCGCGAAACTTCGCGCAACATGATCGTTTATTCACCACGCGGTGGCATGAACATAGAAGAAGTTGCGGAAGAAACACCAGAACAGATCTTTACGGAAGAAATTGATCCGCTTGTCGGCGTGCAGCCCTTTCAGTGCCGCAGGATTGCCTTTAACCTGGGGTTAAGCGGTGAAGCCTTCAAAAACATGATAAGCTTTGTCCCGAAGCTTGTAAAAGCCTACCTTGAAAACGATGCTACTCTTATCGAGATCAACCCACTGTTTAAAACTTCCGATAACAAGATTCTTGTTGTTGATACCAAGATGACCATTGACGACAATGCGCTTTTTCGTCATCAGGACATTGCAGCAATGCGCGATATTTTTGAAGAAGATCCGATGGAAGTGGAAGCCGGAAAGCATGACCTCAATTATGTAAAACTTACTGGTAATGTGGGATGTATGGTTAATGGAGCCGGCCTTGCCATGGCCACCATGGACATTATCAAGCTTAGCGGCGGTGATCCTGCAAATTTCCTTGACGTGGGGGGATCGGCAAGTGCAAAAAGAGTGGAGGAAGCCTTCCGTATCATATTAAAAGACCCTAACGTTAAAGTAATTCTCGTTAATATTTTCGGAGGAATTGTAAGGTGCGACCGCGTTGCCAGGGGCATTGTGGATGCTTACAAAAACATCGGCAGCATTGAGGTGCCCATTATTGTAAGGCTGCAGGGAACGAATGCAGAAGAAGCCAAAGAAATCCTTGATGCTTCCGGACTGGAAGTGCAGTCGGCCATATTGCTAAAAGATGCTGCCGCAAAGGTTGCCAAGGCCATAGATAATTAAAAACTAGCCCGCTGACCGAGTTTTTCCGGCTTCTGTCAAAAAAGCCACACAGTTTTTAACAAATTAAATAATTATTAACAAGTGTCCTGTTGCTTTGCAGGCATCAGCTTTTCTTCCTACTTTTGTTGAATGGGAACTAATAATTTCATTAATAATCACTGTCTAATTACTCATCAAAAACATGCTATTATGAAAAAACTTGTACACGTATTTATTGGAATGCTTTTGGCCATGTTCCTTGTTCAATCAGGAGATGTTCTGGCCAACGACAACGGTATTGTTGAAGTTCCGGACCTGGCAACCCTGCGGGCTGAGGGCCAGACTGACGGTACTGTATACCGGGTAACCGGAGAGGTTGTCCTGACTCATCAGAACGGCAACAGAAACCAGAAGTATTTCCAGGATGACACCGGAGCTATTCTGGTTGACGACAATGGGGGCATTATTACCACGGAATATGACAAATATGATGGCATTACCGGATTGACAGGCACATTGTCGTTTTATGCACAACTTCTGCAGATGGTGCCGGTCGAAGACCCGGGTGAGGCTACCTCCAGCGACAATGTGGTCGAACCGCTGGTTTTGGATCTGGCGGATATAACACCAGAACACCAGGCTATGCTGATTATGGTGCAGGGGGTTACTTTTGTATCGCCGCCGCATGCGAATTTCCAGCCAAGCACTAGCT
>JAVIYP010000109.1:0-3998 GCA_031323845.1 Bacteroidales bacterium | reverse complement strand
TTGACGGCAATCAGAACGGAGAGCTGCACGTGTTCCGCTTTTCGGGCAGTTCAGAGGCTCCGGCACGAAGAATTTTCAGAAACGGCACCTTTGAGGGTAGCCTCAACAGCTCCGGCGCGCTTAACGACTGGCAGGGAGCCGCCATTGGCAGATATACACCCAGGGGGGGAGACTTTTTTGAAGGCCGCATGGCAGAGATCATCATTCATGACCTTGCCCTGACCCATACCGAACGCATTATCATAGAAAATTACACGGCAGCAAAGTGGGGTCATCAGCTGAATGTGGATGTCGTATTTTACGAGGCACCTGCCGGGTTTGACAGGGAGCTCGCCGGCATTGGCAGGCAGGCTGCGAACGACATGGTCACCGAAACAGTGTTCACCTCCGGCGGCCTGGGATTCAGGTCAACGGTGGGTGGCTTCCTCAGCGGCATCAACAACTACCTTATGGCCGCACATGACGGAAGTACCGGACTGGCAAACGAGCTGATTCCGGTTAACGACAAATTCCTGGAACGATGGGCGCGCAGCTGGTTTATCCAAAAAACAGATCCAAACGGGAACGGCAACCTCAGCATCTACTTCAACATTTTCGATTACATGCAGGGATTCCCGATGATGCTTGACCGCTACTACCTTTTGTATCACCCCAGCGATCCGTCCTTCCCTGAAGCATCTACCGTCGTTATTGAGGCCGAGGCAGAAATTTCGGGAATAGAAGTGGTGTTCAACCTGCATTCATCGCTGGTGAACGATGGCTATTATACCCTTGGCCGTGTAAGTCCGGGCGTTCGGTATTTCAGCCGCACCACAGGCCCCTGGGACGATCCGGAAACCTGGTCGCTGACAAGCCATACCGGCAGTGCGGCAAGTCAGATACCCGGACCGGATGACCAGGCCATCATTGGTGCAAATCATATCGTAACACTGACCGGCACTGTGTTTGTTGATGAGGGCAGCCTGCTGATCAACAACACCGGCACGCTGGTCACAAATCAGCATATCATTCAGGGTTCGGGTCGATTTATCCTGGAGCCCGGCGGAACCCTGCATATCGGATCTGCTAACGGAATAAGCATGTTTGCAGCAGAAGGCAATGTCCAGACTGCGTTGCGCAATTTCAGCCAGAACGCCAACTACGTTTTTGACGGCAACAACACCCAGCAAACGGGCAACGGCTTGCCTGCCAAGGTCATGGACCTCCGCATTGACAACCCTGCAGGGGTAAATGCCCTGCAAAGCCAGACGGTGAACGGTCAATTGCAGCTCGACAACGGCCTGTTCAGCATGCCTCCCGGGAGCAGCCTTGTAGCCAACGATGTACAACAAACCAACGGCAACCTTCGCATGCAGCTGACCCTTGACGGAGACAAAGGGTGGCGCATGATCACCTCTCCGGTAACCACCGTTTATGCCGATCTTTTTGACGGATTGGTAAGCCAGGGCTTCACCGGCGCCAATTTCCCTGACAAGCAGCCCAATATTTTATGGTTTGATGAAACCCAGATCGGCACCACCAACATGGCATGGCGGACGCCTTCCGCTAAAAACCAGCAGGTTGAGGGAGGGCGCGGTTACTTTCACTACATTTTTAACGGGGCTGAAATGCTGGATAACGGACAAGCTACCGGTCAGCACTACAATGACCTTCTTCCTGTTACCATTGATGCCATAGGTCTTGAACATGCAACAGGAGGCAGCATTTTCGACTTCGGGGTCACCTATACACCCAGAAACGAAACCATGGTAAGCCTCACCGACACCCTGAAAATAAATGAAGGATGGAACCTCATTGGCAATCCGTCAACGGCAAGTCTTGACTGGGATACGGCTTCAGGGTGGACAAAAACCAACATCGACGAAACCATTTACATATGGGACCCTTCCGCCAATAATGGTCATGGAGATTTCCTGGTGTGGAACGGCAGCTTTGGCACCCTCGACCATGGTATTATCGCACCCTTCCAGTCTTTCTGGGTAAGGGCAAACGACGAAAACCCATCGCTCCTGATGAATGATGCGGCCAAAACAACAGGCGGCAGCTTTGTCGGCAACAGTATTCCCGGAAAAACACAGGCATATTACCTGCCTACCGCATTAACCCTCAGGCTCGAAGCCGGCGGCATGGAAGCGCAGGCCATGATCTCATTCACTGAAAACGGCAAAAGGGGAGAAGACCCTTCTGACGCCTACCGGCTTGAACCGATGAGCGACAACTGGCTGAAGCTCTATACAGTCACCACTGAGAACCCTCTGCCAATGGTAATCAACAACCTCCCGGCTGATTTTTCAGAACAACTGCACATTCCAGTATACATTGAAGGGCAAAAGGGAAAACACCCTGTCGGCGGACAGTATAAGCTAAGCTGGGACCTCCCGGAAAACTGGCCGCTTCACTGGGACGTCTATTTGATGGACCATCACCGGAAGAGCGTTATCCCGATGAACAAGGGTCAAAACACCCTGAGCTTCTCCCTCCATCAAACACAAAACGAACATGCCTCACTCGCCCCGGCAGACCATCCATTGGACATGCCCGCGGGCATCATTGCGGGAGCAGGCAAAAACCTGGCAGAAAACAAGCCCTCACAGGTGACGCAGCATTCTTTTGGCTCAGCAAATGTTGGTGCAAGGACAGCGTCCGTAAAGAGCTCTCCCTCGTTCAGCATTGTACTGATTCCTTGTGAACCGGAAGAAGAGGTCAAATATATGGCGCCTGAAGCCATGTTGCTGCCCGTTTTTCCCAATCCTGTGCGCGACTATGCGAACATCCGCTTCAGTTTGCCCGAAGCCGGCAATGTGCACATTAACGTGTACGATCTCCACGGCCGCCGCATCCACAATATCACAAACCAAAGCTTTTCCTCAGGCATCCATACACTGACCTGGACCCCCGGAAGACTGGCACCGGGCGCCTATTTTGTCGTTATGCAGTCCGGCAGCGTTAACAACGTACAAAAGATGATTGTGGTCAGATAAGGAAGGTTGTGTTCATTCCTCTCTTGAAAAGAAAACTCTGATTGTATGCATTTCAACCATTCCGGCATTTCAGGATGTCTGTTGTGTGATGCAGCGCCCGGTAATTCCCGAAAACATAAATCCGGCGATCAATAACATGCAGAATGATAGCCCAAAGGGTGTACATCCTCAGTTTTGTTTCGTATCTTCGTATATGAAGAGATCTAAGACAAAAATAAGACTCGAAAAAACAACTATTCTTTTGAATACAAATTATTTGGCTTATTTGGCTTGTTTTTTGCTTAATATTAGTGTATTAAAGTTTTTAAAAGAGATTGTTTGATGCAGAAGCACATGCTTTGCCCGCAACGCACAGTACTTTCAGGATAGAAGACAGCAGCAAATGAATATTACGCAAAAACTAACTTTCACAGGAATGGCTTCAGTGCGCAAGACGATCAGGAGTTTGGGTATCCGGGCAACTGTTATGTTTCAGGAGCTGCTGGTATTCCTTTTCTTAGGCCTTGCTTTCACAGGCTTGTCGATGCCTCTGTCCGGACAAACAACGATTACCTATACCACACCCGGGGCCGACAGCTTTACCGTTCCTGCGGGTGTGACAGAGATCACTGTGGAATTATGGGGCGCGGGCGGTGCCGGGGGTGGAGGCAGCACAGCTTTTTTTGGTCTCCAGGTCAGGTCCGGTGGAGGTGGCGGCGGCGGGGCCTACCTGAGGACTGTGTCTGTAGCCGTTACCCCTGGTCAAACCTATAATCTGTTTGTAGGGGCAGGGGGCAGCTCCAACGGTCAATCCGGCGCATCTTCAACTGCAACTTTCGGAGCTGTCACTTTAACAGCAGCCGGCGGTAATGGAGGCACCTCCTCTTCATGAGGCACCAATGGCACCGGGGGGGCAGGCGGCTCAGGCGGCACGTTTAATGGTGGTAGCGGAGCAAATGGAGCAAGTGCATCCGGAGGTGGCGGTGGTTCCAGCGCCGGTACTTCTTCCGATGGAAACAACGGGGTTGGTTCTACTGG
>JAVIYP010000108.1:0-4047 GCA_031323845.1 Bacteroidales bacterium | reverse complement strand
ACATAACTTATGTTGCTGACCCCAATTCAGCCGTTTCTACCGTTACCATGCCCGCACAAAACGTTTCGCTTACGGCTAATTTCCAGGAGGAGGAAGAGTCACAGATAATTTATGGTGATGGTGTTACCGACATTGATGGAAATGATTACATAACGGTGATCATTGGTAATCAGGAATGGATGGCAGAGAACCTTAGGGTAGCCAGGTACAACAATGAGGAAGATATTCCTACTAATTTAAATGATGGAGATTGGTGGACCACAACAAGCGGTGCTTATGCTATTTATGACCATAATGCATGGAATACAGATGGAATAAACTCTCCGGAAGAAATGGTTGCAGCCTATGGGAAACTTTACAATTGGTATGCGGTTGATGATTCCAGGGGTCTTTGCCCTGAAGGTTGGTCAGTACCCAGCGATGCAGACTGGACGGCGTTGGTTAATTATGTTGTTAGCCAAGGTTTTCCAAATGAGTGGAATAATCCCAACGGTGCCGGTAATGCCTTGAAATCTTGCCACCAGGTTAATTCACCGCTTGGCGGAGAATGTAACACTAGCACACATCCTCGCTGGGATGAAGATGTCTGGTCTGATTATAATCACCACGGATTTGATGAGTTTGGTTTTTCTGCTCTTCCTGGCGGCAATCGTTGGGGGAGTGGCAGTTTCTACGATGTTGGTCACCTCGGGTCCTGGTGGAGTGCTACTGAGCCCAGCGGTACCAGTGCGTGGAACAGGGGCGTGTACAGTAACTTCGGAGCTGTGGACCGCGGCAACTACAGTAAGAGAAGTGGGTTCAGCGTCCGGTGTTTGAAGGATATCACAGAAGAGCCAACCTTATACAACCTCCATCTTGAAGTGCATCCTGAAGGTGCAGGAAGTGTTTTTGGAGAAAGTGAATACGAGGAAGGAGAATTAGTTAATGTTACTGCCACGGCCAACCCGGGCTGGGAATTTGTTGAATGGACCGGCGACATTACTTATATTGCTGACCCCCATTCAGCCGGCACCACTGTTACCATGCCTGCACAAAACGTTTCGCTTACGGCCAATTTCCAGGAGGAGGAAGAACCGGTATTTTTCAACCTTAGCCTTGAAGTACATCCTGAAAATGCAGGCTCGGTTACGGGTGCAGGTGAATACCAGGAAGGCGCTGAGGCAAGCATTACTGCCACGGCTAACCCGGGCTGGGAGTTTGTAAACTGGACCGGCGACATAACTTATGTTGCTGACCCCAATTCAGCCGTCACTACCGTTACCATGCCCGCACAAAACGTTTCGATTACGGCCAATTTCCAGGAGGAGGAAGAAGACCCTGAGTTTACCTGCGGCGATAACATCACATTTACTTACCGTGGTGAGGAGGTAACCTACGGCACAATATTTCGCAATGGGCTCTGCTGGTTAGACCGCAACCTTGGCGCTGACCCTATGCCTTTTGTTCCGGCCGATGATGCGACAGGCAACACAGACACAAGGCTCTACGGCGACCTGTTCCAGTGGGGACGATTGGATGATGGCCACCAGGACAGGACAAGCAGCACCACTCCCGGACCGGTTAACCAGGATGTACCGGGGCATGGCAGTTTCATTACAGTACACAGCTCACCCTGGGATTGGCGTTCACCCCAGAACAATGCGCTTTGGCAGGGAGAAGACGGCATCAACAACCCCTGCCCCCCCGGCTGGCGTGTGCCCACTGATGCTGAGCTCGAAGCCGAGCGCTTGAGTTGGGGCAGCAACAATGCTGCCGGGGCCTTTGCCTCTCCGCTTAAATTGCCCGTGGCGGGCTACCGCCTCGACAGCAATGGTTCGCTCCTCGGTGTGGGTTCCTACGGCGGCTATTGGTCAAGTACCGTAGATGGTAGCCTCTCACGGCGCCTGGCCTTCAGCTTCTCTGGAGCCGCTACGAGCAGCTTCTACCGGGCGATCGGATTCTCTGTTCGTTGCCTTAAGGATTGACACTTTGATAAGCGAAGCGATTTGACACTTTTGACACTTTACTATGCCATTCCGCCTGAGCGGATGGCATAGTTTAAATACCGCCTGTGGCGGTCGAATTTTTGCGAAAAGTGAGAGCAGAGCTAAGTTTGCTTGTGCTTTGCCGAGCCTGGCAAAAATCACCCAAGTAATTTTTTTTGAAAAACCAACTACGGTCGTCTTTACCCGCGCTGGCGTCTTCCGAGGGTTTTTTATTGGGTTTTTTGTACCGATAGAGTGTTTAAGTTTGAGATTACTCTCTGCCTGCCGGCGATGTTTGGGCGATTAGCTCATGGTTCCTGTTCCGTTGCGGTACTGCTTTTACTGATGCCGGTTTTAAAACCCTTATACAATGCCTGCTGAAAATTCATCAACGGTAATGTTATGAAAATATTCCTGGAACGGTATCGCTGACAATTTCTTCTTTATAGACTGTTCGTTGTGAGGGGTGCTTACCAGCAAATTTTCCACATCGGAAACATCCAGCTTGTTGAAAAAATCGCCAAAGATTTTAATGGCCTCAATGCTTCCCCTGTTCACCTGAAGGTGTACCTCCACAAACCCACCATCACTTTTGAATGCCTTTTGTAAGTTGTACTTTGGCGAGTGACCGAAATTCCATTCCCAGGTGCCATACTTTACACGGACAAGCTCTTCTATGTTCCGGATGTCGTCGGGGGTGAAAACATAAGGTTCGCTTCCTTCAAATTTATCCATGACATGATCCATAATGGCCTTGCGAAACCCTTCTACATCCATTGCTCCCGGAAGGTGTTCGCTGATATTGGTTACCCTGCTTCGTACACTTTTCACTGCCTTGTCCTGATACTTTAGCGGGTTTACCTTTAGGGCCAGGTGCAGGTCGTTCATAACCGACGAAAACAGCAGGGTTCCGTGTCGCAACACTCTGTTTTTATAGATGTGTTCGGCATTGCCGGAAAATTTTTTCCCATTAATGGTAAGGTCGTTTCGCCCTTCAAATCTGGCATTTACGCCAAGTTTTTGCAACACCTCAAGAATGGGCTCTGTATAGCTTTTAAAATCGGCCAGCTTCCCGCTTCCTTCCTGAGCATTCATAACAAAGGTAAAGTTCAGGTTTCCCAGGTCGTGAAATACCGCCCCGCCGCCCGACAAACGGCGTATCACCTTTATGTTTTTTTCCTTCACATAAGTTGCATTGATCTCGGCCAGGGTGTTTTGGTGTTGACCTACTATGATGGCATTTTCGTTGCGCCACAGCATGAAGCAGTTTTGCGTGAAGTTTTTTAACACATATTCCTCGGCGGCAAGATTAAATGCCGGGTCGGTTTGCTCGTGTGCAATACAGTACATCATTTGATTCGGTTTTTCTGGCCGTATGGTTGAGGCCTGACAGCCTCAGCTCACAGGATTTCCGGCTTCCGGCCGCTGACCCCCGAATTCATACCCGCCAAAAATCATCCCCCGGGGTGTCAAAAAATCCTGCTCCCGAATGGCCGGAGTTTTCAATACGGGCGTTTCATGGAATATTAACAGTATTTCCTGTGTTATGTTTAGTCCGCGCCTTTGTTGAATCAACCTGGCGGTTGCGGAAAAGATTCTTTGTGCTGAAGGAGTTTGCGGAACCACTTGTTTCTACAGACTTGCATTTGCCCTGGAAATACTGCCGTGTACGCCCTCCTGCCTGCTGTTGATCACCGGTTTTTGATTGAAAAAGTTAAACGCAGCCCGCTTCCAGAATGTTAAAATGAGCGTTACAGGTGAATTTTTTTGTGTACATCGAAATGATTTAGTAGATTAGGAGTGCGATAAGCAAAAAAATCACAGTTTTTTATTCTGTTTTGGTTTTTCCGGTTTGACTACACATTGTGTTTTATGTGTTAATGTTTTCGTTACTGTTTGATTATCTGTGTTTTGTGTTTATGTCTAAGATGCTGATTGGATGTCAGAATTCAGAATTCAGATGTCAGATTTCCGACTTCTGACTTCCGACTTCCTATAATCATGCTCCTGTGTGTTGAAAAATTTGTTCCCGAATGGTCGGGATTTTCAACATGGGCGTTTCATATAGTTGTGTATAAGAGAC
>JAVIYP010000107.1:0-4486 GCA_031323845.1 Bacteroidales bacterium | reverse complement strand
ATTACAGTCAAATGGATTCAAGAACCGACCGTGGTGCTTTATGGGAGAATTATTTTATTGCAGAAAGAATGAAATACCTGCACTACAATAAAATCTTTGCAAAAAGGTTCTTCTGGAGAACGGCTCAGCAGAAGGAAATCGACTATCTGGAAGATTACAACGGTAAGCTTTCTGCCTTTGAGATCAAATGGAATCCGCTTAACAAGCATAAATTTCCGTCCACGTTTGTTAAAAACTACAAGGATGCAAATTTCTTTTTGGTTCATCCTGATAACTTCTTTGAGTTTATTGGGGAGTAAATCGTGCTTATAATCATCTCTCTCCTGTACCTGTTAGTGTCAAATCAACGCTACTGGCAAATTCTGAAAACCATTTGATTAAAACGGGTTTGGAAAAACCCGGCAAATGCATAATAAATGTATCTGGTCGTATCCGATATCAATCATCCATACATGATATACTTCAGCACCAAAGCCACCCTGAATAAACAAGCTTAGCAAATCTGTTCTCTTAGATGATTGTATGTATAAATAAAAGAATTAATGTTTCCTTAATTCTAATTAAAGATAAAAGACACATACCTGCAATACATTTGCGATGTTGAGTTGATAACAACCCCAATTAACCAAATTAATTCGAAATGAAATGAAAAACCAGGAAATGTTTAAATCATTAAAAAAAGCGACAGTATTGCTTGGAGCAATGTGCGCCATGGCATTATTAATGTTCACATCATGTGATGATGGAGCAGAGGATTTTGCAAAACCTACAATAGTTTTGAGTGATACTCAAGCATCAAATGCCGTGGGTTCAGAGATCACTGTCAATGTATCTGTCAATGCGCCCGGAGGTCTTCAAAGCATCAGCGTGGCAAAAAACGGTGTTGTAATGCAAACAGAGGCCTTTGGCAACAATCCGGATAATTATGACTGGGAGTTTGTTTACCTGGTTGACGACCAGATCGGAAGTACTGTAAATTTCAGCTTTCAGGCAGTTGACAAGGGAAACCAGGCGTCTGATATGGCACTGATGCAGCTGTACGTTACAGCCAAGCCTGTAAAGGAAATTTCTGCAGGCAACTTGCTGGGTGAGCATTTCTGGTCAAGCGATACCATTTATCGTTTGAATGGTTTTGTACGTGTCGGTAGTGATGAACAGCAAGCCAACGGTTCTTTTGTGCAGCAGGAAGGAATTCTGCATATAGAGCCGGGCACACTGATCGTTGGCGACAAAGCATCGAAAGGTACTTTGATCGTTCAGAGAGGCAGCAAGATCTTTGCTGATGGCACACCCGAACAACCCATTGTTATGACATCAGAGGCACCTGTTGGTCAGCGCTTGCCCGGCGACTGGGGTGGCCTTGTGGTCTGTGGCAGGGTAATTAACAACCAGGGTGCCGACATTCAGTTGGAAGGTGGTTACGGCGGCTGGCACGGTGGTACCGTAGCACCCGACGATGTATCTGAATCATCCGGTGTGATCCGTTATGTCAGGATCGAATATGCCGGTATTCCCATAAACCCAAATGAAGAAGTAAACTCGCTAACTATGGGCAGCGTTGGCAAAGGTACCGTTATTGAATACGTGCAATGTTCCTATGGCCTGGATGATGCGTTTGAATGGTTCGGCGGCTCGGTTGACTGTAAGTACCTGGTTGCTTATCGTTGTCTTGATGATGATTTGGATGTTGACTACGGCTATTCCGGGAATGTACAGTTTGCACTTGTGATACGCGACCCCAACCTGGCCGACCAGTCGGGCTCAAACGGTTTTGAGGTTGATAACAACGGGCAGGGAACCGACCAGCAACCATATACTTCAGGAAATTTTGCCAATGTAACTGTAATTGGACCCAAGAAAACCCGTGAAACCCCCATCAACACTAATTATCAGCACGGCGCACAGCTCCGTAGAAACAGCATGCTTCGTATATATAACTCATTCATAACTGGTTTCCCTTATGGTATTTATATTGATGACCAGCGGGGAAGCACAAGCACCCATGCATTGAATGATGACCTGCGTTTGCGTAATGTGATCCTTGCCGGTGTTGAAGGCTGGGGCGGAAACGGCTACGGAACCGCTTACGATCCCGATGTGGAAGGTGTTATTGACGGTCTGCCGTTTAACTATGAAAATCACCCAAATGCTCCACGAGGACTCTCGCTGAAACAAGATGACATTAACCCTGATTTCGATGTCGTTGCCTGGTTCAACACACCGGAATACAACAACCAGCGGCTTGCAAAGTGGCAGGACGCCGGTATAAACCCAACCATTTTTGACTTGGTTGAAAACCCTGGCGTACTTCCGCTTACCGGCTCTATGTTGCTTGATGCAGCAAGATGGGACAACGTGCCCGATGCCGGCAACTTCGAACAGGTAAACTTTATTGGTGCTTTTGGCACCCACGACTGGACACAAGGCTGGACCGAATGGCTCCCAGGTGTTCAAATATATTTCTAATACCCCAACATAAACCCAGGAACCGGAATGCTGTTTGCCCTTCCGGTTCTTTTTTTTCTTATTGAAGCATGAAACGATATCATTCGATAATCATCCTGGCAGGAGTACTATTAGCCGGGTTATATATCTTGAATTTGACAAACCAGGGGCAGAAGAAATATTCTGTGAGATGTCACGTTCCGGCTGACCAATATGACACATTGCTTGTGGATATGGTCACTTACATGGGTGTAAAACCCAGGTACGCCGATCACATCAGCCGGCATGAACCGCAGCATCGCAGTTTTTACATAAAACAGGCAGCCAGTTATCATATTCATAATTATTACATTTGCAATGAAGGCTATCATTACTATTACATGATACGACCTGCCCGCCATCACCAATATGAACAACGTGCCATAGGAGGCCGGATGAAACTAAATGATGACTGGAAAATTGCTGAATTCGAAGAACTGTTTGCTACAATACCCGGGGAAACCGACTCATTAAAAAAACTGGCAAAAGAGCTTTTCCCGGCCATGCTGAATGAACCAGCCGACATATTTGCACAATATGCACAATGGATAGAGTGGCCTGATGAAAGATGTCGCTATGACCGTGAAAAAAACGAATGGCGTTATGATGTTGCAGAATAGTGCATTCATAACGGATTTTTGAAAACCAAAAAATCAGGAAACAAGAAGCATGGTTTTTTCGTATAAAAAGGTAACAGTCAATGATGCTTACGTAAATGTATTAAATCATGATAATTACAAAAATCTTTCGCGTACTCCTTTTAAAGGCACTTTTGTTAAGTGTAACGGCCATTTGTGCACAGATTGACCAGGACCCAGCCACCGGTCTGTATTACGACAGCCAGGGCAATCCATATACGGGCATCTACGAGGAATATAATGATGATGGATTGCTGCTTCGAAAGTTGCAGCTCCTTAACGGACAGTTTAACGGCGAAAATAAAGTGTTTTTTATTGATGGCACCGTTAAGGAAATCCAGTCGTATAAAGCAGGTTTGATGGATGGGACATGGACTACCTACAATCCATCCGGTATAAAAACTGCCCAAGCAGGTTACCAGCAAGGCAGGAAACATGGCCCGTGGTTTATCTGGAACGATGAAGGAACACTGATGTTTGAAATGTATTATGAAGAAGGAAGTCGTAGTGGCACATGGATAAAATATGCCGAAAACGGGGAAGTGATCAGCTCTGTTGAATATTCATCCGAATAGAACGATCGTGATCAGGAGAATTGCTACTGTTTAAGCCGCACCTGCAGTTGTTCATCGCCCGCCTTAATGTCGTTAATCCTGGTGCTTTGATAGGAAATATAGTCAAAACGCAAACTGACATCCTTTGAGATATCGGTTTTTAGGCTAAACATACCATCAAAGTCTGTGTAAGTTTCGGTTGCCGTACTTTCACAAAAAACTTTTACCCCTGGAAGGTGCTCGCCTGTGTGATAGTCGGTAACAGTTCCGTGGACCAACTGCTGTGCAGGACTGTTAACGGATGCCTTTGACAGGTCGGGAATAATTATCACAAGCAAGATACCTGAAAACAGCACAACAAAGGATGGAAATATGAATTGTTTCATGGTTTTTGGATTATTTTTGAATGCGTACTTGTTACAATTGTTTTGATCTAAAATTAAGTTGTTTTTCAGCAGGGCATTTAAAACCAGTATTATTTCTTTGTTAAGTAATTATTAAGTTCTGAATATGTTTTATAACGGCATTCTGATTGGCTGTAAAAACATTATTAAATTGAGTAGGACAAGCCTGCAGATATTTTGAATCCTGGCTTGTATTTTTGCAAAACCTGGTCGCTTCGTATATCAAAAATGCCATCGTTGTTTCCGTCTTGCAGCAAAATCACATCCTGATTTAATATGTCTGATACTCCAGCCCGAATGGTTATTCCTGACCGGATTCTTTTCGAAAAAGTAAGGTCAAGCAGGTTGCGAGGCATCTCATACACATCAGGATAAGATATCGTGATGCCGTCTAACTCTCTGAACC
>JAVIYP010000011.1:0-57974 GCA_031323845.1 Bacteroidales bacterium | reverse complement strand
ACCAACAAATAAACGATTAAACGATTCAACAACAGTTTTCTGACTTCTGACTTCCGATTTCCGAATTCTGACTTCTCTTTCTTCCTTCGAGCTTCCGCCTTCCCGGCAGGTTTCTCACTGTTGTCGAAGCTAGCACAGACTGCTGGTTTTTAAAAAATATTAAAAACCGCTTGTGCAAAATTAAGGGTTTTATTCGTATGCACCCTTTTTCAGCATGTTTTTATTTTTGATCATCATGCTGCCCATGGCGCACATATGCACGATGGTGAAGTCCTTGTCAATGATCAGAAGGTCGGCGTCCATGCCGGTGGCTATCCTGCCCTTTCCGGGAAGCCTGAGAATGCGGGCGACATTCTCTGTTACGGTGGCAATGGCGGTTTCGGCGGGCAGGCCTTCCTGCACGATGGCATCTCTCATTTCTTCAAAAACGGATTTCGGATGTCCGGTTTCGAGCTGCACCAGGTTTCCGTTTTCATCGAACTGCGGCAGCGAGCCAAACCCGTCGCTGCTCATGGTGATATGGGCAGGCGGCACACCTGCTTTCAGGAGTTCGGCAATGGCTTTTGACGGCTTAATTTCATATTGCGGGAAGAATGGGTAGGAGCTCGTGGTAAGATCTACATAACCTTTCTTTCCGTAGGCTTTGGATTCTTCAAAAATATGGTGGTTCCGGTTGCAGTGCGTGGGCAAAAATTGTTTCAGGGTCAGCTCACTGTGTTCAACGGCTTCATATAGGGGTCTGAAAGGATCTGTGGCGTCGCCCATGTGGATGTTTACGATCCCGGCCTTTCCCCCGAGCATCCCTCCTACCCGCGAATGTTCGGCAAGGCGGATCAGTTCGTGGGTTGTCGGCACGGAAGACCTGTGGTCTGAAATGGCAATTTCTCCGGTTCCTATCACCTCTTCGATCATGGCTATATCCCGCGCGACATCGCCGAGGATGGTGGGGGTAGGCACCTGGTAGGCCCCGGTGTACATCCAGGCACTGACTCCCTCCTGCCGCAGCGCCTTGGCCTTCATCAGCACCGACTCCAGGCTGCGCGTTATGCCGTCTGTTCCCAGACATCCCACCACGGTGCTTACACCAGCCTCAAGCAAATGACTTAGCTGTAGTTCCGGTGTGCGGCTCGCCGGACCGCCCTCGCCGCCGGCGCCTGCAATGTGTACATGAGCGTCAATCAGGCCGGGCAGCATAAGCAAGCCGTCTGCGTCAATTACTTCGATGTTCCAGCCTGCCGGGGCATCAATGCGGTTCTCAATGGCCAGAATTCTGGCCCCCGCCACCAGTACGTCTTTTTTCCCAGTGGGAACCGGCCTATAAAGGTCTGCATTCTTAAACAGTATCATTTTTTGATGGTTTTGTGTGTTAAATATTGTTGAATTGTTGAACTGTTGAATCGTTTATTGTTGAGGTTCATGTTATCCTGACGTTTATTGCGGCCGCAGGCAAAATCTGTCAGGCAACGTATTTACTCCTTGCAGAAAGTGTGTTGTTTTCTGCGAGCGACCCGGCATCCGAAGGGTTGTTTCTCTTCGTTCGCATTGCCGGCGACACCCAGCTGCTGCGCGACATTCAATGCCACTTTTTCCTCCAGGCCTCTGCTGTCGTTTCCAAACTGAACCTCATTCACAAAAATACATCATATTGCCGGCATATTATGGTTGATTCACCGAAAAAACATATCTTTACAAACAGCACAATTTCTGTTACATGTTTAATATCAATATATTATGAAAGATTTCAGCAAGACCCCGTTGCTATCAGACGAAGAAATAAGCACCCGTTTAGCAGAGCTCTCCCGGCTTCAGGGCAAGAAGAAAGACCACGTTCAGGTGTACAAGGATATTCTCGGCATGATTGACCTCACCACGCTGGAGGGTTCAGACACTACTGCCAGGGTTGAGGATTTGTGCAGGCAGGCGTATTCTTTTTCGGAAATGGATCCGGGCATGCCTGATGTGGCGGCTGTATGTGTATATCCCACGCTGATCGGCACTGCCCGCAAGGCTCTGTGAGGCAAAGACATCCGGGTGGCTTCGGTGGCCGGCGCATTCCCGGCGGGCCAGTCGCCTCTTTTTGTAAAGATCGCCGAGGTGCGCTATGCTGTTGATGAAGGTGCCGAAGAAATTGACATGGTGATTTCCCGCGGAAAGTTTCTTGAGGGCGAATACAACCTGGTGTTCGATGAGATTGCCGCCATCCGGGAGGCCTGCCGCGATGCTCACTTAAAGGTGATCCTGGAAACGGGTGAGCTGAAAACAGCGACAAACATTCGGCGAGCCAGCGAGATTGCGCTGGAGGCGGGATGTCATTTCCTTAAAACGTCGACCGGGAAAATGGCTCCGGCGGCCACGCCGGAAGCTGTGCTGGTTATGCTGGAGGCCATCCGTGACTTTCAGAAAAAAACCGGCATCATGTGTGGCATAAAACCTTCGGGGGGCATTGCCGAACCCGGACAGGCATTGATCTACTATGCGCTGACCCAAAATGTTTTAGGCAACAGCCATGTAAACAAAAAGTGGTTCCGTTTCGGGGCCAGCCGCCTGGCCGGAAACCTTGCAGAGGCTATCCGCAATGCAGAAAACGCCTGACAAGCTTCATGGTCTCTTCCCTGTTGCATGATATCTTCTCGCGAAGATTCTCATCGTTGTAGTCGTCAAGCTTTTTGGCTATACCATCGAGCAGGGTTGGCGAAAAGACCCCGTACTGTTTGTAAATGTCTATCTGTTTACGCAGGTACTCTGCTGCTGTTTTGCAGGAGTAAGGCAACTGCTTGAGCTGTGCCTGTCGTTCTTTGTGCTTTTCGTCAAAAATATTTACATCAACATAAGTCTTTTCAGCAAGTTCAAGAGCGTTGGGCATTTCAAGTCCGTGCCTTGCGCCGACACAGAGGCCGGCAATAAGCAGGTAAATGTCGGCGGAGCCATCCGGACAACGAAACTCATACGTTTGTTTGTCGCTCAGGTCTTTGTTGTCGGCGACTTCCTGGGGGTTCTCCTTTTGGACCATATCGCCGGCCCCTACCCACCCAAGCGGTACACGAATAAGGGTGGAACGGTTGCGTTCACCCCAGCACACATTCGTGGGAGCCTCCTGGTGCGGCACTAATCGGAAATAGCTTGTCGGTATGGTATTGCCAAACGCCGACAAAGAGGGTGCAATGTCAAGAATTCCGGCAATGGCTTTGCGTGAAACATCGCTGATGCGCCCTTTGTCAAGGGTTACGTTCCGCCCGTCCTTCATCATGCGCATATGAATATGCATGCCGCTGCCCGCCTTGCCTGCCGTGATCTTCGGGGCGAAGCTAACGGTGACACCATACTTGTAAGCCACCTGCCTAAGGATCCATTTGGCGATAATGAGCTGGTCAGCAGCTTCCTGAACACCGGTAGGCTGAAACTCAATTTCATTCTGCTCATATTCGTGTTCATCATCTGAAAAATTACCGACTTCTGAATGCGAATACTTGATGTCGGCCCCCGTTTGCGCCATAGCCATCATGGCTTCAATACGCAGCTGCTCCCATTTGACAAACGGCTCCGACTCGTGATAGGCGCGCTGATCTGTTGCACGGTACAACGGATCTTTGTCGCTGATCACATAGTATTCAATTTCTCCCATCACCTCCATGGAATACCCTGTTTTTTCAACCAGGGCCTGGTGCGCTTTGCGCATGATGTTTTCCGGCGCGCTCTCAAAGGGATTACCGTCTTTATCATAATAGGAACACAGGATGTCGAGGGTGGGAACCTCGGTAAAAGGATTTACAAAGGCTGAGCGGAAGCGCGGCACCACATACAGGTCGGACGAGCCGGCCTCCAGGAACTTAAAAAGGCTGCTGCCGTCAACACGCTCCCCGCTTGACAGAATGTTTTCCAAATGCTCACGGCTCTGAATGGCAAAATTCAGTGTCTTTAAGCGTCCGTCTTCGCCGACATAGCGGAAGTTCACCATTTCGACGTCATTTTCCTCAATATAGCGGATGATGTCGGCGCGGGTAAAGTCGGCGGGCGCCTTGTGCAAATATCGAACTAATGGATTCGGATTCAGAAGATATTGATTTTCATTCATGATAAGATTGTTTTTATTGTTTGTAATGGATGATTGAGTGGGTTATTAATATTTTTGCCAAATGTACATGAAATTTTTTTCATGCGAAATTACACACAAACGCATGAAAAAAATTCATGGGAAAGCGAAGCGGTTCCTCCTGTACATCTTCATTTTGTATATTGTTTCAACAAAATGAAGATGTTTTTTACAGGAGAAATGTAACAAATTAAAAAATACGCCCACCCACCGTCCCTCCTGCCCTGTTACCTCCGTAATTAAACCTCGCTGAGCAGCAAAGATAATGGTCAGGATCACAAAAGCAACAAGGACATCACCGAACGGTTATTATTAACAGTTAACTGCAACTTTTTCCGTGTATGGAGGCAAGTGCAGCTATATAAGTGCTCCCTGAAAACTATTTATCAAACGCTGTTTTCCGAAAGTGAGCGAAAGCCCTTACCGAGTATTTCCGAAGCTTCGATAACGGTAACAAAGGCATCGGGGTCAACCTGCACAATGAATTCCTGGAGGATGGCAACTTCTCTCCGGGTTACGTTTACGAAAATGATTTTTTTCTCATCCTGCCTGTACATCCCTTTGGCTTCAATAAATGTTCCGCCCCGGTTAAGGTCAACCAGGATTTTACGGGCGATTTCCTCATAGCGGTCAGAAATGATAAATAGCGTTTTTTCGTAGGAAAAGCCTTCCAGAACCACGTCAATCACTTTACCGGTGATGAAAATGATGATGAGAGAATAGAGCGGGATCGTCCAGTCGCCGAAGGCTGCCAGTCCCATCAATACAATAAAGGCATCCACAATCATAAGGCTCTGTCCGAGAGGCATCCGGGTGAATTTACTGATCATCATGGCGATGATGCTGCTTCCGCCTGAGGTAGCCTTTGCCTTAAAGATCAGCCCGAGGCCCAGTCCGATCATAACCCCTCCGAATATGCTTGCCAGCAAGGGTTCTGTGCCGTCAATGATCCGGTTGCCCGTTATAAGCGTCAGTCCGTCGATAAAACCTGAGGCCAGGAAGAACCCCACCACCGTTTTGACACCAAACCGGGGTCCGAGGTATTTCACCCCGATGATCATGAGCGGGATGTTGAGTGCCAGTCCGGTAAGTCCCACTGGAAAACCCAGCAGATGGTACAAAATGATGCCGATGCCGTAAACACCTCCCGGGACAAATTTATACGGACTTACAAACAGCACATAGCCTGCGGCCATGATAAATGCTCCTAGAGTAATCAAACTGTAGGAGATGAACCACTTGCGTGAGAAAATTTTTTCTTTGTTTATGAAAGTCATTTCTGAAAAATTAAATTAACTTCGTGAAGTTTTTAGCGCGCAAAGTTAATCGATTTTTCATGGAAAAACATCCCGGTAAAAAGCTTTCACGTGCATTAATTTCCGTGTACAAGAAAGAGGGGCTGCAATCGTTGGTTGAAGCGCTTCAAATGCATGATATTGAGATTGTTTCCACCGGCGGAACGAAACAGTTCATCGAGAGTCTGGGTGTTGACGTCGTTGCTGTGGAAGACCTGACTTCTTACCCGCCGATTCTCGGTGGGCGCGTAAAAACGCTGCACCCTGCCATTTTTGGCGGTATTCTTTGTCGTCCGGACAAGACGGGTGACAGGGAAAACATGCAGACGCACGGCATACAGGCGTTCGACATGGTGGTAGTTGATCTTTACCCTTTTGAAGAACGGCTGTCGGGTGGCGCATCCCATGAAGAGATCATTGAAGAGATTGACATTGGCGGTGTTTCGCTGATCAGGGCCGCTGCAAAAAACTTTGACCATGTGCTTGTGGTGCCTTCATCCGATTATTTTGATGAGATTGCCGGTTTGCTGAAAAAGCAACACGGAACTGTTACCATGCCTGACAGGCGGCGAATGGCATCCGTGGCCATGAACCTTACATCACATTACGACGCCGCCATTTTCGATTATCTCAACAATGGAGAGATCAATGCCTTCAAGCAAAGCATACTGGATGCCAAAACGCTGCGATACGGTGAGAACCCTCATCAGCAGGCCTGCTTTTACGGTAAGCTTGACGAGATCTTCGAACAATTGCACGGCAAGGAACTCTCTTACAACAACCTGCTGGATATAGATGCAGCCATGGCGTTGATGGCTGAATTTTCGGCCCCCAGTTTTGCCATCATTAAACATACCAACGCCTGCGGGGCGGCAACCCGCGACAGTATTGAAGAAGCCTGGGAGGAAGCACTGGCCGGCGATCCTGTTTCCGCCTTTGGGGGCATCCTGATCGCCAACAGAAATATCGGGCCTGAACTGGCACTGTCAATCAACGAGCTGTTTTTTGAAGTGCTCATCGCCCCTTCTTACGATGATGACAGTTTAGCGCTGCTGTGTTCAGGTAAAAACAGGATCATTCTTAAAACCAAATCCTTCCTGATGCCCGACTACCGGTACAGATCGCTACTCAACGGGGTGTTGTGGCAAACCAGCGATTATAAGAACACCATCCCCGAACAATGGAAGATACCCACGTTGCGCAAACCTACCAAAGATGAAGAGAAAGACCTGGTTTTTGCCAACAGTGTGGTCAAACATTTAAAATCAAATGCTATTGCCCTGGTCAAGGACCTTATGCTCATCGGAGCAGGCAACGGACAAACATCCAGGGTGGCAGCCGTGGAACAAGCCATCGAAAAAGCCAAAGCAAAAGGGCATTTGCTTGAAGGGGCGGTTATGGCTTCCGATGCTTTTTTCCCTTTTCCGGATGCCGTGGAAAGAGCTCATAAGGCCGGCATTACTGCTGTTATACAGCCGGGAGGTTCGATTAAAGACAGCGAGTCTGTCGCATATTGTAACCAGGCCAATATGGCTATGGCCTTTACCGGGAACAGACACTTCAGACACTAACGCATATATAAATAATTCAATTAACTGACTGAACATGGGATTGTTTTCATTTTTGACGAAAGAGATTGCGATTGACCTCGGCACTGCCAACTCAATCATTATTCATAACGACAAGGTTGTAGTGGAGGAACCTTCGATAGTTGCCATTGACAGAAAGACCGGAGACATGATCGCCGTTGGAAAAAAGGCGATGATGATGCACGGCAAGACGCACGAAAACATTAAAACCCTGCGTCCGCTTCGTGACGGAGTGATCGCCGACTTCCAGGCGGCCGAGGCTATGATCAGGGCTATGATCAAGATGACGGAAACCAAAAAATCTTTGTTTCCTCCTTCATTGAGAATGGTAGTCTGCATCCCGTCGGGGATTACCGAAGTGGAAGAAAGAGCCGTTCGCGACAGCTGCGAACAGGCCGGGGCAAAAGAAGTTCGCCTGATACATGAACCTATGGCCGCTGCCATCGGCATCGGCATTGATGTGCTTGAGCCCGTCGGTAATATGATTATTGACATGGGTGGCGGTACAACCGAAATAGCCGTGATCGCTCTCGGAGGTATCGTTTGTAATAAATCCATCCGCATTGCCGGTGACGACTTCAACACCGACATTATGGAATTCATGCGCAAACAGCACAACATACTAATTGGTGAGCGTACTTCCGAAAAAATAAAAATCGATGTGGGTTCCGCCCTGCCGGAGCTTGAGAACCCTCCGCCGGATCTTGCTGTTCACGGCCGCGACATGATGACGGGCATACCCAAGGAGATATCCATTTCCTATTCTGAAATCGCACACTGCCTCGATAAATCCATCACCAAGGTTGAAGCGGCTGTGATGAATGCCCTGGAAATGACACCTCCGGAGCTTGCCGCCGACATCTACCGGACCGGCATCTACCTTGCCGGCGGCGGCTCACTGCTCAGAGGTCTTGACAAACGAATAGCCGCCAAAACAAGGCTCACCGTGCATGTGGCAGAAGATCCGCTTAGGGCTGTGGCAAGAGGGACCGGCATCGCACTTAAAAATTTTCACAAATTCCCCTTCCTGATTAAATAGGAAGAACAAGCAGTTGCTGAAACATACGTTCCATTGAATAATCTGTTCAGATTCATACGCAGGCACAATTTTTTCTTTTTGTTTCTGTTACTGGAAACACTGGCTATTGCTATGATTCTGACCAACCAGCAATACCAGCGGAACGTTTTCTTTAACTCGGCAAACATCATCAGCGGCACCATATACAACCTCCAGAACAACCTGACCTCCTATGTGTCCCTGAAAAAAGTTAACAGGCAACTGATGCATGAATATGCCCGGTTGCTCGAAGCCCAGGACAATACCTATTTTGTCGTGGAACGGCCAGACACCACCGACAAACCTGAGCGAATAAAACAATACTCATATTCCTATGCCGAAGTGATCAACAACTCCGTTATCAGGCGAAACAATTACATGACCCTGAACCGGGGAGCCATGCATGGTATTGAACCCGACATGGGAGTAATCACGCCAGATGGTGTGGCAGGCATTGTAATAAACACCTCCAGGCATTTCAGTGTGGCGATGTCGTTGTTGCACAGCGATATGCTGCTGAGTGTTAAATTATTGAAAAACAACCAACTGGGATCGCTGAGCTGGGACGGAAGCAATTACCGTGAAGCCATCCTGAGTTACATACCGCCACACATTGAACTAAGCCGCGGCGATACGGTAGTGACCAGCGGTTTTTCAACGGTTTTCCCCGGAGATTTATTTATCGGGACTGTAAAAGACTGGGAAGTAAAGAAAGGAGATACGTTTTACACTGTAACTGTCGAACTTGCCCTGGATTTCAACAAGCTCTCCTATGTGTACGTTGTGACCAACCTCATGAAAGAAGAGCAAGATGAACTGGAATCCTCGGTTTTACGAGATTTTTAAAACTACAACATGCTGAGCATCAACTTCAGGTTTGCCCTTTTGTTCGTCATACTGGTACTGCTCCAGGTTACCCTTTTTAACAGGGTGATGCTGGGCGGCTATATCAACCCCCAGGTGTATGTGTTTTTCATCCTGCTGCTGCCCCTGACCATTGCCGGATGGGCGTTGCTTTTACTTTCATTTTTTCTGGGGTTTGTCATCGACATATTTCTTGACTCCATGGCCATACATACAGCTGCCTCTGTATTTATGGCTTTTTGCAGACCCCTCGTGGTCAAAATAACCATAGGTCAACCGCAGGCTGAAGAAAGCAAAAGCCCTTCCTATGGCGATTTTGGTTTTTTCTCCCTGCTGCTTTACAGCCTAATTTTGATCTTTTTGCACCATATCTGCCTGTTTTTCCTCGAAGTGTTTCATTTTTCAGAATTCTCCGCAACACTTTTGCGAAGTGTTTACAGCACGGCCATAAGCTTATTGTTTGTGCTGATCGCCTTTGCCCTGTCCGAAAACCTGATTGCTTCCAAACGATGACACCAGGGAGAGCCTTACTGGTTAAAAAATCATAAAAGCCTTTCAGTGGCAAGCAATTGTGTGTACTTTTGATGTCAGAAAAGTTGCACAGCACACCCATGGTACGTTTAGCTTTAATTCTTCTGTTTGCACTGGTTATGAATGCAGCTTGCCAAAGCGGGAAGCAGCAAGACGAAGACAACCATTTTAAACTTAGCGGGCGGTTTGAGCACGAAGGCCCGGCACTATTGTATTTTGAAGAACTTACCCCAAACGACCTGATTCCCATTGATACGATTTACACCGATCACAGTGGGAATTTTACCTATACCGGAAGCATTGATGAGGCCGGTTTTTACATCATCCGCCACAGTCCGTCCGACTACATCCGGTTGCTTATAGCCCCCGGTGAAGAAATCCTCTTAACCGGGATAGTCTCCGACCTTCCAGGTTCATACAGTGTAGAAGGCTCCCCGGGTTCACAGCTACTGCTGAAGCTTCAGCGAAAGCTGGATGCCGGCTATGCAAGGGTTGATTCACTGGTTGATGTTTTTGAGTCAAGCAGACATCTGGAGAATTTCAGTGAGATCCGCAGGGAACTGAATGCTGGCTATAAGAACATCGTGAGCGATCAGCAGCGCTATGTCAAACGTTTCATAAGAAAAAACCACAGCTCTCTTGCCTCCATTATCGCCTTGTATCAGCACTTTGGCAACCAGCTGCTGCTGGATCAGACCGAACATTTAAATTATTTCCAGAGAGTAAGCAATACACTTTCCGAAGCATATCCGACCAACAAGCACGTGCTGGATCTGAACCGGAGAGTGAGTAACCATGACAGGAAAGAAGGAAGACGGGGGATCGTTCATAATGAGCTGCAGCCCGGTGACAAAGCGCCTGAAATCATCATGCCCTCGCCGGATGGCGAAATGATCGCCCTTTCGTCATTGAGGGGCAACTATGTGCTGATTGATTTCTGGGCAAGCTGGTGCACTCCCTGCAGAAAGGCCAATCCCAAACTGAAACTCATTTACGACACTTACCATAGTAAAGGTTTTGAGATTTACGGCATTTCCCTTGATCGCACACGCGAGCAATGGCTGCAAGGCATCCAGGAAGACGACATTAACTGGACCCAGGTCAGTGACCTGCGGTTCTGGAATTCACCCGTTATCAGCCTTTACAACATATCCGGAATATCCGATACGTAATGGTTGACCCGGAAGGAAACATCATGCATGCCAATATTAAGCTGGGAGAGCTGGAAGACCTGCTGGCCTCTGTTTTTGGTTCTTAAGCCAAAAGAAGTAACCTACCAGAGTTTTTCCACATCGTAAGCATCCTCAATCACCTCATCGTAATGATCAGCCGGCAGCTCCCAGCTCAGCACGGTAGCTTTGGCATTGAGCACGGCAAGCTTGCGGTTTTGCGCATCAAAGATCATGGTGCCACTGTAATTATAAAGAGGAGGATAATAGATATGGATGCTGACAGACGACTCAAGAGGCGAAGTATTCTGCAATTTATGAATAACATTGAAAGGCTCATAAATGATTTCACCGGGTTTATGGGTTTTGGTAGGATGCAGGTATACTTTTTTCTTGCGTGCAGCATATCCGTAAATGGTTTCAGAAATCAACCCCTTCAACGGAACTACATAACCCCAGAAGTTCCTGTGCTGATGAATGGGCAGAAAAAACTGGGGAGGCCACGTCATCAGAAAAACCTGCAAGGGTGTGTCGTTGATTTTAATCCGGTTGTATGTATTAACATCATAGCCTTCAAGGTATTCATCGTAAGTCAGTTGCTTTAAATTGATGCCTGACAACGTTTGCATGACCAGGGCGGGCTCAATGGTCTTTCCTTCCAATCTCCTTAAAGCTTCTAATAATTGTTTCATTATCCTTCAGGTTTTAGTTTTTTTGATACGGAAAAAAGATATGCACTTGGATATCATATTACGGCCAATAAAATTAATACAATTTAATGAATTCCGTACAGCCTTTCGTTAATTATACGTTAATTTGAACCATAAACGGTAATTTCTGCATCCCTGCAAGTGTAACGCAATATTTTATATTTTTGTCAGCAGTACTGCAGGTTTTTGTTTTATTCTCTGAATACAAAACAGTTCCGGATGCCCAACAACAAAAAAGTATATTTTATATCGGACAGCCATCTGGGTGTTCCGGATCAGGAAAGCAGCCGATTCCGTGAGCACTTGCTTGTTCAATGGCTTGAAGAACATCAAAAAGATGCGCACGCCATTTTTATGCTTGGCGATATTTTCGACTTCTGGTTTGAATACAGAAACGTTGTCCCAAAAGGATACGTCAGGCTGCTTGGCACAATAGGCACCATCACTGACCGGGGCATTCCGGTGCATTTTTTCAGGGGCAATCACGACATGTGGGCTTTTGATTATTTTGAGAAGGAGCTGGGAGTGATCATGCACGGCAAGCCTTTTGAGACGGAGCTCTTCGGCAAAAAGTTCCTCATCGGTCATGGCGATGGTCTCGGTCCGGGCGACAGAGGGTATAAAATACTCAAGGCCTTCTTTTCCTGCCGTGTTTCACAAAAACTGTTTTCCTTTCTTCACCCGGGATTTGGTGTAAGCCTGGCCCACTATTTCTCAAAAAGAAGCCGCCTGGCCAACCGTAAGCATCCTGAAGTGTTCAAAGGCAACGACAACGAACAGCTGCTGCACTATTGCAGGAGCCTGCTACAGCACAAAAAATATGACTATTTTGTTTTCGGACACCGGCATCTTCCTTTGAATATTGAAATCGAACCCGGCGTTTTTTATATCAATACAGGCGACTGGTACAGCGATTTCTCCTATGCCGAATTCGACGGAAACACAATGGCACTGAAATACTATAAGCCTGCAACTTAGGCAATCACAAACTCAGCGAAGGGATTTCTATAGAGAAGGTTGTTCCGTAACCTTTTTCGGAACGGAAACTCACCTTACCTTTCAGGTATTTTTCCGTAAGCACCTTAATGCTGTAAGTTCCCCAGCCTCTCCCACCCCCCTTGGTGGAAAAAGACTTCTGAAACAGTTTCAGCTGGTCCGTTTCAGGAATTACCTGCGGGTTTTTTACCGAAATACTGACGCTTTCTGAAACCGCATGATACCTGCCGGTAATGTTCACCTCATCCTTGCTGCCCGAAGCCTCAAGGGCATTTTTCAGCATGTTGATCAGGACGCGGCGGAGCAGTGTCCTCTCAGTTACGATGCTGCCCTCATCATACAAAACATGCACCTGCCGGCTGTTGAACTTCTGAATGCCTTTAATGGTGTGAACAACCTCCGTCAATATCGATTTCAGGCAAACCGGAGCATAGTTGGTTTGCAGGGTATGTGTTTCGGCATTGCTGATCAGTTTGTACGATTGTATTTCATCGGCAATATGATTCGACACATCACCCAGCATCTGCCTGACCTTTTCCTGTGGAATCTCAGCATACACCTGGCTGAGGCCCTGCAATACCGAAGCCGTATTCAGTATGTCGTGCAGGAAAATGTTCTCGAGCATCTCGCGCCGTTTTTTTTCACTGATGTCTTCGAGAGTGCAGAAAATCAAACGCTCACCGTTGAAGTCAAAAGGCCTCGTGAACACGCTAAGCGTCAGTGAAGCACCATTATTAAGGGGAATGTTGCATTCACTGCCGGCTGCCTTGCCTTTTTCGCTTCTGGTAATGGCAACATTGAAACCACAAACCCTGCAAAACCGTGATGAGCTGCAGCCCAGCTCGCCTTTCGGAGCATTGATGCAACCCAGGCATTCACCGGGCCTCTGCTGTATCTCATTTTTATCAGGAGCATCAGCAGCACTGACCGGATTACGGTTTAGATATAAAACCCGGCGCGCAGAATCCAGGATCATGATCACATTGGGTGTGTCCTGAAGCAACTCCCTGAAAACATCATCGCGCAGCAGCTCACCTGCCATCTTTTGTAAACTATTAATGTCGCTATGGCTTGATATATCTTTCATAAAAGATGTATGCATATATCCATACTGCTAATGTACAAAAAAAACCTTTATATGTTCGTTTAGTGCTTTGCGTGTCTTTCATGTTGCGGCCTTTGTGTGGGACAAAATCCCAATACGCTGATTAACAGCACGCTGAAAATTTACGAACTCAAGAAAAATTCATTTATTTTTGTTGGAACAAACACAGAGACCTATGCTGAACGAACAAGACATTAAACAACTGGAAAAGAAAAATATAAGCAGGGATGCCTTTCTTGAGCAGATCCACTGTTTCAAGAGTGGTTTTCCGCCTTTGAATATTGACAGGCCTGCAACACCCGGCGATGGTATCCTTGTTTTTGACAAGGGAGAAACGGAACAATTGCTCCAATTTTTTAACGATAGCTGCGATGATTACGTCATGCAGAAATTTGTTCCTGCCAGTGGAGCGGCAACCCGGATGTTTAAAGATGTCTTTGTCTGGCGCGATCTTATAAAAGCAGGAGTGGGTATCACCGAGCTCCTGGACAGCCATAAGGACGCCGCAGCATTTTTTGGCCGCATGAGAGACATGGCCTTCTGGGAGGATTTAAAGCTGGTGCTTGACCAGGAGGACCTGGAGGCCGACAGTTTGCTGCACAACAACAACTACCTGCCTTTGCTCGATTTCCTGTTTTTTGACCAGGGCCTTGATTATGCAGGTCTGCCTAAAGCCCTGATCGCCTTTCACAAATATGACTATCATTCCAGAACGTCAATGGAGGAGCAACTCGCAGAAGGCGCTTTTTTTGTAAAGGACAGACATGGGGTCGTAAGGATACATTTTACCTTGTCGCCCGAGCATATCACCCGTTTTGAAGAAAGGTTGAAGGCTGTAAGGAAAAAATACGAGAATAATTATGGTGTTCGTTATGAAATCAGCTGGTCGATACAGAAGCCTTCAACGGACACCATAGCGGTGGGTGACGACAACCTTCCTTTCCGTGAAAAAGACGGCAGCCTGCTGTTCAGGCCGGGAGGGCACGGTGCGCTGATAGACAACCTGCAAGACCTTGATGAAGCCGATGTTATCTTCATAAAAAACATTGACAATGTGGTGCCCGACAGACTGAAACCGGACACCATAACGTACAAAAAGGCACTGGGGGCTTTACTGATCCAATTGCAGCAAAACGTGACGCACTGGCTGAAGAAGATTGACGAGGGCAGCTTATCTGAATCCGACTACCGTGATGCGTGCAGTTTTGCAGTCAACAAGCTCAACATCGACAAAAACAGTCTGCCTGAATGCAACCGGGAGGGAAGTGCAAACCTGCACCGTTTGCTGAACAGGCCATTGCGCGTGTGCGGCATGGTGAAAAATGAAGGGGAGCCCGGTGGAGGGCCTTTCTGGATTAAAGATAAGGATGGAAGCTTGTCGCTGCAAATCGTGGAGGCATCGCAAATCGATATGAAAGATAAAAAACAGGCAGCACGTGCAAAAAAAGCCACTCATTTCAACCCGGTCGACCTGGTGTGCAGCATCAAAGACTATAAGGGAGAACCTTTTGACCTGAAAAAATTCATTGACCCCTCAACCGGGTTTATCAGTCATAAGTCAAAAGACGGGAAAGCCCTCAAAGCTCTTGAACGGCCGGGACTTTGGAATGGTGCAATGGCCTTTTGGAACACCGTGTTTGTCGAGGTACCCCTGATCACCTTCAATCCTGTAAAGACCATCAACGACTTGCTGCGCCCGGAACACCAATAGCAGGCTTACACCTGTCTAAATCCGAACCTGCGGTGAGGGATCAGGCCGCTGCCTCAATGCGTGGCCATGTGTTGCAACAGAAACTGCTCAAGATGTTCCGCTCCGATATCTTTGGCGATAATTCTCTTTTCTGCGTCAAGAACAAATATCTTCGGTATCGCAAAAATATTGTATTTGTCCCTGAATCCGGATTCGTTTTCCGGGTCATTTCCATGATACCAGTTGTGCTTATGGCCGGCGATGACATTACGCCATTTATCCGCATCCGCCTCGGTGTTGACGGAAAACACCCTGACTCCTCTGTCTCTAAGGTTCTCATAAGCAGCTTCGATGACGGGCGTTGCCTTCCTGCAGAACACACATTCGGAGTCCCAGAAATAAAGGATCAGGTAAGCTGCTTCAACCTCATGCAATACCAGGGCATTGCCATCAGGATCGTAAATGCTGATGTCAGGAGCGACCTTCCCCAGCAGCAGCGGTTTCATTTCCATGGCCCGCTGAATGATCCTTTGCCTGCGCTCCTCGTCCAGCCAGTCAACTTCACCCGTCACATAATAGTTCTCCACCATATGCACAAATACCGCATCCATCCCCATCACCGGTGATGACTCAGCATTATTGGTAATGAACCAAACCGTATACCTGAACATTTCCTCGTTTGCCCTGCTTTTTTCAATCACGCGGTCAGCCTCTTTAATGATGCTGTCGGGAATCTGCATCAGCACATTGTTGAAAAAGATCCGCAACCGGGAATGATATACCGGGGTTTGGAGGATCCTGTCATCAGAAAAATCAATATTGTCAAAAAAATGTTTCTTGTAAATCTGGTACATCCTGGCCCTGTCGGGTGAGCCGTCAGGCAGCAGCGGGGGATCGGGCATCTCCGGATCGCGCTGGCCCAGGATGATCCTGCTGAGCAACGCATCAGGATTCTTTTCAATGATTTCGTCCTGCCTGGCTGTTACTTCTGCATCCAGGGTCTGCAGCCGTTGCCTGATGGCCGTTTGCCGTGCAGGAGGCAGGTCGCCGGCATTGAGTTCCCTCTCCAGGGCCTGGCGCTCGGCACCCTTTCCCCTCAGGAAACGGATGTAAGCGTAAAACTCAATATTTTCGGGTGAGTCAACAAACTGCACCGAAGCAACCGGATCAGCAGGATCAACACTAAGCTCAAAAAACTGGTTTTCATCAATAATCAGCTCAAAGTTAATGTCATCCTCCAGCACCACCAGGTAAATGCCCGGTGTTAAACGCTCCAGACCCTGAAAAACGGCCTCACCGCTAAGGTTGACATAAGCCGTATCCTTCAGGTACTGACGGTTGCCGAAATGGTACGCCAGGTAACATTCCGTGTCGGCCTGCCCTTCGACACGGATCTTTATCCGGTATCCTTCGGAAGCCAGGGTGGCAGTCCATACGACGGCAAAAAACACTGTCAGAAGCAAGCTGATTCTATGGAATATGATCTGTTTCATTTCTCTCTTTAATTAACCGTATACGCTCTGTTGCAATTTTGTAACCCTGTTTATGTTCTTATCGTCTGCCATGTCAACCAGGGCTGACTGCCGGCAGCCAATTCCCTAATGCCCAGGCTCGCTGTCATGTTGCAGGCACCCGGCAGCCTTCCCGGATACGGCCCGCATGACACGGCTGTTATGGCATCCAATCATCATCTTCACTTACAAGATCCGGATCAATCTCATCCCTGAAAAGAATCTGATGCACCGCACCCAGTGCATTTATCAGCACCGGTCCCCAATGCCATCTGAACAAATCAGACAAATGCGCAACAGCATTCTGACGGGCATGAAAAGTGTTTTTCTGATACAGCATTACGAAATCCTTCATGTCCTGGTAAATGTCAGCCATATTGTCGGCCAGGCTCGCCTCCACCGAATCGAAGTTATGATCGTGAATAAAGTAGTTATCGTTGCTGCCGAATTTTTCCCTCAGGGGTTTGAATACAGCCTCCCATTGTTCCTCGGTCACGAAACGTTCATTGTCTGAGTCGGGGTTCACCGCTACCGGATCAATGAGTGAGGCTTTCAGGTACAGCAAGGGTGCGATTTTCTGAAAGTAGGACAGGATATCCGCAGCGGCAATGGATTCTGTCCGCTCAAAGAACAGACAATACTCGTTGGCAACGGTCAGCATTTCCAGAATCGCTCCTGAAACTCCGGGCTCTTCAGCTATTTTCTTGTTCATGATCTCCCTGATTATCTGGTCGTGGATTCTTCATCAGGATATAAACCACTTTCTTATGGTAAAAGTTGTCACAAAGGTTGTTTTTTTTATTGAGATGAAAAAGTTTTTTTGTACTTTTGCCACGCGATAAGCCCAGGTGGTGAAACTGGTAGACACGCTACTTTGAGGGGGTAGTGGCCTTTCGGCTGTGCAAGTTCGAGTCTTGTCCTGGGCACCAGAATGGAACGCGGCTTTGCCGAAAAAAAAGCTGCACTCCTGTAATGTTCTTAAACGTAATGCCCGGATGGCGGAATTGGTAGACGCGCTAGTTTCAGGGACTAGTGTCGGTAACGACGTGAAGGTTCGAGTCCTTTTCCGGGCACTAAAGGCTGTTTCTTAACTTAGAGACAGCCTTTTTTTATTGATACGGGTGCCGGGGCTTTAGCACACCTGCCCCGGGTCAGCACCTTACTTTCAGCGGGTATACAGCATGTGTTTCCCTAAACAAGAAAGAATCTTCGCAGTTAAGCCCTGCAATAAATAGTTTTTTTGAAGCGGCAGGATAACAGGTTGTCACTGAACGGCGAGCGCAGCGCTGCCTTGCCGGCAGATGGGCCCGTTGATGAAAAATCAAAAACATACGGTCTTTTTTATTATACTTGCATCATCACATCAATAAACTAGTAACACAACAACCTGTAACTATGAACCGGGCTATGCGAACTCGTCAAAGCCAAAAACCCATGTCGAAAATTTTAACACACAGGGGATGATTATAAAAGCTCGAAGCTCGAAGCTCGAAGGAAGTAACATAAGTAGGAAACTATTGTTGAATCGTTTATTTGTTTAATCGTTTATTTGTTGTTTTTTTTGTGGAGGATTAGGTTCGAAGTAGCTCGAAGTTTATTTCGAACGCAGTGAGAAACCTGCCGGGAAGGCGGAAGCTTATTTCGAACGCAGTGAGAAATCTGTTAGGAAGTCGGAAGTCAGAAATCAGAAATCATAAATCAGAAATCATATGCCGGAAGACGATTGGAGAGGAGACTGTTCCAAAAAGTGTGTTATTCTCGATTTTGACAGCCCCCGGAGGGTCGGAGACTCACACATCTGCACATCTTCACATCTGCACATCTGCACATCTTCACATCTGAATCCTGACATCCATTCATAACTCCGATATAAACACAAAACACAGATATACAAATACTTATAAAATACAAACAGATGAAAGAAACAGATGGTGCAGTTTTGCAGCGGGCCCATGCATGGCTCAGCGATGCATTCGATGCGGAAACAAGAAAAGAGGTTCAGAAGCTTATTGACGGGCAATCAGAAGCCCTTACTGATGCCTTTTACCGTGACCTGGAGTTTGGCACGGGCGGGTTGCGGGGCGTGATGGGTGCCGGCACTAACCGTATGAACAAATATACGGTCGGCATGGCTACCCAGGGGCTGGCCAATTACATCCTCAGGCAGTTTCCCGGACTGGAACACCCAAAGGTAGCTATTGCCCACGATTGCCGGAACAACAGCGAGCTGTTTACCGACATCACGGCGGAGGTTCTTACTGCCAACGGCATTTCCGTATACGTGTTTAATGCGCTCAGACCTACGCCCCTGCTTTCGTTTGCCGTGCGTGAACTGGGCTGCCAGGCCGGTATCGTCATTACGGCCTCACACAATCCGGTGGAGTACAACGGCTATAAGGTTTACTGGGATGACGGTGGTCAGCTGGTGCCACCGCACGACAAAAACATCATTGAAGAGGTTAAGAAAACCGATGTTGAGCAGGTGCGTTTTGGAAAGGTCAGCGAACGGATCACCATGCTTGATGAAAAGTTTGACGAGATTTATATCAGCAAGCTGAAAGGCTTGTCTTTGTCGCCATCCTTGATAAAAAAACACCATGACCTGCCCATTGTCTTCACGCCCATACACGGAACAACAGTCCGCCTGGTGCCTGAAGCGCTGAAGGCCTTTGGGTTCACCGGCATCCATAATGTCCCGGAACAGGATGTGGTGGACGGGAACTTCCCTACGGTTGAATCGCCGAATCCTGAAGAGCCCGCTGCTTTTGAGATGGCCCTGAAACGGGCCCGTGAAGTGAATGCCGAACTCGTAATGGCCACCGATCCCGATGGCGACAGGCTCGGCATAGCCGTAAAGGACCAATCAGGCGATTATGTGTTGATCAACGGCAACCAATGCGCGACCATACTCACCTGGTATGTCCTGGAGCAATGGAAAAAGCAAGGCAGGCTGCGCGGTGATGAGTATATCGTTAAAACGGTGGTGACTACCGGGTTGCTGAGTGAGCTGGCCGACGCCTATAACGTTGAATGCCTTGACGTGCTTACCGGTTTTAAGTATATCGCTGAAAAGATGCGCTTGCTGGAAGGTAAAAAAAGGTTTTTGTGCGGTGGTGAGGAGAGCTATGGTTTCCTGGTGGGAGACCTTGTCAGGGATAAAGACGCGGTGATCAGTTGCTGCATGGTGGCCGAGGCTGCCGCCTGGGCACGTGAACATGACATGACACTCCTGGATCTTCTCAAAAAGATCTACAGCGAGTACGGTATTTTTGTAGAAACCCTCACTTCCATCACAAAAAAAGGACAAAAAGGCGCTGAAGAGATTCAACGGATGATGGACAACTTCAGGCACAACACCCCTGCGCAAGTTGACGGCAAGGCCGTGGCACGAATCATTGACTACCAGGCCGGGACCGATAAAGACCTCTTCCTGGGAGAGACATCCCCGCTGGATCTGCCCAAATCAAACGTGCTTCAGTTTATTCTTGAGGACGGGACACGCATAACCATGCGTCCTTCAGGCACTGAGCCCAAAATCAAGTTTTATTTTGGCTGCCGGGCAAAGCTCGCGGGCACCGATAACTATGAAAGTACAAGGAAAGAACTGCTCGGAAGTATCGAAAGGATCAAAAAAGAATTGTCTATCTGAAACGGCTGCGTTCCTCCCTTAACCTTTGCAGGGCCTCATCATCCTCAGGATGTTCGCGGTACTGTATATAGGCCTCGATAAATTCGGGATAATCCCTGAACAAAAGTTCAAGACGGGCCTCACGGGGTGTAAGAAACAATGCCCCTAAAAACAGGATAAACAGGGCGGCCCTGTAATAAAAACGTCGGAAAACAGGCAGTTTCGGCTTTTTTTTAAGCTGGTAAGTGATCAGATAAGTTGTGAACACTACCATAAGCATAAAGGCAGACCCAATGATATAAGGCATCAGCGGGTAAAAGAAAAAGCCTGTAAGAATTGCGATCAGGGCATATGATGCTATGATCCCCATAAAGATGCTCAGAAATACCCGGAACGAACTAAGTGACCTCACCACCGTTTTGTCAAGCAGTTTGATGGGTGCAAGCTTGTTAAAGATAAAAAAGCCGAACCACAAATAGTATATGGACAACAAGGTGGTGGTGACCAGCAAAACAAAGTTGGCTTCCGGGCCAAGCCACACCCTCAGAAGCATAACCACAAACACCGTGGCCAGTCCGGCCTTTTCGAACTTATTGATTATCGTATCTCTCTGATGCATTCGCCAAACCTCTGTTTTCCCATAACCTCAGCAAACAACTGCAATACACCTCTTCACATGTAAGGGAAATGGTTTTACCGCATCAAAGGTAATGATTAAACCATATTCAGGCTATAGAAAAAATGCAGGAAAAGATTATTTGGTAAGCACGATATTGTGTTCCCGAATGAGCTTTCTTAAATTGATCAGCGCATAGCGCATTCTGCCCAGCGCCGTATTGATGCTGACATCAGTCTGCCTGGCAATATCCTTGAAGCTCATTTCATCATAATGCCTCATTTTCAGCACCTCCTTTTGCTCATCGGGGAGGTGCTCGATCAGCTTCCGAACGTCATTATGGATCTGATGAATGATTATTTTATCCTCAATGGTTTCGTCATAAACCTTAAGGGTTTCAAAAAGATCATATTCTTCGCTGTTTTCGCGAAAAGGCATGCGTTTTGATTTTCTGAAAAAATCAATGATGAGGTTATGCGCAATGCGCATGGCCCAGGGAAGGAACTTGCCTTCTTCGTTGTAGGCTCCTGCACGCAGGGTATTGATGATCTTAAAGAAAGTGTCTTGAAAAATATCTTCCGCAAGGTGCTTGTCTTTAACAATCAATATGATGTAAGAAAACAGCTTGCGCTGATGCCTGTTGATGAGAACTTCCAGGGCATTGTGGTCACCGGAAATAAATAAACGGATCAACTCCTGATCGCTAGTCGCTACGCGGTCATTCATAACAAAAACTCTCCATGTGTTGTTAAACCAGCGTAAGCGTCTATTCGATAATGAGTCCTCCGTTTTTATGTTATACGATCAAAAACAGTTATTTGTGACGTTATGATGCAACAAATATAAGATTATTTTTAACGCACAGACAAATTTACATATAATTTTTAAATCGAAACAACACACAGACGAATGAAAAAAATACACGGGAAAGCGAAACGGTTCCTCCTGAAAATTGCAATATCTTTGTGTTGACACACCTGAGCGTGCTTTTTGTCATGAAACATGCAAGTATTCCCATCTTTATCCCCATGCAGGGCTGTTTGTTTGACTGTGTTTATTGCAACCAGCACCACGTTACAGGCCAGACAGTGGAATTGAGAGACCAGGAGATCAGGCAGATCATTGAAAACCATCTTGAAACTCTTTCCGTGAAAGATTCCAGGATTGAGATTGCTTTTTTTGGAGGCAGTTTTACTGCGCTTCCCCGTGACCGGCAACGGCATTACCTTGAGCTTGTCCGGCCCTGCCTTGAGCACAACCGGGTTGACGGCATACGGCTGTCTACCCGTCCGGATTACATCGACAGCGCAACCCTGTGCATGTTGCAGGAATATGGTGTTCAAACCATAGAGCTGGGCGTTCAGAGCATGGACGACAGGGTATTGGAATTATCAGGCCGCGGGCATACAGCGGAGGATGTGCGCCTTGCCGCTGCGCTTATAAAAGACAGCGGCTTTTCTCTGGCTTTGCAGATGATGCCGGGCCTCCCCGGCGACACCCTGGAGAAAAGCATGCACACTGCTGCAGAAATCATCGCGCTGGGAGCAGAAGCCACACGCATCTACCCTACCCTGGTGATCAGGAACACCAGGCTCGCAGAGCTCTACCGCAACAACACCTACTCGCCACTGACCCTCGACGAAGCCGTGCTTTGGTGCAGCCTCATTGTTCCGGTGTTCGAAAAGGCAGGCGTGCACATTCTGCGTCTCGGATTGCATCCGTCCGATGGACTGCTCCATGGCCATGAGATGCTTGCAGGCCCCTTTCACGTCGCTTTCGGCGAACTGGTTTACTCAGAGATTTGGCATAACATTTTCATGGAAATAACACCTGACCAAAGCAAAGGAGTCGCGATAGCTGTTCACCCGCGGCAGCTGAACCATGCCATAGGGCACAAATCAAAAAACAAAAACATGCTCAGGGAAAAATTCAGGAGTGTCAGGTTTGAGACCGATCATTCATTAAGCTCACGTAACTTTACCATATCCTATTATTGATGATTTTCGTTGTTGATAATAAGCTTCCTGCTGAAGCAAAAACAAAGCTGCGCTCTTTTGGTGAAGTGGCCGGACTGGCGACTTCAGGCATCACCTATGAAGCCGTTTCAGGTCATCCGGACCTTTTTCTTTGTCCCAAACCAGCCGGACTGGTTGCCGCCCCAAACCTGCCTGCTGACATCCGGAAAAAACTGGTTTCTTCCGGTGCAAAGATCGTGCAGGGATCAAAGGAAACAGGCAAACAGTATCCGGAAACCGCATTGTATAATGCGCTGGCTACCCCCGATTACCTCATACACAACACAAAAGTTACCGACACTTCTGTTGTGCAGGCATGCAAGGGACTGAAACCCTTGCATGTCAATCAGGCTTACACCCGTTGCAACCTGATTCGCCTGGGAAATGTCTTCATTACTTCAGATGCAGGTATAAAAAAAAGCTTGCTGAACTATGGTCTTGAATGTCATTTTTTGTCGCCAGCCGATGTCAGGCTTGAAGGCTTTCCTCATGGTTTCCTGGGGGGAGCCTGCGGGATATGGAATAACCAGTTGCTGCTCTGCGGCAGTCTGCGTTATTATTCCGGAGGCGACAAGCTCAGCCGCCTTGTTGCACGTGCGGGTTTTGAACTGGTGGAGCTGTATGACGGTCCCTTGATTGACGGTGGTGGCATCCTGGTCGCAGGAACAGAAATCGGGAAATAATCGTAATTTTGCAGCTTATTCATTTCCTGCTCCAGCATGTCCATTGAACGTTTCGACAGTCGCAGTCATATCCTGATCAAGGGTGCCCGCGTGCACAACCTGAAAGCGATCGATGTAGCCATAGAACGCAACCGTTTTGTGGTGATCACCGGACTGTCAGGGTCAGGTAAATCATCGCTGGCTTTTGACACGCTTTACGCAGAAGGCCAGCGCCGTTACGTGGAAAGCCTGAGTGCTTACGCCAGGCAGTTTCTGGGGCGTATGCACAAACCCGAGGTAGAATATATAAAAGGTATTTCTCCGGCCATAGCCATCGAACAACGTGTACACACACGCAACCCGCGATCTACTGTCGGAACCTCAACCGAGGTCTACGACTACCTGAAGTTGCTGTTTGCACGCATCGGCCGTACCTTCTCTCCGGTTTCCGGTGAAGAGGTCAGAAGGGATACGGTCAGCAATGTGGTCGACCATTGCCTGACGTTGCCGGCCGGCACTAAGGTGCTGCTGCTGGCTCCCGTGCTGCCCGCTCACGGAAGGACCGTTACAGAACAACTTTCAGTGCTGATGCAGCAGGGGTTTACACGTATTCATTACAGTGAAGAAGTTCACCGGATTGAAGACATACTGGAGTCCAGCACCAGCATTGACCCGTCTGAAGTCCTCGCTGTTGTTGTCGATCGCTTTGCAGTGGACACCAGCGACACACAGTTCAGTGCCCGCCTTGCCGATTCGGTACAGACAGCCTTTTACGAAGGTCAGGAAAGCTGTATTCTCGACTATGAATCAGAGGATAAGCACTACCGGATGACATTTTCCAACCGTTTTGAACGCGACGGCATTCATTTTGAAATACCGTCGGTGAACCTGTTCACGTTCAACAATCCCTACGGTGCGTGCAAATCGTGCGAAGGATTTGGAAGCGTCATCGGCATTGATCCCGACCTGGTCATCCCCAACAAAAGGCTTTCTGTTTATGAGGGCGCTGTTGCACCCTGGAAGGGCGAAAAAATGGGTGAATGGAAAGAGCATTTCATGAGCAATGCCTATAAATTCGACTTTCCCATCCATAAGCCCTATAAAGACCTGACACCGGAGCAAAAGAAGCTGCTGTGGTCGGGCAATGCCTACGTTAAAGGGCTGAATGATTTTTTCCGGATGCTTGAGGAGAACACCTACAAGATACAGTATCGTGTGATGTTGTCGCGTTACCGCGGAAAAACGGTTTGTCCGGACTGCCGGGGCACACGTCTTCGCAAGGATGCCTCCTGGGTTAAGATCGGCGAATACAGCATCACCGATCTTTGCATCATGCCGCTTGACATACTTCAGCAAGTATTCCTTGAATTAAAACTTTCAGAAGAAGAAATGGCCGTTTCCAAAAGGCTGCTTGTTGAAATAAGCAGGCGGCTGGAATACCTGAACGATGTCGGGCTGGGTTATCTTACACTGAACCGGTTGTCGAACACCCTTTCAGGAGGGGAGTCGCAGCGCATTAACCTGGCCACTTCACTGGGCAGCAGCCTGGTGGGCTCGCTTTATATCCTTGATGAGCCCAGCATAGGACTGCATCAGCGCGACACCCACCGGCTGATCAGGGTGTTGAAAAAACTTCGCGATGCCGGTAACACGGTCATTGTCGTTGAACATGATGAAGACATCATACGGGCCGCCGACCAGGTGATTGACATTGGCCCCTTTGCCGGCACACACGGCGGTGAACTGGTGTTCCAGGGGTCGCTTGACCTGCTCCTGAAGCACCCGACCAGCCTTACAGCCTCCTATCTGCGCAACGAAACAGACATAAAAGTGCCTGATCGGCGACGGACATGGAAAGAATACATTCGGCTCAACGGGGTAAGGCAACATAACCTGAAAGGCTTCGATGTGAACATACCCCTGCACGTGATGACGGTGATCACGGGTGTCAGCGGTTCGGGGAAAAGCACCCTGGTGAAGAACATCCTCTACCCTGCCCTCAAGAAAGAATTTGGAGGTTACGGCGAGCGTGTCGGTTCGTTCGACGGCCTCGACGGTGACATCCGGAGCATCAGCGACGTCGAATATGTGGATCAGAACCCCATTGGCAAATCGTCCCGCTCAAACCCGGCCACCTATCTTAAGGCATACGATGAGATACGCCAGCTGTTTGCCGCTCAACCCCTGGCAAAGTCCAGGGGCTATAAGCCCGGATTCTTTTCCTTCAATATTGAAGGTGGACGCTGTCCTGAATGCGAAGGCGAAGGCACGGTAAGGATAGAAATGCAGTTTATGGCCGATATTATCCTGGAATGCGACACTTGCAAAGGCAAACGCTTCAAGGAAGAGATCATGGATGTTGTGTTTTCCGGAAAAACGATCACCGACGTGCTCGATATGACGATTGATGACGCCCTTGTTTTTTTCGGAAACGCCGGCAGCTGCGGCACGCTGTGCAAACGCATTGCGAGCCGTATCCAGCCCCTTGCTGAGGTTGGCCTCGGCTATATACGCCTGGGACAACCAAGCAGTACACTGAGCGGTGGTGAGGCACAGCGCGTAAAACTGGCATCCTTCCTGACCCGGGGCATAAACCAGGAGAAAATGCTGTTCATCTTCGACGAGCCTACCACAGGCCTGCACTTTCACGACATCAACAAGTTGTTGCAAGCCTTTAACATGCTGATAGACCACGGCCACAGCCTCGTGATCATTGAACATAACCAGGAAATAATCAAAAGCGCCGACTGGGTCATTGACCTGGGGCCTGAAGGCGGAGAAAACGGAGGGGATCTGGTTTTCAACGGCACACCTGAAGAGCTGGCCGCTTGCAAAACCTCTGTCACAGGGCAGTTCCTGAAGAAAAAACTACACTGAAACACCAGCCTTCTCAGCTGTACATAACACTATACATAGCTTTCCCGGCAACACCGGAGATGCAAGGATCATCGACCCGCTGCCATCGCTGCAGCTCAGTTTGTTCTGCCGGGATATACCTGCAAGGCAACTTTCAGGCACAGCATGGCTTTTCTCAGGTCTTCGACGTTCAGCACATATGAGATGCGCACTTCACTTTTCCCGGCACCGGGAGTGGCATAAAAGCCGGTTGCGGGGGCCATCATCACTGTTTGCTTCTCGAAGCTGAATTCTTCCAGCAGCCATTGACAAAACTTATCGCTGTCGTCAATGGGCAGATGCGGATTGACATAGAAAGCTCCTTTGGGCGTCGGACAAACCACGCCTTCCATCTTGTTCAAGGCTTCCACAACCGTGTTTCTCCTGGCAAGGTACTCTGCAATGATCTCTTCAAAGTAGCTGTCGGGCGTGTCGATGGCTGCTTCAGCGGCAATTTGCCCCAGCGATGGCGGACTAAGCCGGGCCTGGGCAAACTTTAGGGCTGTAGCCATCAGTTCCCTGTTGCGCGACACCATAACACCGATACGTATGCCACAGGCGCTGTAACGCTTGCTTACCGAGTCAAAAAGCACCACGTTGTTTTCAATGCCCTCCAGGTTCATCACCGAATGATGCTGCAGGCCATCGTAGCAAAACTCACGATATACCTCATCGGCAAAAAGAAACAGGTCATATTTTTGAACAATCCTGCGCAACACTTCCAGCTCGTCCTCCGAATAAAGATAACCTGTCGGGTTATTCGGATTACAAACCATAATGGCTTTGGTTTTCGGCGTAATGGCCTTTTCAAACTCTTCAATGGGAGGAAGTGCGAAGCCTGTGTCTATGGTGGAAATGATGGGTTTTACCTTCACCCCCGCACTGATGGCGAAACCGTTGTAGTTTGCGTAAAACGGCTCGGGGATGATGATTTCATCGCCCGGGTTCAGACAGCTCTGCACAGCAAAAAGAATGGCCTCCGAGGCACCGGCCCCTACAATCATGTCGTCTGGGGTAACATGAATGCCATGCCGGGCATAGTATCCGCATAACTTCTCACGGTAAGATAAGATGCCTGCGGAATGACTGTATTCAATAACCTTAACGTCAAGACGGTGCATGGCATCAATCATGGACTGTGGTGTGGGAATATCGGGTTGGCCGATGTTAAGATGGTAAACCTTTGTGCCACGCTTCTTGGCAAGTTCTGCATAGGGCACTAATTTCCGGATGGGCGATGCCGGCATTTGCCGGCCTTTGTCTGATATTTGAGGCATAATGATATTGAGTTTGGGTTGTATGAATATGTTTAATTGCTGTGGCCTGCCTGATAATTGTTTATCCGGACAAAGATGAACATAATTTTCGTATTTACCTACCTTCAAAAGCAAACTAACCCTCAAATACATCCCCGTTTGCGTCCGTTCAGTTCAGGCGTGGGCTTATCCGGATATCGCACACCTAAGCCATAGCTTTCGAGTGCAGCATCTCGCTTTTTTTTCCTATCTTCGCATCCTTTAAACATAACAGGTTATGGGGTTGCCTTTACAAGTGTTTGTGCTGGGTTTGCTGACCGTTTTCTTCGTGCTGATGGTGGTGATGGCGGGCGGCAAGGCCATCATCTGGTTTGTCAATATTTTTTTTGACGCGGCGCCCGTTAAGGTATCCGAAAAACCCGGGGTCCCTCCCCCGGAAACCGGGAAAAAGATGGCGGCCATCACAGCTGCTATCCATAGCATTACCGGCCATCCTGTAAAAGCCATAAAGATCGAAAAAAAATAACGGGCAGCAGCATACCACCGGGTTTTCCTTATATCAACATCGAATAATAAACCAGGCAGCTGTTTGCAGTTTTCCCTTAAAAAAGACAAAGAGATACCATGCAAAAGATAAAATTCGCATTAATGTACCGCGACATGTGGCAGTCGGTTGGCAAATACGTGCCACGTGCAGACCAGTTAACGGAAGTTGCTCCCCACATTGTTGAGATGGGTTGTTTTGACCGTGTTGAGACCAATGGAGGCGGTTTTGAACAGATCAACCTTCTTTTCGGTGAAAATCCGAATAAGGCACTACGCGTATGGACGGAGCCTTTCAGGGAAGCCGGCATTCAATGCCAGATGCTTGAACGGTCGCTGAACGGGATACGCATGCAGCCGGTACCCGCTGATGTCCGGCGGCTTATGCCCAGGGTAAAAAAGGCGCAGGGCACTGATGTGGTTCGTATTTTCTGCGGCATGAACGATTACCGCAACATCATCGACTCGATCCGTTATACCAAAGAGGCCGGATTGATTGCCCAGGGTGCGCTCAGCATCACTTTTTCCGAACTGCACACTGTAGAATACTATGTTCAGCTTGCCAATAAGATCATTGAAGGCGGTGCCGACGAAATATGCCTGAAGGACATGGCCGGCATCGGCCGCCCGGTCTGGCTTGGAAAGATCGTGGCGGGAATCAGAAAAAAGCATCCCAACATTCCTGTGCAGTACCACAGCCACTCAGGCCCGGGCTTCGCCATGGCCTCTATATTGGAGGTTGCCCGTGCGGGTGCCGAATACATCGACGTCAGCATGGAGCCGCTATCATGGGGCACAGGACACGTTGACCTGCTTGCTGTTCAGGCTATGCTGAAAGACGCCGGCTTTGAAGTGCCCGAAGTCAATATGAAAGCCTATATGGCTGTTCGCAGCCTTCATCAGCGATTTATGGAAGACTTCCTCGGCTACTTTATCAACCCTGCAAACCGCCAGATGAATTCGCTGCTTATCTCTTCCGGATTGCCCGGAGGGATGATGGGCTCGCTTATGGCAGACCTTGAAAACAACCTTAGCGACCTGAACAGGTGGCTGGAGAAAAATGGCAAACCCCTCCTTAACCAGGATAAACTGCTGGTGATGCTGTTCAATGAAGTGGAGCACATATGGCCCAAGGTAGGCTATCCACCGCTGGTAACACCCTTCAGCCAGTATGTTAAGAACATGGCCATCCTTAATGTAACTCAGCTGATAAAAGGCGGCGACCGGTGGGAGATTATCCCCGACAATGTATGGGATATGCTCACCGGGAAACTGGGCAAGCTGCCCGGGGAACTGGCACCTGAAATCACTGACCTGGCCAAAAAGGAAGGTAAAGAGTTTTTTACCGGTAATCCGCAGGAATTATACCCCGATAAGCTTGATGAATTCCGAAAGGAAATGGATGACAACGGCTGGGACCATGGCAAGGATGACGAAGAACTCTTCGAGCTGGCCATGCACCCGGAACAATACAGGAATTACAAATCGGGAGCTGCCAAAGATGCTTTTGTCAAGGAGCTTAACAAGCGCAAGCAGGAGGGCGGCGGTCTCTATAAAAAGCCTGTATCAGGCACTGTGTCTGAACAGCAGGCAAAAAGTCAGAAGCTGCCTCAAAGCCTGATTGTGGATGTGGACGGTGAGCAGTTCCGTGTAACTGTTTCTTATGACGACAAGCAAGAGCTGCGTCCGGACAAGACATCTGCGCCAAAAAAACAACCCGACACGGTTCAGAACACAAATAAAGAACACTATCTGGAAGTGACATCTCCGCTTTCAGGCACTTTTTATCTTACCAAGGAACCTTCCGAGACACCGCTCAAACCGGGCGACGCTGTCGCAAAAGGAGCGGTTATCGGCTACATCGAAGCCATGAAAACATACAACACCATCAGGAGCGAACATACCGGAACCGTTGTGAAGATCATCCCTGAAAACAGCACACAGGTTCATGAAGACGATCCGCTTTTCATCATAAATCCAGCCTGACAGGCCTGTAAACAGCTAACCGGTAATACTTATGGAATCAATAAAAAAGCTATACGAAATCACCGCTTTCGGTGAGCTTTGGCAACAGCCGGGCATGATGGTCATGCTGGTAGTTGGTTTGTTTCTGCTTTTTCTGGGTATTCGTAAGAAATACGAACCCCTGCTGCTGGTTCCCATAGGGTTTGGTGTAGTACTGGCCAATCTGCCGGGGGCAGGCATGGGTATAGTATCCGAAGAGCTGGTTCAGTTTGATGATGGCCGCTATATGACGCTGTTGGAGATCGCCGGCGAACATGGGATGTTGAACTTTTTGTATTATATGCTGGTTAAGACAGGTTTTTTACCGCCCATCATATTCCTTGGCGTAGGTGCACTTACCGATTTCGGTCCAATGCTGCGCAACCTCCGTTTATCGTTATTCGGAGCGGCTGCACAGCTTGGCATCTTTACCGTTTTCTTTGGAGCGATTGCTGCAGGCTTCACTCCACAGGAGGCCGGATCCATGGGCATCATCGGTGGTGGCGACGGCCCTACAGCCATTTATATCTCCATTATGCTGGCACCACACATGCTGGGTCCCATTGCCATTGCCGCTTACTCCTATATGGCGCTTGTGCCGCTGATCATACCGCCGGTCACACGCCTGCTTTGCACCAGTAAAGAGCTGAGCATCAACATGAAGGCCATGGACAAACGCTATCCTCCAAAAACACAGATCAAGAACATGGCGGCTGTTAAAATTGCTTTTCCGATTGTGATGGGCATTTTGGTGGCCCTGTTCGTTCCCACGGCCGTACCGCTTGTGGGAATGCTCATGTTCGGAAACCTGATCAAGGAAATCGGGGTGGCCACAGGCCGGCTTTCGGAAGCTGCGAGCGGGCCCATCATGAATACCGCCACCATTTTTCTCGGACTGACCATTGGTGCCACCATGACGGCATCGACCTTCCTCGACCTGCGTACCCTGGGCATTATCTTCGGTGGATTGATTGCCTTTGCCATTTCTGTTGCCGGAGGGATACTGGCAGTAAAAGCCTATAACCTTTTCGCAACAAAGAAAATCAATCCCCTGATTGGCGCTACAGGTCTCAGCGCGGTGCCTATGGCCTCAAGGGTGGCCAACGAAATAGCCATCAAGCACGACTCCGGAAACCACATTTTGCAGTACTGCATGGCAAGCAATATTGCAGGTGTCATAGGTTCGGCAGTCGCCGCAGGAGTGCTTATTTCCTTCCTTTCCTAAGAAAAAAAACATCAGGGTCAGCGTTTAAAAAAAGCCGGCAACCGGAAAGCGAATCCTAAAGAATAATTACCAAAAACGTAAAAGGAAACCTTGTCATTGGAGGTCTGTATCACCTCAGTCATACATGCGCACATATTCCCAACTGTTGCCGCAATGCTTCAAAAAACGCAAAAAGTCTGCATAACTGATCACTAAAGAGGCCGTGTTTATGCATGGATGAAAGCTAATAGAGCTTGCATTTGCCAGCTGTTCGTCCAAAAACACATGCACGTGCTTTTGTGTGTCGTTGAACAGCGCCAGTGGTGTCACCGAGCCGGGCGTTATGCCAAGGTATTTCATCAGCCGCTTGGGAGAGGCAAAGGTGAGTTTGCCCTGTTTCAGCCGCTGCTCCAAATCGCGGATGTTCAGCGCCTGACGGAAATCGAGCACTACCAGGTAATGGCGATTTCCCTTGTGATTTCTGAAAAACAAATTTTTACAGTGCCGGGCATCAAGGTCTTTCCAGTACCTGGCCGCCTCCTCCACCGTTGGCGCTGCAGGGTGAGGGTAATAATCAAACGGAATGTTTAACGCTTTAAGAAGACTGTATAACTTAGGATCGCCGCGCATGCCGCAAATATAAATGTTTTTTTTATGTGCAAATTCACATCGATGCATGAACCGGGCACTTGCGAGTCCGGCGAAGCCAAATACCCATGTCGGGGATTTTGGCACACAAGAGGATGATTATGAAAGCTTGAAGGGTTTACGGCAGGAAACAGAACGCCCTGGAGGGCAGCATAAAAAAATCACGATGGATCGATTTTGCAAAGAGCCAAAGTTAAGTATTGAAGCAGTGCTGCACGGACCGTTAGATAAAAGTTTAGTATTTTTACGACGCTGAACCAAACAATACCTGATATGCCTAAAACCAAAACCTTAAAAAAATACATTGTTGCTTCAAGGGTCATTGCAGTTTTGATTATCATTGGAGCCATTGCTATTCTTATCATTAATATGGAAAAAACTGAATGTCAATTAGGAGAGTTACCTGAAAGGTTTATTCATAATCACCAGGTGAGTGATTTTGATCCAGAGGTTTTTGAGAGGCGTCGTGAAAAGATTTTAGCCTCCATCGATGCAGACATCATCATTCTGTCTGCCGCCACCCGTCCGGACTTCCGTTATGTCACCGGCTTTGCTGAAAGCCGCGGAATTGCGGTTATAACACCTGGCGAAAGTAAAGAATTTACCCTTTTTGTTACGCCTGCTCTGATTTATACTGTGATGTGGACAGGCAAGGTTTATGGCACAGAAGGTGCCATGGAAAGATTCGGCGCTGATGCAGCTTATGGTCTTTCAGATTTTGAAAACAAGGTGGCTGAGATGCTCAGAGGCAAGAAAAACATCTACCTGCATAAACAAGACCGGCATATTTACGGACTTGTGGAGTCTGTTCTATCTGAAACAGGCCAGAAAGCAGAGATCTTCAACATTGCCCCCATCCTTCATGAACACAGGGTTTTCAAGGATGAATGGGAAGTCGCCCAACTTAAACAGGCCGTGGATGTGACCCTGAAGGCCCATCATTATGTGGCTGAGACCCTCAGGCCCGGGATGACTGAATATGATATCCAGGCCGGTATTGAATATATTTTCCGCCGCAATGGTTTGGGGACTGCTCTCACCCCTATAGTAGCCTCGGGGCCCAACAGTTGCCTGCTTCACCACAGGCCTACAGGCAGGGTATTGCAGGAAAACGATCTGGTGCTTGTAGATATTGGTGCCGCCAGTATGGGAGGCTATTCAGCCGATGTCACGCGCACCTATCCTGTCAGCGGCCGTTTCAGCCCGAAACAACGGGAAATATACGAACTGGTGCATAAGGCATCCACAGAAGCACTGAAGCTGATGAAACCCGGAAAATATATGCTCGACTGCCATCATAAAGCCATGGGCGTAATGGTTGCCGGCCTTCATGAAATGGGCCTGCTGCCCGATACCAGCTCATGGTGGCAGAAACGTTTCTATATGCAGCACCGGGTTAACCACTATATCGGACTTCTGACACATGACGTTGGCAATTATGGATACGACAACAGTGTAAGAGATAATTACATCCTTAATACGGAGCTCACAGGACGTAAATTAGAGCCCGGCATGGTGATGACCCTGGAGCCCGGCCTCTATTTTATGGAAGGCCTGCTGGACGGTATTCACGAGCTGTTCGGACACCTGGCGACCAAAGAAGAGCTGGATGCCTTTGTTGAAGAGGTTCGTCCGGTATATGAAAAATTTGAAGGTATCGGCGTGCGCCTCGAAGATTGTATCCTCATTACCGATAAAGGCCACGTGAACCTTTCAGGGAGCCTCCCGAAAGACATACGCTCGGTTGAAAGGCTTGTAAAGCGCTGAGGTTTGGCCTGCACAGGTATCGGTTAACATCCTCAAAAGACACCTTTTATGTGTTATTCCGTTGCATTCCTGGAAAAAAAGCTATCAAGGTTAACTCTCAGGTACCGTCACCTGCAGCCTCCCGGGAACAAGCCCGGTGCGGAGCAGACCACCATGAGGGATGAACTCCCGTTCTATTATTTTGTGAGCGGTTTTTCCCATCCGCTGCTCCCTTTCATAACAAACCAGTGTCTTCAACTATTTTCCTGGGGGTTGATACCCTTCTGGGTAAAGGCCGAGGAACAGGCGGCAACGATCCGGAAAGGCACACTAAATGCCGTCAGCGAAACCGTGTTCGAAAAGCCTTCCTATAAACACAGCATCCGCACTCGAAGAGGACTGTTGCCCATAAGCGGATTCTTTGAATGGCGTGAGTTTCAAAACAAAAAATATCCTTACTTCATAAAAATGGCCAGCGAAGAACTATGCTCACTGGCTTGCATTTATGACACGTGGACAAATCCCGGCACCGGTGAGATCATTACCTCTTTCAGCATCCTGACCACCCCTGCCGATGCCCTGATGGAGGTCGTCCATAACCGGAAAAAACGAATGCCGCTCATTCTCAACCGTGAAAATGAGCAAAAATGGATGGAGCCGAACTTGAAACCAGACGAACTGGCCGGGCTGCTTACCACCCCTGAAAAACTTCCTTTGCAGGCATACACAGTCTCACGCATGTTAAACTATGCGGGCAACCAGCGAAATATCCCCGAAGCCATTGCACCGGTCCGTTACCCTGAACTCCCCCCGCTTCCGGATTAAAACAACCTTAGTTGTTCTTAAGAGATACACTACATGCATAAAGCCCCGTTTTGCGCTGGCATCAGCAGCCGTTAATCCAAGCATGTTTAAAAATTTTAACTCCCGGCCGGGAGTCGGGTCGAAAAAAAACATAAATTTGCAAGATGATATTTTCCCGTCTTTCTTCCCCTTTGTCAGTCTTTTCAGTTCAATCTGGCTCCTGCTATCTTGCAATGGGAGGAAATTCATTATTAATCGTTAAACCCTGTTTTCACTCATGAGAGAAAAGATTACCCTTACGTTGCTCATTGTATTCGTTTTCCTGTGCATTGCACCTGAACCAGTTTTTTCACAGCTTTTTGAGGTTCAAACATCAGAGATTCGCAACAGCAACTCAGAAAAATACTATGATGACCCCATAGCTGATTTTTTCAGCAAGCCGGAAAACCTCGAATTCTTTTTTCAGCAGTTTGCACAAGGTTCCGGTAAGATTGTCGGAGGCGAAGACGTCGACATCCTGGATTATCCCTGGCAGGTTTCGGTGCAGTTGCAGCCTCAGTTTGGCGGTGGCCATTTTTGCGGAGGAACCATACTCAGTGAAGAATGGATCATGACGGCCAGTCATTGTCTTGTTTTTGAAGATCAAAGCGGGAATGATTTCTTCCTGACTCCCGGGCATGTGCGCATCCGTGCCGGGTTTACAGCCATGAATTCAAGCCAGGGGAACTTCTACAATGTTGAAGAGCTCATCCTGCATCCCAATTATACGACCAACAGTTTCAGAAACGACATTGCCCTGATAAAGCTGTCCAGTACCATTGACTTGCAGGATCCGGCCAAGGCCATGGTCCCTGTGGTAACCCATAAAGATTACCTTGATGGTATGACTGATCCCGGAGTTATGGCAAAAGTCTCCGGATGGGGAGCGCTCAGCTTTCAGGGTCCTTCACCCAACATCCTGCAGGCAGTGGAAGTGCCCATTGTAGCTGTAAGTAATACCAGCTACCCTCCGGGCACCATTACTGCCGATATGATTCTTGCAGGTGCCCCGGGACAGGATGCCTGCCAGGGCGACAGCGGCGGTCCGCTGGTTGTTCCTGACGGCAACGGATGGTATAAACTTGCCGGAGTGGTAAGCTTCGGCGTGGGATGCGGCAGCCCGGGCTACCCCGGAGCATACGCAAGAGTCAGCTATTTTGAAAACTGGATCAGCCAATACGTCGTCTTTTATGATCCAAACGAGTTCATCACCTTCCACTATGAAGATTTCAGCGGAGGTGCTATTCCCGACAAATGGATCAACAAGGTATTGCAGGGCCCCGAGGACTTTCCCGGATGGGAATGGACATTGACAGGAGGTGCATTCGGAGGACAGCTCAACTCTTCAACCGCTTCAAACGGCTATTTGATCCTGGATTCCGATGCCCATGGTGTAGAAGGAACGCCCGAAGAAGTCAAGCTGACCACTCCTGCATTTGATTTCAGCAACATAACCACAGACATGTACTTCTCGGTGGAACACCTTGCCAGGACCTTCGGCAATGCGGAAACCTATATCTATATGAGCGCTGACGATTTTGAGACACAAACCCTGCTCTACGAATGGTCAGGCGCGCCACAGCATGGATTCAACGGCAGCAACCCCGTGTTGTCCGAATTCAACATCACTGAATATGCACAAGGATTGTCTAATGTGCGTTTCAGGTTTTTATGGCTGGGCTCATACGATTATTGGTGGTTGATTGATGATGTGAAAATTAGAGTTGCCAACAACAGCCATGAGGTCGTTTTTGAGGTTACTGACGGGGAAAACCCCTTATCCGGAGCTCTGGTAAGCACAGCCTTCACAGGGCAGCAAAGCATCACCGACGATAACGGCATAGCTGAACTGACACTCTATGAAGCCACCTATGACATCTTTGTAAATAAAGATGGCTATTTCCCTTTGGAAACCAGCATAGAGGTCTCAGGCGACATGCCAACGGTTGAGATTACGCTGGAAAAAATCCCGGCACCTGAAATTGCTGTACATCCTTTAGCTATTGATGTTGAAGTCATGCAGGGATTTCAAAAAGAAAGTGTACTGACCATCTCCAACCTGGGCGACGCAGCGCTGGAATACACCATCTATGCTTTGCCGCGCTTTGACAAAAAACAATCGGTACCACTGGTTCCTGCCAGAAAGGAGCCTGTCCATTATGAAGGATATCATGACTTCGCAGAGCTGCAGGTCGACAAAATAACCGCGCTGCCTTCCAGCGAAAGCATCAACCAAACAAAAGAGGATACTCCTTTCGAAACCGTTGAAATACATCATGACAGCGGGTATAACTCCGGAGTGGGCACAGGTGGATCAGCATCGTTCATTACTGCTGCGAGGTTTACAGCCGATGAACTTGCCTCTTATTATTTTTCACATGAAATCAATGCCATCAGGTTTCACATTCGCACAGACCAATTCTCCAATGTTGAAGTTAAAATCTGGAAAGGTGGTTCGTTGAGCGGACCTGCTGAGGAGATTTACTCTGCCACGGTCACGGATCAGGTGCTGCCCGGTCAGTGGACCACTTACTGGCTGGAGGAAGGCATCATTATGACACCCGGTGAGGAATACTGGTTTGGTTACGCGATGCAGGCTACCGGCGGACATCCCGCTTCGGTTGATGCCGGGCCTATGGTCCCTGACAAAGGAGGATGGATGTTTTTCGGAGGCTCCTGGGCACAACTTCCTGAGCTGAACCCGCAACTCAACTTTAACTGGAACATCAGGGGAATTCTCGGACAAAGGCTTGGAACCGACTGGCTGAGTATCGATCCTGACAGCGGCGCTGTCAGCCCCGATTCAGAAACAGAGGTAGTATTGACGTTCGATGCCGCTGAATTTCTTATCGGCGATCTGCTGGAAGCTGACCTGCTCATTGTTAACAATGCCGGCGAAACCATTTATGTACCCATCAGTATGGAAGTCACAGAACCCTTGTTCAACGTCAGCTTTGATATTTCTGACATCCATGGCAACGCCGTTGAGGAGGCCATCGTCAGCCTGGGCGACCTGACCAATGAGGCCGGAAACTACGAGTTTACCGATCTGCCGGTCGACACTTACACGTATACGATAGAAAAATCCGGCTATCTCCAGGCGAACGGAAGCTTTTTGCTGACAGACCAGGACATCGTGCTGGAAGTGACCATAATACCGGATGATGCAAGCACACTTACCCTTGACGTAAGTATTGAAGACGAATTTAATGAACCCCTGGGCGGTGTTTTATTTGCCTTGTCCGGGTTTGGCAGTTTTATGAGCGATGAAGAAGGAAGCATAAGCATCACCCTGGTGGAAGGTGAATACGACTACACGGCGTCAAAGTATGGTCTTGTGTCCGAATCCTCTTCCGTTCATGTCACCGGTGACGACCAGCTGCTCCTCACCATGCACTACGTGCGCTATGAAGTTACGCTGTCCTCGATGCCTGAAAACGGAGGCACCACACATGGTTCGGGCGAGTATTATCATGGCGAAACAGCGCTTGTATCAGCAATTCCGGAAGAGTTTCACCATTTTTCGCATTGGTCGGCTGACGGACAATTGCTTTCTTCAGAGGCTGAATACAGTTTTGAAGTATTTCACGACAGTCACCTGATTGCACATTTTGAACTGTACACCTACCAGGTCAACGCAAGTGCCATGCCTGAAGAAGGCGGCACGGTGGAGGGTACCGGTGAATACCAGCACGGGGATATGGTTACCCTTACCGCAATACCTGCACCCGGTTACGGTTTCGTTGTATGGACCGAAGACGGGGAAAGCATTGATGATGAAGGCCCTGTTTATACTTTCGAAGTCCTTTCCGACAGAACACTCGTTGCACATTTTGAGTTGCTTACCTATGACCTGACTTTTGATATCAGGGCTCATGATATGCAGCCTATCTTCGATGCCATCATTGAATTTGAAGGTACGGTTTATGAGGCCGGACATTATAGTTTTGAAGACCTTCTTCCGGGTTCATATGCTTACACTGTAATGAAAGACGGTTATTTTGATCAGGAAGGCAGTGTAGAGATCATCAACCAAAACTTCACCCACCAGGTGGTGTTGTCTGTTGACGACACTTCAATTCCAGAATTAGCAGACCATGGAATCCTGATTTATCCCAATCCGGCCACCAACGTCCTTCATGTTACAGCGCCAACAGCCATTGAGCAGGTCAGCATTCTTGATCTTGCGGGCAGGTCGCTGTATGTTTCCACCCCCGGCCAGGAAGCTGTCAGCCTTTCCGTTCACGAACTCAACAGTGGAATGTACATGATACGGGTGATCACTGCCGATCAAAGTTTTGTCTTCAAATTCCAGAAGTTATAAATTACCTACAAAAAAAGAGGCTGTCTCACAAACACCAGGCAGCCTCTTTTTTTGCTCTGAGCTGCCCGGGTTTTGGTTAAAACGCAAAGCGTATAACCCTGTCGTTGATAAAAATGGCCACGGTGGAGATAATATCCAGGACATCAATGTTACCATCCTGGTTGACATCTGCATTGGCAAAGCAAAACGTTTCCACTTCCTGGTCGGTGAAGTAATTTACAATGGTGATAACATCAAGGATGTTGACCACTTCGTCGCCGTTTGCATCGCCAGGTGTTCCTGATAACACTACGTTGATGTCCACGTTTTCATCCTGCATTACAAATTCATGGTCTGTCGTTTGAAAACAGAGCGCCGATACGGTATAGGTGTACTCGCCTGCCGGCAGCATTGCTGAGGCCTGCCCGGAGGCATCGGTCAGCAGGTTCAGCGATGCTGGTCCCTGGATCTGGATCAGGGCGCCTTCAACGGGGTTTGCTGGGTCGCCACTGTCTGTAACCAGGAAGCTAACCGCCGCCATATCGGGGCTAACGAGTGTTCCTCCGGACAAGGCAGCCACGTAGCCGGTGCGTGAGGATGCGACAACTTCCATAGCGTAATTTCCAGTGATGTCGGGTATTGCCGCTATGGCATCAACGGCACCCGGCATGGCAACCGATTCCAGTATCTGGCCATCGCTGCCCTGGATAAAGTTCACGAAGTTATTGTTGAACAGGGTGCCGACGGCTACATCATTGATGCCGTTACCGGTGATATCGCGCATGGGTGCAACGCTCCATGCCTGATCCTGCACCGGCGTTGTCCATAGCAGCTGGCCATCCTGTCCGCTGATAGCCACAGCATTGGGGATGGTGGAATATGATGGAAAAATATCTTTGAAGCCGTCGTTGTTCAGATCGCCGGCTTGCCAGAAATCAATGATCAGCGAATTACCCAGGCTGCCCGAATGTTCGACGTTTCCGTTGGTGCTGTTCATAAGATAATAGAAGCCATTGAAGCTTCCCGCGATCACGTCCGGGATGCCATTACCGGTGATGTCGTCGAGCTGTTCGAGTGCCCATACCGCAGTGCCTGAGGTAATGTAGTCCCAGACAATGTTCCCGTTTGCGCCGTTGATGGCAATGACACGCCCCTGGTTGCCGGCTGTTTGCCCCCCTCCTATCACATCAGGGACACCATCTCCCGTAAAGTCGGCAACCCCCAGCACAGCATAGGCTGCTCCACCCATGAAGGCATCCCAGACAAGCTCTCCGGTCAGTCCGTTCAGCAGGAAGACCCTCCTTGGTCCGAAGCCCTGCCCGTCATCGCCGGCCGCAGCAAGAACGTCGCGATAACCATTTCCGGTGTAATCATACCTGACATCTATCATATACACCCAGCCGCCGCCACCCCAGACGTTGGTCTCAAAACGCCAGATGATATCACCCGTCCTGGGTGAAACGGCTGTTACGGCGCGGTCACCATAGGCCGTACCGATCACAAAATCCGCAGAACCGTCGCCGTTAAGATCATCTGCAACGGCAATGGCCTTGGGGTACTCGACCGTGCCGATACTGGTTTCCCAGATCAGATCGGGTGTGCCCGACGAATTGCCGTTAAACAGCATGATGCGGTTGCCCCTGGTGCAAACGATAACATCGTCAATCCCATCGTCGGTTACATCAGGGATGCTCATGATGGCACGCGGATTATCAAAAGAGGATCCGGGAAGCTGTATTTCCCACAATACCGTGCCGACGGGATGGTCGGTGTCCTCCGAAAAACCCGTCAGCTCAATGACGTAAGGCGATTGTTCATCATTGTTAAAATAGAGGGTTGCAGTTCCCGGCACAGTGCCTGCACTGGCCGGACGGAACCAGAGCGGAAGCTCGATATCGGCGACCGGGGCAACAGAGATCGGGAATTCCACGCTTCTGTCAAAATAATAATCAAGCGGTGATAATTCAATGTCGTCTATGACCAGAACCTCATTTCCCATATTGGTGAGTTCAAGGTAAAGTCTTGACGTAGAGTTTATTCTCACATTCCCATAATCAATAAGGTCCTGGCCGGTATGAAGGAAGGGACCGTCTGCAAGGCCATAACCGCTCAAATCGACCGAAGCCACCGGTGTAGCCGGATCATTGGAATGGATCAATAAAACATCATCAAAAGAAGCAATCGTCTCAGGAGAAAAAAACACATCAATGCTGTGAGCGGCGCCGGGCTCGATTGAGAACGGGAAGGAGGCGTCAATGCTGAACGCGCCGTCGTCATGCAAAAAACTGATGTCGTGTATGGTCAGCTCCCCCGTACCGGTATTTTGTATGTTCATAGCCCACTGCTCCGAATCTCCAACCGTTACATTCCCAAAAAAATAAGACGGTGTAACCTGAATGACAGGAGTGCCCGACCCGAAGGGATCCACTTTATAGAGCGTTGAGACACCCAGTGAGGTCCTGCCAATATACCAGAGGAAGGTACCATCGTGATATATGCCGGTAGCCCTGTGATCGCTGTACGGAAAGGAAGCCACCATCGTGCCGTCAGCTTCAACGAGATGAATGAAGTTGTTCCAGAAGTCAACGATCCATAAATCATCATCCTGAAGGGCAAGGTCCCAGGGCTGGTTTGAGGGTGGCACAAAACTGCTGAGCTGGTTGCCTTCGTTATCGACATAATGAATGGTTCCGGGGTTGGGAAAGTAGGTAGCCACCCAGAAGTTACCCTGATCCCAGGCTATGCCTGACATATAATTACCGGGCAGGGAGAACTCCTGCAGCTGGTTGCCATCCATGTCAATTTTCACTGCTTTCGCAGGAACGCTCGCCCCCATCTGCTGTATGGTCCATAAATGACTGCCATCATAAGTAAGGCCATAACTTGACTGGATACCGGTACCCTGAAACAGCAGGATCAATTCTTCAGTTTCCGGATCAAAACGATACATCCTGTCTCCGAAACCGCCTCCATAAGAGCCTATGTAAAAGTACTGACCGTCGAAGGCCAGGCCACCGGCATAAGCGTTGACAGTATACATGTCCACTACCGTCCAGCCGTCATCAGCCAGGGGATTATTAAGGTCATTGCCAGGTGAATCAGCATGGGATACCGTATGTCCGGCAACAAGACATAAAAATACCAGGAAGCGTGTAATTTTTTTCATGAGCATTGTTTTTTTGAGTGGGTTACAGGGAGTAAAAGGACCTCTAAATATACACAAATATTTTGTATTGCAAGCGTCTGCATATGTAAAGGGCCGTTTTTAGCAGCCTTTACAAACCCATATAAAAAATTCAGATCAGAAATTTGCTGTTCCTGGCAGAGGTTATTTTGTGAAGAAGTAATCTGTTTTATTGCAACGGTGCAGATGCCACCTGCATGATCTCACGGGAAGGGTAATGGTACACAAAGGCAATTACCGAACAATGTTCGGGCACCCAATCGGGATCCAGGCTGACGTTGTAAGTATGCAGAAATTGTTCACCTGCATGGATGCTGCCGTCACTCAGCGGTTCGCCCCAGATGCCGTTGATGCCTTTTCGAAGCACATGCATGTGGGCATAATCCGGAATAACACCATCAGCATATTCAGGATTGTTTGTTTTCTGGGGTTTTATGATGTAATCTTCAATAATAAAGGCGGAGAGATAGAAGGTTTCATCGCTGTTTATCAGAGCTGCAACATCGACATCCACGGCAAAGCTTGCCTGGCCGGTGATTGGTTGCGATGCGATTTGGATATGAAATTCGGGTTCCTGGTGGATAATGTCCTCAATGGCTTCGGCCCATGCCGAGGGAGTCAGCAGGAGGCTTGCCTCGTATGGCTTCCTGTTGACCATGCCGATGGGATTCTGTGAAACGCTGAAGAAGTCGTAAAACGCATCACCTTCCGGTGTAGTAAAATCATAATTGAAGGCATCGGGAGTTACCCGTGCAAACCAGCCAGCATGGATGGACATGATCACGAGCCGGTCACCGTAATAGCTTTGCAGGTCTTTGGCCATAGCACTGCCTTCAGGACAATTCGGGCAATGGTGGCCGGTAAACTCTTCAAGAAGCACTTTTCTGACCTGCTCCCCTCCGTTTCCATTATCCTGGCTATGATCTGTCGTGTATGGCGGTTCAATGATATCACAACCAGGAAAAACCGACAGCATGAACACCGCGAAGAAATAAACCGGGAAATATTTTCGAAACATCATGTTGTAAGCTGTTTTCAAATGATATCTATCTATTTGTGATCATTACGGCAGTTGAGACTGACGTTGAGATGCTCTCAAAAGCTGCTGGTCACGGTCAGGCTAAAGCCGTTTGAAGCGGGGACCTTACGACAGACGCCTCCTACGCATACGATGCCTTCCCGTTGTTTGCCGTATGACAGGCTGAAACGATTGGCTCCCTTGCTGTATCCGGCAGCGATGTTATAGTAGTGAATGCGCATGTCCTTATCGTTGTTTGCATAGTTAAACTGGTCGCTTACAGCAAAAAACCAGTTGGGGGCAATGCTGTATTCCACCATGGCCATTACCCAGCTTTGCCTGTCCTGCCTGGTGGCGAGGTGCTGCACCTCCCATCGCAGGTTTCTGCGATTCGGCAAACGGTAGCTCATGTCGGTGATGAACACGTGTGCATAAACATTTTCCTTGTCCAGGTATCCCTCAATCACATTCTGATTGTAGAAGATATAGGCATAGGAGAAAAGGGCCCTGAAGTTACGGGAGAAGCGCCGGTTGATTTCAATGTTAACATCTTCGAAATAGACTTCATCTCCGGGCCTGAAAAAATCAGACCTGTAACCTTTGGTTCCTCTCTGATTGACCGGGATGGTGTCGTGAAGCGGTTTCTTATCTATGGAGCGGGCGTGGCTGTAATTTAGTGTAACGGTGGTTCCGAATGGTCCACCCAGGCTTGTTTGGCGGGGAATGGTGAAGGTCAGTTCGCCCATGAATCCCATTTCACCTGTGGGTTGTGTCGCATAGGGATACATGGCACTGAGGCTGTACAGGTGTTGCCTGGTAGTTGGCGGCAGGTAGTTGATATTCAAATCGTTACCCAGTGCATTGCGGTCGCTCCGGAATCCCATGTTATCGATCCTCTTGGCGCTGATCAACAAACCCACACCGCGCACGGCATAGGATCCCGTTACCAGCAGTGCCTGACCATCCTTATAGATAAAGTTGTTTTCAGCCGACGGATCATTTACTTTATGTGCGTATTCTGTAGTAATGTTAACCGGACCGCGAATAAAACTGAGGCTGCCGGCAAATGCTGCCACGTTTTCAGGCAGATGGAACAAGGGATTCTGATCGCGCTGATACCTGCTGACCACACTTCCTCCAAGCGTCCACTGGCTCCGGTGCTCAGCCAGCACAGGAACAACAGAGTTAAGGTTAACCCGTGCATCAAAACCCCGGACAATGCCCGGACCGGTGTCGAAAAACAGCCGTTGCTGACCGACAACTCCCCTGAGGGTAATGCCTTGATGAGGCCGGTACACGAGCCGGATGCCGTCCATAGCATTGTCAACACCCAGGTTACGGTCTTCGTATGACCTGAAGATGAGTCCGCTGCCAAATTGTTCGTAGTAGTTTCCTACGGTGACTTCCAGTTGCTCGCTGGTGTAGGAAGCAAAACGGTAAGGAATCCCGTTGCCTTTGTATCTCGGGTCATATCCCAGCAACGCATTCTGATAGCTTTCATACCGAAGTCCAAGAGCGAACCCTCCGTATGAAAAGTTGATGTTGGCAAAGCCATTCATCAGTATTTTTTCGGGGACATCGGGAGCTCCGATGAGTGAATCGGGGACATAATACTGGGCATCCATCTGGAAATTACCCCATACCCTTGCCTCGGGCAGCCACTCCCGCGCTACGGACTCCGCCGGCAACAATACCGCCGCAATAAGCAAAAAACGGGATAACCCTTTAAGTACCTGTTCTTTATTCATCTCCTTCCAGCAATTCCAGCAATAAATCAAACATCTGCCACTCCATCCCGTCAGTGAATGAAGTATGCTGGTAAACAATTTCATTGTTGCCATTCAAAATAAAAGTATGCGGCACCATATTGACCCCCATAGCCCGCCGGAAATCACCGTTCTCATCAAGATAAAACTCATACTCCCAGCCACGGCCGCTGACCATGGGGAGCACATTGTGCCGGGTACGCGCATCATCGGTGCTCACCGCAATGAGCTTAAACCCATGTTCCTGCCATTCATGATAGATCTCATCAATGGCATTGAGTTCCTTTAAACAGGGCCTGCACCAGGTAGCCCAGAAACTGATCACATAAGGTTTGCCCTCATTACCGAACGACGCCGTGTTGAATTCACGGCCCTGCAAGGTCTGTACATTTAGCTCTGGCAAACTGCCTGTCCGCTGACCGAAACAGGATAACACAGGAAGGAGTGCCAGCAAAACGACAAAGACCATCTGACGATTCATCATAATGTATTTTTAAAAAACAGGGTAATGCATTTGTCTTTTTTGAAACGTATATTGGATTTCAAAAACTGCCGGTAAAAGTACCAATATGTTGCTAAAAATAAGCCTTCACGGACGCAAAATTATTTTCTTTCTTTCTGCATGTTGATCAGTTTCAACATAGAGAATGTATAAACCTTGTGGCATATGAGAAATATCCAAGGATAATTCGCTGCCAGCTTCAAGACGTACCGGACTGTCCATGTGGTACACCGTGTTGCCCTGCCTGTCGAAAACGACCACCTTAAGCACATTGCCGGTTACTGACGTGCTGATGCTGAACAGACCGGTGCCCGGGTTGGGAAATACCCGGAAACCAGTGACCTGTGACAACTCCGGGGCGAAGGTTTCGTCACCATCCTCACCATCGTCGTCGCCATTGTCATCACCATCACCGTTATCATCTCCATCATCATCGTCGCCATTGCCGTTGTCATCGTCATCTCCATTGCCATTATCATCTCCATCACCATCGTCCCCATTGCCGTTGTCATCGTCATCGCTATCATCTCCATCGCCGGGGTCATCGCCGGGCATAGGAACACGCACGGCCTGGAACACATCCATGGTTTTGAAATCCTGAACAAAAACCAGCATCTGGATTTTGTCGTTATCTACTTCTGATTCTGGAACTACCAAAGATAAGTCTATGGTGAAGGTATTTCCTGGTTCCAAATGGCCCAGCGGCACTCCGCTGGCACTTGGCAGGTAGGCTCGCATGACGTGGTAGAAATCCTTCTCTCCATTGCTCCCGGGAGGTACATCAAAGTGCACGCTGCTTTCTGTAACTACTACCAGGAGTCGCAGATCACGATTGCGGACATCAATAAAGCTTTCCAGTTCAATACTCACGCTTACCGTTTCATCCTCAACGACAGCTTCCGCTTCGATAACAAAGCCGGCCGGTTTTTCATATTCCAGCTCCATTATATCTTTACTGACCATCTGGGCATTGCCCTGAAACGTTGATGCAACGGTCGCATACGGGGTATAGAACACCTGGTAAAAATCCCGCCTGATATCCTGGTCTTTAGGATTAAAATTATACAGCGGACTGTTTTCATAAGCCATGGGGTGGTAATACACCATGGCATATTTTTCTCTGTTGCTGTCGACAATGTTTTTCAGTATTGGACTGATCGCAGCGCAGCTTCCGCAATTGATACTGGAGAAGCTTTCCAGCAGAGCCAGCTGGCGTTCAGGCAGATCATGATAAACGTCGATGTCGAACAGCAGTGTGTCGCTGGCCGCTTCATCCACAGGGCTGCCATTCAGTCCGGTAAACCAGAGTTGTAAGGTGTGCATGCCGGAAGCTTCGGGCAACCAGGGTGTTTCAGCTTCATAATAAAAGGGTATCTGCGGATTGATATGGATATCATCAAAAAACGTGGAATTGATTTCACCGTCATCAATCCGGTAATGCAGGTAAACCGAAACAAAAGTATCGCCGCCTATGTATGCTACAGTGCCTTCTATTGAATAGTCCTGAGCAACAACAGCCAACGGACTGCCGAAGAAATAGTCCATCCGGATGTCGTGGATTTTTTCATTAGTCCCCAGTAGCGTCAAGGGGTTAAACAACAGAGCAATAAACAACAGTTTCAGGGTAGTCATTCTGGTTTTCATAAGCCAATTAATCGGTAAAAAAGACCATTTATAATTAATGTACTACAGTGAAACGCCTGCGGACCTCATATTGTTCTGTAGAGAGTACAAGTATATAAATGCCTGCCGGCATGCCGGACACATCGATTTTTATATGTTGCTGATCAGCCATAAAAGCTTCCATGAGCCGGCCTGATGTGTTGAATATCTTTATGTGTGCATTTACCGGGACCATTCCGGTAACAACATTCAGCGTATGAACTGCAGGGTTGGGGAAGAGGCTGACATGGCTCCCGGGTATTTCCTGCACCTGGACGTTACTTACTGTAGTAAAGTTGAGCGGTCGTCCCTGCACTTCAATTCCAGACTCACCCATTACCGTTTCTATATTCAGGTGGTAAGCTGTATGATAGGCGAGGGAATGCTCAGGAATGATCGTAATCGTGTTTTTTTCGTCATTGACAAAGGCCGTAAATCCGACATGGCTTCCTGCGTCAGCAGCTTCATGGAATGTAATAAGATCAGCCACATTATCTTCATTGATCTCAGCACCGTCAAGCCAGTGCACAGGCTCAGGATAGTAGGCTTCAATATGAACCTCAACATCAACATCTTCGGCATTGTATTGAAGGTTGTAGGAAACATACCTTACCTCAGCCAGGTAAGCTGACTGATATACTTCTTTGCTGTTGTGCTCCTGCAGAAAAACGACCACCTTCAGGTCGTCCATGTCTTCCACATTGGTAGAGGACATATTGAAATTGAATTCAAAGTCATGAGCCTGGAGGGCGCTCAAAGAAAGGCTGGTTCCCTGTGCATTGGGCAACATTTTATGCATTACGTGATGGAAGGAAGTCTCACCGTTAGTCGCTGCATTATTGTAGGTAACGGATTCAATAACCACCACATGCAGCCTCACGCCGGTGAAATCGGCATAGGGCATCACGAAGCCTTCAATAAAAATCTCATCGCCAATGATCTCAAACTCACCTGTGAGTTCAGCATACGCGGGTTGTTGCAGGGCATCCTGCAGGCTGTTGCTAATCAGCGTTGTGTTAAGGGCAATAGGATTGCCATCAAAGATCAGGGAAGGCACCCCGCTTATTCCATAATATGTCCTCCTGACCCCGCCTTCCGGGGTGTAATAAGGATCACCGCTGCCCGGCCAGTTCATCTGGTATTTGATCAAAGCAATATCATCAGCATTGGTGGTTGTAAACTGATTAAAAAAGCCATTGTTAAAGGTGGCACAAGGCGGACAGGTTGAGCTTGTAAACATCTCAAAAAGCGGACGCCTGTCGGCAGTCTGATAAGCCACAAACACATTTTTATCAAGTACGTTGTTCTCTTCATCATCATCGGCTTCCTGGCCGTTAATATTTGAAAGGAATACCCTGAGTATATAGGCACCCGGGTCAACATCAATATGCTGCTCAGCCTCGAAAACAAAGCTTTCTCCAAAAGCCAGATCAAGCCCTTCAAAAGATGTGGTATGCACGGCACCTTCGCCCATTTGCCAATTGACATCAAAAGACTGGATTTCCTCCATCCCCATATTTACTACAGCACCCATCAACTCCTGCTCGCCGTGGAAGATGGCCGGGATGTCAACGCCGGCAACTGCCAGGTCAAAACCGCGTGGGATCACCACCTGTACGTCGTCAACATACCAGTAATTGATGTTGAAACTGCTTCCTGAAAAGAAGAAAGCTAACTGAAAGTCATCACTGGTGATGATTTCGGTATCCAGTTCAAGACTGACCTGCTGGGCGGCGATGTTTGCAACGGGGTTCACTCGTTCCCATACCGTGCTCCAGTCTTCGCCGTGGCTGCGAACCGCCAGGCCAACCCTGTAGGCCCCACCGTAGTGGTCGACCATGTGTCGGAACGTGATTAATAAGATGCCTGAGGTGTTTCCTGAGAGGTCAAGCGATGGTGAAATGAGGTAAGTCTGGCCGGTAAACTGCGGTGTCCAGGAGAATCTGGCCTCAGGTGCCTGACCTCCGGCATTGCTGCTTGGCTGCGCACTCCAGTTGGCAGCATGTGCGCTGATTGACCACCCTTCAGGAGGCATACTGCCTCCAAAGTCTTCATGGAGAACAACCTGGGCATTCAGTAATTGAATATAAGCAAGGGAAACAAGGAGAAACAAGGTTTTTTTCATGTGTGGGGGTATTTATCTGTTTAATTGATAGCGCTTTATTAAATATTGATTAACTAATTTATATAGATACCTTATGAATGACACCTCGATTGAAATGTTACGACACACTATTCACGGCTCATTTGCCTGGTACGACATCTCTTGTTCAAAGAATCGTGATCAACTTCCGGAGTATCATGGATAGCATTTAACAATCTGTGTTTCCAAACTGTATCCGGTAAGCTCGCCTTAACGGACAGACCATCAAAAACAACAGAAGCAACTTGCCGCATAAGACAAAGGCATGCTACTTGTCTGCTGAAAATATGGCTACTGTGGCAATGACATCCAGGACGTTGATCAGTCCGTCATTGTTTACATCTGCGTTGGCAAAACAAAAGAGTCCCCCGAAAGATTCCGAGAAATAATTCACAATGGTAATGACATCCAGGACGTTGACAATACCGTCGCCGTTGGCGTCGCCACTCATGCTGTGGTTAAGTACAGCCTGATGTTCAATATTTTGATTCCCAACAACAACTTCTCCTGCAGCATCTTCATAACAGGGCGACGAAACAGTATATGCGTGGGTGCCGCTTTCAATCTGTTCAAACACATAATCGCCGGGTTCGTTGGCCACCCCGTTCAGGGTTACAACGGCATCGGGGATTGCATTGCCGTTGGCATCCAATACCGAGAAGGTTACTGTAACGAATTCAGGAACTCCCTCTTGCAGGTATGCCGACTGATATACCTCCCGGCTTGCGTTGTTTTGCAGAAATACAACGACCTTAAGATCGTCCATGTCCTCCACATTGGTAGTTGCCATATTGAAGGTATGTTCAAAGGGGTGGGCTTCCAATGCATTTAGTGATATGGATGTTCCCTGGGCGTTGGGCAACATTTTATGCATCACGTGATGGAAATGGGTTTCCCCGTTACTTCCCACATTCCCTGTAGTAACGCCCTCAATGACAACCACATGAAGTCTGACCTGATCAAAGTCAGCATAAGGCATGAGGCTTCCGCTGATAGTAATTGTCGTGCCCTGAACGTCGAAATAACCGCTGATGTCAACATAGGCAGGTATTTGCAATGCCTGCTGAAGGCCCTGAGTGACGACAGTGCCGTTCGTGGCAATGTTGTTTCCCTCCAGGTAGAGCATTGGCACGGCATTCACACCGTAATAGGTTCTGCGGACGCCGCCTTCAGGTGTATAGTAGGGATCACCGCTGCCAGGCCAGTTCATCTGGTATTTGATCAGCGTCATTTGTTCTGCATTGTTGCTTGCGAAGCTGTTGAAAAAGCCGTTGTTGAACGTGGCACAGGGCGGACAGGTCGAGCTGGTGAACATCTCAAACAACGGTCGCCGCTGCACCTGGCCATAAACTACCGAAACAGTTTGGCTCAGGGTGTTATTTTCTGGATTGTCATCGGAAGGCTGGCCGTTGATGTTGGTAATAAAAACCGTCAGTTCGTAAGAGCCCGGTTCTGCATCAAGCAACTGCTCGGCTTCAAACACATACTGATCATTAAAATCGAGTGACAGTCCGCTTATTGATGTTGTTTGAACGCTGCCGTCATCAAGTTGCCAGTTCAGGTCGAACGATTCAATGACCTCCAGTCCCATATTGGTTACGGTTCCTGTTACAGGAACCGGATCGGCAATCAAACCAGTCACATCGATACTGCTGAGCGCCAGATCAAAAGATGCAGGGATAATGACTTGTATGTCATCAATATACCAGTCATTCATGTTAAAACTATTACCGGAAAAGAAAAACCCAAGCTGAACGTCGCGGCTCGTCGCAGCATCAGAATCCAGAACAATGTTTTGCTGCTGAGCGGAAATGTTTGCACTAGGGTTTATCACCTGCCATACCGGTGACCAGGCTCCACCCATGGTGCGCACAGCAAGACCGATGGTATAATTGCCCCCGTAATGATCAAGCATGTGCCGGAAAGAGATCAGCAATGATCCGGTAGAGTTGGATAATAAATCCATCGAAGGTGATACCAGGTAGGATTGACCGGTAAACTGCGGCGTCCAGGTGAGCCGGGCCTCAGGTGACTGACCTCCGGCATTGCTACTGGAAGCAGCTGACCAGTTTCCGGAAAAGGCGCTGATCGTCCATCCCGCAGGCGGCATCTCTCCACTGCTGAAGTCTTCCTGTAAAACTATTTGCGCTTTGCCAGCAAAAAAAGATAATAGTAATAGAGTAAAAACAATAGTAGTTTTTTTCATCGAGGTAGTTTTTGGTTAGACCTGTATTTTATGGAAGGGTATTTTTCCTTGTGAACCAAGAAAAACAAAGAAAGGCGCAGAAGTGGTTTAATCACCTGAAAATTAATTATATAAATCGAAACTCGATTTCTGATCAAAAAAAAAGATCAACAAATTTATATATTTGTTTAAAAAAAACAAATACAATATTTAGTTATGGAGATATTTTTTTATTGTTGAATGATTTTTTGAAAAGATGCCCGGACCCCAAAAGTTCGTTTATGGTTTTGCTCCCGGGTGGTCTGCATTCACACTGGATATCCTCACCCAGCATGACCTTCTTTTCACAAATGAAGTCCTCAGGAGAAATGAGCTATAACAACTTCCCGGCACTCAAAACTGAAGGTTAGCTGACCTGAAAAAAATAATATATGTACTTTTGTATACGTATAAAGATCCGATTAATTCATACACACGGTGAAACGTTTCCGCATACACGGGACAGGTGTGAGACAAAAGATAGATGCATTAATGGAACGCGAATCAGGTGAAAAGTGAAAAATGGCTGTTGGCCGTTAGCTGTTAGCTCTTGGCAGTTGGCAGGTTTTCTTGCTAAAAGCTAATAGCCAAAGGCCAAAAGCTATCAAAGTGAAAAATGAAAAATGGCCGATGGTTAAACGATTAAACAAATAAACGAATAAACAATAGTCTGGCATCTGAAATCTGCACATTTGCACATCTGCACATCTGCACATCTGACATCCAATCATAACTCAGACATAAACACAAAACATTAAATATCAATTACTTAAGCTAACAGAAACATTAACCACATGAAAAACTTTTTATTACTATTACTTCTGGGTCTTTCATTTCCGGGCATTGCTCTCAGCCAGGGCCTGATCATTTATGATATTGATGAAAACGAAATTACTGCCGATACCTTATGGGTCTATGGTGATGCAAATGCCGCGGATATAAAGGCCAAGATCTTTTTATACAATGACTCCGACAGGCTTATGCAAATACTGGTAAGGAAGATTGAAAAAGAGATTCTCGATGGCACAGACAATACTTTTTGCTGGTTTGGTGCCTGTTTTCCGCCTCACGTATATGAGGCAACCGATGCCATGTTGCTTGAGTCAGGAGAAATGTCGGACGAGAATGATTTTTATGGAGAATATTATCCCAACGGGCAGCAGGGCATTACCATCGTTACCTATGAGTTTTTCAGCGCCAATGAAGGTTTTGATACTGTTCAAACCACGGTGGTTTACAATACCGAAAGCGACACGCCAGATGCGCCTGTGATCAGCTTCAATCTGGAAAACAATGCTGAAGATGTTGCCCTGGACTTCGAATTTGTGATCACTGCCGATCAGCCCATCCGGCATGAAGATGGTTCTGAAATCACTGCCGGATCGGTAGGCAGCCTTATAAATTTCAGGCTGGGAAGCAGCGAAGGTGGAAACGTTCCTTTTGAGGCGGATATCAATGAGGAACACACACAGATAAGTCTGAAAGCCACTCAGGACCTGGTGCATACCACCACCTATTTCCTTGAGTTTTTAAGCGTTATGGGTGTTGAAGGAACACTAAGCGATCCTGTAGCCATACACTTCACAACCGAAACAACAACGGATGCACTATGGGCACTGACTGAAGGGTTTCTGCTGTCAAAACCTGCGCCTCATCCGGCAGCGGATTACACAAGATTTACCTACGATTTACCCCTGGCTGCAACAAATGCCACCATCAACATATACGCACTTAACGGAGTGTTGCTGTTGAGCATGCAACTTGACCCGCTGGGCCATTCGGTGATGCTGGACACTTCGGGCCTGCAAAACGGTGTTTATCTGTATGCTTTAGTGATTGACGGCAGAAGGGTTTCAGGCAACAAACTGGTGGTGAACCGCTAAAAGTGGCGGATAACCGCTGATCTTTCCGCTTAAAGCGCCTGAGAGCTACCCTGTGAAATAATAGCCAGTCACTTCTGGGGTTTGTTTCTTTCGATCAGTTTTTCCAGTAAGTCTTTGTTTTTGCGGTACATGTCGCGGGTGGTGTTTTTATCGACACGCCATGTGATATGCAGCCAATCGCCTTCCTTGACGTCTTCAGGCAACAGGGCTATGGGAACGTTAACAAAAAGTCCTTTTTCTTCAAAGAGAAGTACGGCAACACCATCTTCAATCCTGTCAATGACAGCTTTCATCTCATCTATTCTTTTTCTGTGGAAATTTTATATTCCACACCGTCGGATTCCATGATGACGGTACCGTGAATATCTGTCCGGTAGATCTCTGTTCCAACGGCATGGAGGCGCTGTAAGGCAACATTGTGGGGGTGGCCGTAAGGATTATCGGCACCGCACTGGATAACGCTTACCTCAGGAAGCACAGCTGCCAGGAATGCTTCATTGGAGGAGGTCCAGCTGCCATGGTGGCCCACTTTCAGCACATTCACATTCAGGAGTTCGGGGTCGCTGAGCATCTGATCTTCGGCAGCCAGCTCGGCATCACCGGTAAGCAGCAGGGTAACCTCACCCAGGGTGATACGGGCAACCACAGATGCATTGTTCAGGTGGTCAGAACTCGGGTTTACAGGATGAAGCAACACCATGTGGGCATCCTCCGACAACTGCCACTCCATCCCTTTTCTTCCAACAACAAAAGGAATACTATGATAGTCAATGGCAGAGAGATACTGGTTGAAGGTAAGGGTAGTATGGCTGACACCCGGATCAATGACCTCTCCCACCTCAAAAGCGTGAAACACATCAATGAGGCCTCCGATGTGATCGGCATGAGGGTGTGTTCCAATAACAATGTCTATACGTTCCACATCAAGCGACTGAAGGTACTCCCTGATGCCGCCGTTGCGCCAGCCCCCGTCAACCAACACGTTTTTGCCGGGCGTTACCACATAGATCGCATCCCCCTGTCCGACATCAATAAAATGCACCTGGTATATAAACTCATCGTTGTCTGAAGGAATAATAAAAACATTGTCATCTGAGCTACAGGAGTATAACACAAAGAACGATGCTGCCAGTGCAAATAAAAGGTTAGTTTTTTTTGAAAAGAGAACGAAAATGGCGTTTAACTTAAACATTGATCTGAATATATTTATATTTTTTGAGAGTGCAAAGATACTCATTTCCCTTGAAACAGCGTTGCTTCTATTAAGGAAATTAATCACAAAGCACTAATAAACAGCTTTTTAAAAAGATTTTTACCTTCAGAAGGACCGCTTTTTAATGGCTCCGGGATAAACAAACGGCTGATCTTGATACAGCACTTTTGTTATGTGTCTCATACTGGGTCATTCAATGATGATTTCATCGACGAAGATATAGGCATCGCCTCCGGCACCAAGATGCCAGTCGGGAATTGTGCCAAAATTTCTTGCTTTCACCTTAATGTAGCGTGCCGTGGTTTTAATCCTTTTACCAAGGTCACGGTGATAAATGTCATAGTCATCGTATGGAACGGTATTTTTAATCGAGGCAAGCTGTGTAAACTCCTGACCATCTGCGGATGCATAGAAGCTTACTTCTGTTGGCATCCAGATCCATGAGCGGATATCCTGCACGAAGCCTGCGGCGACATAGTTCACGGGCTGCACATTACCCAGATCCACCACGGCTTCAAAGTCCGTACCCTGGTAACCATGCCAGCCACCGAGGCGCCAGTTTTCTGAGCCCCGTATGCCATCGATCAATGCTTCCGGGCCGCCACCGTGATAGTTCGGATGCCATTCGCTTCTGATGTCTATGGTGCGGCTAAGGTCTATCTTCACGAAATCGGCCCTTACCGGGAAACTGTATCCGTAACCGTCTTTGTATGCGACGGCCTGCAGCACAGTTGTTTCCGTCAGTTCGAATGGTCCGGTATACAGATAGGCATTGCTGTCAGGTTTGCTGCCATCGAGGCTGTAATAAATTTCCACTCCCGGTGTGATGGCCTTAATGCCGACCGGAAGGACGTCCCTGATCCTGCGCTCATCCGCTTCAATAAAAGGAACGGGCAACAGGGGCTTATCGGTGATGTGGGTTACCGGAACGTTATCATCGCCTGTGCCCCATTTTTTATTGGGACGCCGGCCCATCTCGAAATGCAGATGTCCGCCCTCCATTATGTCGCTGTGCAACAGGTATGACTTATGATAAGGCAGGCCATTCAATGTGGCGGATTGAATGTAGAAGTTACGATCAGATACCCTGTTGGCTGTGATCCTGAACACGTTGCCATTTTCCAGCATGATTTCCATTTCGGGGAAATACGGAGTGCCAATGGCATAATGCGGATCGCCGGGCGCCACAGGGTAAAAACCCATGGCGCTCATAATGAACCATGCCGACATTTGTCCGCAGTCTTCATTGCCGCTCCGGCCATCGGGCAGGTGCGAATAGAGCTCATCCATGATCTGGCGGGCACGTTGCTGTGTTTTCCAGGGCTGATGAACGTAATTGTACAGGTAGGCCATGTGGTGGCTTGGCTCGTTGCCCTGAGCATACTGACCAATCAGGCCGGTAATGTCCTTCATGTCACGGCCGGTGATCTTGTCGGTGGTCTCAAACAGCTCATCAATCATTGCGGCCAGCCGGTCTTTCCCGCCGTGCAGTTTATAGAAGCCGGTGATGTCCTGTGGGACATAAAAGCTGTAATGCCATGCGTTTGCTTCTGTGAAATGCCAGTCAACGGTGGTGGGGTCAAAGGGTGTAAGCCAGCCTCCGTTGATCCGTGGCCTCATGAAACCTGTCTGCGGATCAAAAATATTCTTGTAAAACTGAGCCCGGTATATATACTCGCGGTACACCTCTTCCAGTCCCATTTCCCTGGCCATCACGGCAATATTCCAGTCGTTGTAGGCATATTCCAGGGTTTTCGATATGGACTCGTGTTCCATGTCACCCGGGATGTGGCCGTATTGCCGGTAAACATCAAGCCCGAAATGATCGCGTGTGGCGCTGTGCAGCATGGCCTGCATGGCCTGCTCGGCGTCAAAGTCACGGATACCCTTCATGTAGGCATCGGCAATCACCGAAAGGGCATGGTTGCCTATCATGGTATAGGTTTCGTTGGCAGCAAGCTCCCAAATGGGCAACAGACCTCCTTTCTCATACATGTCAAGCATCATCCTGATATAATCAACGCTACGCCTGGTGTCGATGATGGTCATCAGTGGGTGCCAGGTACGGTAGGTATCCCATAAAGAAAAGACCGTATACGGATCAAAGTGTTCTGCATAATGGATGTTGCGATCCATGCCCCTGTAACGCCTGTCCACATCGAAGAAGGTATTGGGCTGGATAAATGCGTGATACATGGCTGTATAGAAGGTTTTACGCTGCTCTTTTGTTCCTCCCCTTACCAGGATGCGCGACAGTTCAGTGTTCCAGGCATCAAAGGCATCCGCACGCACACGGTCGAAGTCCCAGCCGGGAATTTCGGCATAGAGGTTTTTCCGGGCTCCACTGGCGTCTACGGCAGAAAGCGCCACCTTCACCTCAATCTGCTCACCTTCAACCGTATCGAATCCAACAAAGGCTTTGATGTTCCTTCCTTCGGCAAAAACATTATCGCCCTGCAACACATCATCAACGGCAATGCCCCGGCGCACGAAAGGTTTGCTGAATTCCATATGAAAATACCATACCAGGTCTTTTGCCCAATTGCTTGAGCGGCGCAGCCCGCGGATCTCAGTGTCACTGACAAACTCTATCCACGACTCCACCACCCTGTCGCGATGCTCAAGGTCAACAATAATGTTTGCATCGCCGGCCGGGAAGGTATACCGGTGAAAGCCCGCCCTCGTGGTAGCCGTCATCTCAGCCAGAACACCGGGCTTGTCAAGAAATACGCTGTAATAACCGGCGGCCGCATACTCAGTTTCTTTCCTGAAAGGCGATTTATATTCGGTGTTCAGAAAAACGGGCTCCCCCATAACGGGCATCAGCAAAATATCATTGTAATCACCCACACCGGTACCATTAAGCGCAGTATGTGAAAACCCATAAATAATGCTGTCGGAGTAATGATATCCCGATGCACCGTCCCAGCCGCCCAAACGGGAGTCCGGACTCAGCTGCACCATGCCGAATGGCAGGGTAGCACCGGGAAAAGTATGACCGTGCGCATCTGTACCCACAAAAGGATTAACATAAGCAGCCGGAGGAAGCATTTCAGGTTCGGTACGCCTGCAGGAAATGAAAAAAAAGCAAAGAATACCCAGAAAAATGACTGATTGTTTCATGTTTATGAATTTATGTATACATTTGATTGTCTGTGTTTTGTGTATATTTCTAAGATGCTGATTGGATGTCAGGAGTCAGATGTGAAGATGTGCAAATGTACAGATGTGCAGATGTGCAGATGTGCAGATGTGCAGATGTGCTATTTTCCAGAAATTTTTCATTTTTCACTTTATTCGTTTAGGCTTTTGACCTTTGGCTTTTAGCAAGAAAACCTGCCAACTGCCAAGAGCTAACAGCTAACGGCCAACAGCCATTTTTCATTTTTCACTTTAGTCGCTTTTGGCC
>JAVIYP010000106.1:0-4620 GCA_031323845.1 Bacteroidales bacterium | reverse complement strand
CTTTCGAGAAGAACAAGCTGCAGATGGAGCTTTCATTTCTGAAGTCGCAGGTGAATCCGCATTTCCTTTTCAACACCTTAAACAACATCTATGCTGCCAACATGGAAAACAGCGATGCTGCCGCCTCTCCTGTTGTTGCCATTGGTGGAGAATGCCTTCAAATATGGCAAGAATGATTTTGCTTTTAATGTTTCGCTTTCGCAGGATGCGTTCTTATTTGAAGCTAAAAATGAAATACAGTCATCAAAGAGGTTTGCGGTGCCGGCAAAAAAGACCGGTATTGGTATTGCCAATGTAAAGAAACGGCTTGAGCTGGTTTTTCCCGGGAAATTTTCATTTGACGTTTCTCAGGATGAAAAATATTTTAAAGTATCTTTGAGAATAGATCTCTCGGATTAGGATGGGTTGACTGTTTTTATAATTTAACCGGCCAATTACTTAAAACAAACGATGTCAAGATGTTACGTTGCCTGATTGTGGATGATGAACCTCCGGCACACAAAGTGCTGGAGAACTACATTGGCAAGATGGACAGTTTGCAGCTGGCTGGCAACTGTTATTCGGCGGCTGAGGCCATCAACTTTTTGCAGCGGGAAAGTGTGGACATTCTTTTTCTTGACATTGAAATGCCTGACCTGAGCGGCCTCCAGATGCTTAAGGCGATTAAAGATCCTCCCGCAGTGATCCTCACGACTGCTTACTCGCAGTTTGCCCTTGAAAGTTATGAACTTGGAGTGGTTGATTATTTGCTCAAACCCATCAGGTTTGAAAGGTTTGTGAAATCTGTTCAGCGCATACTGCCTGTTAAGCCAGGTGACAGCTTTTTTGTAAAAACATCCGGAAGCAGGCTTAGGGTTGTATTTTCTGAAGTAAGGTATTTGGATGCCTATGGCAACTTTGTCAGGATACACCTTGATAACGGCTTCATTCTTGCGCCCGGCACACTAACTGAAATCGCTGATCGATTTCCTTCCGGACAACTGCTTCGCATCCATCGGTCGTATTTTGTGAGCAGGCACAAAATTGATAAGATAGCCGGCAATGAAGTATTTATCGCTTCGGTCAGGCTGCCTGTTAGTCAGCGGTATAAGGAGCTGCTTTACCGGGTTCTGGGGTTGGAGTGAATTAACACCAATAAAAGCAAAGCCTTCTCAAAAATGCTTTCTTTGTGGTTCACTAATTCGCACATGTTCGAAAGGGCTCCCATGATTTGGAATTTATGGTCCAACGGTCGATAATTTGTTCCCGAAATGCCAGCACTGATCTTTCTTATGTTATTATCGACTCCGAGCTCAAAAACCCATGTTATTGAGCTTTAGGTTTTTGTATAATGAGCTGCAATCTGACATTATTATTATCTTCGTAGAAAATCCTATCATGAAACTATTACCCCTGCTCGCTCTGCTGTTTATAGCACATTCTCTGTTCTCCCAGGAAACACACCCGGATGGCTTTCTGCCCAAGTGGCTCACCGAAGAAGAAAAACTGCGCTTGCACGAGATTGACCGTGACAGGGAGGCAACCGATCCGCCTGCACAGCCATCGCGCAACATAGCAGAATTCGAGCCCATGAGCGGGGCCCTGATCCGGTACCCGCTCGGCATTCCCTTTTCACTGGTAGCACTCATGTCAGAAACCGTTGAAGTGGTAACCATTGTAGCCGACAATAGCCTGAAACAGCAGGCAATAAACAACTACCAAAACCATGGTGTCAATATGGACAATTGCAGTTTTATTCTTGCACCAACCAATTCGATATGGACAAGAGATTACGGCCCGTGGTATATCTTTGACAGCAACAACGAATTTGGGGTCATGGATTTCGAATACGACCGGCCACGACCCGATGACAACGCCATTCCGGGCATTTTTGCCGATCTGAACGATGTCAATTATTTTCACATGGGCCTGGTGCACACCGGAGGTGATTATATGGCGGACGGTATGGGCGCTGCGGCATCCACACTGGCAGCTTATGCTGTAAACTCCGGATACACACCTGCCCAGGTCGACAGCATCATGCACTTGTTCCTGGGAATAGAAAATTACCATGTAGTGCCCAACATTCACGGTGGCTTAAGCCACATCGACACCTGGGCAAAGTTCCTGGCGCCCGACAAGATCATGATACGCGAAGTAGCACCTGATCATCCTTACTTTCATCATGCCGAACTGGCTGTAGAATATTTTGGCTCGCAGCTATCATCTTACGGAACTCCCTATAATGTGTATCGTGTTTATACACCCGACAATGAACCATACACCAATTCGCTGATCCTGAACAACAGGGTTTATGTGCCCCAAAACGGCAGTGCCTGGGATGATGCCGCCGTGGAGGCATTTGAAGAGGCCATGCCCGGTTACGAGGTTTTCGGGATTCCTTATGGCGGCTGGAGCTCAAACGATGCGCTTCATTGCCGCGTCAGGGAAATTCCCGACATGGAGATGCTGTACATTTACCATCAACCTGTTTTTGAAGACCAGCAGGCGCATCATGATTACGAGATCAGGGCGCGTATCATCCCAAAGAGCGGGCAACCGGTTAATGACGGTTCACCCAGGGTTTATTACCGTTTAGATGATCAAGACTTTACCTATGAAACAATGACCTACGACGAAAACAACTGGTTTACTGCGTATATCCCTCAACAGGAAGCGGGCACGCAGATATCCTATTATATCAAAGCCGAAGATGCATCGGGGCGGAGTGAAAATCATCCTTATATCGGGCATTACGACCCGCACGCATTCAACGTTATTGGGCCTTTGGTTTTCCAGGGTGCCGAGCTAAGCGATGCCGAATATGGTAATAATAACGGTTTTTTCGATACCGGCGAAACGGTTGAAATACTAGCATCATACAAAAACAAAGGTGTTGCCCCGATAAACAATTTGCTGGCACAGCTGAGCACGGGCAGCCAATATGTTACGGTTCTTCCGCCGGGGCAGGCCACACACAGCACCCTTAACCCCGGCGAAGAAACGGTGTTTAGTTTCATTGCATCCGCCTCGCTGGTTTGCCCTGATAATCACATTGCTGAATTTGAACTCTCGCTTATTGCGGATGGTGATATCGTTAGTAATGACGACTTTTCCACGAAGATCCACGCTTCAGCGGTGCAAGAGTACTTTATCCAGGAGGGTTTTGATGAATGGCTGCCCGAAGGCTGGGAAGTAACTTCCACCTCGGGGCAGATCAACTGGCAGCACAGCAACAGCAGTCTTGCCGGTGGAGTTGCTCCCGAGGCCCGGTTTCATTATAACCCTTCTACCGTTGCCATCCAGCGACTGATAACGCCATCGGTTGACACGGGTGCTTATTCGCATGTTTCGCTGGAGTTCAAACACTATATCAACGATTACCAGGGAGGTTATGCCCTCAGGGTAGAGACCAGCGGCGACGGTGGCAACACGTGGACAGAGATATTATCCTATCCGGATGCCAATATGCCTTCGGCAGTTGAAACAATCTTGATTGACAAGGATGATGTGGGCTCTGATGACTTCAGGATAGCCTGGACTTTTGATGGCGACTCGTGGGATATTAACTGGTGGCACATTGATGATGTGATGGTTGGAGGTGTAAACATCCATGATGATATTGGTTTTTTTGCCGGCCAGGTAACGCTGGATGGCGGCCCCGGCAGCCCACGAAATGTGCTGATAAGTGCCGGCGGCCAGCACACCACGCCCGATGATACAGGATTCTATGTGCTGGCCGTTCATGAAGGCACACATGACCTGACTGCCGCCTTGCATGGCTACGAAACCGGCACAATTGAGGATGCCTGGGTGCAAACCGGGGATACTGTGTTTGTTGATTTTAATCTTGAATACGCGCTGCTGCCCGGAGATGCCAACTGCGATGGTGTTGTGGATGTTCTTGACGTGATCACGATTATGGATTACTATCTTGGGCTTGAGCCTGAACCTTTTTGCTTTGACAATGCTGATGTAAATAGCGATGGAATAATCAATGTGCTCGATCTGATTGGCACTGTGGAAATATTTTTGGCAGGGCGGTATTGATGGTGGGTAGATTCATTCAAAAGTGATCGGCAAGGATGATTACACTCTTTGGGTTTTTAAGTCCTTTTGAAATTCACAAAAGTCCTTTTTATCTGGTAAAAACGACTGTGTTTCTTCAATCGCAGAAAAATATTGAAGACCATCCTCGAAATCTAAAAAGTTATCGTCATTTAATGCCAACCCAATAATCTTATCATCCAAAGGTAAGGTTTTTAAAATCAACCTAAGCTTTCTTAAAACCGATTTTGCTTTATTCGAATCCATTTGCCACCAGGTTTTATTTCTGTCAGGCGATATCAAGTCTTTGGTCAAGCAACTCCACGTGAAAGTTAATCCGTGCATTAAGTGCTTTGAAAACTTTTATTATTGTCTCAAAGCGTGCGTCAGTCAGGCTGTTTTCCAGTTTTGAAATCTGGGCTTTTTGTACTCCAACCAATTTTCCTAATTCTTCCTGTGTCAGGTTTCTCTCCTTACGTGCTTGTTTTATTGCTTCTCCAAGCAAGTCAAGACGTAGTTCGCATTCAAATTTTTCCCGCTCGGGAGTGCCACGTTTCCCGATATATCTGTCGGTCAACTCATCAAGGCTCACGG
>JAVIYP010000105.1:0-4970 GCA_031323845.1 Bacteroidales bacterium | reverse complement strand
CCAAAAAGGTGTACGACGCCCGCAGGAAGATCAGCGAATAGGCGGTAAACACACCGTTTAACGCAGCACCTCCCACCGGGCGGCACAACACCGCCGCAAAGGTGCCCCCACGTCATTTCGAACACCGCGCAGCGGCGGAGAAATCCCCTGGCCGACCAGGACTCTCTCAGCAAACACAAACCCTTTGCCTGTCAGCAAACACCACGCCTGGCAGATTTCTCCCTGCGGTCGAAATAAATTTCGAACGCCGCGCAGCGGCCGAGAAACCTCGCAGCAAGCACCCCCCGGCGTAAAAAGCTATATATGTGAATATAAAAGCATTTTTAAAACCCCGTTTTAAAAATATTTTTTTATCTTCGCCGGGCAAATAAACCCGCTTGTGTAAAAAATTCAGCTGTCAACAAACAACATAAAAACAAATCGTAAAGCATGTTGTTGTGTTACTATAAATCCTGTGCAAGAACCGGCCCAGCAAACAGTTGGGCGATTTATTAATGAAAGCATAACCCCTGTCACACAAAACAATCTTTTACTAAAAAAACTGACCACCATGCGAAAAAAGAGTAGTTTGCTCGTTGTTTTATCCCTTTTTGCGGGAATGAACACACTCGCCTTCTCCGGCGAAAAAGACCTGGAGCTGGTACATTTTTTTATGTTTCAGTCTCTTCCAAACGACACACCTATTGAAACTATTGATGCCATCTATTCCACAACAAACACCACGGCACAGATCGAGTTTCTGTCAGCGCTTGACGGCTATCCTTTTGACAGCAGCCACCCCAATTGGCGCAAGGCCTCCATGGAACGGCGGGGAGCGGCCACTGAGATCAACTACAGACCGGAGGGCAACAACAACACCCCCTACGGTGAAGCAGGCAACATCAGGGCAATGCAGGTGAAGCAGCCATTCGTGGCTGACTTTGAGAACACCCTGGTCTTTCACCTGTCCACTGTGGCCTATGAAGATGTGGTGTTTACCTTTGCCGCAATGGATGAAGATTCCGGCGCACAAAACCTGCTGGTCGATTATTCCGTGGTAAGCGGAGAGCCCCAGTGGATCACCGACGGCCTGGGCGCTGAACAAACGGTGCTTGCGCTGATCAACGATACCTATCAGTTATACACGGTCAATTTTTCCGGCATTGAGAACACTTATAACAATCCTGATTTTAAGATCAGAATTCGTTTTGATTTCGAAGATGATGATGACTTGGTTGACGAAGGAGAGAGGGTTACGTTTAACAACATTGCCCTTGACGGTTTGCCGTTTACCGGAGCTACCACCTTTTATTTTTCAGGCACCGGTGCCCTGAACGACACCGATCACTGGGGTCGCAATGCAGATGGCAGCGGAGAAAACCCGCAGGACTTCACCTCTGACAACCAGATCTTTGTAATCGCCAACACGGCTTCGGTTACCCTTTCTGACGCCTGGGCGGTAACAGGTCTGGGTTCAAGGGTTGTTGTCGGGGATGGTGCTGACGCAACAACTCTTATCGTTGACGCGGTGCTGGATGCCACGGTGGATGTTGCCGGCCAGGGAACGCTGCGTCTGCAAAACAGCCACATCCCAGCCTGGAGTTCCGGCGAGCCGGGCTCATCCGTGATCTTTGCAGTTGATGCCGTGAACATCCCTTACGGCACCTATCACCACCTTGAGCTTATTGATGTCAACCCGGTGTTTACCGGTAATGGCACCGTTGCACTTACCGGAAACCTTACCCTGACGGGAGCGGTTCAATTTCCCGATGCACGAGATGCTGCGGAATACAACCTGGTGTTTTCGGGCGATGCCGAGCAACTGATCACCGGAAACGGGAACACGGTACGTTCCTATGAAACCACCATGACCAAAACCGCAGGCAGCGTTTCACTGGTTGCCGGTAACGGAGGCACCACCCTCTCCACCGACAATCAGCTGATCATGAACTTTTCCAGCACCGCTCTTTTCAGCGACAACGGCAACGACATCTATGCCGGTAACAGCGTAAACTTTGCCGGTGACACCAATAGCTACAACCTCACAGGAACCCTGATCCTGGCAGGCACCATCGAAGACGTGGTCCTGGGAGCCGGAGCAGGAAACAACTTTAACATCCGTGAAAGCACAACCCTCAACAATCAACCGGTGGCCGCTCTGAACAACGTACACATACAGGTGGCCAACACCGGCGGTGAGTTTCGTTTCCGCGGAGGGCCCGTAATGAAGGGCGACCTGAAGGTTCTTACAGGTGCTGACGGCCAACTGCGTTTTTATGATGAAGAGGTCCGCATTGGCGGAGACTTTATCATTCAGGAAGGCTTTTCGGGTTCTATCAGGGAAGACGGACATACCATCATCTTCAACGGGGGTGGAACACAAAATCTGGACTTTGCCGCGTCCTACAAACTGAACAACCTGGAGATTGAAGAAGGTTCTTCGCTCGTCCTGGCTACAGGTACCAGGTTAACACTTAACGGCACCCTTTCCAACAACAATGCAGGTGCCGAACTTACCCTTGCCGAAGATGATGCCTCGAATTATTCTGACAATGATTATCCTAACGAAGGAAACCTGGGTAGTGGTTTTGGAGCCTGGTATTCAAACTCCGATGACGGTGGATGGTTCCTTGGCACTGCCACTAACAATGGGGCTTCAAATTCATCAATCTTAAATACTGATGAAAAAGCCTTTGGGATGTGGGGAGGTATTGATGGTGATGGTTTTAGTGATATTGGCCGCAATTTCACGGCCCTTGAAAACGGAGAAAAGCTTTCATTTGCACTTTCGTTTCAGTGGGACAATGGGAATAAAGGGATTAACCTCTATACCGGAGGCGTCAATATTGAAGAGGTCTTTAATTTCAACATCAGCTCTGGCGGTTACACCTGGTCTGGAGGAGGTTCAAGTCCGATCACAGGCTGGGATGGAAACGGCGATCGTCAGAATGGCGTTGTCATTGGTTTCGAATTTACACAAACTGCAACAGGTCTCGATTACCGCATTGAAATGCTGGCAGGTGACGCCGATGAAGCAGAAAGCAATTATTTTGGTGTGAAAACCGGAAGTATTGCCTTTGCCGGAAGCATCAATGCACTTAAACTGTACGTTTCCGGTGCTGGCGGCGATGGAGGCAATTTGTACTTCAATAATCTGCAAATCAACTCCACAGCTGCTTCCGGCAGCAGTGGCCTGGTCATCAAATCCGGAGGCTCTCTCATTCACAACAGCAACGACGTGCCTGCCACCATGGAGCGCGAGATCAGCTTCGGCGGATGGCACATGATCGCAGCACCCGTCAGCGGTATGACCATCCTCGGGTCTGACTTTGCACCCGACGAGGCAACACTGCCCACAAACTTCGACTTCTATGCCTGGGTCGAAGGCGCAGCACTGCCCTGGCAAAACCTCCGCAGCGGCGACAACACGCCCAACGCGGCCTTCGACGAAAACTTTGTACCCGGCAAAGGATACCTGGTAGCCTATTTTGAAGGCTCCTTCGCAGAAAACCCATTCGCCTTCAAAGGCACGCTTAACAACGGCAACGTCGACATCCCGCTGTCGTTCACCGCAGGAGCTTTCGAAGGAATAAACTTCATAGGTAACCCATACCCATCGGGCATCAACTGGACCGACATCAATAAAGATGCATTGGAGAATGTCTTTGCCTACATCTATAACCCCGACACTCAGGAGTACATCAACCTCGAAGAGGGCACCATTGCCCCCAACCAGGGATTCTTTGTTAAAGCTGACGAGGCCGGAACATTCACCCTGGCAAACACCGACAGGGTTCACGGCGGCGAATTTGTCAAGAACAACGAAATGCAGGAAACCCTCGTGCTTTCCCTCGAAAACCAGGAGCGTCACACACAGACCACCATTCGCATCCTTGAGGGAAGCGACTTTGAAAGCGACCGCAGGGATGCCCTTAAGTTCTTCAGCCTCTCCGCTGAGATGCCGCAGCTCTACTCCTACACCGCCGACAACGTGATGGTGGCCGTCAACAGCATTCCGCACATCGACAAGGAGCAGCCCATCACCCTGGGCGTGCGCATCCCCGCCGACGGTGAATATACCATCGGCATCGGCGAGATCACGGGAAGCTTCCTCGATGGAGAGCTCTTCCTGGAAGACCTTTCAGAAGGCACCTTCCACGACCTGCGCGCACAGGGCACCTACGACTTCTCCGAAGTGCAGGGAGACCACCTTCAGCGCTTCCGCATCCATTTCACACAGGCAGACCAGCCCACCGACATCGGTGAAATTACAGAAGAGCTGCTCAGGGCGTGGGTGTACAACAACATCCTGCACATTCATACCCCGGAAAAGGCCGAAGCCTTGCTGCTGGATATCAACGGAAGGCAGCTGGAGCGTTTCAGGGTGTACGAAGGTCAGCACAGCCGGGCGCTTAACATGCCCGCAGGCGTGTACCTCTTGCGCATCACCACACAGCACGGCACACAAACACAGCGGGTGGTGATTCACTGATGACACAAAGGAGCATGATTATATTAGCTGGAAGCTCGAAGCTCGAAGCTCGAAGGAAGAAAGAGAGGTCGGAATGTCTTCCAAACGCATTGAGAAATCTGTTAGGAAGAAGGAAGGCTTCAATAAATTAACAATTCAACAAATAAACGATTAAACGATTAAACAGTTAAACGATTCAACAGTTAAACAACAAACAATAAACCCAAAAGATATGAAATTCCGCACGTTAAAGACCCTGATCCTGACAGCATTCCTTTTCTTCGCGGCGCAGTCGCTCAGCGCACACCCCTTGCCGCCTCCGCCCGAACACGGAGGCAGTGGTGACCAGCCCGCGCCCATAGGCTCGGGCCTGCTCATCCTGGCCGGCCTTACAGCAGCCTACGGCGCCAAAAAGGTGTACGACGCCCGCAGGAAGATCAGCGAATAGGCGGCAAACACACCGTTTAACGCAGCACCTCCCACCGGGCGGCACAACACCGCCGCAAAGGTGCCCCCACGT
>JAVIYP010000104.1:0-5033 GCA_031323845.1 Bacteroidales bacterium | reverse complement strand
AGTTGTTCCTTTGTAAAGTTCATAGTCTTCTTGGTTTTAGTTATACATGTTATTTGATAGTTTCATGCAAAACTAATCCAAGAAGACTTTTTTATGCCAAATTTCTATCCCAGAGACACACTTTTTGTAACACTATCGAAATTCTTCAAACATATCTTATGAAAACGACCCCTGAACACGACCGGCGAATGGCCGGCATGACCTTTGCCTCAGTGTATCCGCACTACATCGCAAAAGTTGAAGGCAAAGGCCGAACAAAAGAAGAACTGCACCAGGTTATTGAGTGGCTTACCGGCTTCGATGACAAGAAACTGCAGGAACTCATTGACGAGAAAGCGACCTTTGAAGCATTCTTCAAAAAAGCATCACTGAACCCCGGCGCCAGTCAAATAAAAGGCGTAATTTGCGGCTACCGGATCGAAGACATTGAAAACCCCGTAACGAAACAAGTCAGGTATCTGGATAAGCTGGTGGATGAACTGGCGAAAGGCAAAGCCATGGAAAAAATTTTAAGAACGCCATAACATGAAGGTAACATTCTTTCGTGATCAGCACGAGTTCAGAGCGTGGCTGGAAAAGCACCACGACAAAGAAAGCGAATTGCTGGTCGGTTTCTACAAGGTAAAAAGCGGCAAACCGAATATGAGCTGGTCGCAATCGGTAGATCAGGCCCTGTGCTTCGGCTGGATCGACAGCGTAAGAAGATCCATTGACGAAGAAAGCTACTGCATCCGGTTCACTCCCCGGAAGAAAACAAGCATCTGGAGCGCTGTCAACATCAAAAAAGTACAGGAACTGAAAAAGGCAGGCCTGATGACAGAAGCGGGATTGAAGGCATTTAGCTTCAGAAAGGACAGCAAATCGCAGATTTATGCACACGAAAGGATTTCCAGCTTATCAACAGCCTATGAAGATCTTTTCAAAGAGCATAAAACGGCCTGGGATTTTTTCAACACACAGGCTCCCTCCTACCAAAGAATTATTGCACACTGGGTCATGAGCGCCAGGCAGGAAAAAACACAGCGTTCGCGGCTCGAAAAAGCCATTAACGCGAGTGAACAGCAGCAGCGCGTTAACTTTATGTAGCTTCAATAAGCGTGGTTCAGGCAGTTTTTTTATAAATATATATCTGGATGTTTAAACATTTTCCCGGAAGTGGTTGTTTTTTACATGTCATCATCGTAAACATTTTAAAACAAAACCACCAACAACATGAACATCTTTACAAGCATTCGCACTGTCGGGTTGGCACTGTACCTCCTCATTCTTACCTCCAGCGCTGCCACAGCACAGCTTACCGTAGTCGCTTTTGACAAAGATCAGCTTGATTTTGGCCCGGTGCCCGTGTCGCAGTCAAAGATCGCCACGGTAACTATGACCAATCTGACGGATGCCATTCTGATGTTCCTGAGCTTCGAGACCGACACAGATCATTACGTTGCCTATCCCCCAACCTGGGCCTTGCAACCGGGAGAAAGCATGCCAATAGTCATCACCTTTAATGCACCAGGCACAGGCGAATTTCCTGATGTTCTTCGTGTGCATCATTTTGGCTACCTGGGCAGCGGTGAGGTTGAGTTTCCCCTTACGGGTGAAGGTATCGTGTTGCCTCCCTCAAACCTTACAGCTTCCGTTGATGACAATACGGTAACCCTCAACTGGTTACCACCGGGATTTTCGCCTGACGAACTGCGTTTCGGCAATGGAGAACCTTTCAGCACTGTTGGCACATCCTCGGGCACCTTTGAGTTTGCGGCGCGTTTTACCCCTGCCGACCTGATGCCCTACTCAGGCAAACAGCTTGACGAGGTGGGTTTTTTTATTCATGAAGCCGTTTCAGGAGATTACACGCTGAAGGTTTATAGCGGTCCCGATGCCGGAAACACCCTGGCTGATATACCGCTCGCCAACATACAGGCAAACTCATGGAATAATGCAGAGCTTCCCTTTTCAATCCTTATTGATGAAGTGGATTATCTTTGGATAGGTTACGAAATTGATCAGCAGGAATTTGGCTTTGTCGCCGGAATTGATGGCGGACCCGGTGTCACCGGCAGCGGCGATTTGTTACGAATCAACGGCAGCATGTGGACCACACTGGGTGATTACGGTATCTCCGGCAACTGGAACATCCGGGGCACGCTGTCCGATGCAGCTGATGTCATCGCCACCACACCGGATGCAGAGGTGTTTACTATTCCCGGCCTGCTGGGCTTTAATGTTTACCGCAACGACGACAAACTGAACGCAGAGCCTGTTCAGGGGCTCACCTGGACTGATGTTCCTGAGCCCGGTGAGACCTATGTATATGCCGTTACCGCTGTTTATGAGGAAATTGAGAGCATGCCCGCTTTCGTGACGGTTACTCCTCCTGTTTTGCTGACCATGCCCGAAGGATGGGAGTTCAATCCCACTTCCATGGCACACAACATTCATATCCCGGCTGAAATTATGCAAACCGGTTTTGACCTGGTGCCCGGCGATCTGATCGGTGTATTCTATAACGATAACGGCGTGGATAAAGCGGCTGGTGTTGTGCAGTGGAACGGCAGTCACACGGTGCTTACCGCTTACGGCAACGATCCCGGAACATCGCAAAAAGACGGCTTCGACCTGAACGAGAACATCAGATGGAAGGTCTTTTCAAACAGCTCACAGACCAGCTATACGCTCACTGCCGTTTACAGCGAGCAGATGCCGCACCATAACGGAACCTTCCGTGTGATGGGGCTTTCGATGCTCGACATGCTTTCTGTGACTGCTACGGGCGATGCGAACTGCGACGGAGTGGTAAACATCCTGGACGTCATCGCCGTGGTCAACCACATCATAGATCAGGATCAGCAATATTTCTGCTTCTACAATGCCGACATGAACCAGGACGGCAGCATTGACATCACTGATGCCATTGCCGTGGTAAACCTCATCCTCGGGTCAGCCAAAGATATCTCTTCCGGCAGCGTGCACTCGGAAAAGGCCCGTTTGAAGCTGCACGACAAAGGAATCAGCCTGTACAGTGACGGCACGCTGACCGGCATACAGTTTGCTCTGAGCGGAGCAAACCTGACAGATATGCATATGGCACTTGAATTGCCTACCCATGAGCTGCACTATAAAGTAAACGACGGATTGCTCAGGGCCATCATCTTAAGTGCCGATAACACACCCATTCCGGCGGGTGACATTGATCTCATCAGCTTTGACCGGCAACCCGGTCTTCAATGGATCAAGGCCCTGGCAGGAAATCAGAATGCCGAAGGAATAGCGGTGGCTACTCAAACCGACACGGCCACAGAACTTAGCGATCCTGCCGGAGACCCTGGTCTTGTCGCTTATCCGAATCCGGCCACGGACCGGCTTACCGTGGAGTTTTTTACCAGCGACCGGCAACTCGTTCGTGTGACGCTATTAAGCCTTCATGGACAGGTCATCGAAAAACAAAGCTTTAACCGGAGCGGACATACACAGCTGCACTTCAACACCGCCAGCCTCAACACCGGAATGTACATGCTTCGTCTCGATACCGGTTACCAAACCATCATGGAACGCATTTTGGTGAAATAGTTCATTTTACTGCTACGGTGATCTCCCGTTTTCCGGGCGGGCCTGGCGGATGTTCCAGGCTGAAGCCGCAGGCGCGCAGGGCCCGTTTCACGCTGCCACGGGCACTGTAAGTGACCAGAACACCTCCCGTGCAAAGGGCACGATACAGTTTCCCAAAGGCCTTTTCATCCCACAGCCCGGGCTGAAACTGCGGCGCGAAGGCATCATGGTATACCAGGTCGTAACTATCCGGATCAAAGGCCGCATCCTCTAACTTTTCCTGCCATCGCACAAACTCAAACATTGGGGTTACCATCTCCGCAGTCCCGGGAGCCAGTTGATGCATCCGCCGGAAAGCAGCACTGTGCCTGCCATCGGAAACCATTTCCGGGTGTTTGAGTCCGGCAACCTCCTCATCCGATAACGGAAAGGGTTCCAGCGCATGGTAGCGTATGCGGATGCCCTGCCGTTCGGCACGGTCCAGGCTCAACAAGGCGTTCAAACCGCTGCCAAAACCGACTTCCAGGATACGGATCCTGTCTGAACTTACGGCAACTCGTTCAAATCCATGCTGAATAAACACATGGAGCGACTCGGACAACGCCCCGTGAACGGAGTGGTAATGCTCCTTCCAGTCAGGGAGATAAAGCGTTTGCGACCTATCGCCCGTCGTCGTTATAACCCGCCTCAAAGTGGCCATTCCCGGTTTTTTTTATCAAAATTAAACAAAACAGTACGATATTTGCTTTATCATGTAGCCTTATTGGTTCATTAACGTAGTGATGACCTGTGTTGAAAAAAATTGCCTCGATGTCCCGCCTGACTGGGATTGATATTCAAGGCATGAGCGCAACGTAACACGCCTGCCCCGTCTGAGCGGGAAAGGCATTCAATACAACAGCCTGTTTTGTGAATCATAGGGTGATTTTGAGAGAAAATTCCAATGTGATAAATTTTAATTTTCTATCGTTATGAAAAAAATGAGTCAAGTTCAGGTTTGGGCCGCACAAACCCGGGCAAATTTTTTACTTCTGGCGGTCTTCCTGGTAGTGATCGGTCTGGCTTTTGCCGCGATGCATCACAGCAGTGCTTTCAACTGGTTTCATGCCGTACTGATCATGGCGGGGGCGATCTCCGCACACGTCTCGGTAAACCTGTTCAATGAATACTCCGATTTTCAGACGAAGATTGATTTCAACACCGAACGCACCCCGTTCAGCGGTGGAAGCGGCATGCTGCCAGCGGGGCATACCAGTCCCGGGCATGTCAGCATTGTCGCATGGCTCACCCTTTTGTTTTCGGCAGCCATCGGTATATATTTTACCATCGTTTCCCATTATTCCATCCTGATCATTGCAGCCATCGGAGCCGTGGCGATCACCCTGTACACCCCGCTGCTCTCCCGGCTGTTGCTGGGTGAACTGTTTGCCGGACTTGCCCTGGGGTCACTGGTGATCATCGGTGCCTACATTGCCATGGTGGCACAACCG
>JAVIYP010000103.1:0-5391 GCA_031323845.1 Bacteroidales bacterium | reverse complement strand
TGGTACAACCAAAACAGAATACATACCACTATCAAAATGCCTATAAAAGAATTTAAAAACCAAACCCAAAAACAAAAACTAGTGGCTTAATATAATTGTCCGGTTTTTTGTTGCAATATCACAGTTTTTGTTTGGTGTTTTGTGTTCGGTGTTTGGTGTTCGGTGTTCTTTGTTTGTTGTTTGGTGTTTGTTGTTCGTTGTTTGAACAGTCTCCAATAAAACTGGAATAATTTTCTTGGTTGCTATTTGCCATCTAACCTTTTCAGCATTTCTTTGGCATCGAGGTTGATGCGGGAAAATGCAAACCACTTTTTCCCAAGATCCTTTAGCGATGCACCGATGTGGTAAACCGTTTCTTCGTCGATGATCAGGAAGCGGTCGTGGGCGCGGCTGAATGTGTGTATTTGTACCGGTGGATATTGCTTGTTGTGTCGTTGCAGGTCGAGCTTGATTCGTTGATCCGTTTTGGCCGTGTATATGGTGGCTTTTACCCGCGGAGCCCTTTTTGCCAAAAGGCCCAAAACCGACTCATCAATGTAGTTATCAATCAGGGTGATGCTGTGTCTGGCGCATTTGACCAATTTGGAAACGAATTCCCAGGCGTCGAATATCTGACCGTCAAAGAAGATGCCTTCGGATGGTTTTAAACCAGTTTTGATGATGAGTTCAAATTTTTGATCGTGTTCAAAAAGCTTTCTTTCAATTTTTTCGAAGCGATAGTTAAAAACATGGCCTCTGAGCAAATATTCTTTCAGGACTTTATTTGCCCAAATGCGGAATAGAGTTGCATTTTTAGAATTGACCCGGTATCCGACAGACAAAATAGCGTCAAGGCTGTAATAACGTGTTTTGTATTTTTGAATTCCACCTGAACCCATATGTTCCAAAATGGAACATGTGCTGTTTTCATCTAATTCCCCTGATTGGTAAATGTTTTTTAAATGCTTGGTTATGGCTGGTCTTTGTGTGCCAAAAAGGTCTGCGATTTGTTGTTGTGTTAGCCAAACAGTCTCATCCTCAACCCTTACCTCAAGCTTTAACCCGGCATCCTGCGCAGTTTTGTAAACCACAATTTCACCATGCTTCATATCTTAGTGTTTTGACACTGCAAAACTATTAAATATGTTTAGGCGAATGTGGCACAATAAAAGTTTAATTATTAACATTTGCGGCTAAGCGGTTTTATGCTGCGCTGTCATATGTGCTGCGCGCGTCATTCGCTTCGCTGTCATTTATGCTTCGATTTTGCTTTGCTGTCATTGGTGGTTGTGGGCGAAGGGTGTTGTTTTGTTTCACGGAGATTTTTGTTTCACAGAGTTTCACACCTGTCCCGCCTATGCGGGAGAGTTATACACAGTGTCTCACAGTGCTTTTTCATGTTTTTTTCTTGCGGATGAACGAAATATTTGTTGGCCACAATGCTTTAATGTTTATTACACCGTGTAACACTGTGTATAACATTGTGTAACACTGTGCAACTTTTCTTTAAGTCGGGAAAGATACCGTGTTTCTTTTTTGCTTACTTCTTTTTCCGAAACCACCGTTTCTTCTTCGGCTTCTCCTCCTCGTCAGTGCCATAGCCGAGGCCGTAACCAAGGCCGTAACCGTATCCGTACCCATAACCGTATCCGTAACCATACCCGTAACCATACCCGTAGCCATAGCCGCTGCGGTTGACGTTGGTTTTGACGTCGTTGATAGCGATCACCATATTCTTCAGCCTGGTTTTTTCACTGAACTCCCTGATGAAATCGAGGTCGGTCTGGCGGCTGAAGTTGTGGCGGATGATGTACATCACCATATCGGCGCGCTTGAGCAGGGGCTGGGCATCGGCAACGAGTCCCAGCGGAGGCGTGTCCACGATGATGAATTCAAACTCCTTGCGCAACTCGTCCAGCAGCTCGTCCATCCGCTTGTGGTCAAGCAGCTCGGGTGGGTTGGGCGGCACGGTTCCCCCGGAAATGTAATAGAGGTTCTCGTGCTCGGGGTGCTTCACCAGGATGTCTTCCTTTTTGAGCTGACCGATGAGGTAGTTCGACAGACCCCGTTGCTTGTACACCCTGCTGATGAAGGGCAGGGCTGGCTTACGCATGTCGGCGTCAATGAAGAGTGTTTTTCGGTTGGCCAGTGCCAGGGCACCGCTCAGGTTAAGCGCCGTCATTGTCTTTCCCTCCTTGGCACGGGTTGATGAAACGACGATGAGCTTGCTATGCGCCTCGGGAGCAAAAAACTGCAGGTTCGAACGCAAGCTCCGGAAAGCCTCCAGCAGGTTGGAGCGGGGCTTGTCGTACACAAGCAGGCCTGCCTGTTCGGGCCTGTCCTTACCGGTGATGCGCGGTACCAGTCCTACAATGGGAAAGCCGAGCCGCTTGCTCACCTCATCCTTGTCAATGATGCGGGTGTTGAAAAAATCGCGCAGGAAAAGGAAGAGAGCGGGAAGGGCAAGTGCAATGAACAGTGCGATGATGTAGTTCCGTTGTGTTTTAGGAGATACAATGGCCACAAAGCGTGCCGGGTCCACCACCTTATGGTCGGGGATGTTGGAGGCCAGGGAGATGCCGGCTTCGGCGCGCTTCTCCAGCAGGAAGTTGTAGGTGGCGTCGTTGATGTTGAAGATGCGCTGTATGCCTATGAGTTCTCTTTCGGTCTGTGGCAGCTCGTTAATGCGCCTTTCTTTTTGGGAGATACGTCGTTCAAGGTCGCTCATCATAATGTCGGAGGCAGCGCGGATGCTGCGCAGGTTCTCTTCCAGCGTGGCCTTGCCCTGGCGGATGTCGCGCTCCACCGCCTGCACGCTCGGACTGCGTTCGGTGGTGGTGAGCATCATCCGGGCCCGTTCGTTGTGCATCTTGCTAAGCTCCAGCAACAGGTTGTTCAGGATGGGGTCTTCGATCCCGAGCGAAGAAGGAGCAAACACCTCGCTGAAGTCACGCTCGTCGCGCACGTACTCCACCAAAAAGTCGTAGTACTGCCGCTTAAGCAGCTCCATGCTGCGCTGGTTGTCGAGCTGCTGCACTTCGTTCATTAATTGGTTGGCCAGCCAGCTCAGCTCCATCAATTGCCGTTCCTGGCGGAACTCCTGCAGGCGGCTTTCGGCGTCATCAAGGCTGCCGGTGGTCACCGCGATTTGCTCGTCAATGAACTCAATGGTATTCAGCGACGTCAGGTTTTTCTCCTCCAGGTTCATCGCGATGTAGGTTTCGGCCAGGGTGTTTGCAAAATCAATCGCTCTCTGCAGGTGCGTGGCGGTGAAGTTCACCTCCACGATGCTGAAGTTCTGCCCCATCGGCTTTACCTCCAGGTTGCGCTTATAATGGTTGGTAAGCCAGCGCTGACTGTGAATGATGAACTGGTAGCTCCTCCCCTGGTGAATATCTTCATTATAGGTTCCTACAAAGTCGATGTGAAACGAATAATGGCTGTTTTGAATGCGCTCTCCGAATCGGTAACGTTGTTTCCTTTCAAACCCCACAACATCATCGTCCGTTTCGATCTCAAAATGATGTTGGTCTATAATTCGTATTGTAAATACTATATCGAAAGGCTGGAGGTGTTCTTTGTCGTATTGCACCAAAAAAGGCGTGTTTTTGTAAAGCTCACCACGACGCATCGAACCAAAAACCCGGCTTAAAACATAATAGGAAACATCTACGTCCATTTTTTTCACCACTTTTTCAACCATGCTGTAGGAGCGCATGATGGCCTTTTCGTTGTACCAGTGGCTCTGCCCGCGCCTTGGCCCTGTTTGAGTGATCAATGGTATATCTATCCGGTCCTCGCGTATCAGCACCGTGCTTTGCACGCTGTACACACGATCGGCCAACCGGTTTTGCACATAGGCATAACCCAGCGCCAGCAAAATGGCAACGGCAAAAAGCCACCAGTAAGGCAGGTACTTGAAGAATAGTTTTTTTAGGTCGATGGATTCCTCCTGGAATTGAGGAGGGTGGGGGGTGTTGGGAGAATTCATTGTGTTGCTATTTTGTGGAATCGTTGAATCGTTGAATCGTTGAATCGTTTAATCGTTGAATCGTTTATTTGTTTAATTGTTTAACTGTTTAATCGTTTATTTGTTTGGTCGTTGACTTTGGTTTAAGGCATTTGTTTCTTAGTGCGTTTAGCATATTGGCTGGAGTTGCTACATTTGTCCGGACACTAAGTTAAGCCAAAATATTTAACTTAGTGATTATGAAAAAAAGAAGACAGTACGACAAAGAATTTAAAAAAATGGCCGTTGAGCTAAGTAAGAACCATGACAACTTCCAAGAGCTGGCCAAGGAGCTGGACATACGTCCGGAGCTGATATATCGCTGGCGTCGGGAGGCCGATAAACATCCGGACACTTGTTTCTCGGGACAGGGTAAAGTTGCCCAAACAGAACATGAAAAAGAGCTCGCCCGGTTAAAAAAGGAACTTCGTGATGCACAATTAGAGCGCGATATCTTAAAAAAGGCGGTCAGCATCTTCTCCAAGAGCGATGGAAAGCATACTGGTTTATAAACCGGTACAGCTCCGAGTTTCCCATTGGGAAGATGTGCCAGGTACTTGGCATCTCCAGGAGTGCATATTATGCATGGAAAAACAGACAACCAACAAAGCGGGATATTGAAAATCAAAGGCTAGTGGTACAGATCAGGAACATATATTTAAAAAGCAAAAAAACCTATGGCAGCCCCAGGATCACCATGGAGCTCGCTCGCCAACAAATCATGATATCCAGGCCTCGTGTGGCACGAATAATGAAGAAGCAGAATCTGGTCAGCATCAGACGTAGAAAGTTTAGGAGTACCACTGATTCCAAACATAGCTATCCGGTAGTTGATAATAAACTTAACCGGGACTTTTCCGTGAAAGAAACAGGCCAGGTATGGGTGTCAGATATTACGTATGTCAGAACCCGGAAGGGTTGGCTGTACCTGACAGTTATATTGGATTTGGCAGATCGCAAAGTAGTCGGATGGTCTATGAGCAGCAGCTTAAAGGCATATGATACCAGTATTGCCGCATGGAAAATGGCTGTTAAACGAAGACCAATTACCAAAGAACTCATCTTTCACTCTGACAGAGGCATCCAATACGCTTGCAATGAGTTCAGGGAATTGTTAGAGAAACAACCGTTGGTTCTCAGGAGTATGAGTCGCAAAGGCGACTGCTGGGACAATGCTGTAGCTGAAAGCTTTTTTAACAATATTAAAACAGAGTGGATATATCACAGAAGCTATAAAACCAGAGAAGAAGCTAAAATTTCTATCTTTGAATACATTGAGACCTGGTACAACCAAAACAGAATACATACCACTATCAAAATGCCTATAAAAGAATTTAAAAACCAAACCCAAAAACAAAAACTAGTGGCTTAATATAATTGTCCGGTTTTTTGTTGCAATATCA
>JAVIYP010000010.1:0-61409 GCA_031323845.1 Bacteroidales bacterium | reverse complement strand
GTTATTCTTTTGCTTTCTGGAAATTTATCTTCCCAGTTTGCCGGCAACCCATGGTCTTCAAGCGTTTTTCTGGCCTGGGGTGACAAAACAACACCCCGCTTAGATTGCTCTTGTGTCTGAACGCTTTCTTCAGCGACTTCCTCATCTTTGCTGCCGGGCACCTGTGCATCCTTGCCGCCAGATTCATCTTTTTCTGGTGTGGCCTCCCCCGGCCTGTCCGCTCCGGTGTCTATCTGTCCGATAATTTTGCCCGGTGCAATCGTAGTCCCTTCTTCAACAGTAATTTTGATCAAACCTGCCGCCTCTGCATTGATGGTCAACGTGGCCTTGTCGGAATCAATTTCGGCTATCTCCTGGTCTTTTTCCACGTAAGTGCCATCTTCTACAAGCCATCTGGCCAGTTCTACCTGGGTGATTGACTCACCGGCTTCCGGTACTCGAATGTCTATGGTCATGGTTCTTTATGTTAAAGCCGTATGGCTGAATTCTGTTTTCTGATTATGATCCGCCAGATAAATGCTTGATAGTCTGCTTCGTTTAAAGATCAGCTTATGGTTGATGTTGCCGTGGCCAACTCAGATCATATGACTGATACAGAGCTGCCTGCATTCACGGCAAACATTTTCACAGTCACATTCTTCAAAAGCTTTTTCAACAATTTTTTGTTGCTGAAGCTGATGGAATTTACTGGAACCGCTCGCCGGACTGCCGCTGGGGGGCCTTGCTATCACACTCAGGTTAAATCCTTTAAGATTCAACTTAATGAATGGCCATGCACCCATATTCTGGGGCTCCTCTTGCACCCATAGCCACCGCTGAGCGTTCCTGTATTTTTCTTTTACGGCCTCCAGCTCTTTTTCAGGCAAAGGATACAGCTGCTCAAGTCTTACAATGGCTGTCCCTTTAAAGCCTTTCCGTTTTTTCTCTTCTTTAAGATCATAATAAATCTTTCCACTGCAGAAAATCACACGCTCAGTTTCTTCCGGACGTGCCCCTTCATCGTCAATCACCCTCAAGAACCTGCCTCCGGAAAGATCGGCCAGCGGCGATACACAGTCGGGATGCCGGAGCAGGCTTTTTGGGGTAAAGATCACCAGGGGTTTACGGAACGAACGTTTCATTTGTAACCTTAGCAGGTGAAACAGGTTGGCCGGAGTGGTGCAGTTGGCCACCTGGATATTGTTTTCCGCGCAAAGCGAAAGAAACCTCTCCATCCGCCCGCTTGAATGCTCCGGTCCCTGTCCTTCATAACCGTGCGGGAGATACATCACCAGGCCGTTCAGTACCTTCCATTTCTCTTCAGCACTGGCAATAAACTGGTCAATGATGACTTGCGCACCATTGTTGAAATCACCAAACTGTGCCTCCCAGATAATCAGCTTGTAAGGACTGACCATGGCGTAACCGTAATCAAAGCCCAGCACCCCGTATTCTGACAAAGGTGAATTGTAGATTTCAAACGAAGCCTGCCTTGGGCTAATGTGGTTTAAAGGGACGTACTCTTCTTCTGAATCTTCGATCTTCAGCACTGCATGCCGGTGACTGAATGTGCCCCGCTCAACGTCCTGGCCGGAGATCCTGACAGAAATGCCCTCCGCAAGCAGCGTGGCATAAGCAAGGCTTTCGCCAAGAGCCCAGTCAACCTCTTCCTTTTTAAGGATCATGTTGTTCCTGTCCTGCATCATGCGCAGCGTTTTCCTGAAAAAATCCTTGTCTTCCGGCAAACGGGTGATGCTCTTTCCTATCTGCTTCAACGCCTCCGGCTCAACGCCGGTGTCGGGTGTGGTAAACAGGTCGTCAAGCTTTGCTTTCTTTATGTCGCCCCATGTCGATTGCAGAAAAGGGTCAATATCCCCTTTTTCTATCTGGCGCGCAAGCTCAAGCTCTTTCTCGAGTTTTTGGTAAAACGTTTGCTGAAGGTCACTGACCTCCTCATCCGTGATTGTTTTTTGCTCCAGAAGCTTTTCAATATATATGCTTGAGGGATCGGGGTGTTTTTCTATGGTCTTGTATAATAACGGTTGGGTAAACCTGGGTTCATCACTTTCGTTATGACCGTATTTCCGGTAGCAAAGCAAATCGATGAACACATCACGGCCAAAGCGCTGGCGGAACTCCATGGCAAGCTCTATGGTGTAAACGACGGCCTCAACGTCGTCACCGTTTACGTGAAAGATGGGCGACTGGACTGTTTTGGCAACATCTGTGCAATAGGTGCTGGATCTGGCGTCGAGATAGTTAGTGGTAAACCCGAGCTGGTTATTAATGACCAGGTGTATGGTTCCTCCGGTTTTATAGCCCTGAAGCTGAGACATTTGCAACACTTCATAAACAACCCCCTGTGCCGCAATGGAAGCATCGCCATGGATGAGAATGGGGGCGACTTTCTTATCATCACCAGCATACTTCTGATCAATTTTTCCTCGCGCTATGCCTTCAACAACAGGTGTTACTGCTTCAAGATGGCTTGGGTTTGGCGCAATGCTCAGCTTGATGTTCTTTTTGTTCCGGGTTGTGGTTTCCAGGGTACAGCCCAGGTGATACTTTACATCGCCCAGCAGCGCTTCCTCTGCATACTCCTTACTTTCAAATTCACTGAAAATTTTATGATAGGGTTTTTTCAGAATGTTGGCCAGTACATTAAGGCGGCCACGATGGGCCATGCCAATTATATATTCCTCGATACCAAGAGCGGCACCCTGCTCAATGACTGAATCAAGTGCGGGGATCAGGGTTTCGCAGCCTTCCAGCGAGAAACGTTTCTGACCGGGAAACCTTTTTCTGAGAAAATGCTCAAAGCTGACCGCCTCGATAAGTTTTTCCAGCATCGTTTTCTTTTTTTCCGCAGAAAACGACGGCGTGTTTTTCACCCGCTCCATCCGGTGCTTGAGCCAATCAACAATTTCAGGCGACCGGATAAACATAAACTCCGCCCCGATGCTCTGACAATAGGTTTGTTGCAAGTCACTGATGATTTTTTTCAGGCTCGCCTTACCGATACCAATTTCATTACCTGCCTGAAACTGATCTTGGAGTGAAGAATCGCTAAGCCCGAAATTCTGATGATCGAGCGTTGGCGTATAGGTGCGCCGGGTCCTGACCGGGTTTGTCTTTGTAAACAGATGTCCACGTTCCCTGTAACCGTTGATCAGGTTAATAACATTGAATTCGTTGCGGAAGCGAATGCTTTCCTTTTCAGGAAGCAGGTCAGTGTCGGGGTAGTGGGTTCTTGCAAGCTCAAATCCTTCAAAAAACAAACGCCAGCTCTTATCAAGCTGAGAAGGGTCTTTCAGATACACTGCATACAACTGATCAAGATTCTTGGAATCAAGATTGCCAAGATAGGTTAACTTGTGCAAATTTGATGAATGCGTATGGTGTTCCGGCGTTTCCTGACGGGTCAATGACCCTTTGTCTCCAGCTTGTTTCATCAGCCTGTCCTTTGACGTTTTATCTAGATATACAAATTTAAGTAAAAAATGTTCTGTGGAGGGCGTAATAAAAGGGAATGATTTTTTTTCAATCGCCCAAGTGTAATTTCGCATAAAAAAATTCATGTATATTTCTCCTGTAAAAAACATCTTCATTTTGTTGAAAAAATATACAAAATGAAGATGTACAGGAGGAACCGCTTCGCTTTCCCATGAATTTTTTTCATGCGTCTGTGTGTAATTTCGCATAAAAAAAATTCATGTATATTTGGGTCTGAAAATAAAATCTGTTTACGAGTCATGGTTAAGCAAAGCAAAACTAATGCTACGGTTGATGAAGCCTGGAAACTATTTGAAAAAAACAGGTTTGACGAAGCCCTCGATATGTTTGATACCATACTGGACAAAGGCACCAGCCATGCTGCCTCCTATGGCAAAGCCTGTGCCTTGTTCAGGACCACTGATCTGGAGGGCGCCCTGGCCGAATTATCGGCTTTGCTGAAAGCGGATGCAAACAACCCTGCATACCGGCATACTCGAGCTTTGGTTTACGGTGCTGCCGAACAATATGACAAAGCCCTGAAAGATTTTCAGAAGCTGCTTGAAGTGCAGGGCGACAACGGTGAAGCCTGGTGTGACCTGGGCGGACTTTATCTTATCCTTGAAGATATTGCCGGGGCGAAAAACTGTTTTGAAAGATCGGCAGATATTGACAAAAGCTGTGCCTGTGCCTGGTTTGGCAAAGGTGTCGTTGCGCTGCATTCCCGTGAATATAAAAAGGCTTTGGAATATTTAAACATTGCCATTAAGCTGGATTCAAAACACTCGTTGGCCTTCATGGCAAGAGCCGAGGCTGCATTTGGCAGCAGGCTGAAAAAAGAGGCCCTTAAAGATGTAGTAAAGGCCCTTTCGCTCGATAAGGACTTTTTTGAAGATTTCAGATCTTTGCTTCCCCAAAAAGAGGTTGATGAGGACAACGACAGTGCCGAAGACACTAAGTCAACAGACCTTGACGATGAGGATGCACTGGAGATCTATTGATGCATTGCGGATCAATTAGCAACCACCGGTGCCCGGTGCTCTGTACTCAACCTCCGGTACTCCTGGTATTACAGGAGCTTGTCTTGCCGGCTTCACTGCTCTGACATTCATAAAGCGGGAGTAATCAAACTGCGCCTTGTCCTCGCTGAAAAAAGCCTTTGCCGGATTAAACTCCTTTATTGCAAAAGCATTGATGGTTTCATAGCTGCCCGGGATAACATTTACCCGCTCAAAGCCCTGGCCTAACAGGATGACTTGTGCTGCCACCGCCAGATGCTCCGATGAAGAATAGAGCAGCAGGCGTTGCTTTCCTCTGAGTTTTTTTCTGTTTTGCCTTTTAAGAAGGTCCTGCTTTGGAATGTTTATAGCTCCTGTGATGTGCCCTTGCTCAAAGTCCTCGCTGCTTCTCAGATCCACAATCAGAAAGCCGCTGCTGTCTTCATTTGATAAAAGGGAGTGTAACTCTGCATAAGAGAAGAATGCTGTTTCACTGAACTGTTTGGCAACACGCGCATTGCTCGTTTGATAACCTCTTGATGTCAGGATACAAAACGCCACAGCCATCATAATGATAATGAAAAATAGCGCAGAACCGTAGTTTAATTGTTTACTAGCCATGATCATATCGGTTTAACATCCGCCAATTACCGGAATAATTTCTGATTCTTCCGGTGCCCTGATCACCGGTTTTTGTTCTGAAGGTCTGTCAGCCAGCCCCCCTTCAAGGAAAAAGATACGCGCATCACGCAGGAAACGTGCCATGGAGCGTTCCTGCAAATTGTAGGATTCAACCCCGGAGTCGTCATAATCAATAAAAAGCTCCTCAAACATCTTGTTTAATCCGCCATCCATAATATACACCTTATCGTAGCCGGCCCTTGCCGCTGTCATGCAGGCCGCCATGGCCCGGCTGTTTCCGTTGCCGAAAAAGACTTTTCTGCGCGGGTCGTTTTTAAATACGGAGCGCCAGCCTCGCCTGAGCACGTCTTCGGCCGGCATGTGAACGGCTCCGGGAAGGGTGAAATGCTGATATTCATCGCTGCTCCGCGTATCTATAAGGATCAGGTCCTCTTGTTCGTTCCTGAGCTGGTAAATGACACGATGTGTGCTTACAAATGCCTCTTCAGAAAGAATGAGCTCCATGATGCTTTTCGGGCTCCGCTCGTTGATTCTGCTTTTTCTTTCTTCGGGAAGCAAAAGAAAGACAAATACTGCCACAATCAGCAAGCTGGCCGGTACTTTGTAGGAAGGACGTTGTTTCAGGATTTCGGCACCGGTTTTATTTACCCTGTCTTCGATCATTTGTGTAAAGATGAACGCCAGGATGGCTGTGATCACCAGTATCAGGGCAAACCAGGCTTTGGAGATACCCAGCGAGTCGTACACAAAGATATGCCCGAGAAAGCTTCCTGTATATACCGGCTCAAACACATCATAAAAATGGCCAAAGAAAAAGATGCCTGCCATTGACCCCAGGATAAATACCATGGCATCAACTTTTCCAATTACTGCTCCTACGAAACTGGTTCCGGGACAATAGCCGCCCATGATGAAGCCGAAGCCCATGATAACGCCGCCCAGCAGCGCAGAGTAAACGTAAGTCGGATTGATATACAGAAATGACATATCGACCCAGCCCAGGAAACTCAGAAACATCAGCCCTGTCATGGCTGTGATTCCTGCTGTAAAAAAGACCCTTAGGACTACGAAGTCGTAGCCATAAAACACACCGGCCAGTTTTCGGGATGAAGAGAATCCGGCTTGTTCAAGAACATAGCCGAAGCCAATTCCGAGCACCAGGGCGAAGAAGAGATTGAGCTCGGGATTTATCAGGCCTTGTGGGATAAATGGTGCCATGCTTGATGTCTTTTTAGGTTATATCCAAAGTTTTCTGAAAAAATAAGCGATGAGGTATCCTGTGCCGAAAATGGCCATCATGGTCAGTATTCCTCCGGTCGACATCACCGCCATTCCGCTCAGGGCGGCGCCACTGGTGCAGCCGCGTCCGAACTGGGCTCCAAAGCCGAAAAGCAACCCTCCTGAAAGAGCAAAGACCAACCGGGCACGTGCGCTCAGACCGGGTCCGCGTTCAATTTTAAACCCAAGCCGGTTTGCCATAGCTCCACTGTAAAAGGCTCCGATGATTACCCCCAGCACTAAAAACACGAGCCACGACATCAGGGGGTGCTCCCCGCTGAAATAATCGGCAAAGAAAACCGACTGCCTGGCATATTCGGGAGCAATGTTGCCTGTGAGTGTCACAACGGCATTCTTTACAGCCCCGCTTGCTCCAAGGCCGCGTCCTGTTATTAAAAACGCAGCAAGAAGTACCAGCCCTAATAAGAAGCCGGCCAGGTAGGGGTTCATGTAGTTTTTTGGTGTGTTATCCATCGTTTCTGATATAATTGTTTGTAAAATACGTTAGCATCCGCCGATGACGGGAGCCGCTTCCTTTTGCGTTGGCTGCAGCTCCTTGGGTGCAACCGCTCCCGGGACTTTCCCAGCCAGCGGAAAGTGCCCGATTCGTTCTTCAGTAAACGAACGACCCGGTGGCTGCGTGGTAACCATGGTGTTGTGAATAAAAGAATTGGCACCGTAAGCCAGGCTGTAGGCATCATAACCCAGCAGCCGGAGAAAGGCGGTGACATAAGAGCTGTGCTGTCCGGTAAAACAATACATGACCACAGCCCTGTCTGCCGGCAGCGTGCGGATGTCCTCAGCGCTGTGCAGGGATACCTTGGGCGTGTATTGAATGGCGCCGGGTAAGTGTCCGCGGTTGTACAAACTTTCAGGCCAGTAGTTGGCCAGGTAAACCGGGTCCTCAGCTGTGGTTATGTCCTGCAGGGTGCGCCCCAGGTCTTCAAAACTGGTGTCCAGAACTTCTTTGGCCCTCGCCCGTAATATCTGATAACCATGTGTTTTGCCCGTAGCGATGGCAGGAAGCACACCGGGATCGTTTTTTGGATAACCTGTTGTTTCCAGCTGTCCTTCCAGATGATTGCTCAGGGCCGCCAGCCAGTGGCGTTCGGCAATTTCCTGATCCCAGCTGCTCAACCCAAAACGCAGTGCATGCACATTATCGTATCCAAGGAAAAGCAATACGGCATTTACAAAAGCACTGAGCTGCGCATTCGGACAAACCAGCACAATTTGATCAAAGCTGCCCGGCTCAATACGCTGTTCAAAATAATCGAGGATATCACCCGGCTGTACATTGACACTGTGTGAAATATGCCCGGACTCAAAATCAGCGGCGGGTCTCAGGTCAATGATATGGATATTATTGGCCACTAATTGCTCGTGGAGGTCTGCAGCACTTATCAGTGCCGGTATGGCCTCGCTGTTGATGAGGTTGCCGTTCTCCTCCAGGTACTGAAGGAGCATTTCAGTTTCGGCCACCGACGGTTGTATCTCGGCTGCTTTCCGAGGTTTTCCGCAGGAATAGAGCATTACTGCGATGCTCAGCAACAAGAGGACAATATGGGTTCTTGACGGTAACATGCTGTGTGTGTTTGTGGGGTTTTTTATAAATCTACGATGTCGCTTGTTTTCGCATCACGCAAAAAAAGGTGTAATAATGGTTGAAAGAGTTACTACTGCTGTCATTTTTTTACTTCTTTCTCTTCGGCAACCGTTGCTGCAGGTTCCTCTTCTTCCAGTTCTTCCCAGCCAGTGATCATGGCTTTCAGGTTTGATGTAAGGGTATGGCCGGTGGTGATCAGGTAAACGTGCACCAGTACAAAGGCCAGCAACAGGTAGGCGCCCAGTGTGTGCAGGTAAGCAATGGGGGCCAGGTTGTCAATGCCCAGCGATTCTATGCCTCCATGCCTGGGATAGCGATAGAACATATAGAGCAGTCCGGAAAGGACCATGACAGGTATGAACAGGATCTTCAGTCCCAGGTATACCAATCGCTGCATCGGGTTCAGCTTGCTTAATACCGTTTTTTTTGTGGGATGCGGGGCGTTTCTGAAGATGCCTGTAATGTAATACTCCATCTGCGCCTTCAGGTTCTGTGTTGTGGGAATGTACTGCCTCCATTGACCCGTCGTAAAATGCCAGAAAATGGTAAATATGATCAGCACAATAAGCAGCCAGGCAGCATTGTTGTGCAGATGTACGGCGTTCTCAAAACCGAAAAAGCTATAAGAACCATGTATTTCAAAGCCCGTGAGCGCCAGGAATAATATCAGGAAGGCCTGGGTCCAGTGCCAAAACCTTTCGTAACGGTTATACAGGTAAACTTTCATTGGGAAAAGTGGCTTTTTTGTTTGAATATCAATGACTTGCTTTTTTATTGCGCACATCTTTTTTGGATGCAGGCAACAAGGTGCAACAACGGTTTCGTGCTTATCCGGATTTTAATTTTCTGCAGGCTACATAACGCAACACGGCATGCGCCACAATACCCATAAAGGAAAGCACCAGCAGCATAACGCCGAAATAGTCAATGGCCGCCAGGGTGGTTTGTGCAGGTATGTATATGCCCTCGATGTACTGCAACCTGCCTCCGGTGCGCGTGTGGCAATCCTCGCAGCTGAGGGCCTGGTCGGCAGGAGAAACCATGTGGTTGATCAACAGAAACATTTCTGATTCTATGAATCCGTATTCACCCGAATAGGGCATACCCACATATTCCATGCCCCGGGTGGCAGCTTCTTCCCACTCGAGGTCAATCCACAAAGCCCCTGTGCCCGGCTGGGCATCCCAAAGCTTGGCCTGAATGATGGTGCGGTATTTGGTATCGTAAGGCTGCCGGCCTGTATGTATCTTCACAGGATGAATGCGAGAATCAGGATCACGGGCATCACCGAAAAGGGTGTTGATATAAATCACAGTGTCGTTGGGACCAATAATATCAGAGATAAGATGATGGTCGGCTGTGCCATTGAACCATACATAATCCGGTATGGCATTCTGCCGCCAGGCAAAATCTCCCTTAATTGAGGTATAGAGAAGATTTCCCAGGGTGTCAACAACCTCATAGGGCTCGCCATCCATACGGTCGGTGGCTGTCGACCAGTCCCAGCGCATCTTGGTGGGGTTTACCTTGGCATAAACAGGTATGTGGCAGGTTTGACAAGCAACTTTAAGGGTGTGTTCGTTTAGTTTGTAGTTGATGTGAGGAAAGGAAGTGTGGCATTGTTCGCAGGTGGCTCTCTGTGTGTTTTCACTCGAAACACCATAATATCTGCCCAGCATCTGGTGGTTGGTGGTTTTATGACAGTCAATGCACTCCAGGTGGGTGTTCTCTGCAGACATGTGTACGTCTACCTCCCAGGAAGCCGTCAATAAGGCATTCTCAAGATCACCGTGTTTAACATTGTTGCCACCCCCTCCGTAAAAGTGACAATAACCGCAATTGTCTTTGGCCGGACGCCCTACCTGCTGCACAATGGCCTGAAAGTCGAGCCCGGGTACAGGATAACCTGCGCCCCCGCGTGCCTTGTCGTAAAGACCGCTGTTGTCATGACATATCAAACAATCAATGTTGTACGGATTGCTGTGATCGAACGTGTCGTCGCGCCAGCCATAACCAATATGACACCGGTTGCACGTGGCTTCGTTTGACAGTATTCCGGTGCAGAAGTTGTTGATCAGGTTTTTCTTACCAAGATAGGTAACCCCCCTGCCTTCAATATATGCTTCACGCTCCCAATTCCAGTGTGCATTGGCCAGAACCTCATCGCCTCTCCCGGTATGGCATGACAAACAAGTGGCAGTGATCTCATGCGGATTGTCAAAGTCGCGCTGTAACTCAGAATGCTTGCTGTGATCCACCGAAGGTATGTGCGGAATGCTATACTCTGCGCGCAAGTCCTCAAGCAGTTGATTGTCGCGGGTCGCATCCCGAAGCACTATGGTGATGATCAGCATCGGTAGGATTACCGTTAATAAAAAAGTGGCAATATTCTTCATAAAGCAGTATAATTGAATAATATGTTATTCTCTAACAATATAGATAGCTGACTATAAACGATGTTCACAAATATAGGAAGGATTTGGACAAAAATACATTTTTTTGCCTGTTTTGTGTTTTGCGGGAAAATGGATGTAAGATTTTGGTTAGCAGGCTCATAAACAAACAATATGTAATTGGTCTAAATTAAAAAAACAAGTTCGTTCTCGTTTGATCTGAAAAACCGGCTGAAGAAAATACTCAAAAGCTGGCTTTTACAAAAAGGCGCAGCATGTTTTTGTCTTTGAGGGAAGCAAAAAGGTGATCACCCTTGCCTGCAAAGAAGAAGCCTCCGAGTGCAACTTCCAGATTATCGATGCCCCTGAACCTGATCTCAGGTGTGTAGAATAATGCATAATTGTCTTCCAGGTTGTCGCGATCAGCGATGCTTATCCCACCCGAAAGCGGTTGCACCACGATGGTGTTGTTTCGGAAGCTTCGTTCAGCCTGGAGAAAAAGATAATCGTTCAGGTTTCCCTTGCCGCTTTCGTGCAGAAAGCCATGTACATATTGAAGATTCAGATAAGTTCCCTGGCCGAAGGTGTAATCTCCTCCGACCACAAACCTGGCATAGGGTTCTTTTTCAATTATTGGAGTCTGCTGCTCGGGCATAGGTGGCGCGATAAGCAACATGGTAACCTCCTCTTCAGGAATGAAAACTGCCGCCTCGGCCCATACACCAACCCTTCCAATGCTGCCTGCAAGGTCTGCGCCAAACACATGATGCCGGGGGAATATAAATGTTGCGTGCATGTCAACATGGGTATGGTCCACCATGGTTAACTCAGCTTGACTGGGAACAGGGATCGCATTTCTTCCAAATACATAACTGACAGAAACATCTGTATTTAACAGAAAGCTGCGCAATCTCAAACCAAATGAGGAGGCATCCTTTAGCGTATTTGGCGGAGTGAGGAGGTTGTCACTGTATTTGTGAATGGATATCCCTTCCGGCAGGTCCGCCTGGATGGCAAAAAGGGCTGAAAAGGCCCCCAAAGGCAGGGTTGCAGGACGAAAAAGGGGTACAAAAACACCCTGGAGAGAGGTGGAATGGGAAAAATGCCACTGCAGGCTGATCGCATCCGATCCCATCATCCTGCCAAAGTCCAGAATATCTTCCAGGTCGGGTGAGTTAAGGGTCCTTGTGGGATTGAACCGGTCTGCAGTTCCCCAATTGATCTGCTGCCGGCCCACTTTAAGGTCGAGGTCATCAGACAAGAAGCCATACACTTCCACATAAGCTTCCCTGATGTCGAGACTCCAGGGGTGAACCTTGTCCTTCAGAAACAGGTCCGAGGAAGTTTCAGTAATTGACGGTCCCAGGTGTCTGAGCCATACATTTCCAACAATGCGCAGTGGCATGGCCCGTTTTTCCAGCTGAAGGTCCAGCCGGTTCTCATTCCATAGCCACTCTTGCTCATCCTCCAGGCGGAGCCGCTGGTCCGACTCAATGGAACCGCGCCAGATCAAAGGGTTGTCCTGTGCAATAACGCAGGGTGCAATTAGAAATACGATTACAAATAATGAGAATGATGCCGCTTTCATTTGTTTATAATGGTTTAGAGTTGAGGGTTTAAAGTTTAAAAAGGTTGTTGGCTTCTTTCTTTCATTCTTGCTAAAAGCCAAAAGCTAAGAGCTTTTTTCTTCGAGCTTCGAGCTATTTATTAATAACGCGTCAGGTTTCTTACCGTAAATATTTGGTCATCGATGCCGGTGTCGAATTGCACCTCCTTGAAGATCATCCGGGTTCGGTGATCCCGGTTAAGGTTGGTCATGAAGATTTCCTGCATATACCAGTAGTCGCCTTGCCTGTCAAACGTATATTCCGCCACTTTTGCCTTCTGTCCGCCCCTGTCATAGCTTTCCATGATTTCAGGATAGTAGTGTGCTTTGTTCACGTGCGCAATTACTTTCGAGTAATCGCTGCGCACATCGGGCAAGGGTGTCAGCTCCAGGATGTAGTGCTCCTCCGTTTCTTTCAGCAATTCCGGTGAATACTTTTCGCTGTATTTGACTGATTCCAGGTCCTCATAAGAAAAATCGGTGCCGGCAAACGACTGGTTCTTCACATGGGATGCGATGCGCCTTTCCCTGCCAAAGGCGGGCATGTAAAGATACATCACGTCGTCGGGGAGCGACAGGAACGCGATGCCTGCCTCTCCTGCGGGTGCGGTGAACCGGAACAACCGCTTGTCAGAACCTTTTTGCCACACCATTGCCTCCCTGGTGCGCTCATTGCCATTACGGTCGATGAGCACCATTTCAATGGTGCTTTTTTGATCTTCAGAGGCAAAAAGCACCGCATCCATGTTGTTAAGTATGCGCGCAGCATCTCCTCCGAATGCCGGAAGATTGATCATCAGTAAAAACAAAGTTGCAATAATGACAGATTTTAGCTTTTTCATATTGATAATGGTTTGTTTGTTTTTGATTTTTTTGATGATGATTTCAGGAGCATCAGCGGCAGCAAGGTCAGGCTGGCCATTCCGGCAACAAGCATGGTGACGGCAATCAGAAAACCAAAACGCTTCAGCGGCACCAGGTTCGAGAATGCCAGTACGGCAAAACCGGCGCTTACAGACAGCATGTTGATAAAGATCGCCTTCCCGCTGGTGTGGATGCTGTTTTTCATGCTGGCTTCCAGACCCAGCCCTTCCCGGCAACCTTTACCGAAGCGGCTGATCATGTGTATCGAGTAGTCAACCCCTATGCCGATGGTAACACTCCCTGTAAGCACGGTGGCAATGTCGAGCGGTATGCCTGTCATTCCCATGATTCCAAACAGAATGATCAGGGTGATCCCGATCGGAACAATGGCGATCAACCCTTTTCTGAATGATCCGAGAAGCATGCTTACCATAATGATCACCAGAGTGGTGGCAATGATCAGGCTATATGCCTGACTGCTAATGATGCTTTCATCCAGTCGTTTCAGCATCACAGGGATGCCTGTGTAAGCCACCTGGTGTTGATCCGTGCTGTGGGTCTTTACCCATTGGTCAAAACTGGTCTCTATTTCGCGAAGCACATCCAGCTCCACAGAGGAAACATAGGCCTGGATCAGACCCTCGGAAAGGTCAGGACTGACCAGCTGATCCATGATCTCCTGCCCATCCAGCAAAAACCAAAGCTGAATAATCTTAATGGGATCATCAGGAATTATTTCTCCTTCACCCATCACATCGTGCATCTGTTTAATAAGATCAGCAACAGATTGACTGAAAGGGATGTATTCAAACCCCCTCATAAAATCCCGTGTTTTATCCATCAGTTGCAGGACATCCGGATGCTGCACATCCCCTGAAACAGAAACGTAGAGCGGATTGCTGCCATGAAATTTTTCTGTTAAGAGGTTTTCCCCCTGTCGTACCACGTTATCTTTTTTGAAATAATCAACCAGGTCCACACGCCTTTCAATTTGTGTAATCCCAATTACACTTGCAATAATCAGAACCATCCAGCCGGCCAGTAATGGCTTTTTATGATGCAAAACAATACCTGAAAGGAATTCCGGGGCGCGGTCGAAAAAGTTGATTGTGACCGCTTTCGGAGGACTTTTTTCCTTTTGTTTGAAAAGGGCCTGTATGGCCGGAATGAAGGTGACAGACAAAACCATTGAAAAAAGGATCCCGATGGCGGAAAAAATGCCAAACTCGCGTATCATTAACAGGTAGGAGCCGGCTATAAAGGAAAGAAACCCGAGGATTGTGGTGACAGCGGCCAGAAATACCGGTATTACTATGTAACTGATGGCCTTTTGCAAAGCGTTTTCAGGGTTTTGTTGTTGTTCTGCAGTTACTGTGTTCACTACATGGATGGCATAGGCACTTCCCACTGCGAGCAATATCACCGGTATAATGTTGGTCAGCATGGTGAGCTCAAAGCCAAGCAAGGCAACCAGGCCCATTGTCCAGATTATGGAAATCAAAACTGTTACCATCGGAAGAAGCATCCCGCCGAGTCTCCTGAATCCGGCCAGCAGCACCAGGCTGATCAGCAGAAAAGCAAACGGAATGATGTGCCTGATGTCTCTCAGTATGATGTTGGAAAGCTCATACAGGGTATGGGGCATGCCACCATAGTGGATCATCTCCTGGTAGGGGAGTCCTGAAAGTTTTTTCCGGATCTCTCCAACCACTTCTGCGTGGTTGTAGCCGTTACGGATCTTAGCGGCAATCAGCGTGGCTGTGCCATCTTCCGAAACAAGGTTGCCGCGGTACATCTCTTTTGAAAGCGTGTATGCCTTGAGTGAATCCAGTATTTCCGGGTCTGATGGGATGTCGAATTCGTCAATCAGCCTGCCAATCTCAATACCGAGATCAGACCCGCGAATGTTGATCACGTTGGTGAGGCTGGTTACATAACCGACCCCCTCAACCCTTCGAATGCTGTCGGTGATCTCTCTCACTTGGTGGAGCATCTCCTCATCAAAAACGTTGCTGCCCGACAGTCCGACAATCACGGTAGAATTGCCCCCAAATGCATCACCAATACGGTTGAAAAGCATCGCAGAAGGGTCATCGTCGGGCAAGTAGCTCAAAACGTCGGCATTTACCCTTAAGTTCTTCATGAAATAACCCATCATCAGCGTCGTGATCAGGATCACGGACAGCACAGCATACTTAAACCTAATAATCAGTTGGGCGTATTTCATTGTTTTTTTGTTGATGATGAACCGGTTCTGTTTTTGATCCCTTCATAAAGCAGGTCAATCAGCGGATTAATGAGCCTGTTGTGATCGTAATCGCTGCGCCCCAGGAAGATGGGGAGCTCAAACCCTTTTGCTGCCAGCACGATCGCCTCCGATACCAGGAATGTGTCGGCAATGTCAAATTCACCCGATGCATTCCCCTCATCAAGGATTGCCTTAAGCATCTCAACCTCCATCCGGTCATATTCCTTGCGGATATCTTCCATGTAGTTGATGTCACTTACTATGTCGCGGCGCAGGGCATCGTAATATATTGTGAGCTCACGGAGGTCATTCATTCTTGTTTGCATGTATTGGCGCAACTTCTCTTTAGGAGAAACCTCCTGCCTGGTAAGCTTGCGCAATTTGTCGGCCAGCTTCTGTACTTCGGTGTCAATCACGGCCCGGAAAACTTCCTCCTTCCCTGAAAAATGGGTGTAAATGGTCCGCCGCCCCTTGCGCGATGCCGTGGCAATGTCACCCATCGATGCCTTGTTGAAACCAAAACGCTCAAACACCTTTCGGGCTGCCCTGATGATCTGTTCCTTGCTTGTCATATCAGTCATTTAATGCACATATGCACAAAAGTAGTTTAAATGTGCATAAAATGCAAAAATTCCATAAATAAATTATATTTGTAAACATTTAAGATGTTTCGGCACACAGGTCAAGCCCTGTGTGTACAATGATATTTCGGCACACAGGTCAGGCCCTTTGTGTACATTTTTAAAATCACAGATATGGGAAAGAAACGAATGGTTGTCCTGACTGGTGCGGGCATCAGTGCGGAGAGTGGTATCAGCACATTTCGCGACAGCGGTGGTTTATGGGAAAAGTATGATATTTCGGAGGTGGCCACTCCCGAGGCCTGGCGGCGAAACCAGGACCTTGTTATGGAATTCTACAACCAGCGCCGAAAGCAATTGTATGAAGTGGAGCCCAATGCGGGTCATTATGCACTGGTGGAGCTTGAGCAGGATTATGACGTGCGCATCATTACGCAGAACGTTGACGATTTGCATGAACGTGCCGGATCCTCGCACGTGATGCACCTGCATGGAGAGCTGAAAAAAGTGCGCAGCAGCCTCGACGAAGACTTGGTGTACACGCTTGAGGGCTGGGAGTTAAAAAAAGGCGACCTGTGTGAGAAAGGTTCTCAACTGCGGCCGCACATCGTGTGGTTCGGTGAACCTGTCCCTATGATTCCTGCGGCGGCAGAGCTTTCTGGCACTGCTGACCTGTATGTGATTATTGGCACTTCCCTGAACGTTTACCCGGCCGCCGGACTGGTTGATTACGTCAGCGACGGAACGCCCATTTACCTGATAGACCCTAACGAGTTGCATGTATCGCATATTCCGAACCTGACCCTGATCAGGGAAAAAGCCAGTACCGGGATGAAAAAATTGGCGGAAATGTTGAAGAAAGGGTGAGTGGATATTTGGCTGTTAGCTTTTAGCTTTTGGCTTTGGCATATTTTCTTACAAAACGAAAATAATCAAACATATACGAAAATATTAGCAGGGTGAAAAAGTTATCAATGAAGGAATTGAGGCGAATTACGCCGGAAATGTACCGCAGCGCGGGAAAGCTGCCTGTGGTGATTGTCCTCGATAACATCCGCAGCATGATGAATACCGGCTCTGTTTTTCGTACCGCCGATGCTTTCCTGGTGGAAGGCATCTACCTGTGCGGATTTACCGCTACACCGCCTCACCGTGAAATCCATAAAACAGCCCTGGGCGCTACAGAGTCGGTTGACTGGACCTATTACGGTCAGACCACCGATGCCATCAACGAACTCAAGTCCAAAGGTTATGTCATTGTTGCTCTTGAGCAAACCACAGCAAGCATGGACTTGCGTAATTTCTGTCCGGAAAAGGGGAGGAGGTACGCCCTGGTGCTGGGCAACGAAGTTAAAGGGGTTGATGACGAGGTTCTCGCGCTGTGCGACCTGAGTGTTGAAATACCTCAATTCGGCACCAAGCATTCGTTCAATGTAAGCGTTTCTGCCGGTATAGTGCTTTGGGATATGTTCACAAAATGGAAAAAATGACCCTGCTTTCTTTGTCGCGGCAGGCGCTGATCAAAAATTCACAAAAGTATACACAAGCTCTCCTTCCTTACTTTGCAGCTTAAGATAACCGGCATTCCTGTAACCGTCAAGTAGCGCATCAAGAGTCAGGTAGCGGGTATTGCCCAATACATGATCGCTTTTTTTATGATCATGCCCGGTGATCAGCATATCAACATTGTGCAGGGTAAATAATTCCGTTAACACATGCAGTTCTTCAACATTAGGATTGGTGCTGGATGTAAATCTTGGTCTGAAAAAATTGTTGTGTGTGAAGATGATGCAATGGCGATAATCAGGTCTTTTTTCGCTGAGTATATCCCTGAGCCAGTCCAGTTGCCTGTTGCCAAGTGTTCCGCTGCCGGTGTCGAGGCAAATGAACAGATCGGTGGCAACCGGCGTCTCTATTGTAAACAAATAGGTGGAAGACCCCAGGCGGGTAAAATACTCCTCCCATCCGTTAAAATACAGGTCGTGGTTCCCGACCATGGGAAAGAGGGCAATCTGTTCGGGGTCGGGTAAACTGCGTTCAAAGTGAGTATAACCGGTCCGCCGGCCGGTGGTAAGATCCCCCGCCATTACAGCCGCCAAAGCATCGGCCTCCAGTGCTCTGTCGAAGAATTTGAGCAGGTTTTCAGTCCCGCCAACATGACTGTCGGCCATGACAAACAACAGGTAATCGTCATCGTCGATATCGATGTTACGGTCCGGATTCCGGCTGTTCCAGTCCATAGAGGCTTCAAAGCGGGTGTTCACTGACTCATAGGCCTTGAACATCCCGCGAAGGTCAATCTTTTCGCAAGCATTCAGACCCGGCAAAAAAAGCAGTAACAGCAAAACGTATCGTTTCATCGGCTTTCCCATCTTATTCCTGTTCTGAAAACATAACCAAAGGGATTCACACTCAAATTGAAAGCACCGGCACTCAGGTACCGTGCCTCTAGGAGCAGGCTGAAGCTGTCGCTGATGCGGTAAAACCCCGACACTCCCAGTATGGGGTTGGTTTCCTGGTTTATGACAATGTGATCCAGGTTGGTCACAAATGCACGAATGTTCCAGGAATGGTCGTATGGATTAAGGGAGTACCCCGCCCTATAAACCATATTGAAGTTTTCGCGCAGCTGGCTGCCTTCCTCGCTGATATCATACGCTTCAACGGCAGATTTGGTAAAAGCGTAACGCCTGAAGCTTGTTCCGGCCTTCACGTCAAATTGTTTGTAGGAAGTTTCAGCCATCACTCCCCAGTTGGTTTCATACATCAGTTCTGAAAACCGATGTGCTGCGAAAAATGCTTTTGCCTGCACGGGGTATTCCCTGATGACCAATTGGCGTCCTGCATTGACAAAGGCACCGTTCAGAGCATTGCTGTTGCCCTGTAATTTAAACTGCACACCTCCGGCCACAGCATAAAGACCTGTGTTGTAACTGCCGGCGGCAATGGATCGGGTGTACCATCCATCGCTGACCTGATTGCTCCCGGCATCAGCAAACAGTAAAAAGCTAAGCTGAGCCTGCACCGTGAACACGGTGAGTGAGCATATAATGAAATAAATGCCGCAAGCAGCCAGCAATTTCATGTAATAGTACATGTGTTTGTTAATTTTTTAAAGCACCGCATAAATTTGAAACCTCCCCGCAACAGGGCTGCGTTCTGCCATAGCAAGCCTCCTGTTGTATTATCGGTAATACAAACCCGGAAATATTTCCGGTTGAATGCCATCTGAAATTTCCTTTAGTCAAAGATAGGCGATGCAACTGAAAAATAAAAATCCACGCAACCCTTGCACATGCGTATGCTCCTGTACCCATGATGGTGGACTGGTGCTGACCGGCCTTAAAGCAGAAAGCATGGGGTTTTTTATGACCAGGTTACCTAATAAAATCAGCGTTTGTCCGAATAAAAAATAATTATCTTTGGATGCTTTAAATGTGACTTATCCAGCTCACCAGTACTAACCAATATCTTATCATACCATGAAAAAGAAGTTTATCTCATTGTTTATCATTGCTTTATTGCTGTCAGGCTCTGTTGCACGTGCCGATGAAGGTATGTGGCTGCCGTTTCTTATCAGCGACGAGTTGCATGAAGAAATGCAACGTATGGGTCTCAACCTCAGCAAAGAGGAGATTTTTAGCTTTACACAGGCCAGCATCAAAGACGCCATTGTCAGTTTTGGAGGGTTTTGTACTGGCGAAATAATCTCTGATCAGGGCTTGGTGCTTACCAATCATCACTGTGGTTACCGGCAGATACAGATGCACAGTTCAGTTGACAACGACCTGTTAACCGAAGGGTTTTGGGCCATGACCCGCGAAGAGGAGCTTCCTAATGAAGGGCTGTTCGTCCGCTTTCTTGTTCAGGTCGAAGATGTTACGGATGACATTCTGGATCACATGACCCCCGGAATGACGGAGGAAGAGCGCAATGCTGCCATAAGGGAAAGGGGTAATGAGCTCGTTGAGCAAGCTACAGAGGAGACGCACTACACGGCCAATATCAGGTCAATGTTTGCCGGAAACTTCTTTTATCTTTTTATTTATGAAACTTTTAATGATGTGCGCCTCGTCGGTGCTCCCCCAAACTCCATTGGTGCTTTCGGGGGTGATACGGACAACTGGGAGTGGCCCAGGCATACCGGTGATTTTGCACTTTTCCGGGTGTATACGGCACCCGATGGCAGTCCTGCCGACTATGACCCTGAAAACATTCCCCTGCGCCCCCGTCACCACCTCCCGGTATCCATACGCGGGGTCGAAGAAAACGACTTCGCCATGGTGCTTGGCTATTCCGGGCGGACAGAGAGATATCTTACATCTTATGGCATTGACTACCGGCTCGAACATATGTATCCCGTCCGTATCGATATCAGGAGAAAAAAACTTGACATCCTTGACGAAGCTATGGCACAAAGCGATGAGATCAGGATAAAATATGCATCGAAACACTCCGGGATTGCCAATTACTGGAAAAACTTCATAGGAATGAGTGAATCACTGCAGCGGCTGAATGTAGCTGATACCAAAAGGCAGCTTGAGGATCAATTTTCCGGGTGGGTTGCTGCAGACCCGCAGCGAAAGGCGGAGTATGGTGAGGTTATGGATATGTTTCGCTCCGTTTATGAAGGATTGCGCGGTTTTCATTCACACAATTACGTGTTTGTTGAAAGCATGATCACCGGGCCGGATGTAATCCGCATAGCCAACGCACACACTTCCTTGCACACCCTCCTTATGGATGAAGAAACGGAAGCGGAAAAGATCAACACCCAGGCTCAATCACTGCTCAGTGCTTTAAACCGTTTTTATCAGAATTATGATGCCGGGGTTGACCGGCAATTATGGGCTGCCATGTTTCGTATGTATTACGAAAACATACCCTTGGAGATGCAGCCCGAAATTTTTGAATATGTTGAGGAAGCTTACGGAAATGATTTCGAGGCATGGGCGGAAATGGTGTATGCCGGAAGTATCTTCGCTGATCCGGATCTGCTGGAAGCCTTCCTGCAGAACCCCCAGGCAGAAATCCTCGACGATGATCCGATTTTCAGAACCGTGACTTCATTGTATGCCACCTATCGCGATATCACTCAACAGATAAATGTCTACAACACACGCCTTCAGACCGCCGAACGACTGTTCCTTAAAGGGCTGCTGGAAATGAAGCCCGATAAGGCCTTTTATCCTGACGCCAACGGAACCATGCGTTTTACCTATGGTACGGTTAACGGTTACCACCCAAGAGATGCCGTTTTTTATGAGTTTTATACCAGCCTTTCAGGTGTTATGGAAAAGAAAGATCCCGGTCATCATGAATTTGTGGTGCCTCAAAAACTGGTTGATCTATACAAATCACGCGATTTTGGCGCCTATGCCCGCGACAATACCATGGTGGTGAATTTTATCAGCAACAACGACATTACCGGGGGTAACTCTGGCAGCCCGGTGATCAATGCCGACGGTCATCTTATTGGCGTGGCCTTTGATGCCAACTGGGAAGGCATGAGCGGCGACATACTTTTTGAACACGATATGCAACGGTGTATCAACGTGGATGCACGCTATATGCTTCTTATCATTGATAAATTTGCAGGCGCCGGCCACCTTATCGAAGAAATGACCATCATCAGGTAACGGGCAGAAATCTTATTCTTACAATGGCAAAAAAAATTAAATGCATTACTGTTTACAGGCAGCATTTGTCTGATGACAATGCCGCTCAGCCTGCCGGTCAGGAGCGGTTGGTTACAAAAACCACTTATGACGAACGTTTCGGCAAAGTGACCAGGGAGGAGCAATTTGGCAACGACGGACAACTCGAGCAGATCTCTGAATTCAGCTATGACGACCAGGGTTTTATGGTTTACGAATGCCTGAAAGAAGGCGATGGTATGGTGATGGAGGAAAAGAGCTTTGAAGCCGATGACCGGCAACGGCGGGTGCGTGAATTTTTGCATTATGCTGATGGTTCGCGCGATGTCATTACCTATACGTACAATGATGCCGGACTTCTTGTCAGAAAGGAATGTGTTGATGCCGATGAGGAGGTGGAAGAAGTGCAGGAGTATTTTTATGAAGGCAAGATGTTGGTCAGGGAGACCAAAAAGGATGGGGATGGCGAGTTAACGGAGGAGAAAAGGTATGCTTATGACGGCAACGGATTGCTGTTGGAGGTTGAAAGTATTGACATGGAAGAGGGCACGCATCAGAGGCGTGTGTATTCGTATAATGACTGGGGACATCGTGAAGCTTCCATGCTTTATGATGAATCGGACAATTTGCTGGAAAGGATTTTGATGGATGTTGATGACAAAGGTCGTCCCGTTAAGGTGGTGGAGGAGAACCGTCAGAAGAAAAACACCATTCATATGAAGTACAACGATACGGATAAGGTGGTTTTCCAGGAAGAGTTTGATCACCAGGGGCAGCTGTTGAACAGGATAGAACGTACCTATGACGGGGAGGGGCTCCTGATCTCAAGCCGGGTTTCGGTGAATGTGCCGGTACACGGAATAAGTAGCAACTATGGCATTAGGCAGGAATATGAATTCTATGACTAGATTATTGTCTGCCTGCTTGTTTTGCTTTTTTATGCGCAGTCAGGTGTTGACAAGGCACTCGATTATAAAAAAAAGCTGCCTCCGTTTCCGGGGCAGCTTTTTTTAAAAAATCAGTTATGTTACCGTACGCCGGCCACTTCTCCACGCAGGGTGGAGTAGTTTACCCTCAGGGCGTTGACCAGTCGTAGCTCTTGTTTGACATCGGTGACGATACCCATGCGTGTTTCGCTGTCCACTTTCAGGGAAGTTGTCATCAGGGGTCTTTCGGCTTCTGCTGTTGCCTGTCGCTCTGATTCGATAAACGAAGCTATGTCGGCAACCGAAGCGAACGAGTCATACAGCTGAATGCGCGGTTCTGTACCGAACACCTGGTACTGGATGGGTGGTCCGATGTAAATGAAACTCACCAGCGACCTGCGTTCGAGCTGTTGTATCTCGGTGGCCGATGGGAGCGAAGTACGGACATAGAGTGTCGTTTCGCGCATCACGGTGGTTACCATAAAGAAAAACAGCAACATGAAGATGATGTCCGGCAGTGATGCGGTGTTGATTTTGGGCGTACCCTTTGCGGTTTCTTGTTTAAATCTTCCCATAATTACCTCCTTCCTCCAATATCTCTTGGTTCGGCTTCAGAAATAGCCATAGGCACGGCACGTCTTACTGCGTTGACATGGTCTTCACTTGTCAGTTCCGAGAACCGCCGGCCGAAGTACTGCCGTGAGACCTCGTCGCGTATCTCACGAACCGCTGCAGCGAGTTCGTTTTGCACGGCAATATACATTTCATAAGAGGTGCCTCTGTCGTTCTGAAGCGAAATAATGCCCCTTGACACTTCAAAGTCGCCGATGTAATCTATGTTAACGGTTTCCTTAACCGGCAGTGTGGGGTCATTATCGGGGTTTAACAAAAAGTGTTTAGCTGCTGCCCTTAATCGGTCAATGCTCATTTGCTCCCTTTCCACCATCAGCCTGTCCTGGGCGTCAACAAGTACCACAAAGACATTTCGCTCCCTGACGGGGGGTGGTTCAGGTGCATTCGGGTCGATGGGAGGCGGCAACATCCTGTTGATACCCGTATCCACGTCCATGGTGGTGGTCACGAGGAAGAAGATCAGCAGGAGGAACGCAATGTCGGCCATCGAACCGGCATTGATTTCTGGTCTCATTCTGGCCATGTATAGATCTCCTTATTGGTTTTTTATCTGAATAATTTATAGACCTCTGTAAATATGGCTGAGATTACACCCAATCCCACCAATATCATCGTGGTAGTGATACCTGCACTAACCCACTGCGACACAGCTGGTCCGGCATTCTCATAAACCTCGCTGGTACTGAAGGCATAGCTGATCAGGACGATTATTACCAGTATCGCTATTCCTATCAGGGCGGGGAATGACTTCCGGAAATTCCAAAACATCTGGATGATCGGGAAGATGATGGCTGTAAGTGCAGCTATACCCAGCAGGATATAGGTGACATACATTCCTATATTGATTACCGATTCATTCATGTTTCAACGTTTTTATTTTTTGTATTTAATCAGGATGTCCATGAAAGATATGGTAGCATCTTCCATAGTGTTCACCATGGTGTCAATTTTTGATACGATGTAGTTGTAGAACACCTGGAGGATAACGGCTACGATAAGGCCGAACACCGTGGTGAGCAGTGCCACCTTGATACCGTCGGCAACGATGGTGGGAGAGATGTCGCCTGCACGTGCAATAGCATCAAAAGCGGCGATCATACCAATTACCGTTCCCATAAACCCAAGCATGGGTGCGATGGCGATAAACAGCGAGATCCAGGTGAGGTTCATTTCCATGCGGCCCATAAGCACAGATCCATAGGAAACGATTGACTTTTCAACGACTTCCATGCCTTCGTTGTAGCGGTCGAGGCCCTGGTAGTAAATGCTGGCCACAGGTCCGCGGGTGTTGCGGCAAACTTCCTTGGCAGCATCCACGCCACCGGTTTTGAGCGCATCTTCCACCTTGTTGAGCAGTTTTTTGGTATTGGTGGAGGAAAGGTTCAGGTAAATGATCCTTTCAACGCACAGCCCAAGCCCCAGGATCAGGCACAACAGAATGATACTCATAAATGCAGGCCCACCTTCAATGAACTGCTCTTTGAGGATGTAGTGAAACGTCTGATCTTCATACATGGGAGCAAAATCCTGTTCCATCAACGATGCCGGATCCGGCTCAACATCCATATCCACATCATTTCCAGCAAACTCTTCAGTTTCAGCATCCTGTACAGGAACGTCTGCCAATGTAGCGGTGTTAATACCAAAACTCAGCATTCCCGCTAATGTCAAAAAGACTAATAATTTTTTCATAACTGATTTGTTGGTTTTTGATTAACTGTAATAAATTGATAATTTAGGCTCTTACTATTAAACGATTTTGAACAGAAGCGGAGAGAAAGGGATTCGAACCCTTGATCCGCTTGTGACGGATACACGCTTTCCAGGCGTGCGCCTTAGACCACTCGGCCACCTCTCCCAATAAATTTCACCATACAGCAGCCTGGTATTTCAAGCTGCTAAAATACAAAAAAAAACAAACTTATTATGTTTTGCCGTTTTTTTGTCATTTTTTTTATGGTCGAAATCAGGCACGACTCATCTCTCCCTGTAGATCACCTCAAGCACAGTTTGACCCACTGCTTTCAGCGTGTAGGGGTCGATGACGTCCATGTTGTCGTCGAGCGTATGCCATTGCGGAAAAAAACCGTGTTCTGTGCTGTGGTCCTGGTGTATGATGTTGATGGTGGGGATATTCCTCAGCCTGTTGATGTAATAGTGATCGTCAATGATAAAACGACCGTCGCGGTTAACAAACAGGTGCCCGTAACCGGCCTGTCCGGCAATTTCCCATACCTTTCTTACTATGTTGGGAGCAAAGAGCATCGAATAGCCCTCGCGTTTGAATTTGGGGTCTGTTGCACCCACCATGTCGAGCAATATGCCATAGCGTGCAAAATAGTCGGGCCGGTGAGGGCTTCTTGCCCAATGCTGGGAGCCCAGTGCCCATGAGTCCTCATCAGGCCTGCTGGAAAACCTGTGGCGCCCGTAATCTTCTGCATCAAAAAAAATGATGTCTATACCAACATCCGTTGGCTGCTTGCTGATCTGGCGGGCAATCTCGAGCAACACGCCAACACCGCTGGCACCGTCATTCGCCCCGTCAATAGGAGTATAATGGTTCGCCGGATCGGGGTCATAATCGGCATAAGGACGGCTGTCCCAATGGGCGCATAACAGCACACGACGCCGGTTTTCCGGTTGAAACACACCAACGATGTTTTTTATGTGCAACACCGTGCCGTCATACGCCCTTACCCTGGTTTCCTGCAGATACAGGGTGTCGGCATAAAACCCCAGCTTTTCTGCCAGCCAGCTTCCGGCCTCACGGTGAGCTTCGGTGTTGGGCACCCTGGGCCCGAACGCTACCTGGCGGGCAACAAAATGATAAGCCGAATCGGCATCAAAACGCGGCACCTGATGCCGTTCATCTGCTGCCGTTCGCATGCGTCCCGCCTCCTGACGGTCAGATCCGCTGCCGCATGATAACATCAGCATCAATAACAGTGAAAAGGAAACCGGCATTCGGAATAAAAGGATTGTTGTGGTCGTCGCAGTATTCACGTTGTGTTTTTTTGTTTGTTAATTTTTGATCAGGCAGCTGGCTTTGCATGTGTTGACTGTAATGAATTCACTCAGCAATTTAAGGCAGACAACATCATCAGGCCTGAACAGCAGCCATCGTAAATTCGTTCATGAAGCATCTTTATATTGGTGTTTTTATGCATACACTTTTACATTCTTTCCGGCACGTTTATGCCCAGCAATTCCATGGCATTGCGTATGCACAGGGCGGTAAATGCTGACAACTGCAGGCGGAAGTCACTGATATGCCTGTCAGGCTCATTAAGCACCGGGAATTCATGATAGAACTGGTTAAACTCTTTACAGAGCTCATAGGTGAAATTTGCAATGAGTGCCGGATTCAATTCGCCGGCCGCCTCTCTGACCATCCCGGGGTAATTGTATATATGTTTAAGTAAGGCAATTTCTTTTGGATGAATTTGATGCTTGTGAATGTCGGTTCTCAGTTGTGCCATACGTTCCGGACCTGCTTTACGGATCATGGACGCGATACGGGCATGCGTGTACTGAATAAACGGACCTGTATTACCGTTGAAGTCAATGGATTCCGCAGGATTGAACAACATATTCTTCCTGGGGTCTACCTTAAGAATGAAGTATTTTAAGGCACCCATGGCAATGGTGTGATAAAGAACGGCTTTATAAGTTTCGCTGAAATCCGTTGTTTTCCCAAGCTCTTCCGTCGTCCTGCGGGCGGTTTCCACCATTTCGTCCATCAGGTCGTCCGCGTCAACAACGGTCCCCTCCCTGGATTTCATCTTGCCATCGGGTAGTTCAACCATGCCGTAGCTGAGGTGATGAATCGTGTCAGCCCAGGATTTGCCAAGCTTCTTAAGCACTTTTTTCAATACCTCAAAATGGTAGTTCTGCTCATTTCCAACCACATAAAGCATCTTTTCGGGCTTGAATTCATCGTGCCTTAACTGTGCGGTGCCAATGTCCTGTGTGATATAAACGGAGGTTCCGTCGGTCCTAAGCAGTAGTTTTTCGTCAAGATTGTCATCGCTGAGGTCCGCCCAAACCGACCCATCTGCCTTTTTTATAAGTCTTCCCTCCTTGAGTCCTTCCAGCACGATGGTGCGACCGAGCAGGTAAGTGTCGGATTCGTAATAAATTTTGTCAAAATCAATACCCAAACGGGTGTAGGTGGAGTCAAATCCCCGGTACACCCATGTGTTCATGATTTCCCATACCCGGATAACTTCAGGGTCACGTTCCTCCCATTTACGCAATAAGTCCCGGGCTTCAAGCATCAAGGGGGCGGTATTACGGGCTTCTTCTTCGGTTATGGCGCGGCTGTTCATAACTTCCTGCACCTGTTTGCGCAGCTCGGTCTCAAACCTGACGTAATAGTCGCCTACTAACTTATCGCCCTTCTTGCCGCTGGTTTCCGGTGTTTCACCCTGACCGTATTTTATCCAGGCCAGCATGGATTTACAAATATGTATCCCCCTGTCGTTGACCAGGTTCACCTTGACGACCTGTTTCCCGGAAGCCTCCAGGATGCGGGCCACCGAATTGCCGAGCAGGTTGTTCCGTATATGGCCGAGATGAAGTGGCTTGTTCGTGTTGGGCGATGAGTATTCAACAATTACGGGTTTGTCAGCGGATATGGTTGCGGCTTTGCCATAGTCCTGGCTTCCCGACTGTGTTAGGAGGAAGTCAAGCCAGAACGATTTTTTCAGGCTGATGTTCAAAAAACCCTTCACTACATTGAAGGAATCCACCTCCTCGACCCGGCTGATCACTTCTTTTCCAAGGAAGCCTGCACTTTCTTCGGGCGAACGTTTTAACAGCTTTAAAAAAGGAAAAACGACAAAAGTAACATCGCCTTCAAAATCTTTACGGGTTTTCTGCAGAACAATCGTTTCTTCAGGGACTTCCTCGCCCGAAGCAGCTTGTATTGCCAGCCTTATCGCCTGTGCTATCTTTTCTTCAACAGCCATATTATGTGTTTTGAATGCGAAATTACAACATTATTTCCTTAGCTGATTTCACAATTTTCAATGCAGCTTAATTTCGCAAAAGCTGATCTTTGCTTCTGCAGGTTGGATTTTATGATTCGCATAACTTTCCGAATCGGGGCAGCCGCGATTTTTCATTTACTTCAGCAAACAGTGCTGAAGTCTGCGATGGTGTAGCGGTGCCGCTTTGTTTCCGGTGTGGCATTCATCAGAAAAACATTAGCATAGCAATTCCGAAATAGATAAGGAGACCGGTAATATCCACAATGGTGGTAATGGCAGGGCTTGCGGCTACTGCGGGGTCACCTCCCAGGCGTTTGACCAGCAGTGGCAGGGCAGCTCCTATCATGGTGGCGGAAATCACCTGCAAACTGAGAGCCAGGGAGATCCCCAGGGCGATAAACAAGAGGTTGAATTGCGCAGGCACATCTGTTTCCCAGGAAAGAAATAGTATTTTTCCGAAAGCGATAAGACCCAAAACGACGGATAGCAATATTGCAATGCGGGCTTCTTTAAACAGGATTGAAAACCAGTTTTTAACGGTGATCTCTCCGAGGGCTATGGCACGGATTACCACTGTGGCTGCCTGTGAGCCTACGTTACCGCCGGAGTCGGCCACCATCGGCATATAGAGGGCAAGTATGATAAGTGCCGACATGGCCTCTTCGTATTTATGAATGATCATACCGGAGATGAGTCCGATGATGGCCAGGGATGCCACCCAGCCAATGCGCTTGCGGAAATGTCCCCACACTGTTGTTTCCGTATAATTCAGGCCATCCACGTCGGGTACAATACCCATGAACTTCTCCATATCCTCGGTCTGTTCGGCCTGTATAACCTCCATGGCATCGTCGTGCAGTACGATTCCGGCCAGCTGGCCGTATTTATTGATTACCGGGATAGCCACCAGGTCATATTTTTCAATTTTCACGGCCACGCTTTCCCTGTCCTCATCCACCTCAGCATACACGAAGTCCTTGTAAACAATCTCCCAGATAGAAGTGTCGGGTTCGGCCATGATCAGGTCTTTCAGGGTGGTAAACCCGTGAAGCTTCATGTCTTCATCAACCACATATACATAATAGATCATCTTTCGGGAGGGGGCATCGCTTCTTACTTTCTGTATGGCCTGTGCCACTGTCATGTCGCCGATTATGGTGGCAAAGTCGGTGCTCATAATACCACCGGCAGTTTCAGGTTCATAGGCACTCAGCCTGACCACGTTTTCGCGAGTTTTTTTATCGAGATAGGGAAGCAGACGCAACTGGTCTTCCCTGTCAAGTTCCTGGTAAAAGTCGGCCCGGGTGTCGGAAGCCATCTGAACAAAGATTCTGGCAAAGCCCTTGGGTCCCAAACGTTCAAACAGGCCCATCTGTGCCTCCATGTCAAAATCCTCGACGATGTAGCCCTGCTCTTCAGGTGTGAAATAAGAGAGGACTTCATCCAGGTCTTCTGTCGGAAGCTCCCGGATGATCTCCACGACTTCAATGACGGGCTTTTTCTTGAGTATGGTAACCAGGGCTTCCCATTCGCGTGCCATCACCAGACCTTCGATGATCATGCTCTTTTTGTCGGTGTCGAGAGTAACCATAGCATCCTCCTTTCCTTGAATTTTGGGGTTATGCCTTTTTTAAGAAACAACAACGGGGACTAAAGCCATTAAAAAACCCTTCCGGTGAAAGTAATGGAAGGGGGCTTTATCAGGATACAGGGGATACACATGTGGTGTGTACCCCTTATCAGTTGCCCCTTGTTGAGTTTTAGCTTTGGATGACTTATCCCCGGGAGGGGGAAGCTACCTTAAGCCATGCCTTAATCCGACAAAGCCTGTTCTACCCATTGGCGTCTGTAGACATTTTTGGGCAGTAGCCTGTGTTCATCCAGTAGCCTCACCTAACAGGCAAACCATTAAAATAAACAACGTTATTTATTACCTGCAAAGATAATAAAAGTTTTGGACTTGCGAAAGCGATCAGAGGGCTGCAAAAAATTATTTCAGCCTCAGCGTAAGCAGTCCGGCGGAAGCCGGTTTCGTTCTTAGTTGATGTATATGGGTCCGTCAGGACCGAGCGGTATGCCGAGCCATACCCATAACATCAGGGTGGCTATCCAGGCGATTCCCAGGATTAGCGTATACGGAAGCATCGTGGAGATAATGGTTCCTATTCCGTACCTCTCATCATATTTTTGAGCGAATGTTACGATGAGTGCAAAGTAGCTCATCATGGGCGTTACCAGGTTTGTCAGGCTGTCGCCTATACGGAATGCGGCCTGGGTAATGCCCGGGTGGTAGGCATTGTCGAGCAGCATGAGCATAGGGATAAACACCGGGGCAATGATGGCCCATTTTGCCGATGCGCTTCCCATAAAAAGGTTGATGAAGGCTGCAAGCAGCACAAAGGAGGCAATAAGCACCGGCCCAGTGAATCCAATGTCGCGCAGTCCGGCAGCACCCTTGATGGCAATGATCAGCCCGAGGTTCGACTCGTTGAAAAAATAGACAAACTGAGCAGCGAAAAATACGAGTACGATATAGCTTCCCATGCTGCTCATTGACTTGATGATGTGCTTCATCATATCTTTGTCGTTGCGTATGGTGCCCACAATGCTGCCATAAACGAGTGCCGGGATAAAGAAGAATAGCAATATTCCGATGATGATGCCGTCGAAGAAAGGGGAGTGCAGCACGGAACCGGTTTCGGGGTTGCGCAGCAAACCGTTCTGAGGTATCACCGTAATGGCGAGAACTGCCAGGAATGCTACTGCAGAGATGGCTGCCCAAAGCAATCCTTTTTTCTCTTCAGGCTTTAGTTGTTCAATAGCGAAGCGTTCGGCATTGCCTTTATAAACACCCAGCCGGGGTTCAACAATTTTTTCTGTGACCCATACGCCAACAAACAGTACCACAAAGCTTGAGGCGATCATGAAATAATAATTAACGGCGGGATTGACCACCATATCCGGAATGATCAGCTGTGCTGCCGATGTGGAGATGCCTGCCAGTATGGGATCGATGGAGCCTATAAAGAAGTTGGCACCAAAGCCGCCGCTTACCCCGCAAAAAGCTGCCGCCAGTCCGGCCATCGGGTGGCGGCCGATTCCATGAAAGAGCATGGCCCCCAGAGGAATAAGGATTACATAGCCTGCTTCAACGGCCAGCCCGGAGATGATACCGGCAAGCACAATGGCACCGGTGATCAGCTTTGGAGGCGCACCAAGCACCAGGGCACGTATCATGGTGGAAAACAATCCGGTGCCCTCCGCCAAACCTATCCCGATCATAACCACCAACACATAACCTAAAGGAGGAAAGCGCAAAAAGTTGTGCAGTATGTTGGTGTACATCCAGCGAATGCCATCAGCGCTGAGCAGGTTTTTTACCGTGACCACCGTGCCGTCCACAGGGTGTGCAGCTGACACACCCAGCCAGTAACTGATGGTGGAGATCAGGATCACAATACCCGCAAGCATGGCAAAAATAGTTGCAGGATGCGGCAGGCGGTTGCCTACAGTTTCAATAAAATCAAGTGTTTTGGCAAAAACGCCACCGGATTTATTCTTCAATCGCTCAAGATTCATAGGAAAAATTTAGATGTTGAGTCATTTGGTTAAAACGTTGACACAGCTGATAACCCCCTGCGGAAGCCCCTGTAACTGATGGCTGTTCGTATGCTGTGCAAACCTCTGTTTATTCAAATAAAATATCCGGATATTTATCGGGCATCTGGTCGCGGGGTTTGTCTAACCTCAGGTAGTAATCAAACCATTCCATGGTACGAACGATATAGTCGAGGCGGTGCACGTTGCGTGCATTTCCGTGTCCTTCGTTCTGATACCAGATCAGCCGGACCGGCGCCCTGCCATGCAGTTTCAGCGCCCTGTACATCTCCAGGCTTTGCGACGGGTGAACCCTGGGGTCTGCATCGCCGTGCAAAATGAGGGTGGGAGTAAGGCTTTGGCGTGCATATTTTACCGGGCTGCGGCTGTATACGTCCTCCCAGTTTTCATGGGTCCAGTAGCCCCAATGCACCATATAGTCTTCCCAGGGGATGTCGGTGGTGTTTCTTTTGGAGATCTGGTTGGAGATGCCTACAAACATAACGGATGCAGCAAACCTGTCGGTATGGCGCGTTGCCGACCAGGCAGAGAAATAACCGCCATAAGAGCCGCCGCCGATACCAACCCTGTCAATGTCCACATAACCTATGTTGATCAGGTGATCTATGCCGTCAATAACGTCATCGTATTCTACGCCAACAAGATCGCCGTATCCCGCCATGGTAAAGTCAACACCCCGGCCCGAACTGGCCCGGTAGTTGGGCATAAACACAAAATATCCGCGGGCGGCGGCAATCTGTCCCCAGATGCTGTACGCCGTCACCCATCCGTTTTGCACTGCTGCTTCAGGCCCGCCATGAATGTAAACGATCAGCGGATATCTGTTCCCCTCAACATAGTCGAGAGGATACACCAATACGCCTTCAATATCCTGGTCATCACGGGCATAATAGGTGACTTTGCGTTGTTTGGCAAGCCTTATGTCGCTTAACCAGGTGTTGTGGTCGGTATGGCGGGTAAGGAGGTGATCCTCCATGTCAAAGGTGAAAAGCTCGGCCGGATGCTCATGGGTGTGGGCTGCAAGCGTCACCCGCCCGCTGTCGTAATGAAAGCCCCGGAATACAATGGTCTCAGGCTCAATTATAATACTCCTGTCCTCTTCGTCAAGAGGCTGCAGGCTGAGCACAATGTCTACACCTTCTTCGGCAGCATAAAGTAAGGTTTGGTTGTCTTTCCAGGCAAAATCAATAACGGAAAGCTCCATGCCTTCCACATAATTGCGCAGGTCCTCAAAAGCTTTGTTCTTGTCGGTTTCCAAATCAATAACGAACAAACTGCCGACCACCGAATCTTCCATTTTACTGGCCGCACGGAAGGCCAGCTTGCTGTCGTCCGGACTGAAAGCCATATTCCCCAGCTTGCCGGGATTTTCCATGATAAGTTCCGTATGGCCGCTTTGCAGATCTACTATATGGATGCGTTTGAACATATAACTGTCGTCGACAAGATTACGCGGGGCAATGGCTGCTGCAGCATAACGGCCGTTGTTGCTGAGCACGAATTCAAAAACCGTCATGTCTTCGGTAAGCTGCCGTGTTTCATGAGTGGCAACATTATAGGTGTAGATATTACGGTGTACCCATTCTTCTTCATACACTTCAATCCGGTATCCTTTACGGCGTAACTCCTCACGCAGGGGATCCTGAGGTGATGTGGCCACAATGGCAAGGGTTTCTTCATCGATAAAAGCATAACTCAGCACACTGGAGGTATGCTGTGTAACAGCGCGCGCTTCGCCACCCCGTAAACTCAGGGAGTAAACCTGGATGAAAGGGTTCTCGTCAAGATTGGCTCTGAAGGTTACGGCATCGCCATTGGGCGACCATCCGATGTTAAAAATACGGCGATTACCCGTCATAAAGGGAATGATCTCATCCCTTTGTACATCGTACAGATACAGTTCCCGGTAATCGACACCGGCATCATGAGTAAACGGGCGAGGAACGTTCAGCGTGAAGGCTATGTAGTTTTGATCAGGTGAAGGTGCCACCTCAACAACAGTTTTGAGGTCGAAAAGGTTATGCGTGGTCATGTGATCCGCAGCTGTTGACTGAAGCATTGACAGCATGAAAACAACCAGGAGAAGCGTCTGTTTGTGCATGGTTAGCGTTTTAGGTGAATAAAAAATGCCGTGTTTCGTTTTGCCCGATAATAAAAAAGAGCAAAATGTGGTGACAAAAATAATGATTTCTATTAAACAGGTAGGAGTCAGTCTGTAATAATGGGATCTGCCTGGCAGACGAGGTATTCCGGGAAACGTTTCTTTAAAGCCTCAAAGGTTTCCGGGGTTTCAAACAAGCCGTAAATGGCTGATCCGCTTCCGCTTAAGGATGCGTAGATTGCACCTGTGTCGAGGAATGCGTTTTTTAGCCCGGCAAGTTCCGTGTATTTCTTCAGCATGATATTCTCAAAATCGTTCCGCACGTTGCTTTGCCATTGTGCCACAGGTGCCTGCAGCAGGTCCTGCAGGGGTGCACGCTTGTTTGCCGGGGTGATTGCCGCATAGGCTTCTGCGGTATTTATATGAATGGGTGGCACGGCAATGATGACGTAATAGTTTTTTATCCAGGGCAGCGGCATGGGTTGCAGCCTGTCTCCACGCCCGGTAGCCATCATAGGTTTGTTCTGAATAAAGAAGGGGCAGTCGCTTCCAAGTCTTGCCGCTGCATTCAGCAGGTCTTCGGGCGACATATCCAGCTCGAAGATGGTGCTGATAAGGCTGAGCATAAAGGCTGCGTCGGCGCTGCCTCCGGCAAGACCGGCCCCGGCAGGTATGCCTTTGTAAAGATGGATATGTACAGGCCTGATGGTACTGCCATCCGTTTTTTTTTGGCAGCTGCCTGTTATTGCGTCAAGCAGATACCAGGCTTGTTCGCACAGGTTCGGCCTTCCGTTGTCAGGAATGGTAAGTCCGCTGGTGGTAAAACGCATGCAGCCATCCGGTGCCTCAATAACTTCAAGCGCATCATGTAAGGCTACAGGAAGCATCAGGCTCTCAATGTTATGATAGCCGTCGGAACGCCTGGAGGTAACATGCAGGCCCAGTGTGATGCGGGCGTTGGGGAAAACGATCATAACACGCTGTTTGGCCTACCTGAGCATCTTCAGAAAACCGACCTCTTTCTCCGTAAGTTCACGCCATTTGCCGCGCGGCAGATCCTTCTTCGTCAGACCGGCGTACATCACGCGGTCAAGCTTCACCACCCGGTATCCGAAATGTTCAAAAATCCGGCGTACAATCCTGTTTTGCCCCGAGTGGATTTCAATGCCCACTTCCTTTTTGTTGCTCGGGTTAACGTACTCCAGCTGATCCGGTACGATTTTTTCCTTCCCCAGGTCAATGCCCTCTGCTAAGCGTCTCATATCGTTAAGGGTAACATTCTTGTCGAGATGTACATAGTAGAGCTTTTTTACCCTGTGGCTGGGGTGACTCAGCTTTTTGGCCAGCTCGCCGTCGTTGGTAAGGAGCAACAGCCCGGTAGTGTTTCTGTCAAGCCTGCCTACCGGATAAATGCGCTCCCTGAAAGCGTTCTGCAGCAGATGAAGCACGGTTTTTCGCTGCTGGGGGTCATCGGTCGTGGTGATATAATCCTTGGGCTTGTTCAGCAACACATATACTTTTTTCTCGTGAGAAAGCCTCTCCTTGCCATAAAGCACCACATCACCGGGCTTTACCCTGGTGCCCAGTTCGGTAACGATTTCACCGTTTACCTTTATGGCACCGCTGGTGATCAGCACATCCGCCTCGCGGCGGGAACATACTCCTGCATTGGCAATGTACTTGTTTAGCCTTATGGATGTGTCGGCCTGTTTAAGCGGCTTTGAACGGCTGGTTGGCCGCCCTGCGGGCTTTTGCTTTGCATAGGATGCGCGTTGTCTTGTTGTCATGGTGTGAAAGATTGTTTCCGTATATACCAAAAAAGGCGCGCTGGCGCCTTAACTTGCTATCCGAAAGATAATAAAAATTATTCAGATGTCTTCTGAAGTTTCTCAAAATAACCGTTAACCTTATTCAGAAGCTCGCTGTAAACAGTCCTGTAATACGCCCTGAGGTTTTTATCACCCTCGCCCGGTTTAGGTTGATTAACTTTCCTGATAAGATCTTCACGGAGCTTCAAAGCTTCCTCGATAAGCTCATCAAACATCTTATGGTCTTTTTTGTCGTTCATGCTTTTGTGCATGAGACAGGTACCCACGACTTCATCAATAAGGTAGTTGATATCGCTCTTGAGGTTTTTGCGGCTTGCCATAATTGTATTCGTTTAATTTAATGATGCTCTTAATTGTTATAAAAATCATAGATTTCCACTTCAAAGATCAGAACAGAGTTTCTTGGGATGCTGCCGTAAGGGTTGCTGCCGTATCCCAATGCTGAGGGGATCAGGATCATTCCCTGTCCGCCGCGGCTGAACTCCATCACACCATAGCGAAAGCCCCGCACTGTTACCTTAAGGTTTACGTTTGCATAATTGGCGCCGTCAAAAATAGTGCCGTTAAGCAGCTTGCCCACATAGGACATGTTAACGATGCTGTTTTCGCCGGGTTTGGAGCCCGACCCTTCAACCTCCATCACAATAAATACACCCGACTCAAGCTCGTAGTAGTCGTCGAACTCATTTTCTTCAAGGTATTTCAGGATTCTGTTACGGTCTCTTTCGGCAATGACGTCCGGATCATCTTTGCTGCATGCAAAGAGAATGATCAGTGCGAAAAACAACCCGTATTTTAGATAACGCAGGACCAACGACATAAACGTCCTTTTTTGATGTGCAGCTCTGATTTTTTTGCAAAGATAGCAAAAAATGATCAGTCTACATTATCGTGAAGAAAGGAGTTGTTCGATTTAATCTGCGTCTTTTTGTCACCTGATTCGGTCAGGGTATAGCGTGAAATCTGTGATTCGTTGCTTGCCGGCACGGGATTCAGCATCACTTTCCTTCTGACGTAGGCAGGTTGTTTCTCCAGGTCAGCCAGTCCTTCCGGTGTTTTAATCTGGATGCTCAGGTTTTTCAGCCTGGTTTCCCGCTCCTTTATACGCTCCTGTTTTTCTTCATTGGAAAGATCTTCTTCATGCCTTGGTATCTGCCTCAGGGTTTCCGCCCTGCTCTCTGACAATCGTTCTTTGAATTTCAGCATGGAATGATCGGAAATCAGCGCCGGTTCTTTTGGCTCTTTTGTCTTCTGTGCCTCAGGGCTTACCTCCTTCTTCACGAGCTTAAAGCCTTCTTCCGTTTCGATTTCGGCAATCTGGTTGTCGGGTTTAGTATAGGGGTCTTCTTTTTTCTGCAGTTTTTCCTCGAGGGTTACGACTTTTCTTTTTACTGGCTGGTATTCGATGTCATACAGTTTGTTGTTCGCATCGAAGCCGGTGGCTACCAGGGTTACGCAAATTTTGTTTTCAAGCGTGTCGTCCTTGCCAAGGCCCCAGATGATATCTGCTGATGAACCTGCTTCATTCTGAATGTAGTCCGTTATTTCGGTAATCTCATCCATCAGGATCTCTTCCTTGCCACTTGTGATGTTCAGTAAAATGTTTTTTGCACCGGTTATCTGGTTGTCGTTAAGCAGTGGCGATGAAAGGGCGGTTTCTACCGCATTGCGTGCCCGGCTTTCACCATCGGCAATCCCCGTGCCCATGATGGCAACACCGGAATCTGACATTACCGTGCGGACATCGGCGAAGTCAACATTGATGTTTCCGGTAAGGGTTATGATCTCTGCAATTCCTTTGGCCCCTGTGGTCAAAACATTGTCGGCTTTGGCAAAGGCCTCGGTTACGCTCAGGTTGCCGTAGAGTTCGCGCAGCCTGTCGTTTGAAATGATCAGGAGGGTGTCTACACCTGCCATTAACTCGCGCAGACCCTCTTCTGCCTGCTGGCGCCGCTTCCTGCCTTCAAAAGAGAAGGGGATGGTAACGATGCCTACCGTGAGGATGCCTGTTTCCTTTGCTGCTTTTGCAATGATGGGTGTAGCTCCGGTGCCTGTTCCTCCCCCCATGCCGGCTGTTATAAACAACATTTTGGTGTTGCTGCCGAACACCTCTTTGATACGCTCAATATCTTCAATGGCAGCCTTACGGCCAACCTCGGGTATACTTCCGGCACCACGGCCCTCCGTGAGGTTCACACCCAGCTGGATTTTGTTTGGCACGGGACTGATGTCCAGGGCTTGTGCGTCGGTGTTGCATACAAAAAAGTCGACACCCTCAATACCCTGTTTGAACATGTGGTTAACAGCATTGCTTCCACCTCCTCCAACACCAATAACCTTGATGATGGAGCTTTGATTTTTAGGTAAATCGAATTTGATCATGTCTGAATTCATAAGTAAACTGTTTATGGTTTGATAATATTTTGATTGTTTCTAATTGTCGCTGTCTTTTTCAAAGAAGTCCCTTCCTTTGGAGAAAATTCTGTCGAAAAAGCTTTCTCTCTGCCTGGGTGCTTTGCTGCCGCTTTTCCGGTGCTGTTTTTTCAGCAGGGCGCTTTTTTGAAAGCCCTTAATAACAAGCCCCACACCGGTAGCATGCATCGGACTGCCTACTTCACCTGAGGGTGTTTTGGCAAGATGTTCGTTCGGATAGCCGATGCGGGTGTCCATCCCTGTAATGAATTCCGTCAACTGTGCAACATGTTTCAGCTGGCTGCCGCCACCGGTAAGCACGATGCCTGCTATAAGCTTCTTTTCGAAACCTGATGTCTTGATCTCATAATATACATGTTCAATGAGCTCTTCCATCCGGGCCTGGATGATGTGTGCCAGGTTTTTCAATGATATTTCTTTGGGCTCACGGCCTTTAAGGCCGGGTATGCTGACAATCTCCTCATCCTTGTTTTCACTGGCAAGGGCCGAACCAAAGCTTATCTTCAGCGCTTCTGCCTGGTTGCGGATAATGGCGCAACCCTCCTTGATATCCTCCGTGATGGCATTCCCGCCAAGAGGTATCACGGCGGTATGCCTGATAATTTCATCCTGGAAAATGGCCAGATCGGTTGTGCCTCCGCCAATGTCGACCAGAACCACGCCGGCTTCCTTTTCCTGACTGCTGAGTACCGCTTCTGCAGAGGCAAGCGGTTCAAGAATGATGTCGGAAATCTCAAGTCCGGCCTTGCTGACACATTTTTCAATGTTCTTGGCGGCGGCAATCTTGCCTGTGATGATATGAAAGTTCGCCTCAAGACAGTTTCCGGCCATGCCTATGGGTTCGCGTATGCCCTGCTGGCCATCAATAATGTATTCCTGGGGAATGACATCAATGATTTCTTCACCGGGTGGCAAGGCCAGCTTGTACATGTTTTCGACGAGGTTGTCAACATCACCCTTTTCTATTTCCTGGTCGATGCTGTTGCGCATTATGTTGCCCCGGTGCTGCAAGCTGCGGATATGCTGCCCTGCAATGCCTACGTTGACCACCTTAATGTTCACCTCGGAAGAGGCACTCGCCGCAGCTACGGCTTTTTCAATCGAATTAACCGTGAGCTGAATATTCTCAACTACACCCCGGTTTACACCCAAAGAATCCGCACGCCCAAGGCCAAGAATTTCAACTTTACCGTATTCGTTCTTACGCCCGACAATACAGGCAATCTTGGTTGAACCAATATCAAGACCAACAATAATTTCAGATGATTCCATATGCTGTTTATTTTGAACAAATTACCTGATTATTATACTCCAAATTAATTCTTCTGTAATAGTGCCACCCTTTTCTCGGCAGCCCGTTGAGATAAAAGAGCTTTAACTTCCTGAACTTTTCTTCAATCTGTTCGGCCTTGCCAAACTCAACCGTATGCACACCGTTCCTGGGGATCAGCTCAAACTTGCCGTTGGGCAATACATATATGTGGTCAATGAATGATTTCCAGAACACATCATTATGAATGAACCTGGCAAGTTCATACAAACCGGCAGGACAGATTCCTCCTTCTTCCTGCCCGCGCCCCGGCAGATCAGCCAGGTTTATGCCCGGCTCCCAGGCAAAGGCTATATGTCCGCTGGCCAGCATTACCCGGGCCGTATGTGCGTCCGACAATGGAAACATAGTGCCATGGATGTCAATATAAAAGCTTTGATTGTCGCTGTTTATCACTCGCATCAGGGGTTCGCGCAAACTGATCTCAACCCCGATTAGCCCATTAAGACTGCGATATACTTTTGCTTTGTCTGCATAATCAACGCTTTGAACTGTATGGTGGAGTTTTGCAAGCTTCTGGCGGTCAATATATTGCCCTTCCAGGGTGTCAAAGGTCTCTGTGATGATGTTTCGAACCGATTCGGCTGAAATAAAGTAATCTCCGCTTCCGCTTACTACGGTGATGTTGAGTTGATGGCATAAGGTCGCTCTGCCGGAGCTTGACGCGAATCCGAATAAGGCCAGCACCCCTGTTATCGCAAGGGCGGTAAGTATTATATGAATAATTCTTCCGGCGCTCATACCTCTTTGTTTGTTAGAATTTCTTTTATCTCTCCTGTTAATTCACCGATATCTCCGGCACCCATGCTGATCACCAGCTCCGTATGGCTGTTTTTCAGGTGCGATAGCATCGCCTCTTTACTTAGTAAGTTGCATCGGGTGTGTTTGACCTTGTCCATGATCGTCCGTGCATCAACACCCTCAATCGGTTTCTCCCTGGCAGGATAAATGTCGAGCATGATCAATTCGTCGAGCAACGACAGACTGGAGGCAAACTCATCAGCCAGGTCGCGGGTTCTCGAAAACAAATGCGGCTGAAAGATTCCTGTTGTTTTCATGTCCGGCCAGAGCTCCTTTGCTGACCGGATACATGCGCTGATCTCTTCCGGGTGATGCGCGTAATCGTCCACATACACCACCTGGTCGGTCTGCAGCACTATTTCGAAACGGCGCTTCACACCATCAAAACTGTTTATGCCTTTCAGGATGTCTTCAGTAACGGCGCCTGCCAGGTGGGCCAGGGCCGAGGCTGCAAGGGCATTTTCCAGGTTGTGTTTTCCCGGATGCTGAAGGCAGAATTCACCGGTGTTTAACCTGCCCCTGATTTCCGCATGAAAGCGTCCGTTTATCAGCCTGATGCGCTCAAGATGGTAGTCGGCAGGCGGATGAATGCGGTAATTCAGGTGGTTGCCTGGCACACCAAGCTCCTGTGCAATATTGTTTTTGGTGATGAGAGTTCCGGAATGACTTGCCTGAAGGGCAAAATCATAAAACGATCGCAGCATTTCCCGCCGGTTGCCGTAGACGTCGAGGTGGTCTGAGTCTATGGCGCTGATCAGCGTTATCCTCGTGGTAAGCTGCAGGAACGACCTGTCGTACTCGTCGGCTTCGGTGATCATCCAGACAGGCTGCGGGTCACCGAGGTAATTGGTGTTGTAATTAACGCTTATACCACCAAGAAAGGAGAGGCAGGGAATACCAGCTTCTTTCATGATATGCGTCAGCATGCTGCAAATCGTCGTTTTACCGTGCGTTCCCGCAACAGCAATTACGGGTAGCGTCTGAGAAAGGATACCCAGGACCTCAGCCCGTTTTTTCATGGGAATGCCCGACGCCCTGAAAAACCGGAACAGTTGGCTGTTTGCAGGGATGGCCGGAGTATAGATCAGCAGTTCGGGCATGGTGCAGACCTGCCCGGGATGATCATCAAATCCGATATCAATGCCCTCGGCAATCAGTGCATCCGTTATGACCGTAGCCGTTCTGTCGTAACCGCATACATGTACTCCACGGCTGTGAAAATACCGGGCAAGAGCGCTCATCCCAATACCTCCTATACCGAGGAAATAAATACTTTTTATGCGGTCAATCTCCATCTTCCTGTTTAGTGTTGCTTAACTTTGCTTATACACTTTTATTTTGATGCGCGATTCTTTTGTTGTTTGCTATTCAGTTTGTTACATGGTTCTGTTGTCCCGCTTGCTCCATTATTTGTCAGGGAGCATGCTTATGGCGACTCCGGCAATGGCATCAGCCGCATTGCGATGGGCCATGCCTGCCAGCTTTACTTTCATTTTTTGTTTTTTGTCTTCATCAAAGATGAGTCCTGTGATGGTCTGGCCGAGTTTTTCTCTTGCCTCAGCATCCTTCAGCATAACCGCCGCCTGATGATTTACCAGCGCCAGGGCATTTTTGGTTTGATGATCTTCCGCAACGAAGGGTGAGGGGATAAGGATGGCCGGTTTCCCGGAGATGCAAATCTCCGCTATAGCTATCGCTCCTGCACGGCTTACCACCAAATCGGCAGCAGCGTAAGCCAGGTCCATCCTTAAAATAAACTCGTTCACGATCAGTGATTCGTCTGCCTTTAAGGCTTTTTTTAGCTCCTGTGCCCGGGCATAATAGCTTTTCCCTGTCTGCCAGATAACCTGCACGCCTTTGTTCAGCAGCTCTTCAAGATGCAAGGCCATGCTTTCATTAATGGTAAGTGCACCGAGGCTTCCGCCGGTGACCAGCAAGACAGGCCTGCCGGCTTTGAGCCTGAAATGATTCATGGCCTCTGTGCTTTTACCGTCAAGCATCAGCATCTCTTCACGCACCGGGTTACCTGTGATGTAGAGCTTTTCTTTCGAGAAATACTGATCCATGCCCTCGTAGGCTACGCATATCTTAGCTGCTTTTTTACCGAGCATTCTGTTGGTGAGCCCCGGAAATGAATTTTGTTCCTGTATCAGCACGGGGATCTTTTGCCTGTGGGCTGCCCATACCACCGGGCCGCTGGCGTAACCGCCCACACCAATTACGAGATCCGGCTTAAAGCGTTTGATGATGGTTGCAGCACCTGCCAGGCTTTGTATCAGCTTCCAGGGCAGGCTCAGGTTCTGCCAGCTCAGCCTTCTCTGCAGACCTGCAATATTAAGGCCTATGATGTGATAGCCAGCCTGGGGAACCTTGGTCATTTCCATTCTGCCTTTTGCACCGACAAAAAGAATACGCGCATCAGAGGCTTTCTTCTGCAAAGCCCTTGCAATGGCAATGGCCGGGAATACATGGCCCCCGGTCCCTCCACCTGCTATGATCACCCTAAGCGCTTTCTTCTGTTTCATCATCTTCCGTTTGAGTAGCCTGAACGTTATCTGTCATGACCTGGTTTTCTCCTTCACCGGCACTGCGGCTCACACTGAGTATGATACCAATGGACAAACTGGTGAACCACAATGAGGTGCCGCCCATGCTGATCAGGGGCAGCGGTTGTCCGGTAATGGGCATCAAATTGACCGCCACCGCCATGTTGATCATGGCCTGGAACACCAGCCCGAAACTTAAGCCTGCCGCCAGTAAGGCACCAAAAGTGCCCGGACTTTTATTTGCAATTCTCAGACCCCTGTAAAACAGTATCATATAAAATAATAACACCATAAAACCCCCAATAAACCCATACTCTTCTATGATTATGGCGTAGATAAAGTCGGAATAAGCCTGCGGCAGGAAGTTGCGCTGCGTTGAGTTACCCGGCAGCTTGCCCACAAAGCCTCCGCTGGCAATGGCAATTTTTGCCTGGTCGGCCTGGTAGGTGTTGTTGTTTTCTTTATCCATGAAGGAGTTGATCCTGTTTTGCCAGGTCTGGACACGGCCGCCTTCGGGCATGCTGCTCAAAATAAGAATGAGCAGTCCGGCGCCTGCAACGGCAATCCCCAGCATCGCCATCAGGTATTTAATGCGCACCCTTCCGATAAACATAAGCACCAGGCAGGAAACGAACAAAACGGCGGCAGTGGAGAAGTTTGCCGGCATGATCAGCGCACAGACCAGCACCACCGGAATGATCATGGGGATGAAGGCCTTGTGCAGGTCGTCAATGACCTCCTGTTTGCGGGTCAGCAAACGTGCCAGGTACATGATGAGGGCCAGCTTGGCAAAGTCCGAACTCTGGAAGCTCAGGTTAACGATGGGGAGGGTGATCCATCTGCTGGCCTCATGGATGCTGGTTCCCCTGAAAAGGGTAAACACAAGCAGCGGCACGGCAATGTACAACGCAATCTGCGAGATAGCCGAATAATATTTGTATTTGATATTGTGGCTGAGAAACAGCAGGCCAAAACCCAAAACAATGATGATGAGGTGGCGCAGCAGATAGTATTCGGTATTTCCGGCCCGAAAACGATAGGCCAGCGTGCCTGTTGAACTGTACACTGCCAGCACCGAAACGATGTAAAGGAACAGCACAATCAGCCAGATTGTGCGATCGCCCTTTAAATGTTTCATTATCGACTGCATCTTGTTTGTTTTAGCTTAACCCCTTGTTTGTATTTCTTTTTTATTGACGCGGTTACAGGTCATATACCGCTTTTTTAAACTGGTTGCCACGATCGGCGTAGTTTTCAAAACGATCAAAACTGGCTGCCGCCGGAGATAACAGTACCGTATCGCCGGGCCGGCCGAAGTTATACGCCATGGTCACGGCGTCGGACATGGTGCCTGCTTCCACAATAAACTCAACCTTATGGCGGAATGATGACACCAGGTGATTGTTGTTGGACCCGATGCAGATCAGCGCCTTTACCTTACCGATGGTGTCGTCGTCAAGAATGCTGTAATCGTTATGGCTCTCTAATCCACCGGCGATCCAGATCACCGGACCTCTAAGCGTTTCGAGAGCATACCAGGTAGCGTTCACGTTGGTTGCCCGGCTGTCGTTGATGAAGCTGATGCCTCTGATGGTGGCCACATCTTCAAGGCGATGAGCATTGTTTTCAAAACCATGCAAGCTGTCCTTAATAAGCTCTTTACGAACGTCATAGAGCCGGGTGGCAATGCCACGGGCCATGCTGCTGTAAATGTTCTGGCTTTCTTTTAATGCACGTTCAAGAGGGGTCATATGTTTTTGTTTCTTAGATGCTTAAATCTGTTGTTATCTTAATTTCAGTGTAATGACAGCAAATACCGCCAGTATGATTCCTGTGATGAAAAATCTTTGTACGATTTTTGCCTCGTGAAGTCCTTTGAGCTGATAATGATGGTGCAGGGGTGCCATTCTGAAGATCCGCCTGCCTTCACCAAAACGTTTCTTTGTATATTTAAACCAGCCGACCTGGAGGATCACCGAAAGGCTTTCAATAAAAAAGATACCGCACAGTATGGGGATCAGCAATTCCTTTCTGATAACGATGGCAAAAACTGCGATGATGCCACCCAGGGAAAGGCTTCCTGTATCTCCCATGAACACTTGCGCCGGGAAGGAGTTGTACCAGAGAAAGCCAATGCAGGCTCCCACGAAGGCAGCGATAAAGATGACAAGCTCCCCGGTGTTGGGTATGTACATAATGTTCAGGTAATCGGCAAACACCATGTTACCGGAGACATAGGCGAGTATGCCGAGCGTTACCCCGATTATTGCAGAGGTGCCCGTTGCCAGGCCGTCGAGCCCGTCGGTAATGTTGGCTCCGTTTGATACGGCCGTTATTATCAGGATGACAATGGGGATAAATACAAGAAATGCCCACCGCTGATAGCCTTCGCCCAGAAAGCGCAACAAAACCGAATAATCGAATTCATTATTCTTAAAAAACGGGATGGTCGTTTTTGTTGACTTAACAGACTCCAGCGGGAATGGGGAGTCTCGTTTTTCTATACCCTGCAGCTCCAGAATCTCTGTTGTGGTCACAAACTCAAGATGCATATCGGTCTTTTCACGAATAACTACTCCGTCATGAAAAAACAAGGTGGCCCCCACAACAATACCCAAAGTGATCTGGCCCATAATTTTAAACTTCCCGTGCAGACCCTTTTTTTCTTTTCGGAATACCTTTATATAATCATCCAGGAAGCCGATACCTCCCAGCCACAGGGTTGAAATCAGCATTAATACTATATAAATGTTGTCGAGCCTTGCAAAAAGCAGGGTTGGAATGACGATGGCGGAAAGAATGATGAGTCCGCCCATGGTAGGTGTGCCCTGCTTTGTTAACTGCCCGTCAAGCCCAAGGTCGCGGATGGTTTCTCCGACTTGTTTTTTTTGCAGGTAGCTGATGATCCTTTTCCCTGAAATCATCGTGATAAACAGGGAAAAAATGAGCGCCATGCCTGCACGGAATGATATATACTGAAACACCCCGGTACCCGGCAGGTCAAAATTCTGATCTAGATATTCGAACAAGGTGTACAGCATCTTTTACCTGTTTAAAAATTCATGCAAGAGGGCTTTGTCATCAAAGGGCAGCCGTTCGCCCCGGATTTCCTGGTATTTCTCATGTCCTTTTCCCGCAACCAGGATGATATCTCCCTGTGCTGCAGTGACGCAGGCCACTTTTATGGCTTCTTTTCTGTTGGTGATGGCGATGTACTTATTTTTAAGGTCAGGGTTTACTTCAAGCCCTTCGATCATTTCATCAATTATGGCTTCAGGGTTTTCATTGCGGGGATTGTCGCTGGTGAAAAAGGCTCTGTCGCTGTATTTTGCTGCAATCACGGCCATTGGTCCACGTTTCTCCCTGTCCCTGTTGCCTCCGCAACCAATAACCGTAATGAGCTGCCCCTTTCCGGCGTTGATCTGCTGAATGTTTTGCAATACTTTTTCGAGTGCGTCGGGGGTATGCGCATAATCCACTATGGCTGTGATGTTGGAAGGAGAGGTAAAATAGTCGAAACGGCCTTCCGGCGGATCACATTGGCTGATGGCCCTCAGCAGGTCTTCGTCGTTTTGCCCGAGCAACACTCCTGTGGCATAAACGGCCAGTATGTTGCAGGCGTTAAAGGTGCCTGTCAGCTTGCTCCACAACTGGTGCTGTCCGATTTGAATATGCAGGCCCTGAAAAGTGTTTTCCAGCACCCTGGCTTTAAAGTCAGCCATGGCATTCAAACTGTAGGTTTTCTTCTCTGCTTTGGTGTTTTGCAGAACCACAAAGCCGTTTTTGTCGTCAAGATTGGTGAGGGCAAAGGCCTCTTTTTCGAGATTGTTAAACAGGGATTGCTTGGCTCTCAGGTATTCCTTGAAGCTTTTATGATAATCGAGGTGTTCATGTGAAAGGTTGGTAAACACGGCGCCGGCGAATGAAATTCCTTCCGTACGCAGCTGGTCAAGTGCATGCGAGCTGACCTCCATGAACGCATAGGTGCATCCGGAGTCTGTCATCTTTTTAAGCAGGCGGTTTAGCGATACCGGGTCAGGCGTGGTGTAACGAGTTTCGTAACCGGTTTGCCCCACACGGTTAATAATGGTGGAAAGCATACCGCATTTGTGACCGAGCGCGGTGAAGACATCAAATAACATGCTGACGACGGTTGTTTTTCCGTTTGTTCCGGTAACCCCCACCAGTTTAATCTCTCTCGACGGATGGCCGTAAAAGGCTGCGGCAATGTTTCCAAGAGCGGCCGCCGGGTTTTGTACTTTAATGTAGCATACGTGGTTAACGACCTTGCCGGGGATCTTTTCGCACACCACGGCTAGGGCGCCTTTTTCAACGGCATCATCAATGTAAAGGTGTCCATCGGTGGTCAGCCCCCTGACAGCAACAAACAGTGCCCCTGGCGTCACCTCCCCGGAGTTTGCGCTGACAGCAGTGATCTCAGCATCAGGCGTCCCCGACATGTCCAGAATCAATTCTTTTGGTATGAGTTTATTGATGTGCATGTGATCCTTTCTATGATAAATTCAGATAAATTACATCTCCTTCACGAATCCGGAGTCCGGGCCTGATACTTTGCGTTCTGACAATGCCTTTCCCTCTGAACCTGACCCTCATTCCGGCATTTTCAAGCACATAAAGTGCATCTCTTATACCCATGCCCACCACGTTGGGCACCAGGTTCTCAATGATCGGGTGATCGCTGAAGAATACCGTGTCGTTGCTCGTTCTGGCTCCAACCCATACGCTCGCAGGCTTTTCCCTGAACTTTGCATCAAACTGACTGTAAATGTTTACCATGTCTTCTGCATGTCCGCTCCGGAAGGGAGGCAGCGCAGCCATGATTGTTTCTTCTTCGCCAGGCCTGGAGAAAAACATCTGTGCTGCAAATATTTTGTCGGCAATCTCTTTGAATGCAGGTGCCGCAACCCGGCTGCCATAGAAAATAAAGCCGCGGGGGTTGTGAATGACCACGATGCAGCTGTACAGCGGATCCTCTGCCGGGAAGTAGCCTGCAAAGGACGCCTGGTAGCTGACGCCCGAGCCGGTGTGATAACCTTGCCGTGTTTGCGCAACCTGGGCTGTGCCTGTTTTACCGGCAATGGTGTATGCTGCGCTCCTTATGTTGGCAGCGGTTCCGTTTTCAACGGTGCCCTCAAGCATTTCCCGGGCCTGCCTTATGGTGGATGATGATGCTACAGACCGGTTTATAAGCTGTGGATTGAAACGCTGAACCGTACGGCCCGACTGCCTGATCTCGCTTACGAACATCGGCTTCATCATTCTTCCGTTGTTGGCCACAGCATTGTAAAAAGTAAGTAATTGCAAGGGGGTCATCGACACTTCATATCCAATGGCCATCCATGGCAAAGAAAGCCTTGACCATCCCTCGCTTCCGGCATCGCGCATAACAGGGGTTCCTTCACCCTGGATTTCAAGACCCAGGGGCTGATGAAGATTCATACGCTTTAGTCCGTCAACAAATCGCTGGGGTTGCTCTTTGTAGGCTTCATAAATAATTCGTGAAATACCTACATTCGACGATTGCTCAAAAGCTTCCTTAACGCTAATAACACCAACATCTTCTTCGTTTACATCGCGCATGGTCCGGCCATAATAGGTGATCCTGCCACGGCCAATATCCACCGAATCCCCTGGTTTCACAAAACCATCCTCCATGGCAACCATGATTACAGGCAGTTTGAACGTAGATCCCGGTTCTGTGCTTTGTCCTATGGCGAAGTTGTAGGTTTCTTCATAGGTGTTTGTTTGAGGGTTATGACTGAGGTTGGAGATGGCCTTTATTTTTCCGGTGGCAACTTCCATGACGACCGCTGTTCCATGGTCGGCCCTGTAGCGCTGAAGCTGCCGCAGCAGTGCTTTTTCGGTAATATCCTGGATTTGTATATTTATGGTTGTGATAATATCCATGCCGTTTAACGGCTGTATTTCATGTTGGTCGTTTACGGGCATCCAGGCGCCACCGCTAATTCTTTGCATGAGTCGCTTTCCCTGCCGGCCCTCCAGAACTTCGCGGTAAGCTCCCTCCAGTCCTACATAAATACCCTCACGCTCATAGCCAATGGTTCTCGCGGCCATTGTCTGGTAAGGCATCTCGCGGCGGGTGCGTTCTTCAATGATCAGACCGCCCCTGAAGCGGCCGAGGCGGAATATCGGAAAGGTGCGCAACTGCTGCAGCTCGCTGTAACTTACATTGCGCTTCACCAGGTAATACCGCTCTTCGTTCTGACGTGCGCGCACCAGGGCACTGCGGTACTGTGCCGTTGTTCTGTCGCGGAACAAGCGTGACAGATAAAAGGCCAGCGAGTCCACCTGCTGAAAAAACAATTCATCGGAAACAAGCTGGTGGCTCATGTCCATCCTGATCTCGTACACCGGTACGCTGGTGGCCATTAAGCGACCGTCGTCGGCACAAATATCTCCTCTCACCGCATCAATGCTCACGTATCGCATGGTGGTGCTCCGTGCCTTATCCCTCCAGTAATCACCCTGAACCAATTGAATGTACAGCACCTTGCCCGTAATCAGCAAGGCTAATACTGCCATGATGAAATAGATCAGGAACATCCTTTTCAATATGTCATTTCTTGGCTCCAAGGCGTCAGAGTGATTTTGTTTACAGGTGCTGTTTTGCTATCTTGGTTCAATGGTTGTCAGTTTGATTGGGCTTCAGAATAGGCGTCGCCAGAATCTTCCCCTTCTGCTGGTATCGTAAATGAGACCCGGAGGTTCCAGTGGTACAATAAAACCCCTGTCGCTTAGCCTCTGGGCTAATTCCGAGCGGTTCGTCAGATGCATATATTGTGACTTGGTGCTGACGTAGTTGACCCGCAGCTCCGTCAGTTCACGCCTGAGCTGGTCGACCTCCCTGGCCTGTTTTTCTGCGTAATACGTGTTGAATATCAGGAACAGTGCCAGCCCCGACAAATAAATGATGAAAGGCAGCGTGTCTGATGATGTTTTCCTGGTTAACAGGCTGCCATCAAGAACATCCGAAAAAAAACGGCCCGCCTTGCCGGCGTCCGGGACTCCTGTGCTGTTTTTTTTCTTTTTCTTTTTGTATTGGTTCGCCATCTTCTTCGTTTATAGTTTTTCAGCCACCCTCAGGCGGGCGCTTCTTGCTCTGCTGTTTTGAGACACCTCTTCGGCCGAAGCCGTAATCGCTTTGGAGAGCATCTTTAAAGGCGTACTGTAGTGACCAAAGAAATCCTTACTGATAGTTCCTTCAAAGTTTCCCGTCTTCATAAAATTCTTAACCAGCCTGTCCTCCAGCGAGTGGTATGAAATCACCACGAGCCTGCCTCCCTGTTTCAACACCTCAAGGCTTTGCGTTAGCAATTCCCTGAGAGCGTCCATCTCGCCGTTAACCTCAATGCGCAGTGCCTGAAAAGCCTGCGCAAAGTATTTGCTTTCGCGCCCCCTTGGCACCAAAGGCCTGAGCAGGTCTGTAAACCGTTCAGTTGTTTCAATGGGCTCCTCCCTGCGTTGCCTCTCAATGGCCAGGGCGATTCTGCGGGCATTCCTCAGCTCACCATATACCGAGAACAGTGTGGTAAGCTGCTCAACGCTGTATGTGTTGATTACCTTACTGGCTGTTAAGCCAGCCTTCCGGTTCATCCTCATATCCAGCGGCCCGCCGTACCGGGTCGAAAAGCCGCGCTCTGCCATGTCAATCTGGTGCGATGAAATACCCAGATCGGCAAGGATGCCGTCAACAGGGATGCATTGATGCCATTTCAGGAAATTTTTAAGATACCTGAAGTTCTGATTCACAAAGATCAGCCGGGCATCGTCAGGAACATTGCCGCATGCATCATCATCCTGGTCAAACGCAACAAGGCGGCCATTTTCCAAACAAGTCAGGATGGCAGAGGCATGACCGCCGCCTCCGAATGTGGCATCAACATAAACACCATCTTTTTTAACAGACAGGGCCTCAATGACCTCATTCACCATCACAGCCTTATGGTACATCATCACCTCCCGATGATTGCATGATCTTCCCCATCACATCCTCAGCCAGTGAAGAAAAGTCTTCAGGCTCGTTGGCCATCATACCCTCATAAGCTTCCCGGGCCCAAACCTCAATGCGGTTCCCATAAGCAAACAGAACGATCTCTTTGTCAATTCCCCCATAGTCGAGCAGCGATTTCGGCAGCAAAAGCCGCCCGGCAGCGTCGAGCCTGAGTTCTGTCGCACCCCTGAAAAAATACCGCACAAACTCACGGTGTTTTTTCTTGTAAAGATTCAAGGCATTCAATTCTTTTGATATCTTTAACCATTCGCTTTCAGGATATAGCGTCAGATTTTTTTCAAAACCACGATTCACCACGAAGCGCTCCTGGTCTTCCGGTGTGAGTTGTTTCCTCAAACCGGAAGGCAGCATGAAACGACCTTTGGCATCTAACTTGCAATCAAATTCACCTAACAACTGTCTCATCTGAATGCTCCGTTGGTTTTGACCGTGTAAATATATAAATTAATTTCCCACAATTTACCACTTTTACCCACATTGTTGATAACTTTTTCGCTCCCGACAGGATGCAATTCGAGGAATAATGTCGCTATATTGTTGAAAAACAGATAAATGCGCGAGTTTTGCATTTTATTGCCCTGCACAGCCTTTTGTCCATTTTTTTACACAAAAGCCAGTCAAGGCTTCATGGCAGCCGGTTTATTGCAGTGCTGAAGAAAACATTATACCTGTTTTCGTTGTTTTTTATAAATTTGGGGGTTCAAAATATTTTTTAGAAATGGACAGGACTGAGCCTCAATTGGTAAATGTTGACAGGGTGTTAAGGTCAAAGGCCGGCAGAGCCTACCGGCTTATTCCCAAGCCTTTGATCCGTTATCTTGAGCGCATTGTGCACCAGGACGAAATCAATGAGGCCATGGTAAGGTTGAAGGATCTTCGAGGCCTTGACTTTGTCAGATATGCGCTTATCGACCATTTTGACCTAGATATTGAAGTTATTCATCCTGAAAATATTCCCGGCCCGGGAAGGTTCATTGTTGCTTCCAACCATCCCCTGGGAGGTTTGGATGGTATGGCGCTCATGCATGTAATAGGAAAGAAGCGGCCTGATCTGAAGTTTATCTCCAATGATATTCTTCTTGAACTGAACAATTTGAAGGACCTCTTTATTGCCGTAAACAAACACGGCCGCACTAATATTGATATGGTAAGGGCTTTGGAGGAGGATTTTGCTTCCGATATTTTGATACTGATCTTTCCTGCGGGGCTTGTTTCAAGAAAAAGAAGGGGTGTCATTAAAGATCTTGAATGGAAGAAAACCTTCATCAGCAAAGCGGTTCAGCACAATCGTGACATAATTCCCGTATACATTGAGGGTCGCAATTCAACATTTTTCTATAATTTAGCCAACTGGCGAAAGCGTTTGGGTATTAAAATGAATGTGGAAATGTTGTATTTGCCTGATGAGATGTTTCGTCAGCAAAACAAAAAGCTGACCATTACCTTTGGCAAACCTATTGCTCATACTGTTTTCACAAAAAAACTGAGCCATCAGCAGTGGGCACAGAAAGTGAAGGAACATGTGTACGCACTGCCCGGAGGCCGTCTGGAATTTTCTGCTGAAGAATAACTGACTATATGAAGGAGAAAGCAAATGAAGGAAACTGAACAAACTATCATCCCGCCGGTTGACAGGGAATTGTTACAAAAGGAGCTGAACAGCGACACATTTTTCCGCAAAACAAACAACACCAATAACGAGCTTTATATTGTGGATGGACATAATGCTCCCCACACCCTGCGTGAGATAGGGCGTTTGAGAGAGCTTTCCTTTCGCAGTGCGGGTGGCGGTACGGGGAAGGGGGCCGACATTGATGAGTTTGATACGGCCGAAACACCCTACAAGCAGTTGATCGTATGGGATCCGGACGAACAGGAGATTGTCGGAGGTTATCGTTATATGTGTTGCTGGGAAGTGGCAAGAAAACCTGACGGGACGCCTAAAATTGCCACAGCAGAGCTCTTTCGCTTTTCGCCGGAGTTCATTGCTCATTACCTGCCTTACACTATTGAGCTGGGTCGCTCTTTTGTGCAACCGGCCTACCAGCCTTCGCGTGAGAACAGAAAGAGCATTTATTCGCTGGACAATCTGTGGGATGGGCTGGGAGGTCTTGTGGTTGACCATCCCCAGCTTAATTATTTTGTTGGAAAGGTTACCATGTACCGGCATTTTGATCCATACGCCCGCGACCTGATTTTGTATTTCATGCAACGTTTCTTCCCTGACAAGGACGAATTGATCATGCCCTTTGAACCTTTACAGATCAATACCCCTTTTGAAGAACTTGAAAAGGTGTTTACCGGCCGGACGTTTGAAGAAAACTACAAGATTTTGTCGAATAAAGTCAGACGACGCAAGGAAAACATCCCGCCGCTGTTCAACTCCTACATGGGGCTCAGTCCGACCATGAGAACATTTGGCACTGCCTTCAATAAGGGATTTGGCGGTGTCGAAGAAACAGGCATCATGATTACCATCCGGGACATTTACGAGGCCAAGGCGCATCGTCATGTTGAAACCTACAAGAAGGAAAAGGGAATGTGATTATATCCTCAGCAGAATTCATAAAAAGTTCAGCATCCTTAAAGGAATGCCCAGGGGAGCCTTTCCCTGAATATGCCTTTCTGGGGCGGTCAAATGTTGGAAAATCCTCGCTCATCAATATGCTGCTCGGCAGCAAGGATCTTGCAAAGACTTCAGGTACTCCGGGGAAAACCAGGCTCATAAACCACTTCCTGATCAATGCGTCCTGGTACCTCTGCGACCTTCCGGGTTATGGCTTCGCCAAAGTTTCGAAATCCATGCGGTTACGGTGGGATACGCTCATCAAAAACTACATGATGCAGCGCAAAAACCTGCTGTGTTCATTTATTTTGATTGACATCCGCCATGCGCCGCAGAAAAACGACATGGATTTTTTGTATTGGACAGGCAGCAAGGGTTTGCCGTTCGTGATCGTGTTCACCAAATCCGACAAGCTTTCCAAAACAAAAACCATGCAACATGTTGCTGCTTACCATAAAGCTTTGGCCGAATATTGGGACCCTTTGCCTCAGACCATTCTAAGCAGCAGTAAAACAAAGCAGGGCCGTGAAGAACTGCTCGAAGTGATCAGTTTCTGCAATAAGGGCTTTGACGGCAGCCTTGTCTGATCTTTTAATCAAGTTTTATTTCTTTTAACACCCTGCCGGTCAGGGCCTGTATCTTGAAGCCGTCAGGATCTTTTGTGCGTCCGTTTCTGTTAGCAGCTCCTGAAGACTTGTTTCCGGGTGGCGTTTCATAAATTCCCGGACGATTTGCCAGCCAATCCATACGCCGGTTCTTGGTGCCGATTGCGAAGAAAAAGAAGATGTGAACGGAGCCGTGCTGATGAACTGCTGAATTACCTTCATATCGGTTGTGTAGAGCAGATCGTTATCAAGCTTGTATGTCCAGGCATAGGCCTTATACTGTCCGATCCATTCCATGTGGTCGCCGGTGTATTTTATCTTAAGACTGTCATGAACGTTTGGGAGCAGACAATCCATAACAAAGTGCCTTTTCCCGGCAATGATCATGTGCTCCAGCAGGGTTTCGGCTTCAGATGAGGCATCTGCAAGGAATTCGTCGGCCAAAGCACCGGCCACATCAACAAGGATGCTCTCCGGGATCATCCATCGCGAATAATAACGCGGAATGCCCAGGCGGTCATATAAGGGATAATTTGGACCAAGGTAGACGTCAAGGGCAATAATCACCCGCTCCCCGTCGTATTTAACCGGATGCATATAATCAACGCCGGAGATATAGGTGAATAATTGCGGTATTTCATGACCCGGGAAGTGATAAAGGTAATAGCGGAATGCCTGCAAAAGTTGCGGATAGATGACCTCATTGAACTCTGTTATGTTTTGACTGTCAAGGTACAAGTCAATGGTGTGGTGGTCAGTGACAAAGTCGTGCAGTTGTTGAACGAGGCGGTCGTTTTCGGCCAGAGAACCCAGGAATAACGCGTAGTCATGCATGTAGGGCATGAGTTCTTCCTTCAGAATGTAGGGATTGCGCGAAAACAGCACCTGTTCGTAACGCCTGACAATAATAGTGTCAAGCCGGATGTCAGAAATGTCTGCCTGGAAAAAAGGTTTTCTGTCGGAAAAGGAGCAAGCTTTTATGATAGCCGTTATGACGATAAGCATAAATAATTGCCTGAATGCTCTTTTTTTTGAATCAATGATCATCTTGAATTTCTTTGTTTATCTTTGAAATATGAAATGCCCGGTTTTGCAAATATCGCTTTCATCGTCATAATAATGACAAAACGTAAAACTTTATTGTAAACAGATGAAAAAACCAACTGCTTTTTTTGTACTGCTGCTGGCAGTAATACCTGCGTTTGCCGGAGATTTCGGTTTCAGGTTCGGATTGAAGGCCAGTCCGAATATCTCCTGGTTTCGTACGGAAACAAGGGGCTATCAGAATATTGGTGTTGGTGTCGGATATGCATACGGACTTATTGTTGATTATGAATTTGCAGAAAATTATGCGATCCGGAGCGGGTTGAATTTTATGCAAACGGGTGGCAAGCTGAAATACAATCATATCCATGACGGAATCGTCACCGATAAACAGCGAAAGCACAGGCTCCGCTACCTGGAAATTCCCGTAGCCCTGAAGCTGAGCACGTTTGAAATGGGCTACACGACCTACTTTGGCTTGTTCGGTGTGGGACTTGGATTTAACTCCAGCGCCATCGGTGACGACAGGATCACGTTGCCGGGAGGTGGCTATATTATTGACGACAAAAGAGATATTGCCGATGAGATCAGGTTTCTCAGGGCCGGACTGTTGATCGGTGCAGGTGCTGAGTATAACTTTGGCGGCATGACCTCCCTGCTGATCGGACTCACTTTTCATAACGGTTTCAGCAACGTCCTGGAAAAGGAAAATCCGGCCGTTACCTATACTCCCAGCGCCAACGGACACTACCTGGAACTGACCCTGGGCATCCTGTTTTAGCAGACCGGCGTCAACCCCGTTCCTGTCCGTCCATACAAAAAAACTGTATTATGCGTATCGCTTTAGCCCAGATTAACCTGCATGTAGGCAATTTTGAATACAACCGCGGCAAGATCCTGAAGGCAATCAGGCAGGCACGGGACCAGAAAGCCGATCTCGTGGTGTTCCCTGAGCTTACGGTGTGCGGATATCCTCCTTTGGATTTGTTGTACGATGAGGCTTTTATTGATGCATGCATGCAGAATGTTGAACTGATAGCCGGGGAGTGTAAGGGTATCGGAGCCATAATCGGCGGGCCGTCACGAAATCGTTCGGCCGGAGGTAAATCTCTGTTCAACAGTGCCTTCCTGCTGTCAGAAGGGGACATTCATTTTGTTTATCACAAAGGCTTGCTTCCAACCTATGACGTCTTTAACGAATACAGGTATTTTGAACCTGCCAAACGATTCAGCACCGTAAACTTTGCCGGAAAACGAATAGCGATCACGGTTTGTGAAGATATCTGGAATATTGACCAGCAAGGAATGTATCCCGTAACGCCTCCCGATTTGCTCATGAAAGAACATCCGGAGCTGATGATCAATATTTCAGCGTCACCTTTTGCATGGAACCACCGGCCGCAACGTTATCAGATCATCGCCGAAAATGCCCGGATGTATAACATACCCGTGTTTTCTGTAAACCTTGTCGGAGGACAGACTGACCTGCTTTTTGATGGGGCATCCGCCGTTTGCAATGCACAGGGAAAGCTGGTAGGTGCTCTGCCCGCTTTTCGCGAAGCATTTGCCGTTTATGAGGCAGACGGATTGGAGCGTTTGCCGGTTATTCCCCAGCTGCCTCCACCCGGTGATCACGAAAAAATCCGCTTAATCTACGATGGACTGGTATTGGGCATCCGCGATTATTTTGCAAAAACAGGCGTCAAACAAGCCATACTGGGTTTGTCGGGAGGTATTGATTCGGCAGTGACGCTTGTGTTGGCCGTTGATGCTCTTGGTGCTGAAAACGTTTGGGCGGTTCTGCTGCCGGGGCCCTACAGCTCAGATCACTCCGTTACGGATGCAAAGGTTTTGGCCGAAAAACTTGGCGTTACATACGACATCATTTCCATAAACGAAGCGGTCCGCTCCTTTGAAAACAGCCTCGAACCCTTGTTTGCCAGCACCAAACCGGGCATTGCCGAAGAAAACATCCAGGCACGGGCGAGAGCCGTTATGCTGATGGCCCTTTCGAATAAGTTTGGACACATGTTGCTGAATACTTCAAACAAAAGTGAGGCCGCCGTGGGTTACGGCACGCTTTACGGCGATATGTGCGGCGGTATCTCCGTCCTTGGCGACGTCTATAAAACAGAAGTGTATGGCCTGGCAAAACTGATCAATGAACACGAAGAGATCATCCCGGAAAACAGTATCACCAAACCCCCTTCGGCCGAACTGAAACCGGATCAGAAAGACACCGACTCCCTGCCGGATTATGCCTTGCTGGATGCACTCTTGTACTGTATGCTCGAAAAACAGGAAGGGACTGAAGAGATGATCAGGGCCGGCTTTGACAAGGAAACCGTGATCCGGGTGAAAAAGATGCTTCATCTCAGCGAATATAAACGACGACAATCGCCGCCAATTCTGCGCGTTTCACCAAAATGCCTCGGCATAGGTCGCGAAATGCCCCTCGAAGCGAAAAACTTTTTGTAAATCTGCTTTCTGTAATGCCCGCAGCAGACGGGAGTTAATTTATGGCTTCAACCGCCTTGATCTCCGGTATAGCTTTTTTGACCGCTTGCTCCACACCGGCTTTCAGCGTCATCTGGCTCATGGGACATGAACCGCAGGCGCCAAGCAATTCCACCATCACAACATTGTCTTCAGTAAGACTGTCGAAACGGATGTTTCCACCATCAGCTTCCAAGTAAGGACGTATCTGATCTATAACGTTTTCTACTTTTCTGATTAATTCTTGTTGGTCTGACATATGTCTGAAATTTGAAGTTTTTATCTTTATTTAGTTTGTGTAAAAATAATATTTTTTTCTGAATCAACACATGCAACGGATGATGCCGGATAAAAAGATGCTTATTTCAGTTCAACGGAGGGGTCCCAGAATAGCTTTTCGAAGTGAACTACTTTGTCGTCTTCAACCTGAACCTTTTCATTTTCAAGCAACTGTTGCATTAGGTTGCTGCCTCCGAAATGGTGTTTTCCGGTAAGCACACCCTGGCGGTTCACAACGCGGTGTGCCGGCAGTGAAGCGTCGGCCCTGTGCGAATGGTTCATGGCCCATCCAACCATCCTGCTGCTGCCTTTGCTGCCCAGGCAGGCAGCAATAGCCCCGTATGAGGTAACACGCCCCCTGGGTATTTGCCTTACCACAGCATACACCCGGTCAAAGAATGTTGTTTTATCGTCAGGCGCTTTCATTAAGGGTGAATTTCAGGTAATGGATGGGCATGCCCTGTTCAAGAAATTTTTTTTCGTAATAGGTTTGAATATCCTTCAGAAGGGGTTCGTTGATATCGTTTCCGGAATAGAGGTCGTCGGTGCCGGTAATTATGGTGTGCTGGTATTCTTTGATAACCGAGAGGGTGTATTCGTAGAGCTTTTTGTTGTCGGTTTTGAGGTGAATGTGGCTTCCGGGTATCAGTATGTTCTTGTATTTTTCAAGAAAATGAGGTGAGGTCAGTCTTTTTTTTTCACGGATTTTTTTCTCCTGGGGGTCCGGGAAGGTAAGCCATATGCCCGAAACCTCCCGCTGATCGAAGAATAAATTGATTTTTTCAACCTGTGTGCGCAGAAAGGCAATGTTTTTCAGACCGAGAGTCAGGGCATCTTTAGCTCCCTTCCAGATTCTGTCGCCTTTAATATCTATACCTATATAATTATGTTGAGGAAAGGCCTGACCCAGTCCAACGGTATATTCACCTTTACCGCATCCGATTTCCAGCATCAGGGGGTGGTCGTTGCCAAAAAAATCCCTGTTCCAGCTTCCTTTCAGGGGGAAATGGACGATGCCATCATGGTTGCAGGGTGCTTGGATAACGTTGGGGAAATCGTTGATCTCTGCAAACTTTTTGCGCTTATTCTTTGGCACTTTACAACGGCAATAATGATTTTGCGTTAACGGTGCAGTATCCAGGCAATCTCTCTGAGGTCTTCTTTCAGCAGTTCTTTTTGCGCTTCAGCTTCCCGGAGATCGTAATAAAAGCCTGCATAAGTCCTGTGAAATCCTGCAGGGGTAACACCGAGCACATTAGCCCGTTCGAAGCCTTCTTTTCTCAGATTCAGTGCAAGGTTCTGGGCGTTGTTTATGTTTTCGAAGCTGCCCACCACGATATAGTACACCCGTCTGCCCGGTTCAGGTCCGGGAGGTATAACGGTTGGGTCAAAAACTTCCTTTACGGGTTCAATGATCTCGGGTTCTTCTATTACCTCTGCTACCTCTTCTATAACAGGTTCTGCCACTTCTTCAACAATGACTTCCTTTTTTGCGACCTCTTCTGTTTTCCTAAATAAGCCCTCTTCTCCGAAGAAGAAGTTAAAGCTGAAAAAGAAAACAATCAACACTACCAGCAAGGGTATAATAACATAAACGACCCATTTCAGGGCTGGGGGAAGTGTGTTTTTTTCTTCACTGGCTTTTTTAACGGGTTCTTTCATAGCTTCCTGTTTTTTGGGGTGAGTACTGTCCGGGGTGGTCTGGTTATCTTTGGTTTTTTGGGGTTCCGGTGTTGCTTTGACCGGTTCTTCTACGTTGCTTTGTTCAGGAGTTTTTACTGCTTTTTGCCCTGCGCCTTCGGCCAGGTAGTTGATGTGCAGGGAGGGTTCAAACTTCAGACTGCCGTCGGTTTCGCGCGAGAATACGCCAATATTTTCTAATGTCACCACTTTGCCTGCCTCCATTTCATGTTCCAGGTTTTTGACAAAAGCTTTTATTGCGGCAGTAACTGCTTGGGTATCCAGCGATTCCTTCTCGGCAATATATCCGACAAGCGGAGTGTCTCCGATCTTGGGTTCGTTCCGGAAATCAACGACTTTAGCTGGAGGCTCAATGATTTTTTTTTCCGGGATGAACTTCGCCGGCATGTATTTTTTGCTGAATGTTCCGAAGCCCGGGAGTATGACCCGTTCATGATGAAATAACAGCTCGCTGATGTATTTTCCGACATTCATAAAAACAGACTTAATATTGATGACGAGTTAGCACAGAGTTCATTTGAGCTTACTAAGGTAAAAAAAAACTCTGATAAAACAATTTTTTTTGCTGTCAGTCTCCTGTTTGTGCAAAAAAACATTTATCCGGGCAGCTTGCTGATGTCTTCGGGAGTGTCCACGGCGTAACTATCGATACCGGTTTCCTCCACATATACATCATATCCGTGTTCGAGCCAGCGCAATTGCTCAAGCGATTCGGTGGCCTCCAGCTTGCCTTTTGGCAGCGCTGACACTGCACGCAGTGTGCTGATGCGAAACCCGTACAGCCCAATGTGTTTGTAACCCAGAATGGAATCATGCTGCTGTGCGACGCGACTTTCATCGCGGCTCAGGGGTATTGGTGCCCTGCTGAAGTAGAGGGCTTTCCTGTTTGCCGCACACACAACTTTTACAACATTCGGGTCGTGAAAAACATGGGCTTCCCGGACGCTTTTTTTCAGGGTGACAATACCCCGGTTTTTATCTGTAAGTCCGTGCACCACAAGGGCAATTTGATCCGGAGAGATAAAGGGCTCGTCGCCTTGAATATTCAGAAGGGCATCGGTGTCACTGTACATTCCTTCTGAGTTGAGGATGTCATAGGCTTCAAGGCATCGATCTGTGCCGCTTTGGTGTTCCGCTTTAGTCATGAACACCTTCCCGAAAGAGCTGACATGATCGAAAATGCGGCGATCATCAGTAGCTACGGCCAGTTCATCCAGCAGCGAACATTTAAGAGCCTGTTCGTAAACACGCTGTATCATGGTCTTACCCCGGATGTCAACAAGGGGCTTTCCGGGAAACCTGCCCGATGCAAAACGTGCCGGAATAATGCCGATAAACTTCATAAAAGTTATGAAAAATGGAGTGGTTGTCGATTCAGAATAAGCCGTGAATCTCGGCATCAATCTTTTGTATCACTTTCCCAAGATCCTCCTGGCGTTCATCGAACTTTATCTCATCTACATTAATAATCAGCAAGTTGCCCGACTTGTACCCATCTATCCACTCTTCGTAACGTTCGTTAAGCTTCTTTAGATAATCAAGCCGGATAGAGTTTTCATAATCCCGGCCTCTTTTCTGGATCTGATTTACAAGGGTCGGAACACTGGCTTTTAAGTATATAAGAAGGTCGGGCGGTTGAATGAATGAGCTCATCAGTTCAAACAGGCTGGTATAATTGTCAAAATCCCTTGACGACATCAGCCCCATGGAATGAAGGTTGGGTGCAAAAATATAGGCATCTTCATAAATGGTCCTGTCCTGGATAACCTTGATGTTTTTTTTGCGGATATCAACGACCTGCCTGAACCTGCTGTTAAGAAAATAAATCTGAAGATTAAACGACCAGCGCTGCATGTCCTCATAAAAGTTATTCAGGTAGGGGTTGGTATCCACATCCTCGTAGTGGGGCTCCCATCCGTAATGTTTTGACAGCAGCCTCGTCAACGTTGTTTTTCCCGAACCGATGTTTCCGGCAATGGCTATGTGCATCTTCTTAAAGCTTTATGATGAACAACAAATATACATGAATTTTTTTTATGCGAAATTACACACAGACGCATGAAAAAAATTCATGGGAAAGCGAAGCGGTTCCTCCTGTACATCTTCATTTTGT